>NZ_JBIVPN010000019.1:0-1056 GCF_044754665.1 Bacillus sp. NPDC093026 | reverse complement strand
CCATGAAGGACTCGAACCTTCGACCCTCTGATTAAAAGTCAGATGCTCTACCAACTGAGCTAATGGCTCGCTTTCAAAGCGACTTGTCTATCTTACCATATCAAAGTGGTGCCGGCAAGAGGACTTGAACCCCCAACCTACTGATTACAAGTCAGTTGCTCTACCAATTGAGCTACACCGGCTTTATCTATCCTAACATTATGTAAGAATATATATGGTGGAGGATGACGGGCTCGAACCGCCGACCCTCTGCTTGTAAGGCAGATGCTCTCCCAGCTGAGCTAATCCTCCATATCAGTATCATTCCGAATGACTCTCAATCTGACAAATAGTATTATATAACGATAAGATATTGTTTGTAAAGACTTTTTTAAAATAATTTTTTGAACTTATTTTAAAGTCATTTCTCTTCATTCTTCGTTAAGTCACCTTAAGAATTCTACCACTTGTTTCAACCTTTTAAAAGTCTTTTTTCATTTTTAAATGCTTTTTGTTAAAAATACCTCTAATCGGCTATTATCAATGTAAAAAACACACTCTTATATGCTGTTCTACGGATTTTGTATTTCTTCAACGGCTGATCGTTCAAGTCAAATGTCTCTCTTTATTTTATTTTTCTGATAAATCATTTTCGTATAAAAAACTGTTTGCACAGCAACATTTCTTTATCATTTGTCATGAGCACTCTCTCTTTTCATACATCTTCTTCTAATAAGGTGTGTTTCTTCTTTCTCTAAATAGCAGATGGTCAATTAAGAATACTCTCATGATAAAAAAATCACTTTTATAGAATCCACACATTATTCTCCCTTTTATCTCGGCAATATTGTTCCTGTGCACTTTCGCAAGCATAGTGATTTATCTTTATATTAGGTTTCCACTGCGTATGTGAAACTGATAAAGGACGAGACGCTGGTTAGACTGCAATATATGCCTTTATCATATCGAGATCCATGATGGACCTTTCCTGAAAAACACAAAAAAGACCAGTTCCGAATGGAACTGATCTTTAGACAAGCTTGGCGGCGTCCTACTCTCACAGGGGGAGACCCCCAA
>NZ_JBIVPN010000018.1:0-1089 GCF_044754665.1 Bacillus sp. NPDC093026 | reverse complement strand
AACGAAATTTCATTGATTGACATTTTAAAATCAGAAAGTGAAGACGTGATTGACACCATTCAACTAAATATGGAGCTTGAAAAGGTCAAAGAGTACATTGACATTTTAGATGGACGAGAAAAAGAAGTCATCGTTGGCAGATTCGGACTGGATTTGAAAAAGGAGAAAACGCAACGGGAAATTGCGAAGGAGCTTGGAATTTCAAGAAGTTATGTATCGCGGATTGAGAAACGGGCACTGATGAAGATGTTCCATGAGTTTTACCGGGCGGAGAAGGAGAAGAGGAAAAGGGATAAGGGGAAATGAGTTGAGATATCAATATATTTTTATTTACAAGTCATCAACGCCATCTCTATTCTGAATTAGGGAACCGTTTCTTTCAGCTCGACAATGACAGCGAAAAGAAATGGAAGGTTAAACAGACAAAAGGCATCCCTATTTTTTGTTCCATAAAACGGAAAATACCATGTCAAGCGTAAGACAACTTATATATTGTATCAAAACAAGTGAAAACCCCACTTTTACTTCAAGTAAAGGTGGGGTTTGTCTACGGTCTGAAAGCATCCAATGCTTTATAAGTTGACATGTATTTAATTTTTTATGAGAGATAGTTAACGTTTTGCATAATCATTTTTATTTGTTGTATCTCATCAACCGTATATTTAGCCGGTCTTAAAACCTCATTCTCAAAATACTCGCACAGACTCGCTTTTGAGGTAAATCTATACTTATCTTTTTTAGAATAATCTAATACACGATTTTCTTTACTCTCTGGATAACCAAAATAGACTATAGGCTCAACATAGTTGAATTTATGATGATAGGTTATGAGAAAATTTCTGAGTTTGTACATTGTGTCCATGACTTGATTTCTTGGGTTATCATAAAAAGAAATATTTATAGACATTTTTTGATCAGAATCCTTATCCATATTGCTATTTTTCATAAAAATGATGGTCTGCTCTTTATCACTATTCACATTCGGAAATAATAGTTCAAAAACAAACGAAAAGTCATTAGCAATTGATTTCGCATTTTTATGATTAATCCCATGAATAACTGTTCCACGCCAATACTTCGTTTCTATAA
>NZ_JBIVPN010000017.1:0-1171 GCF_044754665.1 Bacillus sp. NPDC093026 | reverse complement strand
AAGACATCGCAAAAGTCTTTTGACGCATTGAAAACCTCCCAAAAAGGCTTATATGGTCTCACCGCCGCCAACGGCTTCAGCGAAGCGATTACAGGTAGAGACATGTTTGGAAATAAAATATCTGATGAACAACGTCAGAATAGTCTTAATCAAGCTCTCGGTGTTCTTGGTGGATTTGGATTACATGGGATGAGCAAAAAGTTAAACATAACAAATCCTAGTGTTCCTAAAAGACCGTCCTGGAGACAATCTGAAATCGATATTGGCAAAGAGTATCCTGGATATAAAGATCAAGTATCTTTCAAAGATAGAACTGAAGTAAAACATGGGACAAAGAATAGTTCTCGACCAGACTTTTATGATACTTTGCATAGTATTGAAGTGAAAAATTATAAATTGACCACATCATCAGGAAGAAGTAATCTTGTTAGAATAGTCTCCAATCAATTTAACAAAAGATTAAAAGACTTGCCTGAAGGAACCAAACAAACTGTTATAATAGACGTACGTGGTCAAACTGTATCCAGAGATGTTTTAAGAGATGTTAAACGAAAAATAGACGAAAGAACAGATAGTAAAGCTGAAATAATATTTAAAATGGATTGAAGGTGTAAGATATGACTGTAGGTTTTATGGTTGACTGTTTTTTCTATGAGGCCGGACATGGTGATTTTGTTCATTCATTCTTTTCAACAATCTCATATCACTTAGAAAAAGATGGTTGGGGAACAAAATACCCTCTGTTAATGAATAACTTATATCATGATAAATTAGAGTGGTCAGACGTTCCAGCAGCAAGAGAAAATTTAAAAGAAATTGAAGGAGAACTTTCAAAACTTCCTCCTGAAAAGGTTATTTGGGATATTGAAGACTTAACAAAAAACCCTCCTTGGGGAGATAACATAAGTCCGAAAGTAACCAACTTATCAAATTATTTTGCAACAAACGACGGCCAGACTTTCTTCGAGGTACTATATAAGGCGATGGATGCTTCAGAAGAGGACAAATGTGATATGACTATCCGAAATGTATAAAAGACCCTTTATTAGTCTTACCCTTGTCAAGTAGACAAATACAAAAAGCCTAAGCTGCCAGTGTGTGACGGTATTCTACTGGAGCACACTGGTTTAATTTTTTCTGGAATCGATCGTGATTATAGAATTGAATGTAT
>NZ_JBIVPN010000015.1:0-1786 GCF_044754665.1 Bacillus sp. NPDC093026 | reverse complement strand
GAATATGCTTTGTCAGAGACTGAAGAGCAGGCTACAATGGCATTGTACGCCGAAATGATGAATGCGACAAATGACGGAAAAACCATTTCACCGATCAATTTTGATAAGAAAGCATATCAAAATAGCGAAATCTATAAAGCAAAAAGCGATATTGAGAAGCAAACTTCTGAATATCTCAAAATCAAAAAAGAACAAGAAGAAGCCCGCAAGATTGCGAAAGAACAAGAAGCATTGGCGAACCGTCCTTGGTATGAAAAAGCACTTGATGATGGCGGTATGATTCTGAATGAACTGACCGGAGTGAACGACGCCAAACGAGCCGCAACAGGTATTGACCCGATCACGGGTGAAGAACTCACTTCAGGACAGCGAGTCGCGGCAGGCGGCATGGCAGCAGCAGGCTACATCCCAATTGTCGGCTGGGCAGGGCGCATTTTCAAAGGTGGAAAAGCTGTCTATAAAACCACCCAAGCCACATCAGCCGCAGTCAGAGCGGTTGACATCTACAAGATGTCACAAAAATCTTTTGACGTCCTAAAAACTTCGCAAAAAGGCTTGTATGGTCTCACCGCCGCCAACGGATTTAGTGAAGCCATCACTGGCAGAGACATGTTTGGGAATAAAATCTCGAAAGAACAGCAGGAAGCGAGTATGAATGCGGCGCTGGGGATGCTTTTGCCGTTTGGGGCGAAAGGGTTCGATGGGAAGATAGGTACTATTAAAAAAACTGAACATGTTGGTAAATTGAAAGGGAAAGAAGTTCTATTAAAAGACATTTTTGAAACAGAAGTAATCTATACTAAGCGTGATCGAGAAGATTTCAAACAATTGAGAAATAAATTTAATAATTCAGTTAGAAAAAATTTCTTGCAAGATTTAGTAAGCGATGAGAAAAAAATTAAGCCACTCATAAATTCAGGTTTAACTGAAATGGATATTAAAAATCTAAAAAAAGGGTTAGTACCAGATGGATATCAGGTTCATCATAAGCTACCATTAGATGATGGAGGAACGAATGATTTTAAAAATTTAATACTAATCAAAAATGATCCATACCACAAAGTTCTTACTAATTCTCAAAAAGAATTAACTAAAGGTTTGAATGTAGGTGAATCAATAAATATTAAATGGCCAATTCCAGAAGGGTCTATATATCCAACGACTAAAGGATAGAGGTGTAATTATGGTTTTAGAATTACTAGAAGAAATTGAAAAGATTAAAAATCAAGATGGGAAATCCATTATGTTACCTGCGAGTGATAAAAATATTCAGTTAATAAAAGAGTGGGTTTCAAAGAATGTACGAGAAAATTTATGGATAAGTGAATATGAAAAGTTGTTGAAAATAGCAAATGGTTTAGAATTTAATGGATTAGTTATATATAATGCGAAATCTGATGATGAGAATAATGGTTTTATAGGAGCAAATGAAATTTGGCGAGATAATGAGTGGGATAGTGATTACCTGTTCTTTGGAGATTCAAGCATTTCTTGGTACTGCTTTGATATAGATAAATGTGTTTTCCTTGAACTAGATAAGCCTAGTGGGGAAATTATGGAAGAATATAAAAGTTTTGAAGATATGATCAATGAAGCAATAAAAAGTGTGTTGTAATGCACTTTGTAGATAGTGTCTGAAGGAATGCATTTACGTTAGAAAAACTGTAGTTCATAAAAAACCTTGATTGGCTTTATAGAAACGAAGTATTGGCGTGGAACAGTTATTCATGGGATTAATCATAAAAATGCGAAATCAATTGCTAATGACTTTTCGTTTGTTTTTGAA
>NZ_JBIVPN010000014.1:0-8043 GCF_044754665.1 Bacillus sp. NPDC093026 | reverse complement strand
TTTCCAATCCCGCTTTTTACCTGTTGCAGTTTTGTCCTCAAGGATGGTATAATCCGAATTGGAAACATTACAATTAAATTTATTACACATAAAAACTCCTTCTGACGCTAGTTCTCTAGCATCCTATTATTTTTGGTGGTACTTAAATAATAGCAGAAGGAGTTTTGACTTGTCAAAATGCCTTTCAACCCTTGACAGAACTGAATCTATCGTACTTTTTGAAAATCTCATTGTTTCTATATAGTATCAAGATAAGAAAAGACACGATTCTGACTTCGTCAAAATCGTCCAAAAAGCTGGCGAAATCGCCATCTTTTTAAAAACCCAAAACCACAAAACCTAAAAGACCAAAGACTAAACCAAATTTCCCCGCAGGGGGAGATTTTTTTTTTGATTTTTTTGAATCGCTTTATCCAAGAACCTGACTAAACCTGACATCCCAAATACAGTTGCCATCATATTAGCCACAAAAAAACAGACCATAAAGGTCTGTTAATACATCTTTATCATGTTGCAACTCTTGAATCTGCTGAATACTTAGTCGCAACCCTTGATGCAATATCATGACTCTCTTTAGTTTCTGAAACAAAATTTACAGAAACTAATAGTACAAGCGCACACATGACTACAGAGAAAAATCTCTTAAAACTCATACAAGCCATCGCCCCTCCGAATTTGTTTTTGAGCATCGATCATCTGTCTATAAAAATATACAGAATCATCCAAACGCTCAAGCCTATTATAGAATTCGGCGGCTTCTAATGCCAATTCCTCCAAATAAGGAAAACCAGCTGCGTTTCTCAATTCATTCATGGCATGAAGAACATGCTCCCTATCACCTAAATCTATATACAAAGCCTTCAGCACGTTTAAAACTCGTCCAAATAAAGCATCCTCAAAAAATTGAACATATTCTAAACTCTTCTCAAAAAAAGAAACTCCAGTTTCTCTTTTACCTTTTCTAAGATGAATTAGAGCTAAATCATAATAGGCTTGGATTAATTCCTTAGCTTTAATTTTTTCGCCAACCTCAACAGCACGATCAAAATAATAAACTGCTTTATCGTATTGCCCCATATCATTATAACAACATCCAACATTCAACAAAGCTTTTGTAACCATAGAATCGTTATCAATTGATCTAGCAATCTTAAGAGTATTTTCAAAATGAACCAAAGCCTTCTCATGAGTTTTCAAATCAATATAATTTCCTGCAACAACTGTAAGACAGTTTATTTCTCGAATAACATAAGTTGAGTTCGCTGTATATGTATCATAAGCGAGTTTCACATAATACATAGACATATGAGTTTGCTTCATATGATAAAAAACTTCTGACATTTTATAATAAAATTCTGCTCTCTCAATTTCATCAGAAACTTGTGAAAGCTTCTTTTCCGCACGTCTATAGAACGTGATAGCTCTCAAATATTCCCCTTTTGCAAACTCATACATTCCCCTAAAAAAATTAAAATAGTATTCGAGAAGACCAGTAAGTCTCTTCCCCTGTCCTTCTACCTCCCGCAAGTAGTCAGCTTTATTCATTCTGTTTTCAGAGGGATTTAAATAGTCCAACATCAAACGATGCCTAAACTCCATTAATTGAAAATATAAAAGGACGTCCTGATCTTCTTCCATATCATTTAAATTTCTCTCAATTTCCGCTTTTAATATTTCAGCATCAGTCACGTTGAATCGTTTTATATGGATATACCATTCGTTTATTTGAACACCAATTTGTGAAGAAGGTATATTTGCCATCATCAATCCCCCTTTGTAAATACCATTTTTCTGTTAAATCCTAGCATAATTTCTCATAAGAGAAGCCTGTTTGCGCCCCATTTTTGAAAATTTTCGGCATCTCGCAAACTTTTTTTAAAATGAATTCAGCAGACAAAACAGAAAAACGCATTTAAAGCCCATATAAGCGTTTTTAACGTTATTACCTACTTTATTACCTAAACAAAAATAAAAGCGCTCAGAAACGAATCTGAACGCTCTCAGGGGCATTTTTGAAATGCACGCCTTATTTTTTTATACGTTTTATTTTCATCTTCCGTACTACCCCCCTGTTAGTGGGGGGGGGTTCCCGTTTGGCTCTCGGTGCTTCGCTTTTCGTTGCCACTCGACGACTATCGTCGTCTTTCGCTTCGCACCTTCGCCAAACAAATCTTCCGAATAAAACTTTCTCTTATTCTATCATCTTCACACTATATCTTAAACAGAGTAAAAATATACAAGAACTTTTGTAGTGAGATGCTTATACAAACTCAAATTATCCGAATAACATATTAAATCAAATAACAAGGAGGGTATTTAATGCTTAATATTTCTCAATCATTATCTAGATTGGGCATTTCTCAAAACGTTGACATAGGTGGTACTTCATCAAACAATGATCTTTCATCATCTGGATTCAAAAGTCTTTTCTCCACTCTTACACCTGGAACTCCATTGACGATTATTGGAGACTCAAGCTATATGTATGGTCCTGGTCAATTTATTAATTACACTCCAGCTAATGGATTAGTCGCAATTACTGAGTCTAACAACATTACACCAGCAGGATCATCAACATCTTTTATAGATGTCAACAAAATAGAATCTGTTACATTTAACAGCTAACCTTAAAATTCCGCCTTTCTCTTTCCAGATATACATTGCCCCATCAACTTAACAATTATGAAAAGAGAAATTCATTGATATCACCCCCCTAATCTTGAACTTCTCTTTTTTTATTACATACTCTTTGGGCTCTGCCCAAACCCGCCAACGGTCTGCCCGTTGGATCGCAAATGGTCAAACCCCCTACCCCCGATCTTCGGGGGGTGCCCCTTCGGCAGGCGCAAACAAACGGAGGTTTGTTTGAACCAATAGGCTTTGGGTGCTGTCAATGAGTCAACTCCTTAATGCTCACTTTCGTTCCGCTTACCGTTGACTCATGCCACGTGTTCTTCACTTTACTTTTATTGTGTTCCACACCAATGAAAAAATCAAAAAAATACTAATAAAAAAAATGCAATCAAAAATGCATTCTTTTTTAAAGTGTCTCGCCTTAAACATCTCGTGATCGAATGATCGCATCCATGGACGCAACCATGATCGTGATCGCAGGAATCCATTGATATAACTAGAATAATCAGGGTATGATCGTATGGTGATCGAGGTGGTGAAATCCTATGGACAATCAACAAAAATGGTACTCTATTAAATCACTAGAGAATAAACTTAGAATACCCAATACAACATTGCGAAGATACATTCGTCAACATGGTCATCACTTGAACATAAAGAAAGACGGAAAGAGCTACTTGGTGGCAGAAGAATCTATACCATTACTCAAAAAAATACGTAGCTTATATGATCAAGGAAAGTCTATTGAAAGCATTGAGAAAGGGCTCAAAAACGAAGGACATCCAATCACTATTACCATAGACGATTACAATGAAAATACAGTGTTGACGCTGAATGAGTCGCTAGAGGACATAAGGAATAGTCTGACCTCACAGATGAATGAACAAAAACAAATCATCCAATCTCTCATTCAAACAGTTCACGAACAGCGACACTTCTTTGAGACTAAGCTCGAGGAAAGAGACAAACACCTATTAGATACTCTAAAGGAAAATCAAGAATTGAAAAAACAGCTTGCCTCTACTCATAAAAAAAAGTGGTGGGAATTTTGGAAATAGAACTCCCGACAAGGGCGCACTTATACACACCCCTGTGTGCGTGCTAAAATCGCCTGATTTCCGTCAAGCGTGTTAAAGAAAAGCAGACCACAAAAAGGGTCTGCTTTTACCTCAGTCTTTCATCTTCTTCTCGTTAATCCCACCATTTTGTAGAAACCTTAGTTGCAGGATTCGTTAACTTTTCAAGATGTAATTCCGCTTTTTTATTATTTCCATCAACAAAACTACGAACATTGAATATTACTTCATACGTTCCCCCTTGATTTGATAGGGTAAAGTAAGAAACATCATCATTGAAAATCGGATCTTCTTCCACAAGTTTATAACGCCATGTAAAGCCAGGACCTATGTAAGGCTGTTTAATCTGAATTCCAAGATCACCGCCACCGGAATAAAAAGTTTTAGACTGCCGATAAAATGTCGAAGACCCTAAGTAATCCCACTCTCCAGCTCCCATAGGGGTAATTAAATCAAAATCATTCGATATTTTTCGAACCTTCAGCTGGACAGATGACTGATCATTTACACCATCCTCTGGACCATCGTTGGCAACAACTGGGTCCATAACATCACTATCTTCAGCAGCCTTAACAGAACCAACATTAAAACCAACTGTAAAAAAGCTTGTAACGAGCAATGTACCGACCAAAATTAACTTTTTCATGTGCTTCCCTTTCCCCCAAATTTTTTATTCTATTTTCTCGATCGATTTAACTGGTACTTGTGGTGGATTGAAATAAAGGTCAATCCGCTGAACAGTGACAAAAACAACAGAAAAAATCAAAGAACAAACAAAAGTCAACAGAAGTAACTTCCATAATTTTAGGTTGTTCATAATCTCTCCCTCCTCTATCAATTAGTAATATAATACTATATATTCCCATTATGGAACAATAATGGGTATTAAGTACAGGGGGAAAGGGGGAATATTTGATTAAAGCTCATGAAATGTCAAATTCAAAAAAATGATCAGCACAATAATTGCTATTACAATAATTGTTTCCTTAGTATAATTTTTGTAATTATTGTCCCATTGCCTTTGTTTTCTTATCTCCTCCCTATACTTTTTTTGAATTTCTCTTCTCTTGTCATTCATTTTCATGACTTGACTCCCTCTGGCTTAGAATCAGTAAAGCAATCTCATCAAAACTTGCATTTTGTAGCAATTTTAACGTGCGAAACAAAAGCACGCCAGTGCAAAAAAGCCTTGGTAGTATCAAATCCACCAAGACTTTTTTTATTTAGTTATGTAGTCTTTAATTCCAAGATGCTAATAGTCCAAAAAAAGAAGCAGGCTTTAGTCGCCTACTTCTCCTGAATGAACAAATGTAATGAACATAATAATACCAAAAATTAATGCACCTACATCCATCACATCAACTTCAATCGTCATCACATTCACCCCCCACAGTGACAGGATTCTATCACACAAAATTCCACTAAAACGAAATCATGAAAAATAAAAAAAATGATTGCGGTGTCCGCAATCAAAAAATAAATTTTTCCAAAGTTTACTTTTATAGTTTTCTAGCAATCTGATTGATGATATTGTTATTTTTGTATTAATTAAACATTAGGAGGGTCAGAATGAGCATAGTAAAAAAACACTTCAAAAAAATTGTTAGTTTAATGGTTCTGGTTTTAATCACATCTGGAATTTCTTTATCAACAGCAAAAGCAACCAGTGTAGATTTCAACTCAAAAGAATTTCAAGATAAGCAACAAGTAGTTGCTCAAACACTCAAATTAGAAAATGGTACATATCAAATTGACGAAGAGCTAGCACAAGGCAAATTGACAAAAACAGAAATAAACAATATCAATACATTTTTCACAAATGTGGACTCAAAAGTTCTTGATGAATTAGTGAAAATCCTAAATCCAAGCAACAGTGAAGTATCCACTAAAGCGTTACCAGTAGTTGTAGTAGCATTTCTTGGAGCACTTGCCGCTTTTGTAGGTTGGGAACTAGCAAGTAATATTACAGCAGATTTTTATAGATGGGGAGTAAAATCAGGGTGCAAAAAGTGGAAAAAAGTTAAGGTTGTAAAAAGCTTTTGTAAAGCAAATGATTATCTATAAAATCAAAAAAGTCGCTTCTCTAAGAAGCGACTTTAATTATTTGTTACCAATTTGAGAAGTGTAGAAACTCCCCATAGTACTAAACCGATACCAGCAAACAACGCAAGAAACAAGCCACCAAAGAAATAAAATCCTCCCATGTTTATCACCTCATCTTTATATCTTTATTTTACCATTTCAAGAATAAAAGAGAAATAATGCAATTTAACCATGAATGAATTACGTAATTCTTGACCAATAAATGATTCATACAAAAAAGCAGGCTTACTGGAGCCTGCTTTTCTATCTGATTTTTTTACTTTGGCTTAATAATGATTATTCTTATTAGCTTTTTTCCTCTTTACAATCTTGACAATGAAATAAATCAAAAGAATAGAAGCTCCAAGCACAGAATAATTATAAACAACGTCAAACCAATTTACCTGAGATACTTCAACCAAAAGAATCCCTCCCTTTAAAACTTAACAGTATAAGTAACTGCTTTAGAATACCCAACTGGTTGGCCTACAATATTCATACCATACAACTTAGTACCTCTTACATAAGCCTTCCCACCTGTTTTTTTCGCATTCAAATTATACCATGTTGATCTTTGTGTCCAAGTAATAGCAAACATTATGCCGACCTGTTCACTCCATACATTTACATTTTTAACCTTTCCGCCAACTCTCTTAACACGAGCATAGGAACCAATATATCCAGTTCCGTTGTATTCTTTAAAACTATAAGTTTTTGTCGTAGTCTTAGATTTGGATGATGCTTTTACCGTTGCTAGAGCCATTAAAGAATTACCAACATATTGGTCATTTTCTTCACTCGCATAATTTTCTGCTAAACCCTTAGCATTTTCTTCTTTAAGAAAATCTTCAAATTCTTCAATAGAACTAAAATTTAGTGAATGTTTCTGATCTACTTTAATATCAGAAACAATATCAAATCCATATTTTTTAGCAATTTCATTAGCCTTAGCAACAATATCCACTTTCTGCTCCTCTGCCTTTGTATAACTTCCTCCTACAAAAAATGAAGAAACAGAAAAAACTAAAATAGTCAAAACAAGAAATAAATTTTTCAAAATAACCCTCCTAAAATAATCAAAATATATAAAAATATAACATATTTTCTATAAAAAAGGTCATTTAGCCTATGTATTTTAAAGTTATTTTAAGTTTTATATAATAAGCATACACTACATAAAAAGCAGGCTTATTTAGCCTGCTTTTCTAATTGATTATGTAATTCTTAATACCAACATGCCAATGCGCCATGACTTCAAACGCATCATTGGCGATCTCGTCATCATCTTCTTCAATTCTGATCAAGTCACCATCTTCTGCATCCGTTAAATTCAATTCTTGGTGGATCTCCTTCAAGATACCGCCATACCCGATTAATCGCCTAGAAGCTAGAGCATCATCCAAATAATAAACCGTTTCCAAATTTTCGTCGGTCACTTCATTCCCGCGTATCACATCCGTATCCTTCACTGGATACTTGGAAATCTCTAAAATCGCTTTCTGTTCTTCCATTGCTTCACGCACTTCTTTTTCAATTGCTTCCGCATCAATGCTCTTTTTCCCTTTAACTCTCTGTACATGCACAATAGGTGTGTAATCTAATTTCATGGCACGCTTCCAAAGGCTTGTCCATTCTGCTTGTTTAATATAAGACTGACCTCTAAAATAGCTTTTTTTCACTGGAATCAACACATGAAAATGTGGATGATATGTATTCTGTGCATGATTTTTTGTGATCTCTAAAGCTCTAAAATAACCAAGAACCACTGAAGACACTTTTTTATATTTCATCAGTTTATTAAAGCCTTTCATCATATCTGAAATCGTTTGTTTCAGATCATCACCCTCGACATTCTTTACTGTCAAAGTGAGGAATATCCACGCAGGATTGTACTGCCTATTCGCTTCCTCGACAATCAGCTTGTTATGATGGGCAATTTTGAGTGACCTTCGCCACGCACACATAGCGCATAACCTCACTTTACAAAAATAGGCTTGATATAATCGTAGTCTGCCAGTTGCTTTATCCCTTCTAAACGCAAGACATTCCGCACAATTACATAAATTTTCTGCTTTTTTGCCATAGTAAGGTGCACCAGTACGTTTCTCCAAAGCCTTATAGTGTTCAGACATCAAAGTCGATTTTTCCTTTTTTCCTTTCCAATCCCGCTTTTTACCTGTTGCAGTTTTGTCCTCAAGGATGGTATAATCCGAATTGGAAACATTACAATTAAATTTATTACACATAAAAA
>NZ_JBIVPN010000013.1:0-9091 GCF_044754665.1 Bacillus sp. NPDC093026 | reverse complement strand
ACGGCCGATCAATCACCAGTCGAAGGAGAGGTCATCCTTACACCGATTCAACGCTGGTTCTTTGAACGAAAGTTCAGCAACCAACATCACTGGAACCAATCCATTATGCTCCATGCACCAAATGGGTTGGATGAAGCCGTTACCAGACAAGTGCTCCAGCAGCTTATTTTCCATCATGATGCATTGCGCTTGGTTTATACATTTACCGATGGAAGTATTGTACAGCGTCATCGTGGGCTACAGGAAAACGAAGTGACAGTAAAAGTAATGGAAGTGCATGGGGAGCAATCACAGCAAATGCAGCAGGTAGAAGAGCTAGCAAATGAAGTACAGGCGAGCATATCTTTGACAGAGGGACCATTAGTAAAATCTGCTATTTTCCGAACGGAACAGGGAGATCATTTATTCATCGCAGTTCACCACCTTGTGATCGATGGGGTGTCATGGCGTATTTTCCTTGAAGACTTTATGGCTCTTTATGAGCAGTCAAAGCGTGGTGAGACATTCACGCTTCCAAATAAAACACATTCATTTAAAGAATATGCGCAACATCTGACAGAATACGCATTGTCAGATGAACTGTTAGAGGAAATCACCTATTGGAAAAAGGTTCTTGCGCATCCTGTCAAACCGCTTCAGAAAGACCATGTAACGACAGATCAACGTATGCTGCATACACAGACAATACGTTTTACATTGTCACAGGATGAGACGCAACATCTTTTGACCGATGTACATGAAGCCTACCATACGGATGTAAACGATATTTTACTGACAGCGTTAGGGTTATCTATGAAAGAGTGGACAGGTGAAGACAAGCACTTTATTCACCTTGAAGGGCATGGAAGAGAGGAAATCTTTCCTAAACTTAATTTGTCTCGGACAATTGGCTGGTTTACAAGCATGTATCCTGTGCTGTTGGATATGTCTTATGCAGACGATCTTTCATATCAAATCAAGCATTTAAAAGAGGAACTGAGACACATCCCGAACAAGGGAGTAGGATATGGCATCTTAAAATACTTAACGCCTGACAAAATGAAGGGCGGTACCCTTTTTGACGTCACACCAGAGGTAAGCTTCAACTATCTCGGACAGTTTGATGAACAAATAGGTGGGGGAGAGCTGAAACGATCTTCATGGAATGCAGGTCAATCACTGAGTCCCGAATCAGAAAAACCTCATGCCTTAGATATTGTTGGTTTCATCGAACAAGGTGTATTAAGTGTAACCATTGCCTATCACAAACTTGAATTTGAAGAGGGCACGATGGAGCGGTTCAAAGATTTACTAGAAACGAATGTGAAATCTCTTATTTCTCATTGTGTGTCACAGGATGAGACCCAAATCACACCAAGTGACGTGGGAGATGATGATCTCACAATAGATGAACTCGAAAAGCTGATGGATATATTTTAAGCAAACGAAGAGGTGGCCTATGAGCAAACAGAAAATTCAAAAGGTATATCCTTTAACACCAATGCAAGAGGGTATGCTGTACCATGCCATGTTAGATCCCAATTCCTCCTCGTACTTCACACAGCTTGAGCTGGGGCTAAGTGGTGAATTTGACCTCGTTCTTTTTGAAAAGAGTATAAATGAGCTGATACGGACATATGACATTCTCCGTACAGCTTTCGTATATCAGCAACTACAAAAGCCCCGTCAAATAGTACTTGCTGAGCGTCATGCAGATGTGTATACAGAGGATTTAACGAACCTCAATCATCACCAGCAGCAAAACGTATTAGATCAATATAAGAAGCAAGTGAAGAAGCAAGGATTCCACTTAACCAATGATATTTTGTTTAAAGTCGCTGTCTTTCAGTTGAATGAAACAAGTTGGCATCTGATTTGGAGCAACCATCATATCATCATGGATGGTTGGTCCATGGGTTTCATGATGAAAAAACTGTTTCATTATTATGAGTCGTATCGAAATGGACGTACGCCAGATACATCACAAGGCAAGCCTTTTGCGGACTATATCCAATGGCTTGGAAAGCAAAACAAAAATGAAGCTGAAGTCTATTGGAAGGAACGTTTAGCTGGTGCTGTTCGGCATCAAGAGCTTCTGCTACAGCAAGATGCAAACGGAAAATACGATCACAAGGAATGGACGTTCACATGGGATGAACAGATGGTCGAAGCGATTCAAGATTTGGCAAGACACAGTCAAGTGACAACGTCGAACCTTTTCCAAGCCGTGTGGTCGGTTCTTTTAGGCAGATACCATGCTTCTGATGACGTCACATTTGGAACTGTCGTATCGGGAAGACCTCCAAGTATTTCTGGAATCGAGCGCATGGTGGGGCTTTTCATCAATACCATACCTGTCAGGGTGAAATTGGATCAAGAGCAAACCTTCAGAGAGCTATTTCAAGAGGTGCAACAGCATGCGCTTGAAGCGGAAAACTATGATTTTATGCCTCTTTATGACATTCAGCAAAAAACGGCTGCTGGAGGGCAACTATTCAATCATTTAGTTGGTTTTGAAAATTATCCATTAGATCAGGAGCTGTCAGATGACACGATGTCTGCACGTCTTGGCTTTTCAATTGATGTAAAGGATGGATTTGAACAAACGAGTTTTGATTTTAACTTGCTTGTCTATCCAGGAAAAACGTGGACACTGAAAATCAAATACAACGCGATGGCTTTCGAAGAGTCATTAATTGCACATATATCGATGCATCTAACTAGTCTAATGGCGCAGGTCATTGATCACCCAGATGTACGTCTTTATGAAGTACCATGTATCACAGAAGATGAAAGACAGCAGATTGAAACTTGGAATCAGACTGATCGAGATTATCCAAAGCACATGTCAATTCCAGAGCTGCTCAAGGAGCGTATAAAGACACACCCTGACCATCTGGCATTAGTCGAAGGAGAGCGCACTTTCACATATCAAGAGCTAGGGCAAGATATTTATTGTTTAGCTGGCCACCTTGTCGAAAAAGGTGTAAAGCCTAAAGATACGGTGGCTGTCTATATGAATCGATCAGCAGATGCCGTCATCGCTATTTTAGCTGTCCTACATGCAGGCGCTGCTTACGTCCCGATTGACCCAGCGCAACCTGAAGAAAGAATCAAGTGGATGCTTGAAGATAGCGACGTTTCACTGTTGTTACATGCTGACGGAAAGCCGCCAATTCATGAGAGGATACAGACTGTCAATGTGTTACATGTACCTAAGGGGAAACAAACGCTATCAACTGTCGAAATATCCCCTTCTCATCTGGCCTATATCATGTATACGTCAGGATCTACTGGACGACCAAAAGGGGTCCAAATTGAGCATCAGCATATTGTGAGATTAGCGCTCTCTCAGGAGAAAATCGGTTTAAAAACATCGGATCGTATGGCTCATACAGGGGCAGTGAGCTTCGATGCTATCACATTTGAGATATTCACAACTTTGTTAAATGGAGCAACACTTTATCCAGTCAGCCGAGACACGTTACTCGATATGAATCGTTTTGAACAATTGATCAAAACGCATGAGCTGACAGCACTATTTTTAACGACAGGATTATTCAATCAGCTTGGTTTACAGCGGCCAGAAATGTTTACAGGATTAAAGAAGATGATCACTGGTGGAGATGTGATCAATCCTAAAAGTGCAGAGCTCGTGAAAAAAGCCAACCCTGAGCTCATGTTACTGAATGCGTATGGTCCGACAGAAAATACAACCATCTCAACGATTTACGAAGTAAGAGGAGATGAAACAGGCGCCATCCCAATTGGTCAGCCGATCAATCATTCTTCAGCCTATATTTTAGATGAATTTCAGCGGCTTCAGCCAATTGGAGCACTAGGGGAACTTTATGTTGGTGGCGATGGCGTATCAAGAGGATATCTCAATCAGCCTGATCTAACAAATCAAGCATTCATGGAGAATCCATTTAGAGCTGGAGGGCGCTTGTATCGAACAGGTGATTTGGCTAGATATGGAGTAGATGGGCAGATTGAATTCCTTGGACGGGCGGATGACCAAGTGAAAATTCGCGGTTTCCGTATTGAACTTGGTGAAATTGAAGCAGTCCTTCAACAAGTGAAAGAGATTGACGATGCTGTTGTTCTCATACGTGAGTCTTCCTCTCACGAAAAGGAAATGACCATTTACTATACAGGGATTATGACCGAAGAAGCGGTTCGTAGTTTATTAAATAGAGATTTACCAGCTTATATGATACCGCATCATGTCATGCAGCTAGACGCTTTTCCTCTTACTACAAACGGAAAGGTAGATAAAAAAGCATTACCTAGGCCGGATGAAGCGCAGCGTGAGCAATTGGAGACAAGCCTGCCTAAAACTGAAACAGAAAAAGCACTTGCTGATATTTGGGGAGAATTACTAGGTAAAAACATTGGGGTAGAGGAGCATTTCTTCACGGCTGGTGGACATTCCCTCAAAGCGATGATGATGTCAGCAAAGATTCAAGAAGTGTTTCAAAAGGAAGTCCCGATTCAAATCATATTTAAGCAGCCAACAATTCGCTCACTTGCGGCCTATTTAGATCAGGATGAACAAAAGCAGGAGAATCCAATTTTACCAGCAAAGAAAGCGGAGGACTATCCGGTGTCACCTGCCCAGCGGCGTCTATACATTTTGCAAACACTTGAGCCTGATAGTACCAACTATCATATTCCTATCGTATTAACGCTCGATGGGGCACTTGACAGACAACGGCTTCGCTCAGCTTTTCACCAGTTGATCCAAACGCATGAAATTCTTAGAACAAGTTTTCATATGAAAGATGAAGAGATTGTGCAAAGGGTGGAGAAATGCACATCCTTTGACCTTTCAATGGTTGAAATAAAGGAAGAGAATGCAGAAGCATATATTACGAGATGTAAAGAACCATTTGATTTGGCAAAAGCGCCACTTTTAAGAGCACAGCTTCTGAAAGTAAGAGAAGATCGTCATCATCTTGTCCTTGAAGCACATCATCTCATTACGGATGGCACTTCCATGAAGACGTACATTCAAGATTTGGCTAACGCCTATGAGGGGAAAATGCTTGAAAAAAGGACCATTCATTATAAAGACTATGCGGTTTGGCTCTCGAACGCACAAGAAACACAAAGGCAGAAAGAGCATGAAGCCTATTGGCTTAAGCAATTTGATGGAGAATTGCCGGTTCTACAATTGCCAACAGATTACCCGCGCCCAATTGAACGAGATTTCTCTGGGGAACGTGTCATGTTTGGCTGTGATCAAGCAACAACTAAGCGCATTCATGAATTACTTCAGAAAACAGATACCACATTGTATATGTTCCTATTATCTGCTTTCCAGGTGTTGCTTGCGACCTATAGTGGACAAGAGGATGTAATCGTTGGTTCTCCTGTTGCAGGTCGGACGCATCCTGATATACAGGATATGCCGGGTATGTTTATCAACACCATTGCGATGCGCGGAAAACCAGAGCAGGAAAAATCATTTTTACAGTTTCTCGAAGAAATGAAGCAAACGAGTCTAGATGCTTTCTCACATCAAAGCTATCCACTTGAAGAGTTCATTGCACGTTTGCCGCTAGATCGTGATACAAGCCGAAGTCCGCTCTTTAGCGTCTCATTTAATATGCAAAACATGGAGGTTCCAGCTTTAAAGCTAGGTGAGCTTGAAATTTCGCCTTATGCCGTGCAGCATCAATCAGTGAAATTTGATTTGTCTTTAGAGGCATTTGAACGCAAGGGAGAATTAAAGCTGAGCTTTGACTATGCAACGGCACTATTTAAAGAAGAGACCGTTCGCTTACTAGGGAAACATCTTCTTGCTATTATTCGTGAGGCGGTCAGTCAGCCGGATCAGATGCTTGGTTTGTTAAATATACTGGATCATCAAGAGCAAATGGAGCGGTTAGATCAAAGGGAAGGAGAGAAACCGATTATTCATGAGCCATTTCATGTGCAGTTCTCACGCCAAGCAAGGGAAACGCCAGATGCGATAGCGGTCATGGATGATCAAAGGAAGCTGACATATCGTGAACTCGATAACATGTCAAATGCGCTCAGCAGTGAACTGATACTTCGAGGAGTGAAAAAAGAAAGCGCCGTTGCGCTAATCCTTGATCGTTCGGTTTACCTCGTCGTCTCAATGCTCGGTGTGATGAAGGCAGGAGCCGCATTTGTGCCAATTGATCCAGCATTTCCTGATGAACGTATTCGTTACACATTAGAGGATTGTGGTGCACGAGTGATCGTAACAGATGAGGATTATCTAGACATGTATAAGAATCAACAACACGTTCATGTGGTACATGTAGAAAAAGTGGTACAGCAGCCGCATTCATTGGACAAGCCAGACGTATACGTATCTGTTGATCAACTTGCTTATGTGATTTACACATCGGGTACAACTGGGAAACCAAAGGGTGTGCAGGTAACCCATCGTAATTTGTCACACTACGTCAATTGGTTGACAAAAGAGGTATCACTCCAAGAGTGCGATTGCACTGCACTGCTCTCTTCCTATGCATATGATCTAGGCTACACAAGTATCTTTCCAATGTTAAAAGCAGGCGGTTCACTCTATATTCCTCGTGAGGAAGTCTATACAGATCCTGTTCGGCTGATGCGTTTCATTGATGAGCATGAGCTGACTTATATCAAAATGACACCATCATTGTTTCATATGATGGCAGATTCTAAGAATCATGACTTAGATGCATTGCGGTTGGTTGTACTAGGAGGAGAACCCATCATACTAGAGGACGTTGAGACGTTTATGAAGCATCACCCATGGGTGGCAGTCATGAATCATTATGGGCCGACAGAGACAACTATCGGTACAGTGGCAAAGCTTGTGACACCACATAAGGTAGACGCCTTGAAAGCCCGTCCAGTGATCGGACGCCCAATCGCTCACACAAGAGCACTAGTATTCAATCGCCAACAACGTCTTGTTCCCTATGGAGCACCGGGAGAGCTGTATATATCAGGTGAAGGGGTGTCTAGGGGATATTTGAATCAGCCTGAATTAACAGCAGAGCGCTTTCTTCAAAATCCGTATTTCCCTAAAGAACGGATGTATCGGACAGGTGATTTGGTCAGACAGCATTCAAATGGAGAAATTGAGTTTCTAGGAAGAGTTGATGATCAGGTTAAAATTCGCGGCTATCGAATCGAGAAACAGGAAATCGAGTATGCTGCACGTGCGCTTACGTCCATTCAAGAGGCGTATGTCAAAGTAGTTCAACTGTCTCGTTTACCAGAAATGGTGCTATATTATACCGCACCTGAACAGATTGGAACGTTGACGTTTAGAGAAAAACTCTCGGAGATATTGCCAGATTACATGATGCCCACCTATTTCGTCAAAGTGAATGAAATTCCGCTCACGAGAAACGGAAAGGTGGATGCAAAAGCTCTGCCGCTGCCACATGAGTTACATATGAGCCGTGCGGAACATGCGCATCCAGAAACAGAGCTTGAACACGCCCTTTGTGACATTTGGTCAGATGTTCTGGGGATTGAACATATCGGTGTTTATGACCACTTTTTTGAATTGGGTGGACACTCCCTTAAAGGCATGATGCTGATTTCAAAGATGCAAGCCAAGCTGAATAAGCATGTACCGCTGAAAGTCCTTTTTGAAAAACCAACGATTCGGGCGATGGCCGCATATATGGAGGAAGCAGACCTTTCAACGTCAACGGTCACAACAATTCAGCCAGCAAAAAGGCAAGATTTCTACCTTGTCTCATCTGCACAAAAACGTATGTATGTCCTTCAACAACTTCATCCAGAAGCTGTCACATACCATATGCCAGCTATCTTCATGATGGAGGGGAATCTTGATGTAAAACAGCTTGAAGAGGCGATTCAAGCTTTAATCGAAAGACATGAATCCCTACGGACAGCTTTTGTGGAAATTGACGGTGTACCTGTCCAAAAGGTATATCGTCGCGTGCCATTTACATTAGAGGTTGTTGAAATAGAAGAAAATCAGGAGCAGGCCGTGGTGAAAGAATTTATCACACCTTTCTCTTTACAGCAGGCGCCATTGATGAGAGCGAAAATTGCGAAGCTGTCAGATGAGAAATATGTGTTCATGATGGACATGCACCATATCATTGCAGATGGTGTCACACGCAGTCTGCTCATTCAGGAATTAGCACAACTGTATGAGAAAAAGTCTTTACCGCCAGTCTTACTGCATTACAAAGATTATGCGGTATGGCAGCAGGAAGAAAAACAAAAAAAATCACTTGAGAAAGATCGACAGTATTGGTTGAAGCAATATGCACAACCTCCAGAAGACTTGGCGTTGCCACTTGATTTTACACGTCCTGCTGTTCAGTCATTTGAAGGAGACCGTGTTGATAGACAGATATCTGCTCATAAGGCACAGCGAATTAAATCGCTTATGGCTGAAAAAGGCGTGAGTTTGAATATGATAATGCAAACAGCCTTGACCATTTTCCTTCATAAACTAACAGGTCAGACAGACATTGTGATAGGTGCTGTGACGGCTGGACGTACACATGCTGCCCTTGAGCGTATTCCAGGTATGTTTGTAAATACGCTGGCACTTCGCAACAAAGTACAGCTCGAACAAACAGTGGAAGACTTGCTTGAGCAGGTGAAAGAACGTAACCTATCTGCCTATGAGCATCAAGGCTTCCCGTTCGAGGAATTGGTTACTCAATTAGAAATTCCAAAAGATACAGCCCGCAATCCATTGTTTAGTGTCTTGCTGACAACAGATGATCGTGATTTCACATTACCTGAACTCAAGGGATTGAAGCTCTATCAAAAACAGCAGGAAACCCAACACGCAAAATTTGACTTAACGCTCGGTGTATTTGAAGAGCAAGGTCAAATGAATTTGCATTTTGAGTATGCAACAGCCCTATTTAAAAAGAACACGATTCAACGCTGGAGTCGATACTTTGAACAAATTGTAGACGAAATGATTGCAAAGCCAAATCAATCAATATCCAAGCTGTCTATCTTAACCGAAGAAGAAAAGTGGGAAATGATTACTGATTGGTCAGGACCTATCCTTGAAGTCCCAGAAGATCAAACCATTCATGCCCTGATTGAACAACAAGCAAACAGTACACCTCATCAAAAGGCG
>NZ_JBIVPN010000012.1:0-18447 GCF_044754665.1 Bacillus sp. NPDC093026 | reverse complement strand
GTTTGACTGACTACCTATGATGTATCATAGGATTTTTTATCAAATCTCGAATGAACAGGTACGTTTTGTCTTGTTTAGTTTTCAAAGAACTTGTTTACCGCTTCAGAAGCGACTAAATAATCTTATCACATCAAAATTGTTTAAGTCAACAATTTTTTTGTTATTATGTTTTTCGTTTCTTCATCATCAGCGACGTATATTAATCTACCACCATAAAGAATGAAAGTCAATAATATTTTTCATTAAATAATAAACTTTTCAATTACAACTAAAGCCGCTACACCCGGAATGCCTAATAAACCACTAATTCCACTTGTTACAGGATTAATGGTGACATGAAGTCCTAAACTCTCACCAAATAAATTGAGACAAAATAAAAAAAGTGCGCCTGCCACAAATTTAACTCCGATAAGCCCTAACCATTTGAACGGATTTGCTTGAACACCTGACATAAATAGCAGTAATACTGCCAGCAAAATTGAACCAATGACAATAACAGGTTCCATAATCCTCTCATCCCCTCTTCATATGAATAGTACAAGCATATGAGAGGACTATGTAAAATAGACCTGCTACCTCCAGTTGTTTAAACGTAAATTTCTCTTTTTCGCTTCTCTTAGATAGAAAAAGTACTTCGCTTGAGCAAGCTTTAATTCGAATAGAATGTCCGGTGAAGGCTCAACGCTATTTGCGACAAGCTTTTTTTGTCTGTTCCATTCTTCCTTTTGCTTAAAAAGCTGTTGAATTAATTTCTCATCGAATTCTTTTCGAATTGATTTTCTGCGAAGAAAACCCATGTAACGTACTTCTCCTTCCTACATCTCACGTCTGCCTTCTAGAGCCTTAGAAAGTGTGACTTCATCAGCATACTCCAAATCCCCACCCACTGGAAGACCATGAGCAATACGAGAGAGTTTAATTCCTGATGGTTTCAACAATCTAGAGATATACATTGCTGTAGCTTCTCCTTCTATGTTTGGATTGGTTGCAAGAATTACCTCTGATACTTGGTCGTCTTGAAGTCTTTTTAATAAGTCAGGAATTTTAATATCCTCTGGGCCAATTCCGTCCATAGGCGAAATTGCACCATGAAGCACATGATATAAGCCGTTATACTCCTTCATCTTTTCCATTGCGATCACATCTTTTGGATCCTGTACTACACAGATAACCGATTGATCCCTTCTTGTATCTTCACAAATATAGCAGGGATCCTGATCTGTGATATGGCCGCAAACCGAGCAATATGTTAGATTACGCTTTGCATTCACCAGTGCCTTCGCAAAATCTAAAACGACATCTTCCTGCATACTAAGAACAAAAAAAGCCAGACGGACTGCAGTTTTCGGTCCGATTCCTGGCAATTTCATAAAGCTGTCAATCAGCTTTGATATTGGTTCAGGATATTGCATCTTCAGTTATTCCCCCTAGAATAAACCCGGCATGTTCATTCCTTTTGTGAATTTACCCATTGTCTCATTAGTTAGTTCATCAACTTTTTTCAATGCATCATTTGTCGCTGCTAGTACGAGATCTTGAAGCATATCGATATCTTCCGGATCCACCACTTCTTCATTAATTGCAACATCAACCACTTCTTTTTGTCCATTTACTTTTACAGTGACCATACCGCCACCTGCCGTACCTTCTAGTACCTTTTCTGCAAGCTCTTCTTGAGCCTTAGCCATATCTTTTTGCATTTTTTGCATTTGTTTCATCATTTTTTGCATATTTCCCATTCCACCGCGCATAATGAGCACCACTCTCTTTCGTTTTTGTTAATCTTTAATCTCAATCAAATCGGGTCCTACTAATTTTTTTGCTTCCGCAATAAATGGATCCTCTTCAGCGGAAGTCGACTGACCATCTGCTTGTTCATCTGGCTGATGATCTCTTAAAAATTCTTCTCTTATTTTACCCCATTGGGAGTCAGGAACGCCAACTAATTCCACTCTTTTTCCTAGCATAGACTCTAGCAAGTGTTCAAGATTGGTTCGAACGCCACTTTTGTCTTCAGCAACCATTTTACAATGTATTTCAAATTTAAATTTTAAAACAAAGGCGTGCGGTGCTGCCGCAACTGGTTCACTATCATTTAAAAGTGCGGCATGAGACACCTTATTTTGTTGTTTTAGCTGGGCAAGAAGTTCTCCCCATTTACTTTTTATTTTTTCTAATTCGGGTCGCTTCGCTTCTTTTAAAATCTCATGAATTCGACCAACAGGTGCACGATAACCATTTTTGTGACTCGTTTGAGGTCTAGGTGCTTCCTTCTGTTCTTGGTGACTTTGAGATTGAGAAACAGATACACGCTCTGTTCTCAGCCTTGACAGTTCTTGCTCCAGCCTGTCTATTTTATCCGTTAATGTTTTTAGATCAGAGCTGTCAGCGGATTGTGACATTCCTACCGTTGACTGACAAAGCTTAACAACTGCTACCTCAAAGAAAATTCTTGGATGATTGGTCCATTTCATCTCTTGCTGACTTTTATTTAGAACTTCAATCGTTTCATAAAGGAACTGAGTTGTAACACGATTGGAGAGCGACACAAACTTTTCGTCAACCTTTACCTTCTCCAGTACTCCCTGAAGATCTGGTGCCGTTTTATAAAGCAACATGTCTCTGAAATAAAAAATCATGTCCTCTATTAATTTAGTAGCATCTTTCCCTTGTTGGAGCAATTCATTTAATGTGTCTAATGCTAATGCAATATTTTGATCAAAAATGGCTTCAGCAAGCTGACTGATAAAATGCTGAGATACGGAACCTGTAATAAGTAGCGCATCATCAATTGTCAGTTGTTCTCCACTAAATGAAATCGCTTGATCCAGTAAGCTCAATGCGTCCCGCATACCGCCATCTGCTGCACTAGCGATAATTTCAAGTGAACCTTGTTGTACATTTAGACTTTCTGCAGCTACAATTTTCTCCATTCTTCCAACAATATCTTTTGTCGTAATGCGTTTGAAATCAAATCGCTGACAGCGGGATATGATTGTAAGGGGGATTTTATGAGGCTCTGTGGTAGCCAAAATAAATATACAATGAGCAGGCGGTTCCTCTAGCGTTTTAAGAAGGGCATTAAATGCTCCGATGGAGAGCATATGTACCTCATCTATAATATATACCTTATATGTAACCGCTGAAGGAGCAAATTTCACTTTATCACGTATATCTCTAATTTCATCTACCCCGTTATTAGAGGCCGCATCTATTTCAATAACGTCTGAGATTGAACCGGTTGTAATCCCTTTACAGGCATCACACTCATTACACGGTTCACTAACAGGTGATTTTTCGCAGTTAACTGCCTTTGCAAAGATCTTAGCAGCACTCGTTTTACCTGTTCCTCTTGGACCTGAAAATAAGTAGGCATGAGAAAACTTTTTCTGCAAAAGGGCATTTTGCAACGTTTTTGTGACGTGTTCTTGTCCAACAACATCCTCAAAAACTTGAGGTCTGAACACTCGATATAAAGCTTGATAACTCACAAATACGCCCTCCTCCATTTATCATCATTCTCATTATACATGAAGGAACGATCAATTCAAAAGCACACCTTTATTTTCTAATCAGCGAAAAAGATGATTTCACACTATACTTTTTCACTTTTCTCTTTCAAAAAACGAATTTCTCAGCAATTTAAATTCCATCATCAGACCAATAAGAACGTATGTTTCTTTTTGAACTGACGAAAATGTACATCATCCAGAAAAAGTCTTTTTAGCTATTTGTCTAACCAAAGCGTTTAAATTATGCTTTGAACAGAAACAAAAAACTCACCTAGATAAACTAGATGAGTTACATTTAATATTTATTTACCGTGCACCTTCTGTCGATTCGCTACCCCAAGCGTTACTTAAACAGTTAGCTCGGCCCAGGCAACCCTGCGGCACATGAGAGGTTTCACTTAATGCTGCTTCCTTCCGGACCTGACATGGTTCATGAATTCCCATTGCGCAGGACCCAGACGTCAACACCACTTATTTAAGGCAGACCTTGAAGTAAACGAACCTCGAGAAGGGATTCGACCTCGCTAGAGCGGATTGCGAGTACAGGGCACCGCTACCTCCCCGCTTAGCACGGCAAAATGAATATTAAATTGTCAGTGACGCAGACATAAGTATACCTTCTTAGAGCTGAAATTGCAAACGGCAGCCATTCATTTACTTTTCACCTGTTTCTTTTGCTGACGGAGCTTTCGAAAAAATTGACTTAATAACTCACTACATTCTTTTTCTAGTACACCACCAATCACTTCGGACTGATGATTGAACCGATCATCATTTAGCAAATTCATTAAAGTACCTGCACATCCACCTTTGGGATCGTATGCGCCAAACACTACTTTTTTCACTCTTGATAGCACAATAGCTCCTGCACACATTGGGCATGGTTCAAGCGTGACATAAAGAACTGCTTCTTCAAGCCGCCAGCTCCCAGTATGTTTACACGCTTCATCGATGGCAAGCAATTCTGCATGTGCAATTGAACGCTGCTCATTTTCCCTTAAATTATGAGCACGGCTCACAATCTGATCGTCTACCACTAAAACTGCACCAATTGGCACTTCACCTATTTGCTCTGCTTTTAATGCTTCAATAATGGCTTCTTGCATAAACTGTTCATCTTTATTCATAACACTGCTCTCTTTTCATGTTTTTTAAAAGGATATTGAGGTTAACATATGACCACAATCTTCTCAAGGGGGTCTTATTTTGTCCAATCATCAAAAGGCACTTCTTATCATCGACATGATTAATAATTTTGATTTTAACATGGGGCATGTTCTGGCTGAAAAAACAAAGCAAATAACCACTAAAATTTTAGCCCTTAAACAGCTCGCTTTCAAGGAGAAATGGCCAATTATATATATCAACGATCACTATGGCATTTGGAAAGCTGATATTCAAGCTGTCATAAAAAAGTGTGAAAATGAAAGAAGCCGCCCAATTTTAGAGAAAATCGCTCCATCAAGCCATGATTACTTCTTAATCAAACCTAAGCATTCCGCTTTCTATGGAACAGCACTGGAGACACTATTAAATGAGCTAGGTGTTCAGGAAATTATTTTAACGGGTATTGCAGGCAACATTTGCGTACTTTTCACTGCAAACGATGCTTATATGCGGGAATTCAATCTGATCGTACCTAAAGATTGTATCGCTTCAAATAACAATAGAGACAACGACTATGCTTTAACAATGATGAAGAACGTTCTTCTTGCAAATATCACTACCGCTAAGGATATCATGAATGAAAATCAAACATGATTTATCTATAACCCTCATAAATTGATAGCAATAACAAAGGGGGCGTTGATCATCCAAATTTATGTTGTCAAAAGAGGAGATACCTTAAGTGAAATTGCATTACGTTTCAAAACAACTGTAAACGAAATCATTCGTACCAACGACATCCAAACACCTAATCAACTTGTCGTTGGACAAACAATTGTCATCCCAATTAGAGGGCAATTTTATGAGGTGAAGCAAAATGACACTCTCTATACAATTGGAAGGAGGTTTCAAATTTCCGTAGAGGAACTGGCTCGTGTGAACAGAATTCAATCTGGAGCTATACTCCCTATACGCTTTTTACTCTATATTCCTGAAAGACCAAAAAGAAATATTCATTCAAATGCCTATATTGAACCACGTGGAAATCAAGTCAGTGAGAATTTAAAGCAGGCAGCTAGAGAAGCTTCGCCATACTTAACACATTTAGGCATCTTTAGTTTCCAAGCCAAAAGAGACGGAACACTTCGAGAACCGCCATTAGATCAACTACCTCAGATTGCCGCTCGGAGCAGAACGGTTTTAACTATGGCTATCACTAATCTAGAAAATGAAAAATTCAGTGATGAACTTGGGCGTATCCTTTTAACAAATCAAGCTGTCAAAACAACATTTTTAAATGAAATCGTTCGTGTTGCTAGAAAGTATCAATTTAAAGAAATTCATTTTGATTTTGAATACTTACGCCCTGCTGATAAAAATGCCTATATTCAATTTTTAAAAGAAGCTACCTCTCGCCTTCACCGAGAGGGGTGGACAATTTCTGTAGCACTTGCTCCTAAAACAAGTAGTGAACAAAAAGGGAAATGGTACGAAGCCCATGACTATGCAGCTATCGGTCAGATCGTCGATCATGTTGTATTAATGACCTACGAATGGGGGTATAGTGGTGGACCTGCACAAGCAGTTTCTCCAATTGGACCTGTCCGCCAAGTGATTGAATATGCGCTGACTGTCGTGCCAGCCAATAAAATTGTGATGGGACAGAACTTATACGGCTATGATTGGACTCTTCCATACGTCCCAGGTGGTCCATTCGCGAAAGCAGTCAGTCCTCAACAAGCCATCGCTATTGCTAGAGATCATAATGTATCCATTCTTTACGATGAAACGGCACAAGCACCTTATTTCCGTTATACTGATGCGAATAACAAACAACATGAGGTGTGGTTCGAAGACGCAAGATCTATCCAAGCAAAATTCAATCTCATCAAAGAGCTAAACCTCAACGGCATTGCTTATTGGAAACTAGGCTTATCCTTCCCACAAAATTGGCTCTTATTATCAGATCAATTTAATATTGAAAAAAGAACAACATCGTAATCTATTCACTCTATCTCCTAAAAGGGGTATGGTACAATATACATTGGTTTGACAACTTTACAGATAGAGGAGAACGCCTATGTATCCTGCCCCTTTTATTGCAGTGGAAGGCCCAATTGGAGCCGGGAAAACAACTTTGGCTACAATGCTTTCGAAGGAATTTCAATATTCTTTAGTGAAAGAGATTGTAGAAGAAAATCCATTCTTAAATAAGTTTTATGAAGATATGGAACAATGGAGCTTTCAGCTTGAGATGTTCTTTTTATGCAACCGGTTTAAACAGTTGGAATCCATTCAAGAAGAATATGTGAAAAAGCAGCAACCGATTGTTACTGACTATCATGTCTATAAAAATATGATTTTTGCAGAAAGAACATTATCAAAAAAACACATGGAAAAATACAGAAAGATTTATCACTTGCTAACAGATGATCTGCCTAGACCTAATGCCATCATTTATATAAAAGCAAGCCTCCCCACCTTACTTGAAAGAATACAGATGAGAGGGCGCTCTTTTGAAGAAGACATCGATCCAGTTTATTTAAAGAATTTAATTAAAGATTATGATTTGGCCATCGAACATTTAAAACAGACTGACCCAAAGCTCCCTGTCATTACAATTGAGGGGGATGATACAGACTTTGTTTCCTCACAGCAGGATTACCAGCAAATTGTACAGAAGATAAAGGAGCAAGTACTATGACAAATATTGAAATACCAAAGGACGCAGTGATTACAATCGCAGGGACTGTCGGTGTCGGGAAATCGACCATGACTAAATCAATAGCGGACAAGCTAGGATTTCAGACTTCTCTCGAAAAAGTAGATGATAATCCGTATTTAGAGCCCTTTTATTCAGATTTTCAAAGATGGAGCTTTCATTTACAGGTCTATTTTCTTGCAGAGCGTTTTAAAGAACAAAAACGAATTTTTGAGTCCGGTGGAGGGTATGTTCAAGATCGATCTATTTATGAAGATACAGGCATTTTTGCTAAAATGCATGCTGACAAAGGCACCATGTCCAAAATAGATTATGAAACGTACACTAATCTATTTGAGGCAATGGTCATGACACCTTACTTCCCTCATCCTGATGTACTCATTTACTTGCATGGGGACTTAGATCATATTTTACATCGAATTGAAGAGCGCGGAAGAGAGATGGAGATTCAAACAGATCGAACGTATTGGGAGGAATTGTACAATCGATATAGTGAATGGATCGAACAATTTGACTTATGTCCGGTCATCAAAATGAATATTGAAAATTATGATTTACGTCATGATGAAAGTTCGCTTGATCCCATTCTTCATGAGATTGCTTCTGTTATTCAAAAAAGTCGTTCTCGTTCTTAAGACAATAAAAAAACCGCTGCATTTAAAGATGCAGCGGTACGACAATTTCCAATTTTATGCTTGCGTTTCAATTCAACTTAGGTAATATCAATATGGCGGAGGAAGAGGGATTCGAACCCCCGCGGGCTTTGACACCCCTGTCGGTTTTCAAGACCGATCCCTTCAGCCAGACTTGGGTATTCCTCCGTATCGACAAGGATTAATATATCATATCGAATCATCAGAAGTCAACATCTTTCCGAAAAAAGTTTCATCATTCTATTTAGCCATGTAAGAAATAGTCTAAAAAGTAGCCTAATAGGCTACCCCAATAGAAAGACCTGAGCTATTGAGGAGCGAATGAAACTTTCGTGAGCACAGGACGCTCGAGATCTGACAATGGATACGAAGGTTTGTCTACACGCTGAAATGGCGTAATAGGGCTATCCTTTATCTATTGTGAATCTTGTCTGATTTCTTCAATAAAATGGTTCATTTCTTCTTTAAAATCATTTAATGATTCGATGATCTTTGTAAAGTCTGTTACTTGTTTGGCTTGTTCGTTTGTGGAACTACTAATTTGTGAAATATTTTCAGACAACGTTCCAATGCTGTCCTGAATTTCTTTTAAAAATGTATTAATGGTTTCGGCGGCTTCCTTTGAGCCATCTGATAATTTACGCACTTCATCTGCAACGACGGCAAATCCTTTTCCATTTTCGCCTGCTCTTGCCGCTTCAATTGCAGCATTTAGCCCCAGCAAGTTTGTTTGTCTAGCAATTCCGCCAATTGTTTTGACTACTTCTTCAATGTTAGCAGACTTCTCTTCCGCTCTTCCTGCCTGCTCACTAATTTCTAAGCTTGTTGCAGCCAGCTCTTGTGAATGAGCAGCAATTTGCTCAATTCCACTTTGCAGCTCTTTCGCTACTTTATTAATATGCTCCATGTAGCCGCTTAATTTCTTTTCACGATGATGTGAAAGAGCAACTAAAAATGTGCCAATCACTTTTCTTTCATCATCAAAAATCGGGTAACCCTTTACAGCAATTTCATAGCCATATAAAGACTCTGGTAAATGACCTTCGTATTCTTGTCCTCTTAACGTCGTCGCAACGTTTTGGTCTTCAGGGTTCAATTTATCCCCTACTTTAATACCAAAATCTACAGTGGTTGACGGATAGTAACAAAGCACCTTCTCTGTATCTGTGATGCCGAAAAGGATACTGTCATCTAGAACTTTTCTTATCAAATGAGCCATTTCTACATAATAGTCAAGCCTATTCAAAGTTATTCCTTCTTTCCTAGAAGCTTTTAGTTATTTTATCGGCTTATTTTAGAAAAGCTGTAGAACTTTAGATAAAAAGAATAAGATGCCATGGCGGCATCTTATTTGATTACTTCTTTATTTCCCATATAAGGACGCAGTACTTCAGGAATCATCACAGTACCGTCCTCTTGTTGATAATTCTCTAAAATGGCTGCTACTGTTCTTCCTACCGCTAAACCTGAGCCATTTAATGTGTGTACATGTTCTGGTTTTGCCTTAGGCTCAGGGCGGAAGCGAATGTTAGCCCGTCTTGCTTGGAATGCTTCGAAGTTACTGCAAGAAGAGATTTCACGATATGTGTTCTGACTCGGAATCCATACTTCTATATCGTATTTCTTCGCAGCCGTAAAGCCTAAGTCACCTGTACACATGCTCATGACTCGATATGGCAATTTCAATAATTGAAGCACCTTTTCTGCTTGATTCGTTAGTTTCTCTAATTCTTCATAAGAATCTTCTGGTTTTACAAATTTCACAAGCTCTACCTTGTTGAATTGGTGCTGACGAATGAGTCCGCGTGTATCTCTACCGGCTGACCCAGCTTCTGATCTAAAACAAGCACTGAATGCCGCATAATTGATTGGAAGCTGTTCACCTTCAAGAATTTCGTCGCGGTGCATATTTGTGATTGGCACTTCGGCAGTTGGAATGAGGAAATAATCTTCTTCTCTAATTTTAAATGCATCCTCCTCAAACTTTGGAAGTTGGCCAGTCCCTGTCATGCTTGCTCTGTTGACCATGTAAGGCGGGATGACTTCTGTAAAACCAAATTCATCAACATGCAAATCCAACATAAAGTTATAAAGTGCTCGCTCCAAACGCGCTCCTAACCCTTTATAAAAGACGAAACGGCTTCCTGTTACTTTTCCTGCACGTTCAAAATCTAAAATATTTAACTCATCTGCTACATCCCAATGAGGTTTTGGTTCAAATGAAAACGCTGGCTGTTCGCCCCACTTTCTCACTTCAATGTTGTCATCTTCTGTTTCACCAATGGGTACAGAGTCATGAGGGATATTCGGAATAGAGAGAAGAATGCTTTGTAGACTTTCTTCCACTGTTCTTAACTCATCATCGAGCTTCTTGATCTCGTCTCCAACCTCACGCATTTCTTTAATAATGTGATCAGCGTCTTTCTTTTCTCTTTTGAGAACTGCCACTTGCTGTGATACTTCATTTCTTCTGCTCTTTAATTCTTCTGTTTTCCCAATCAGTTCTCTTCTTTTTTGATCTAGTTCACCAAACTTATCAAAATCAGTTAAATCTTCGCCTCTGTGGGCTAATTTTTCTTTAATTTGATCAAAGTCAGTGCGCAATTGTTTAATGTCCAGCATATGTTACACTCCTTTTTTTATCGAAAAATAAAAAGAGCCCTCATCCCATGAAAGGGACGAGAGCTCTCGCGTTGCCACCCTGATTGAAAGCATGAACATGCTTTCCTCTTTCTTCTATAACGGCATCACCGTAAATGCTTACTCCTCGTGTTTCAGCACTTCGCTCAAGGATGGATTCAGAACGCATCTTTCACCGATTCTCACCAACCATCGGCTCTCTGAGAAAGAGGGGCGTCTTACTGTTTCCTGTCAACGCTTTTTCGATCTTTAATTGTGATTTTAATGTACTATAAGTTTTATCTCTTTTCAACCGTTTTATACAGCTAATTTCGTTTTGTATGTCTTCACCATGTCGACGAACAACTGAGTTATCCGATGATCGTCTGTCAGCTCCGGATGAAAAGAACAGCCTAGAATATTCTTTTCCTTTGCCATGACAATCCTACCGTCATATTCAGCCAAGATCTCCACGCTTTCATCTGCACTGATAATATGCGGTGCTCGGATGAATACGCCTGTAAATGGTGTATCTAATCCTTTGATCTCTAAATCTGCTTCAAAGCTATCCACCTGTCTGCCAAATGAATTACGTGCAACTGATACATTCAACAATCCAAGGTGGGCATCTTCTTGATCTTTTATATGCTTTGCAAGCATAATGAGACCCGCACATGTTCCAAAAATCGGTTTCCCTTGAGCAGCGAACGCTTTGATCGGCTCAATAAATTGATACGTATCCATGAGTCTTCTCATTGTTGTACTTTCTCCACCAGGAATAATGAGACCGTCAACGGATTCTAGTTCTTCTACTCGTTTGATGATCTTCCCTTCTTCGCCACAGGCTTCAATCGATTGAAGATGCTCTCTCACCGCTCCTTGAAGCCCAAGTACACCAATTGTTAACATATCTTTTGCGCTACCTTAATTACCAGCCACGCTCTTGCATACGTTCTTCTGGCAGTAGATTTGAAATGTCAATTCCTTTCATGGCTGTACCCAGCTCTTTAGAAAGTTCTGCAATTAAACGGTAATCTGTGAAATGTGTCGTTGCTTCTACAATGGCTTTTGCAAACTTAGCAGGATTTTCTGATTTAAAAATACCAGATCCGACAAATACGCCATCCGCTCCAAGCTGCATCATTAACGCAGCATCAGCTGGTGTTGCAACACCTCCAGCTGCAAAGTTAACGACTGGTAGCTTGCCGTCCTTTTTAATTTGAAGCAATAATTCATAAGGTGCTCCTAGATTTTTCGCTTCTGTCATGATTTCATCTTCACTCATCGCTGCTACTTTTCGAATCTGAGCATTGACCTTTCTTATATGACGGACAGCTTCTACAATGTTGCCTGTCCCAGGTTCTCCTTTCGTACGTAGCATAGACGCACCTTCAGCAATACGTCGAGTGGCCTCGCCTAGATCACGACATCCACATACAAAAGGCACAGTATATTCGTTTTTATTTAAATGGAATTCTTCATCTGCGGGCGTTAGCACTTCACTCTCATCGATATAATCGACACCAAGTGCTTCAAGAACACGAGCCTCCACGATATGGCCAATACGTGCTTTTGCCATGACTGGAATCGTTACTGCATTTTGTACTTCTTCTACGATTCTTGGGTCTGCCATACGGGCGACACCGCCTGCAGCACGAATATCAGCTGGTACACGCTCTAACGCCATTACAGCAACCGCACCTGCTTCTTCTGCAATCTTTGCCTGTTCAGCGTTGACGACATCCATGATGACGCCACCCTTTTGCATTTCTGCCATTCCACGTTTTACTCGTTCAGTTCCCTTATTGCTCACTATTGTTGCCTCCCATTTGTGTATTCAATTCCTTCAACATGTCTATCATACAAGTGAAATAGTATAACAATAAAGAGAATAGTATAACAATTTAATCAATCCTTAAAAATGTATAAATCCCACTAAATACAGTGTTCACAGCCTAAAATGACTGGTTATTCTGTTTGATCATGATTTACATGCTATAATCTATATATAACAATATAAATCAATGTATAACAATTTGCGATGACTGGAGGGTTCTCATGCATATTGATATTCATCGGCACTCAGATACATCTCTTTCAAATCAAATTTATGTTTCTATCATTGATCACATTCAATCCGGTTTGCTTCAGCAAGGAGACAAATTGCCAACTGTACGTGATTTAGCTAAGCAATTGAATGTTAGTCTCGTCACTGTAGCAAAGGCGTATACCCGACTTAAAGACGATGGGTATTTAACGGCTGTGCAAGGTAAGGGGACGTTCGTTGATGAATTACAAGAACAAACAGACATGCCGGTTCAATCATCTACCTCTTTCGATTGGCAGCTATCCATTCCGGATTACTTACCACGATCTCAGTTTGCCCAGTATCACTATGTAGAAGAGGCAATTAACCTTTCCTCCTCTATGATTGACCCAGGACTTTTGCCAAATCGGTATTTAGAAAAGGAAATGCAACAAGTTTTGATCCATCATCCTCAAATTATGTCGAAATATGGGGAAATTCAAGGAGACTTACAGCTTCGACAGGTGATTCAGTCCTTTTTAGAGAAGCTGGACGTGCCTTCTACCCCTGAAAATATCCTTGTGACAAGTGGTTCCCAGCAAGGACTTGATTTAGTCGCTAGAACGTTTATCGGTCCTGATGATGTCGTTGTCATGGAAGCCCCCACCTATCCAGGGGCGATTGATGTTTTTATGGGAAGAGGGGCAAGAATTATTACAGTACCAGTTGATCATGAAGGAATGAATATGAAGCAACTTCAAAGTATTTGTGATAAATATAAGCCAAAGCTTATTTATACGATTCCTACCTTTCACAGTCCTACAGGAGCCAGTATGTCGATGAAACGGAGAAAACAGCTCCTGCTATTGGCACAGAGTATTGATTGTCTCATTGTAGAAGATGACCCATATCGGGAGCTTTATTTTGAAAAGAAGCCACCGGCACCGATTAAAAGCCTTGATTATGATGGGCATGTCATTTATTTAAGAGGATTAAGTAAAACGCTTGCTCCGGGTTGCAGAATTGGGATTATTACAGCGTCAGGTTCGATATTTAATCGTTTATTAGCTGCGAAGGCCAATAATGATTTGGGAAGTCCCCTTCTTACACAAAAGGCTATTTTACCATTTCTGACATCGAAGAAAATGATTGATCATACGAAGAAATTAAGAACGGCCTTAAAGGTGAGACGAGATTTAATGATTGATGTTTTGACACAATACGCACCGAAGGATGTGAAATGGCAAGTTCCACAGGGCGGGCTCAATTTGTGGTTAAGCTTTCCTTACTGGGTGGATACCCGTGCGTTATTACATGAAGCCCGTAAACAGCAAATCACTTTCCTGCCAGGCTCTGTCTGCTATCCTGGGGAGCCAAAGCAAAATTACATTCGTCTCAGCTTTTCTTATGTGAATGAAAAGGCCCTGATTGAAGGTATGCAAAAATTATGTAGCATTTTTCAGCAAAACTTGTCATCCCCTCAAAATCAAAAACAGTCCCTTTTCTTTTAACGACAAAAAACTGCTCTCACTAATAGAGAGCAGTTCAGTTTGTTGCCAAAGGGGTTTTCTTTTACCCTTTGGCATCTTTTCAGCGTGAATTGAAAACCCGAGCTACTTGTGCGGAGCGAATGGAACATTCGTGAGCACTAGCGCACAGATCTGACAAAACGCGAAGGTTTGTCTACATACTGAGCAAGTTTTTTAGAACCAACCTTTTACTGTATCTACAATGCCGCCCCATATGCCAGCGAAGAATCCGCCTACACCGCGCATTGCAAGAATGAACCAGTTTGCTTTTTCGTCGCTTGTTTTTGTCACAAGCTCAACACCTGATTGGTCTTTATTGAGATAACCATAGTCTTTCTCAGCACCAGAATAAGTAGTCGTTAGCATCCCAACCTTCGTTCCTTTTTTAATAGGAGCTTCTAGTTTCTTTTTCTCTAAATTTACTTTTGCTTTATAACTCTTTTCGTCCCCATTTTTCACAGGAACAGAAAATGCTTCTTTCGTCACGACCGCTACTTCTTTATCTTTTCCTTTATCAACTTCGATGTTTTCATGTCCCTTGACTTGCTGTCCTTTTTTGTACATTTGTTTCATCGTAAAGTTTTTAAAGGCATAGTCGAACAATTTTTTCGCAACGTCGAAACGAGCTGTATGAAGATTTCCTTTTGCATTTAAGATGACGGCAATGACGCGCATATCACCTCGTTTTGCTGTGCCCGTGAAACTAGAACCAGCTGATTCAGTAGAGCCTGTTTTTAGACCATCTACTCCTTCATATTCTTTCACAAGTCCTTTTAACATGAAGTTCCAGTTTGGCATATCCATTTCATCGTCTGTGCCTTCTCTGAACTTTGCCTTAGCAATACTTGCTGTTTCAAGAATTTCTGGATAGTCTTTGATGAGATGCTGTGCAAGCAATGCCATATCTTTAGCAGAAACTTCACTTTCTTCATCAGGACCTGTACCCTTCGGCTGTTTGCCATGTAAATCTTTATTTTCTAATCCAGTAGCATTGACGAATTTGTAATTTGTTAAACCTAGTTCTTTCGCTTTTGCATTCATTTTTTCAACAAACTTAGATTCTGATCCAGCGATCACTTCAGCTAGACCTATCGCTGCAGCATTTGCTGAATAAATAGCAGTGGCTTGATAAAGCTCTTTGACTGTGTATGAGCCATCTTTTCTTAGAGGAACATTTGATAAACTACGATCTTGGGACATTTCGTATACATAATCATCTGGCGTATACGTTTGATCCCATTTCACTTTGCCTTCAGAAATTGCCTCTAGCAATAGATACTCGGTCATCATCTTTGCCATACTCGCAATAGGGAGTCTTTGTTCTGCGTTTTTGCTATAAAGAATTTTTCCTGTAGAAGCTTCAATAAGGATGGCCGCTTTCGCATTCACATTGATAGGATCTTCAGCCGCTTTGGCTTTAGACATTGGTGCAAACGCTGTAACAATCAATGTCAGTGTAAGGATAGCGACCATAAGCTGTTTCAACATCTTGCTGTTCAATCGTCATACCTCCGTATTCATCATTTTTCGACATTTTTTTCATATATATTTAATCCACAAGGGCTTATTTCAACACAACAGTATAAATTTTATCACAATAAAGACAAAAAAAATAGACAGAGTCTTAGACCCTGTCAAATGTAATTTGATTGTCACAATTTATCAAGAAATTGTGTAGTTTGGTGATTCTTTTGTAATTTGTACATCATGTGGATGACTCTCACGAAGACCTGCACCCGTCATGCGAATAAACTGCGCTTCCTCTCTAAGTGTGCGTAAGTCTTTTGTACCACAATAACCCATACCAGAACGAACACCACCAACAAGTTGGTAAACTGTATCAACAACTGGTCCTTTGTATGGTGTACGTCCTTCAATACCTTCTGGAACGAATTTTTTATTATCTTCTTGGAAATAACGATCTTTACTTCCTTTTTCCATAGCAGCGACAGAACCCATACCGCGATAAACTTTAAAACGTCTACCTTGATATATTTCTGTTTCTCCTGGGCTTTCTGAAGTTCCAGCTAACAGGCTTCCTAGCATGACGGCATGTCCACCTGCTGCTAGTGCTTTGACAATATCACCTGAATATTTAATCCCACCATCTGCAATAATAGCCTTACCATGCTTTCTTGCTTCTGTTGCACAATCATAAATAGCTGTAATTTGTGGTACACCTACACCTGCCACTACACGTGTTGTACAGATAGATCCTGGTCCAATACCAACTTTGACAATATCTGCACCAGCTTCAATCAATGCTTTTGTTGCTTCTGCTGTTGCAACATTTCCAGCGATGATGTTCAGCGTTGGATACGTTTCACGGATTTTCGCTACAGTGTTTAGTACACCTTGAGAATGACCATGTGCTGTATCAATAACAATGACATCAACATTTGCTTCTACTAGTTTTTTCACTCGAATGATTGTATCGCCAGTGACGCCAACTGCGGCACCGACAATTAAACGACCATGTTCATCTTTAGAGGAGTTAGGGAATTCAATCACTTTTTCAATATCTTTAATTGTAATAAGACCTTTTAGAGTTCCTTCGTCATCTACAAGAGGTAACTTTTCAATTTTGTATTGCTGTAGAATTTTTTCAGCTTCTTCTAATGTTGTACCAACAGAAGCAGTGACAAGTTCCTCTTTTGTCATAACGTCACTAATTTTCATGGAATAATCCGAAATAAAACGAAGGTCACGGTTCGTAATAATACCAACAAGCTTTTGATCTTCTTCGTTGTCTACAATCGGTACACCCGAAATGCGATATTTCCCCATTAAATGCTCTGCATCAAATACTTGATGCTCTGGTGTTAAGAAGAATGGATTTGTAATAACGCCACGTTCTGAGCGTTTTACTTTATCTACTTGTTCTGCTTGCTGTTCAATTGACATGTTCTTATGAATGATACCAAGACCACCTTGACGAGCCATAGCAATCGCCATTTGTGATTCCGTTACAGTATCCATTCCTGCACTAATAATTGGAATGTTTAGTTTTAATGTGCTTGTTAACTCAACAGATAAATCGACATCACGCGGAAGCACTTCAGACTTTGCTGGAACAAGCAGAACATCATCAAATGTCAAACCTTCTTTTGAAAATTTACTTTCCCACATTAGTAAATCCCCCTCTTTTCGGCAAAATATTATATGTAGATTATCAACTAGGAAACAGCATGTCAAGGAAGCAACAAACAGTTGCAATTTTTAGAAAATATGAAGAGAGTAGAGGTAGAAAATGAAAAGTTCAGGATGGAAGGATTTAAAACGTTTTTACTCACTTGAAACCTCCCAAAAGTTTCTAAATCAACAGTACCAAAAACGAGATATACCAGATTCAAACCAACATGCTTATAAAAACTGCGAGAGATTCATTTACTTTCTAAAACATGGTCATACGTTCTATGAACAAGCCGCCATTGCACCATTAGAACTTAAACCTATTTTATTATTTTATGGGATGACCCAGTTACTGAAAGCATGTTTGCTGACAGTCGATCCTCATTACCCTTCTCAAACTTCAGTCTTAGCCCATGGCGTGACGACAAGAAAAAGAAAGAAACAGCATTATCGCTTTAGTGAAGATGAAGTAAAAATCCAAAGGAATGGACTTTGTATGCATGTGTTGAAGCACTTATTTCATTTAAACGGTCTTGAAGATGAGCGCTTCACAATGATCAATCTCCTTTCTAAAATACCTGAAATGAGTCATGTCCTTCAGTTTCAAAAGCAGCCTTCGACGTTAGTCAAAATTGAGAAAGCCAATGGAATGATGATTCAAGATCATATTCCACTTCTTTATAACATGTCACCTGAACGCTTTATAGAGTACTTTGAGTTCCATACAAATTGGAAGTTTAAAAACAGAGAGGCCAAGATACTGACTTTTGATGCATGTCTAGAAGAAAACCCTGCATTTGCCACTCATCTTCATTATGATTTAGAAACGGATCAATGGTTCATTCCATCAACAAGAGATGCCTTTTTAGGTATTCCTGAGATTATCAGCCATTACTTGCTGATGTATAACCTTAGCATGATTGCTCGTTACGAAACAGAATGGTGGTACGAGTTGCTCTCTCAATACATTAGTGATGATTATGTCATGATTGAGCGCTATATGGAGATTGCAGAAGAGAAGTTCCCTTCTTATATCATGATGCTGTTAGAAGAAAACACAAAAAAGACCAGTTCCGAATGGAACTGATCTTTAGACAAGCTTGGCGGCGTCCTACTCTCACAGGGGGAGACCCCCAACTACCATCGG
>NZ_JBIVPN010000011.1:0-55391 GCF_044754665.1 Bacillus sp. NPDC093026 | reverse complement strand
CCTATGATGTATCATAGGATTTTTTATCAAATCTCGAATGAACAGGTACGTTTTGTCTTGTTTAGTTTTCAAAGATCATTTCATTATCGCTCATAGGCGACTTTAATATGCTATCATTTCGCATCGGTTAAAGTCAAGAATTTTTTCAACTTCTTTTTCAACCTTGTTGCTGTTTTGCGGCAACGAATAATAATATACCACCTTGTTTCTTTACTTGCAATAGATTTTTTAAAAAAAGTTTCATTTTAAGAAAAAATAAAGCGCCATTTGTAAAACGGCGCTTTTATTGATGGATTAACGGTTTCTCATTTGCGGGAAAAGCAATACATCTCGGATTGAAGGTGAATTTGTCAACAACATAATCAATCGATCGATACCGATACCTAATCCACCAGTTGGAGGCATTCCATATTCTAATGCTTCAACAAAGTCGTCATCCATCAGATGTGCTTCATCATTTCCTTCTTCACGTTCTTTTAATTGAGCTTCAAAGCGTTCTCTTTGATCGATAGGATCGTTCAGCTCTGTAAATGCATTCGCATGCTCACGACGTACAATAAACAGCTCAAAACGATCAGTAAAACGAGGATCTTCAGGATTTTTCTTTGCTAAAGGAGAAATCTCAACCGGATGTCCATAAATAAAGGTAGGTTGAATCAATGTTTCTTCTACCTTTTGTTCAAAGAACTCATTAATAATATGACCCACTGTCATATTTTTCGTAATTTCAATCCCATGATCAGCAGCATGTTGCTTCGCTTCTTCTATAGACATCTCTTTCCAGAAGTCTACACCTGTTGCTTCTTTAACCGCTTCAACCATATGAAGCCTCTTCCATTGAGGTTTTAGATCGATTTCATCTTCTCCATATTGAATGGTCGTTGTTCCCAATACTTCTTGTGCAATGTGGGCAATGAGGTTTTCAGTCAGGTTCATGATATCTTGATAATCTGCATATGCTTCATATAATTCGATCATTGTAAATTCTGGGTTGTGGCGGGTAGATACACCTTCGTTACGGAATACGCGTCCAATCTCGTATACTTTCTCTAGTCCGCCCACGATCAGACGTTTCAAGTGCAACTCAATTGCAATACGCATATATAGCGGCATATCAAGTGCATTATGATGAGTAATAAAAGGACGTGCTGATGCACCGCCAGGAATGCTATGCATAGTTGGCGTTTCAACTTCTAGGTATCCTTTAGAATCTAAGTATCTTCTCATTGATTGAATGATTTTGCTTCGCATGATGAACGTTTGCTTACTTTCAGGATTTACAATCAGGTCAAGGTAACGCTGACGATAACGTTGTTCAACATCTTTTAGACCATGATATTTATCAGGAAGGGGTCGAAGTGCTTTTGTCAGAATCTCAAAACTAGTCGCTTTAATAGAAAGCTCTCCTACATTCGTTTTAAATACCGTTCCTTTGACACCAATAATGTCGCCTAGGTCAGAGCTTTTAAATAGCTCGTAAGCTACTTCTCCTACACTATCTTTACGAACGTAAATTTGGATTTGTCCTTCTAAGTCTTGAATGTGCGCAAAACCAGCTTTACCTTTTCCTCGCTTTGTCATCATACGACCAGCAATTGTCACCTGTGCAGCTTTTTCTTCTAAATCTTCTTTAGAAAATTTGTCAAATTCTGCGATAATCTGTGCAGATTGATGAGAACGGTCATATCGCTCACCAAAAGGATCGATACCCTCTTCTCGCATTTTATTCATTTTGTCACGTCTGACTTGGAATTGATCATTTAATTCTTCGTTATTAAGCCCTTCATTACTCATTTATCTCACTCCAATAATTAATTTTGCAGAGAAAAGCAGAAAAACTGCCAGTACATACACTCGCAGTGAGCTGCAATAGAAAAGATCGTCTTATCCTACTTTTATACTTTGAAGCTCTTTTGCCTCGGCTTCGATCGTAAAATTATCAAGAATCTTTACAAGCTCAGCCCTTGTTTCGCATTGATTAATTTTATTCCTTACTTCGGCGTTACCGCGTACGCCTTTTAGATACCATGCTGCATGTTTTCTCATTTCTCTTACAGCGACATGTTCACCTTTTAGGTCAATGAGCCTGTCTAAGTGAAGTTTACAGACAGACATTTTTTCATGTACTTTCGGCTCTTCTTTTAATTCACCCGTTTCTAAATAATGAACCGTACGATAAATCATCCATGGGTTTCCTAGTGCTGCTCGACCGATCATGACAGCATCCACACCTGTTTCATCAAGCATACGTTTTGCATCTTGAGGGGTCTTGACATCACCATTTCCTATGACAGGAATAGATACGGATTGCTTCACCTCTTTAATGATATCCCAATTTGCTGTACCTTCGTACATTTGAACACGGGTACGACCATGAAGAGCAACCGCTTGTCCGCCTGCTCTCTCAACAGCACGGGCATTTTCAATGGCGAAGATATGATCATCATCCCAGCCCATTCTCATTTTCACAGTGACTGGTTTATCTACAGCATCAACGACAGCAGACACCATTTCATAAATCTTATTTGGATCTAGGAGCCATTTAGCGCCTGCATCACATTTTGTAATTTTTGGTACTGGACAACCCATGTTAATGTCAATAATATCAGCGGTTGTATGTTGATCAACGAATTTTGCCGCTTCTACGAGTGTGTCCTTTTCTCCTCCAAAAATCTGAAGGCTCAGTGGTTTTTCACGTTCATCAATGTAGAGCATCCCCATTGTTCTGGCGTTGTTAAGCAGAATCGCTTTGTCACTGACCATTTCAGCGCAGACTAATCCCGCTCCAAACTCCTTAACGGTTAGTCTGAAGGCTGAGTTACAAACACCAGCCATAGGCGCAAGCACAACTTTGTTTTTAATTTCAATATTGCCAATCTTAAACATCTCCACCCCTCCTTTCTTCCTCTGTTATTGGCGAAAGTTCTTCCACCGTTATATTTAAAGCATCTGCTATCTGATCAACCATTTGTTTTGTTGGTAATCGATTGCCTCGCTCAATTTCTCCTAAGACAGAGACGGAAATACTCAGCCTTTTAGCGAACCCTTCCTGAGTATACCCTTTTAGCTTTCGGTATGCACGAATTCTTCTACCCCACATGTCTTTTTCCATACACTTACACCCTCTTGGTCTGTTACGGCATTGATTTGCACTTCGCCGATTTCTGGGCAAATCTCACTCATCGGGACAAGGACGAATAAACGTTCGTACATTCTAGGATGAGGTATTACAAGTTGTTCTGATTCAATATTTTCACGATTATAAAGTAAAATGTCAAGGTCTGCCGTCCGAGGTCCCCACCTGACTTCTCTTGTCCTGCCTAACTCATGTTCAATTTGCTGTGTAAGAGCCAGTAGTTCCTCTGGACGAAGTGATGTTGAAATCTTCACCGCCATGTTCAAAAAGTCATCTTGATTCACATATCCTACTGGTGCTGTTTCGTATATAGATGATATTGATTCTACTTGGACGTCTGGATGTTCGTGCAGTTTTTTGACCGCTTCTTTTAAGTAAGTTTCTTTTTTTCCAATGTTTGAGCCTAAAGCGATATATGCTGTATTGTTCATGTGCGCGATCTCGTCATTTCAATCGCAACAGATTGATAGTGTCCTGGAATTGGGGGATCTGGCTTGATGACTTTTACTGTACATTCCTGAACTGACTGAAAATCTTTTAGTACTTGGTTTGCGATTCTCTCTGTTAATGTTTCAACCAAATTGACTGGCTCACCTTCCACAATGTTTTTGCATATTTGGTAAAGCTCTGCATAGTTAATCGTTTCATTTAAATCATCGGTTTGACCAGCTTTACTTAGATCGAGAGAAGCTATTAAATCTACACGAAATCGTTGACCTAATTTATTCTCTTCTGCAAAAACACCATGATAGCCATAAAACTCCATCCCGTTTACATAGACTTTATCGATGATAACCGCCTCCTTTATTCAGCATAGCATCCATCATTTTTGCCATTCTTGCGATTTCTTTGACATCATGGACCCGTACCATTGCACTCCCTTTTTGAATACCGAGGCAAACTGTCGCACCTGTTCCTTCAATTCGTTCGTCTGGAGGTAAGTCTAAGACTGCGCCAATGAATCGCTTTCTAGACGTAGCAAGTAATAACGGATAGCCTAGATGGCAAAATGTTTCGAGCTCATTCATAATCATTAGATTGTCTACTTTGTTTTTCGCAAAACCAATGCCAGGGTCTAGTATAATCATTTCATCACGAACACCAGCTTGTTTAACGATTTGTACACTTTCTTTTAAATCTGCAATCATATCTGAAATGAGATGTGTATAGTTTCGCTCTGGTCGATTATGCATCAAAATGATTGGAACATCATGCTTAGCAGCAACATGTGCCATTTGATCGTCTGCCTTGGCGCCCCATACGTCATTAATGATGGATACTCCGGCTTTCACAGCCTCATCAGCCACGTGAGCCTTATAGGTGTCGATTGAAATTGGAACATCCAATTCCTTTGTGATCTTCTCAATGACAGGAATGACCCTTGAGAGCTCCTCTTGCTCTGATACAAGTGCTGCACCTGGGCGGGTTGATTCTCCACCGATATCAATGATATGCGCTCCATCTTCCATCAACTGTTTCGCATGAGCCAACGCTTTATCAATTTGATTAAATTTGCCCCCATCTGAAAAAGAGTCAGGTGTGACATTTAAAATTCCCATGACCAACGTCTTTTCTTCATAACTAAGATTATGATGCTTGGCTTGTATCATTTTCGGTTGCTTGATTAACGGATGTGTCATTGCGTCCACCTACTCTGTATGTTCTAGACGTTCTTTTGTATATTGTGTTCTCAACATTGATGAGATCGTTCGTTTATCTTCCGGTAAAACGGTCTCTCCAATACTTCGGAAAGGAATGATTCCCTGTACAGAATTGGTCATCCACGCCTCATCCGCTGAGAGTATATGCAATACTGGGTATTGTCCTTCTTTTAGTAAAGCTCCCTGTTCACGAAGAGTTTCTATACAATATCGACGTGTGACACCGTTTAATATGCCTGTGTCGAGTGACGGTGTATAGATCACATCTCCCTTTCGCCAAAACACATTCGAGGTAATTCCTTCTGCAACACAATCTTCTTTTGTCAAAAAAATGCCTTCCATTGATGGATCGTTCCCGATTTCTCTTTTAGCGAGAAGGTTGTTCATGTAATGATGAGACTTGAGCCGTCTTGGACCTTCTGGTGTGTTTCTTCTCGTCTGAAGAATGACTCCTTGTTTCTCTTCTAAAACCGATTCAGGTTGAAATGGGGAAATCATGACAAAAATCACTGGGTTCTGATATGAGTCAGCAGAAAACCCATTGCCTCTACCTGCAGAGACATTGAAACGAACCCTCGCATGACCATCTGTTAATTCGTTTTTTTTCAGCAAGGTTTGAATGATGTCGAGTACAAATGGTTTCTCTATTGTGGACTCGATGCAAAGGTCAAGAAGTGATTGATTGAGCCTTTCAAGATGCCAATCTAACAGGAAAACTTGTCCTGCAAGGCTGGTAAATGTTTCGAATACACCGATGCCATATAGAAAACCATGATCAAAAGGAGAAAGAGTCGCTTCTTTCTCCTCTATATACTGACCGTTCAGATAAATGATCATACGTTCACTTCATGTCCCTTTGTGTGATAGGTTTCAATGAAGTTCTTGAGCATTTCTTTCCCAAAGGAGGTCATAATTGATTCAGGATGGAACTGGACACTTTCAATCGGCAGTTCCTTGTGGCGAATGGCCATGAGCTCGCCTTCTTTTGTTCTAGCTGTAGCCACAAAGCACTCCGGCAGCGTCTCGTCCTTGACAATCAATGAATGATATCTCGTCGCTACGAGCGGGTTTGGAAGACCTGTGAAAACGCCCTTTCCGTCATGCACAATCTTTGACGTTTTGCCATGCATTAATCGCTCCGCTCGAATGACATCTCCGCCAAATACTTGTGCTATGGATTGGTGACCTAAACACACACCAAAAATCGGGATTTTCCCAGCAAAATGTTTGATGGCCTCCATACTAATTCCAGCTTCATCAGGACTGCATGGTCCTGGAGAAATCATGAGAAAATCTGGCGTGAGCTGTTCAATTTCTTGGATCGTCACTTGATCATTCCGTTTGACGACCAATTCCTCACCAAGCTCACCTAAGTACTGAACCAAGTTGTACGTGAATGAATCATAATTATCAATCATTAATATCATACTCTGCTCACCTCTAACTCAAAATAGTCTCTTCTTCGCTCAACTGTAATGCTTTTTTCACAGCATAGGCTTTTTTAATGGATTCTTTGTATTCGTGCTTTGGCACAGAGTCAATGACAATGCCGGCACCTGACTGCATAAATGCCCTGCCTTCTGTACAATATGCCGTACGAATGACGATATTAAAGTGCATATCTTGATTAAATCCAAACCAGCCTATAGATCCAGTATAAAGCCCTCGTCTTGTTGGCTCAAGCTCTTCTATAATTTCCATTGTTCTTACTTTTGGTGCACCGGTAATAGTTCCACCAGGGAATACGGCTCGCATCACATCTACCGCATCACAATCATCACGCAACTCCCCTTTCACATTAGACACAATGTGCATCACGTGTGAATATTTTTCAATCGCCATAAATTCATTCACCTGCACTGACCCATAAGTGGACACTCGTCCAAGATCATTCCTTTCAAGGTCAACGAGCATCACATGCTCTGCACGTTCTTTTTCATTTTCAATGAGTTCTTTTGCAAGCGCCTGGTCCTCTGCTTCATCTTTGCCTCTTGATCTTGTACCAGCGATCGGTCGGGTTTCTAATTGTGTTCCTTTTTTCTTTATGAGTAGCTCTGGTGATCCACAAACAATTTGGAAATCGGGCGTATGCACATATGACATATATGGAGACGGATTGACTTGACGCAGTATTTTGTAAAGTTCATATGGATGAGTACGAAGCTGTTCTTCTTGTCTGATGGATAGGTTCACCTGGAACACATCACCGTTTGTGATATATTGCTTAATCTTATCTACTGCTTCGCCGAAGGTTTCCTCAGTAAAAGGTGCTGCTGTTACAAATTCTGAGGAAGGCGCTTTTACTGGCGAATATGTTGATTCGTCTGAGGTACTTGTCCAGCTTTGTTTCAATTCTTCTATTCTTCGATGAGCAGTAGCGACAGGCTCCTCTTCATGTGTATGAGTGATAAGCCAAAGAACTCCTTCTTGATGATCATAAACAGCGACATCATTAAACACGAGGAAATACATATCAGGTGTTTTGAGATCATCAATTGATAGCATTTTAAAATGCTCTATATATCTTGCATAATCATAACTTAAAAACCCAATCGCTCCTCCTTGAAAGTCAGGGTACTCCTCGTTCGTTTCGGTTTGAAAAGTTTGAAACCACTCAGCAAATACCCTTAGTGGATCACCTTCTTTAAACAGCGTCTCATCTTGATAATGAATTGTCGTCATCCCATCTTTTCCTTTAGCGGTGGCTATCGGATTGATGCCTGCAATGCTATATGCTCCCCCGCGTGCACTTTCAAGAAGAACATGGTGTGTTTCACGTGCAGATAGTTGTTCATATCTCTTTAAGAACTGATCTTTCGTAAAAGGAATTTTGATGCCCGTCGGCCTGCGTTGTGTCATGTTATCATCCTTTTTTATTTTCATTACCCCTATTTTAATGCAATCCTTTTTATTTAGAAAATAGTATTTGCTGTCCATCTTCAAAATTCGTAAAAAAACCCCAGCAAATGCTGGGGACATGTTGTTTAATCGAATTGATAAAGAGGTGTACTTAGGTAACGCTCACCATTACTTGGGATAATCGCTAAGACTTTTTTCCCTTTACCAAGCTTCTTCGCTGTTTGAAGTGCTGCGTATATGGCTGCACCAGAAGAGATTCCTCCAAGGATTCCTTCTTCTTTTGCCGCTTTTCTTGCAAACTCAAATGCATCTTCGTTTCGAACTTGGATAATGTCGTCATACACTTCCGTATTCAAGATAGAAGGAACAAACCCTGCTCCAATCCCTTGAATTTTATGCGGTCCTGGCTTTCCTCCTGACAATACAGGAGAGTCAGTTGGTTCAACTGCATAGACTTTAATAGATGGGATGGCTTCTTTTAATACTTCACCAGCACCAGTAATCGTTCCACCCGTACCAACACCTGCAATAAATGCATCAAGCTGACCATCAAACTGTTCAAGAATTTCTTTTCCAGTCGTACGGCGGTGAATTTCAGCATTTGCTTCGTTGTTAAATTGCTGCGGCATGAAATAACCGTGCTCTTCCGCAAGTTCTTCCGCTTTTTTAATGGCACCTTTCATCCCTTCTGCACCTGGTGTCAATACAAGCTCTGCACCGTAAGCGCGTAATAGGTTGCGGCGCTCCTGGCTCATTGTATCCGGCATGACTAAAATCGCTTTGATCCCTTTGGCTGCCGCCACCATCGCAAGACCAATTCCAGTGTTGCCACTTGTTGGTTCAATCAGCGTGTCGCCTGCTTTTAATTTGCCTTTTTCTTCAGCGTCTTCGATCATCGCTAACGCAATACGATCTTTTACACTGCTTCCTGGGTTCATATATTCAAGTTTTAAGTAGACATCCGCACTGTCTTCATCTACTAAACGGTTTAATTTAACGACTGGTGTATTTCCTATTAGTTCAAAAATTGAATTTGCAATACGAGCCATCACTAACACCTCTATCTCCGAGTAATTTTATTGTATTAATAATAAATTATCAATTTCGAAAAATTTTGTCAATGCTTTTAGTCCTGCTCTCCATCGTAAAACCATGTGACTTTTGCTTCTTTCCACAGGGTTTTGACATTCGCCTTTTCGCCTAAGTCCTCCATGGCGATCTGCCTTTTGATCTGATCTTTGACATCTTCATAAGAGAAGGAACGACCATTTAATTTTTCTTTTAATTGAATAATGGCATATCCATTTTTGGTCTCAATGGGTTCTTTCGTCCATTCGTTCAGTTGAAGCTTTTGGGCTTGTTGTATGTATAAGGCGGGGATATTTTCTTGTTCTTCTGTCACAAAGCCAAGATCTCCCCCATAAGGCGAGGTGTAACGATCAGTAGAACGTTCGGCTGCCACAGCTTCAAAGCTTGATCCACCTTTGAGTTCTTTTAATACTTTCTCTGCCTCTTCTTTTGTCTTTACCACAATATGACGAATACGATAAGAGTCATCATATTGATATAAGTCTTTATTTTCTTCATAAAAGGCTCTGGCTTCTTTGTCAGATACAACTGCATCTCTCGTCAGGAGCTGTTCTAGTAAGATATTGTAACGAATTTGCTCCTTCCATTCTTTCTCGCTTGTATGACCATCCTCGTAGAAATTATTATTGACAGCTTTGAGCATGAGCAATTCTCTGTTAATTTCCTCTGACGATACCTTGAGCTGATTTTCTTTTGCAAGCTGATTCACAACCTGTTGATTAATCATTTGCTCAAGCGTTGCCTTACCGTAGCGGTCCTCCATCTTCTTAAGCCATTGTTGACGGGTTATTTTCTCTTTTCCGATTGATGCAATTTCTTCACCGCCCTTACCGGTTGAAGAAGCCTGCGACATTTGTGTTTTTGTCAGTACATATGCAATGACAACAGCATTGATCATGAGCAACACAAGGATAAATGTCCATACCGCTCTTGCTTTTAGTCTCATCTTTCGTCTCCTTTCCATAATAAAAAGAAAACCCGCTACCTAGAGCTTAGCGGGTTGTTTCTTCACGTAGCTCTTCTAGCTCTTCTTTTGTAAATACATACGTTTCGTTACAAAAATGGCATTGAGCTTCTGCTTGTCCGTCTTTTTCAATCATATCATCAATTTCGGCTTTGCCTAAGCTGATAATGCCAGACGCAAACCGTTCTTTTGAACAATTACAATAGAATTCGACAGGTACAGTTTCTAGAATTTGAGGTTTTTCACCGAGAACTTCTTCTAAAATCTCTTCTGGTGACATTCCTTTTTCAATGAGTTTAGAGATTGGTTCAATGGTTGATAGGCGTTTTTCAAGCCTTTCAATGACATGGTCTTCTGTGCCCGGCAGCAATTGAATGATGAAGCCGCCTGCTGCTAGGATGGAGTTATCTGGATTCACAAGGACACCCACTCCTACAGAGGAAGGTACTTGCTCAGAAGAGACGAGATAATAAGTGAAATCATCACCAATTTCACCTGAGACAATTTCTGTTTGTCCTGTGAAGTGCTCTCTCAGACCTATGTCTTTGACGACACTTAAGGTTCCTGTCGTTCCAACTGCACGTCTGACATCTAACTTGCCATGTTCATTTAAGTCGAAGTGAACTTGAGGATTCGTGACATATCCACGCACCTGACCTTTTGCATTACTATCGGCAATAATTGCTCCGATTGGTCCACCGCCTTCTATTTTGACAGAAAGTTTATGCTCACCCTTTAGCATGGCCCCCATCATCACAGTAGCAGTCATTGTTCTTCCAATTGCTGCTGATGCAGTCGGCCAAGTATAATGTCTTCTTTGTGCTTCGTTAATTGTATCTGTTGTGTTAGCAGCATAGGCGCGGACTTTGCCGTCATACGCTAACGCTTTAACTAAGTAATCCATTTTGATTTAACCTCCTATCGTACACTGACACGATTCCGTTCGTAAATTAATTGAAGTCCTTTTAGGGTTAAGAACGGGTCGACAACATCAATACAGTCTGACTCATGACCAATTAATGTAGACAGACCGCCTGTTGCGATGACTTTCGGTGTTTGTTTTGCTTGTTGTTTCATTCGCTTCACTATTCCCTCAACTTGTCCAACATATCCATATAGGATACCTGATTGCATCGCACTGATGGTGTTTTTTCCTACGATATGATCCGGACGGACAATTTCAATTCTTGGTAGTTTCGCCGCTCTTGTATACAAAGCCTCTGTTGAAATGGTAATACCTGGTGCAATGGCTCCACCCATGTATTGTTTTTGTTCATTGATATAGCAATAGGTCGTTGCTGTTCCAAAGTCAACCACGATAAGAGGTGCTCCATAAAGGTGAATAGCTGCAACCGCATTGACAATTCGATCAGCTCCCACTTCCTTTGGGTTATCACACATAATGTTAAGTCCCGTCTTCATTCCAGGTCCAACAATTTGGGGCGTAATGTGAAAGTACTTCTCACACATTCTTTCTAACGCAAACATCATTGGCGGGACAACAGATGAAATGATAATGCCTTCAATTTGGTCAAACATTAATCCGACATAATCAAATAGTGACCGAATCGACATGCCAAATTCATCTTCTGTTTTGTGACGGCTTGTTTCAATTCGCCAATGGTAGTTCAGATCGCCATTATGATAAACACCTAAAACGGTATTTGTATTTCCTACATCTATCACGAGTAACAACTTTATCACCACTTTGAATAGTTTCTCAAAAGATCATATTTCGACTTTCTATCATACCATACACGAATTGAGTTCCATTTGTAAACAATTCGAAATCAATCCATTCATGAAACGAAATAAAAAGCTGCCGGTGATACCAGCAGCTTTCAGGAAAGGAGATTAGATCTCCTTATCTTCCTTTTTCTTGATATTTACTTTCACATCATCTTTTTTCTCTTCATCATCTGCGTATACACGCTCTGGAAGTTTTCCAGTTTCGTAAAGAGATTTAATTTGTTCAGCATCTAATGTTTCAACTTCTAGAAGCGCTTGTGCAATAATCTCTAACTTATCTTTATTCTCAGTGAGAATTTGTTTCGCACGCTCGTAGCTCTCCTTGATGAAACGCTGAACTTCTAGGTCGATTTCGTAAGCAATGGCTTCACTATAATTCGGCTCATTGTTGAAATCACGTCCAAGGAAAACCTGACCTTGCGATTGACCAAATTGAAGCGGTCCAAGTTTATCGGACATACCAAACTCGGTTACCATTTTACGTGCAATGCCTGTCGCACGCTGGAAGTCATTATGAGCACCAGTACTCACTTCACCAAAAGTGATTTCCTCTGCCACACGTCCTCCGAGCAAGCCGACAATTTTGTCAAGAAGCTCTGGCTTCGTTTGGAAATAGCGATCTTCTCTCGGAAGCATCACAGCATAGCCACCCGCCTGTCCACGAGGAACGATTGTAACCTTATGCACCATGTCTGCTTCGTCAAGGACAAGTCCAATGACGGTATGACCCGCTTCATGATATGCGACGATATTACGTTCTTTCTTCGAAATGACACGGCTTTTCTTAGCCGGACCAGCGATGACACGGTCAGTCGCTTCATCTATATCACGCATATCAATTTTCTTTTTGTTTTGACGGGCAGCCACAAGTGCTGCTTCGTTTAGTAAGTTCTCAAGGTCTGCACCAGAGAATCCTGGGGTTCTACTTGCAATGGCTTTCAAGTTCACTGTCTCATCAAGCGGTTTGTTTTTCGCATGAACCTTCAGTACTTCTTCACGTCCAATGACATCTGGGCGGTCTACCGTAATTTGACGGTCGAAACGTCCCGGACGCAACAATGCAGGGTCTAGTATATCTGCACGGTTGGTCGCAGCAATGATAATGATTCCTTCATTGGCGCTGAAACCATCCATTTCAACAAGAAGCTGGTTAAGCGTCTGCTCACGCTCGTCATGACCGCCGCCAAGACCTGCTCCACGCTGACGACCTACTGCATCAATCTCATCAATAAAGATTAAGCAAGGTGCATTTTTTTTCGCATTTTCAAATAAATCACGCACACGTGATGCACCGACACCGACGAACATCTCAACGAAGTCAGAACCACTAATGCTAAAGAAAGGAACGCCTGCTTCTCCTGCAGCTGCTCTTGCAAGCAATGTTTTACCTGTACCTGGAGGTCCTACTAGTAAAACCCCTTTAGGAATTCTTGCGCCAAGCTCAGCAAATTTACGCGGATCCTTCAGGAATTCAACGACCTCTACAAGCTCTTGCTTTTCTTCATCTGCACCCGCAACATCTTTGAATTTCACACGCTTCTTCTCTTCTGTGTAAAGCTTTGCTTTACTTTTACCAAAGTTCATCACTCGGCTCCCGCCGCCCTGAGCTTGGTTCAATAAGAAGAAGAATAAGATAAAGATGATGATAAATGGAATAATAGTCGTCAGAACTGTCAGCCATCCATTTGTTTCAGGTGCTGGTTCTACTTTTACATCTGTCTTCTTCAGTGCACTGTAAATTTGGTCAACACCTTGACCATCAGGAACATGGGTAATGAAATATTGATCTTTCTTCGCGCCCGTTAATTGACCACGAATTTCATAAACCCCTCTTACAGGCTGAATGGAGATACTCTCCACTTTTCCCGCACTTAGATTTTGCGAAAATTTGCTGTAAGACATGTTCTCAGGTTTTGCATTTGGAGATCCTAACCAACTAACGACCCCAATCACAAGTAGTAAAATAAGTATATAAAAAATCGTATTACGAAAAACCCGATTCATTCCTTACCTCCTCCCACAGTAAGCACAACTATGTTCAATAGTATCATAGAAAATCATTCCAACACAACCAATAACCTCATGTACACGTATGCTGATTAGCCTTCGTAAACAGATGGTTTTAACACTCCAATATACGGGAGGTTTCGGTAACGTTCAGCAAAATCCAATCCATAGCCAACAACAAATGCATCTGGCACTTCAAAACCAACATAATCTGCTTTGATGTCTGCTTTGCGACCGCTTGGTTTATCTAGCAATGTGACAATTTTAATGGAATTTGCTTTACGGTATCGGAAAAGCTCTACCAGATAACTCAAAGTTAACCCACTGTCGATGATGTCTTCCATAATTAGAATATCTCTTCCTTCAACAGAAGTATCTAAATCCTTAATGATTTTGACTTCTCCAGAAGATACGGTAGACTTTCCATAGCTTGATACATCCATAAAGTCAAGCTCTAAATATGTATCAATGTGTTTGATCAGGTCTGCCATGAATGGAAGAGCCCCTTTCAAAACACCAATCGCCAAGGGAAATTTACCATCATAATCGCTGGTTAATGTTGCGCCCAGTTCTTTTACTTTTTGCTGGATCTCCTCTTCTGAGATCAAAATCTTTTCAATATCTTGTTTCATGCTTTTGCTTGCCCCCTACAAATTTTCGTGCTGCCTATATTGTAATACAATGAGATCGCTGTTTGTCATATCAATTTCTTCAAAAACGGATTTTTTCAAACCTGGTATCCAGATGATTTGATGATCCGAGTCAGTAACGATCGGCCAGCTGTCTCTTTTTGCAAGAGGCACTTTTTTATCAATAAATATATCCTTCACCTTTTTTGATCCATTCATTCCTTTTAGTTTGATCCGATCACCATTTTTTCTTGATCGAATGATTAAAGGGAGACGAACATGATCTTTTTGTAGTAAGAAAAAACTATTCCCGTTCTGCGCATCCTTCGGAACATGATTTGATACCACAATGGACATACCATTTGGGAGAAGAAGTTCCTCTCCTGGCTCAGCTTTAAGTTGCAGAGCGTAAGGACTGTCCAATAGAAGCGATCGTTCAAAGGTAAACATACAGTGATCATATGATTTGACAGCCTGTAAACCCTTTGGCAAATCCAATGATCCAGACGGTTGATCCGTATGAGATAACCAGTCTAAAGTCCCTAGAATATGCTGGTTTGAAAACGCTGATTGAATGTTTTCATAAAGATAGTTTAATATTAGTTGAATGCCTCTTCTTTGTAAAGGCAAAGGCAGGTCAAGCAAAGGCTTCGTTTTGATCTCAATTTGTTTAGGAGTTTGACTTGTGATTACCTTATTCATTTGTTTCTTAGTTAATGCCTGCAAGTATTGTTCGTCCTCAGTCAGCATGTCACTCACAAACTGGAAGCTTTTATGCATATGAGGTGCTTCTTCTTTTAATACGGGAAGAATGTGTCTTCTTATCCGATTTCTCAAGTAGTCATCTGAATAATTGCTCTGATCAGTCACGTATGGAACATTTTCTTTTTCACATGCTTTTAGTACTTCGTCCTTAGAATAGCCAATCAACGGACGAATCAGCCAGCCATCTTGAAAGGGGCGCTTCGCCTGTATACCTGCAAGCCCTATTCCAACGGTCCCTCTAGTCAGTCTCATCAACATCGTTTCTACTTGATCGTCTCCATGATGTGCAAGCGCTATAAATCGCGCATTGTACTGCACCATCAATTGACGAAAAAATGCATATCTGCATTCTCTTGCAGCTACCTGTTTGTTTAAGCGATTTTCTTTTGCATATTGGGTGACCTGTATGCGGGCCGATTCAAATGGGATATCTTGCTCATCACAGTAAGCTTCAACAAATGTCAAATCAGCGTATGATTCCTCTCCTCTGAACATGTGATCAACATGGGCTGCAATCAACTGAAAAGAACCTTTTCGACGCTTGTTTAACTCATGCAATAACAGCATAGAATCCGGTCCGCCGGAAACCCCGACAATGACTGTCGTATTTTTAAGTAAAACATTATGTTTTTTCAAAAAAACATCAATTCTATTCACAACTGCCTCCTCACAAAGAGCAGGTAATTTAAAAGATATACATATCCTATCACTTTAAGTTGCTCCAAGCAAAGAAGAAGCATGTTTTTTTACACCTTATAATAGGAATAGAACGACATATGCACAGTAAAGAGCGAGAACGCTGCACACGATGAGAATGGTTTCAAAAAGCCCTCCTGATTTTTTATGAACAGTCGACCTTTTGGCCGCAACCACTCGTGATCGTGAAGTCGCATTGTGCTTTTGAGTTACAGCAGGTGAATGTCTCCTTTTTGGTGTTGGCTTCTTTTGATGATTTTTTCTTGTAGCGAGTATTTGATCTTCTCTCAGCATGGCGCTTTTCATGTCTGTTGCTGTTTGATATTTCCCTTGAAGTGCGGTCTTTAATACCCCTTCATATCGTTTTAATAAAGGATGCCCTTCAATGGCTCGATAAAGCTGTTTTTTAGGTTCCGGTCCTTTTTTAAACTCCTTTTTATAGGCACAGTTCACCATCACCATACACAAGGCAAATAGATCATAAGTCGGTTCCGCTTTTCTTGTACCGAATCCCCAATAGCCGCGATCGAAAAACTCTGTATACTCCTTGATTGCTCTTCCCGCCTTTGTTGTCCCGCCGACATCAACACACCGAATTGTCGCAGGAGGACCTGATACGATCAAATTATCTGGCTTTAAGTCGCCAAAAATCCAGCCTTCTTTATGTAAATGAGCAAGATTAGACAATAGTTGAACCATTAATACAACAATCCACTCATCGCCTTTTTGTTTCACAAAGTCCAGCAGCAATGGCCCCCTGACATATTCCATGACGTAAAATGAACACTTTTGAGACATTCCGGGGTAGATGGCGTCGTCCATATCATAAAAAGAAGGCCCCATTGTTTTCACAGGAGCCTTTGAAAAGGATTTTAATACATTGACTTCAGATGCAATAAGCATGCTGTCATCACTCACTTTTATGGCAACTTGCCCATTTGGCGCATCGGCAAGATAGACTACACCGTTCGCCCCTTTTCCCAGCTCTTTTGCAATACGGTAATGATGATTGTGCCATTTCCCTTTTATCACCGTGCCTAACGGGATGTTAGAAGCCGAATTCATCATCATGCTCTTCCTTTGCTTCAAGCAATCCTTTACGTGAACGAACTGATTTAAAATGTTGGAGTGCTTCTCGGAGAGCTGGTCCAGTCGGGGTGATCCCTCCAGTGGTCAGCTTCGGGAAAATAGATGATAGCGAATCGAATCGAGGTGTCCAATTCAACACGATTTCTGCATCTGAGTTTTTCCCGGGAAATACACACATCCCAAACTGATTTTCACCAATTCTTGAATTTAAACTAATGGAAAGGTCAATGAGTGCCTCTTTGACTGTTGGCAGCTTCGGTTTCATACTTGCACTTGTATCCACAAGTACAAGAACTTGAAGGTGAACAGTCTCTCCTAACTCATCGACAACTTCCATCACTTCACCACGTTTATCAGGCGGGAGCTCTTCAATCTCAGCATCTTTGCCTAAAATTTGCTGCAATTCTTTATTCACAACACCTTGCAGTGTTTGTGTCATGGCCTTTTTTGTGACCATTTGTACTGTCTGAGATAATTGTTGGACGTAGACGACCTGATGAATTCCTCCGCCTGCTAATGCAATGCCTTCCACTTCTTTCATCGCTTCATGATCGTGTCTATTTTCTTCCATAATGCCAATAACATTGACTGTAATTCCTTGTTCCTTTGCCAATGAGGCGATCGCAAGTGGATCTTCCCCATGATTGGAGCAGCCATCTGTAATCAATAAGATTTGGTTTACATGACCTTTTCGCATCTTCATTCCTCCTGGGATTGTAACTGAATGCTTATATCCCCATCATCGCCAGAAGAAATTCATATTATACGATATTTTAAGAAATCTCTTGTTTCTCGTGATAGAAAGTACCTGTCGGAATAGACGCCCATTTTGGCGTGTTGTGATCTAATCTAATGACAACAACCGTCATATCGTCCTCGATTTGACCTGCTCTTGTCCGAATCACCTCTTCCATTAATAAATCAGCAATCTCTTGCGGGTCCTCCGTTTCAAAGCTTTTCATTTTTCGTTTTACCCACAGATCATGATTTTCAATATGCTTCGGTCCTTCAAAAATGCCATCGCTCATCATAATCAGGAGGTCTCCCGCCTTCATCTGTTCACTCACAACCTCTAATTCAAATTCATCAATAATTCCAATAGGTAAATTACTTGCTTGGACTTTCATCACCTGATCTCCCCGTTTAATGAAGCTCGGGGTTGAACCAATTTTCAGGAACTTACAGCTAGCATCTTGTAAGTCAATAATCGATAAATCTAATGTTGAATAGACTTCATCTGTTGTCCGTAAAGATAAAATACTATTGATGGTCTTGATCGCCACTTTTTCGTCGATACCTGACGCTAATATTTTTTCTAAAAGCTTAATCGTTTCGTTGCTTTCAAAATGGGCCCTTGCGCCATTTCCCATGCCATCACTAATTGCTGCAGCGTATTTTCCTGCACCTAGTTCCATCATGCTGTAGCTGTCTCCTGAAACAAGCCCCCCGCCTTTTGCTGCATGCGCTACACCTGTAGTTACTCGATAAGATTTTGCAGAACCAAATACAACATGACAATAGCCTGTAGGATGCTCAGCGCACTGTTCTGCCTTGACTAAAATCTGCTCCTCTAAAATATCCGAGAGCATTGGAGCGATGATTTTTTCACATTCACCATGACCGTTGCAATAAGGGATTCTCATTTCAATATCGACATTCCCCTGCTCCAAGCTATAGATTTCAACTTGCTGAATTTCAATACCAAAGTGCTGAAGCGCTTCAATCATCTGCTCTTCTTGAATAAAGTGCTGTTCCCTTTCCCGTTTTATTTCCCGGGAAAAATCCTCCATCACTTGTGATACACCCATAAGCTGTTCTGCAACAAGTCGTCTGCTATCTTGGACTTTTTTCTTAAGGGTCTGATTTGCTTTGTAGTAAGCGATTTCTTCCTCAATTAATTCCTCTACTTGTTTTGCTTTTGAGCAGTGCTGGCTGAATTTCTTTTTTAATTTCCGGTTATGTTCATATGTTTTTTCATCTGATTCATGCATAACTTGCTTCATGAGTTCATAGGTTGTATCAAAGTTCTGCACCCAGCATTTATTTTTCTTATAGCACGTTTGACAGGACCGTTCTGTGATCGTACTTAAAAAAAGATCCACATCCTCTTCCTGCTTCTTTTCTTCAGGAATGGATTCATAAAATGTTGCAAAACTCTCAGACAGCGCATGAAATACATTGGAGAATTGGTCTACTTTTTTAGCTGTCACATCTCTTACTTTTCGAGCATATTGCTGCTGCTCCTGTACATGCTCTACCGTACCAGGGATATACTTTGCCACCTTAGAGGTGACCGATTGAGGCGTGAGTAAAAACAGCAAGACTGCCATAACTGATTCATATAAAGTAGTCATTAAACCTGCTGACCCCTCCCCATATAGTGAGATGAGCAAGGAACCGACGATTAAACCAATGGCAGCCCCTACTTTCTTCCCCTCTTTTAGTAAACCGCCCAATAATCCTGAGAAAGCAAGAAGACTCATTTGATAGAGATTCCCAATGTTCGCCAGACCAAGAATTAATCCTGTCACGACACCCACCGTACAACCGATACTTGCCCCTCCAATAAAGGCAAATGTGAGGACTACATAACGCGATAGAATATGCTCAGCCTGCATTCCTTGAAAGGTGATTCCAGCTAAACCTGTTAAAACAGACGCAATTAAAATCATAAAACAGATGATTTCTTCGACCTTTAAGGCGTGTTTCATTTTCCTTACTGTAAAAATCGGCAAGCTTTGAAGAAAAATTAAAGTCAAAATGAAGGCAAGTCCCGCTTCGACGCCCGCCATCATGTAATCGTAGCTTTGTACGGCTCCCTGCTGAGCATAAACAAAGGCTCCTCGTGTAATCAACATCGAGAGGATAATAACAACTGGCAGTGTATTCACTGGATCTTTGATGATGAAAGAAACAATTTTTGACATCATGAGGAACACCATTAATGAAGCAAAAATAAATAATGCATTTTGAGGTGATATGGTCATAGCACCAGCGAGCAAAGCTAGACAAGCGAGCATGGCCTTGTCCTTTTTAATAAGCAACATGGACCCAAAGAAAGGTAAGGCAAACGGCATAATTTCAGATAAAATAAAGGCTCGTCCTAATAAAAAACCGAGAACAACATAAATAAACCCTTTATAGAAAAAAAGAGAATGCGTGTGATGAAGAAACAGATTTTTCATCTTTTTCAAACCTGCACTGATTCTTTCAAAACCCGCTCCTGTTAAATCAGTTCTTCTTTCTAGTTTTTCCATCTTCTCATCCCCCACCTGATATTCGTTGTTTGTCATTATATCGAAGGTGAAAAAGAAATTTTGTCAAAAGAAGTTGTCGTTTCCATAAAACGTTCGACGCTTTATTCGTTATAGATGCATACTTTCATGTAAGTCGATATCATTCATCAGAATTTTACGAAAAGCACAAAAAAACAGCTTTCCAAATGAAAGCTGTTTAAAAAGATGACCCGTACGGGATTCGAACCCGTGTTACCGCCGTGAAAGGGCGGTGTCTTAACCGCTTGACCAACGGGCCTTGCCTTAATGTTCTGTTAAAAGGATAGCGGCGGAGGGAATCGAACCCCCGACCTCACGGGTATGAACCGTACGCTCTAGCCAGCTGAGCTACACCGCCATAATCTAAATGCGCTAAGAAGCACAAGAACTATAATACAAAGGATTCGCTTGTCCGTCAATAGAAAGTTTTAAATTAAATGATCAATTACCCAAAAACGTCATGTTTATAAAAAAAGCATCTGCTGAATTGCAGATGCTTTGATATGAATGATATATAGAAAGCAGCAACAAGTTAACCTCTTCTTGCTCCGCGCCCCCCACGTTTTGATTCCGTATTACGTTTTAAAGATGTTAAGCGATCTTCACTATCTTTTAAGAATTTGTTCATTTTTTGTTCAAACGATTCTTTCGGACGGAAATCATTTCTGCTTGGTCTTGCTTGTTGTTGAGGACGATCTTTTGCTTTTTTAATGGACAAGCCGATTTTGCCGTCTTTTTCAACGTTAATCACTTTCACTTCAACTTGTTCACCGACTTTTAAATGCTCATTGATATCTTTTACATAGTTATCGGCTACTTCACTGATATGAACGAGACCAGTTGAACCGCCTGGCAACTCCACAAAAGCTCCAAAATTTGTAATGCCTGTAACTTTCCCTTGTAACTTGCTGCCAACTTCAATCGACATAAAAAAAGTGCTCCTCCTTAGACTTATAAAAAAATCTCATTTGTTCAATTATACATAAACTGAATTTTAAGTGTCAACAAGGCTAATCACTCTAATTGCCCACATCAAAGATTTTTTCGCCTTTTTTGGACATATAATAGTCCCGTCGTGCTAGTTCGAGCACGTATTCCTTGCTTTTCAGCTTCTTAATCTCATCAGAAATATCTTCCTGCTTTGTTTGTAATTGCTTCAATTCTTTTTCTAACGCAACCTTCTTTTCTTCTTTTTCCTTTAATGCTGATGATTGCGACCAGAGAGCACTTGTCACTAAGACAGCAAACATGAGCACCACTACTCCAAATACGGTAAGCCTTCTAAGGAGTCCTCGGCGTTTGCGTTTTAAGCGCTTCGCTTGCTGTTCCATTTGTTTTTGGTAATCGTTTTGTATTTGTGCGATATTTCTTTTTCTCTCGTTCAAGATTGAAGGCCTCCTCTCTTACTTTGTCCAGAATTGCTTCCATTTCGTTTTGATGGTACGGGATAATTTCTTGGTCCCTTGTAAAATTCCTGCTCCTTTTGAAAAAAACAATCTAACTGATGTTCGCCATTTTTCGGGAATTCGATGGACAATCGTGACATTGAGTAACCAGATGAGCGGATAACAAACAATTGATATCACCTTCCACACAAGCCGAAACGTGAAGCGAACAAGACGCAAGAGCGAGTTGAGCAAGAAAAGAATAGCACGAAGGAGCAATGTGACTGCCAAGCGTATCGGCTGGAAAACAATCGACATTACGATTCTTTTGAGTACCAGAACAGAGTTGTAAATGCATGTCATGGTGAACCTAAGAAGCTTGATATATAACTGTTTCATCAATGATTGATACATAGAAAAGCCTAAGGTAACGGCTAGGAAAATATACAGTCTGAATTCTCCTTCATTTGTCAGCAAAAGCACATAAAAGAATAAGAGACCTTGCACCATCCAAAAAAGGAGATCATGGATGATGAGGAGCCATTTCGCTGTTTTCTCTCGATTCACAAAATGCTTGTACGTATCGAGCGATGCGCCCAGCCAGATGCCCATTGCTGCCATCGAAAGCATCGTATAAAACTGGACTGTCAGTGTCATTTAAACAGCTTGCTAAAAAATCCTTTAGCTTTCTCCCCGTGCTGCTCATCGACATAGATTAAGTCAAAAACACGCCCTTTGATGGACACAACGCCTTTTTCTACATCTAAATTTTTCATTTGCAGATTTTCGCCGCGGATGGCTAGAATACCCATGACCGTTTCTAGCAGAAATTCTTCACTATCAAAGCTTTCCACCTGTTTAACACCGGTAATATCTAAATGCTTTCTGTTTCGCATCGTGACATTGTGCTCCGCTTCTGATGACATCTTCGTGCCTTGAGGTTGATTATAATATTGATTCATTTATACATCCCCCATATCTCATACTTGCATTATTACTGCATTGTATGTGATAGGAAGGTCATTTAGAACAAGCCCTATTCTGCTGTCTTTTCTTCTTTGAGCACTGTATACATGCCTGCAGCTTCTTCTTTTTTCGTCGTGTCCTTTAACTCGTTGACTTTGACAGTCACAAGCTTTTGACCGAAGCGGATTTGAAGCTCGTCTCCTTCTTTCACGTCAGAGCTGGCTTTCGCCTGCGTTCCATTAATAGAAATTCTACCTTGATCGGCTACCTCTTTCGCCAGTGTTCTTCTTTTAATTAAACGAGAAACCTTTAAATATTTATCTAGTCTCATGCGTGATTACCTCTTTCTATTCGTTTGGCATCATTCCATAGATCGTCCATTTCCTCTAATGTCATGTCTTCCAAGGAACGGCCCATGTCCTTTGCCTTTCGTTCTATATGCTGAAACCTTCTAATAAACTTTGTATTTGCTGAAGAGAGTGCCGTTTCAGGCTCTAGCTGATAAAATCGACCAATGTTGACTAGGACAAACAAAAGATCTCCAAATTCATCTTTCATTTGCTTCGTTGTGTCTTCGTTAACATTCTTTGCCACCTCAACTAGGAATTCTTGCTTTTCTTCTTCGTACTTCTTCCAAATATCTTCTACTTCTGTCCAATCGAAGCCAACCTTAGCTGCTTTCTTTTGGAGTTTATATGCTTTGGTTAAAGCTGGAAGTGTCGCTGGAATCGACTGTAAAATAGATGCTGGTCGCTCTGGTTTCTCCTTCTCCTTGATGTCCTCCCAATTGGCGACCACATCTGATGCTTGAGTGACATTCGTATCACCGAATACGTGAGGGTGTCGTCGAATCATTTTTTCTGTGACATGCTGGATGACATCATCAATCGAGAAGTAGCCATCATCCTCACCAATTTGCGCGTGAAGTAAGACTTGCAGGAGCACATCTCCGAGTTCTTCGACGATATGATCTGGGTCCTCTTCATCAATGGCTTCAAGCAGTTCATAGCATTCTTCTATTAAATATGGTTTTAACGATTCATTTGTTTGTTTTTGATCCCACGGACAACCGCCAGGACCTCTTAATGTACGAATGACCTTACGAAAGGTATCGAATTGTTGATAGAGAAGTTCTTCATCTTGAATCGGAGGAACATATACACTTGTTAAGTTATTTATCATCAAATCTCGATCAAGTTCAAATAAAGGCACAGCTTTCATCTGTTCCTGACTGCTGCCAGCAGCGGTGACGATGAAGACTTCATAGTCATCTGGTAATTTTTCCATTAGTGTGAGTTTTACATTCGAAGCTGTCATCTGATCATACACCTGACAGATCAGCACATGCTGCGTCAGTTTCAAATCGTCTGCTTGTAGATTCCCTGCATCAACGAATTGCAGTCCTTCAATCGGATCAATCTGCAAAGCATTAAAGGTCGCATCCAGAAAGCTTTGTCCACCGGCAACATGCACCTGAATGCCCCGCTCCTTTTGCTGAGCCAAGAGCATCTGCACCGTCTTTTCTGCAACAAATGGATGTCCTGGTACTGCATAGACAATGTCCTTGTCCCTAGCCTCAGAGAATAATGTCTCCGTAATCTCTTGATAGACCGAATCAAATTGATCATGCTTCTCATAAACCTCATCAAAAAAGGTAAGAGACGGGATCTTCTGCATTAATTCTACTGTGAGCGGATGATCTTGCGTTCTCATAAAAACTTCTTTTGCCTGTTTCAGTTGCTTATATACACCAATCGTTAGCTGATCCATGTCGCCCGCCCCAAGACCGACGACAGTAATCTTACCTGCCATTTCATTTCCCTCTCATCTGTTTAAAATATAAAATTTTTTCACTTAATGGAATGAGTCTCCATTCCTCGTCCGTAAATACATCTAGTTTAAGAATACTATATAAAAAGGCGATACCACCAATAAAAACTGCAGTCAAGCTCTCTAAAACAGAAAATGGACGTTTTTCAAAGGGAATGGCCCAAGAAAACAGCGCCTGATATCCTAATAAAACGATGGCCATCAATGCGGCTGACAAAAGAATTTTCACTGGGAACAGTTCTCTCATTGAAATCCATCCTTTTCGCTTTAAGTAAACAGCGTTTAGCACCGCTGCGGTGACAAAGCCGAATACTGTCGACCAGGCAGCCCCTTGGATGCCATATAACGGAACAAACACAAACGTCAGACCCCATTTGACGAGCACACTGATGATGACGACAATGGCTGGATAAATGGGATGTCCCAGTCCTTGAAGCAAGGCTGTTTGCGTAATGGCAATAGACGTAAAAGCAATTGATATGCAAAAAATTTGAAGCGTATCTGTACCTAAATCATTACGAAAAAGCATGGTATTCACTGACGATAAGATACAAATAAGACCTACCGAAGAGCCAATTCCTAAAACCGAGGTTGACTTTACGGATGTTCTGACCTTTTGCCGGATAGCATCATGGTGTCCATTTCTCATGGCTGACGATAAAAATGGAACGAGAGAGGTTCCTATACTAATCGCAAACACCGTCCCTAGCTGCAAGAAAGGCTGACCTCGATCATAGACACCCTTCGCCGCCTTCGCATCAGCTTCACTCATTCCCCCACTGCGTAGCAAGGAATAAAGATGAAAAGCATCGATCATTTGCATCCATATCATGAGCAACCCGCTCACACAGATTGTCAATGTATAAAGCAATAAACTCTTCAGAACATCTTTGTTTCGAAGCGTTGCCCGTTTTAACGTTATTTTAGAAAACATCTGTTTTCTGAATTTCACCCAAAGTATGACTAATAGCACGAGAGAAGCCGCACTTCCTGCAATGGAGGAAAAAACAGCGCCAGCCCCTGTTTCATAGAGCGTATAGCCATGCCTCACTAAATAAAAGGATAAGACAAGCAAGACACCCACCCTGATGATCTGCTCCACCATTTGTGATACTGCGGTTGGGAGCATCATTCCATCACTCTGAAAGACACCTCTTAGCATGACAGTCAGTGGCAAAAATAAAAAAACAAACGCACACATCTGGATGAGCAAAATTAATTGGCTGTCTGCCATCATTTGCGCAATCCAGCCTGCTCCTATATATAGACAGAGAAATAAGACCAAACTCATCATAGTGATATACAGCAAAGACACTCTTGTAATCACCCTACGGTTCTCTTCCCCATGCTCACTCAACAACTTGGACACCATCACTGGAAACCCAGTGGTTCCAAGCATAACTGCAGTGCCGAGAAAGGGGTACACCTGTTGATAAATATAAAAACCCGTATCCCCCACTATGTTTTGAAAAGGAACACGATAGACGGCACTTAATATCTTTGATAACAAGCCTGCGATGGTTAAAATCACCGCACCTTGAAAAAGCCAATGTGGCTGATTCACAGCATTTTTCATGGATGACTCCTTTATGTTCAATCAAAAAAACTGTACCTGCTTTAAACGCACTCATTATATCATACATCACAGGACAGCTTTTCTTTCTATGGAGTAGACGGGAGAATCCTTGTTTTGTTTCAGACCATATAAAAAACGCCGACAAAATCAAAGGATTTTATCGGCATTCTCATGGTGTAGCGAAATGATATAGAGATATATTAGACCTAATGTTCCATTTGACGGGCTAAGAAGCCAGCTGCCGTCTCCGCTGCTTTATGCTCCACTTCTCCCATTGAACGCTCTTTAGAAAATAAGACGACTGCGCCAATTGGATCTCCGTTTGCAACAATAGGTGCAATGGTATAAGCTGATACGTCATCATCAATACCATCAATAAGTTGAATTTCTTTCTTGCTTTCCTCTAATACAGAATTACGCTGATCCATGGTTCGTTCAATTAAATCACTAACTGATTTGTTTAAATACTCTTTTTTCGAACTACCGGATACAGCAATATACGTATCACGATCACAAATGAGCACGGAATGACCCAAACTGTCGAATAATGCATCAGCATATTCCTTCGCAAAGTCTCCCAACTCACTAATCGGTGAATACTTCTTCAAAATGACTTCTCCGTCGCGATCGACAAAGATTTCAAGCGGATCTCCTTCCCGGATGCGCAAAGTTCTGCGAATTTCCTTTGGAATAACCACTCTTCCTAGATCGTCGATGCGGCGTACAATTCCAGTTGCTTTCATTCACTGCTGCCTCTCTTTCGTTTGATGATGTTTTTGGGTGAATGGAACAAAAGCGTCGACTTTATGCAACATTCACCACTTGACTCTGTGCTTAGTATCCTTCACATCAAACGTAATATACACAAGAGATCAACAAAATTTTATGAAGACGGGATGGTTTCTTTTTTCACACTTTGAAGACCGCGAAGCATACCAAGAACGATCTCTAACCATTCTTCGGTTTTTTTCCCTTTTGTTTGTACAGAAATAATCAGTTTACTGCCCTCCATTCCTAATCCAATGTCCCTTCCATATTGGCTACCAAGCTCAAATAATTTTTGACCGTCGATTTCACTGCTTGCTTTCTCATCAAGAGTGAGTCTGACAATGCCCTTCTCCATCTTGATGAGCTCCACCCGTTCCTGAACAGCATAAACCTTCATCGTGGCTATCGTAAATAAGTCAGCCACTTCTTGTGGATATTCACCGAAGCGGTCAATCATTTCAGCCTGAAGTTCTTTACGTTCTTCAATCGAACCAATCGCTCTAAACTGTTTATACATCTCGATCTTTTGTTTGCCATCTGAGATATATGAATCTGGGATGTAAGCGTCAATTTGCAGGTCGATTTCTGGCTCGAATTTTTCTTGAGCTGTCGTGTCGCCTCTTCTTTCTTCAATCGCTTCTTTCAGCATTTGAGAATAAAGGTCAAATCCAACAGAGTCAATGAAGCCGTGCTGTTGAGCACCAAGTAAGTTACCTGCTCCTCGAATCGTTAAATCACGCATCGCAATTTTAAAGCCTGATCCAAGCTCTGTGAACTCTTTAATGGCCTGTAGTCTTTTTTCTGCTACTTCAGAAAGGACTTTGTCTTTTCTATATGTGAAATACGCATAGGCCACACGATTAGAGCGTCCAACTCTTCCTCTTAACTGGTAGAGCTGGGAGAGACCCATTTTGTCGGCATCATGGACAATGAGCGTGTTCACATTCGGAATGTCAACACCCGTTTCAATAATGGTTGTACTGACCAATACATCAGATTCACCCTCAAGGAAGTTGAGCATGACCGATTCTAATTCATTCTCACTCATTTTACCGTGTGCGTAACTGACTTTAGCGTCTGGAACGAGCATTGAGATTTCTTCTGCTTTACGCTCCATGTCCTCGACACGATTGTAAAGGAAGTACACTTGGCCGCCTCGTGCCAACTCTCGCTCAATCGCTTCTCTAACTAGAGCGCCATTGTATTCTACAACGTATGTTTGAACTGGGAAACGGTTTTCAGGTGGTGTTTCAATAACAGACAAATCACGCACACCGAGCATCGACATATGAAGAGTACGCGGAATTGGTGTTGCAGTTAATGTCAGCACATCAATATTGGCTTTCATTTGCTTAATTTTCTCTTTATGTGTCACGCCAAAACGCTGTTCCTCATCAATGATCAACAGTCCTAAATCCTTGTACACAATGTCCTTTGAAAGGAGACGGTGTGTCCCGATAACCATATCAATCGTTCCATTCTTTAACCCTTTTAACGTTTCAGTTGTTTCTTTTCGGGTACGAAAACGGCTAAGCTGAGCAATCTTGATAGGATAGTCTTGAAACCGATCAATGATCGTATCGTAATGCTGCTGAGCCAAAATAGTTGTCGGAACAAGTAGTGCAACCTGCTTCCCGTCTGCAATGGCTTTGAAGGCAGCCCGAATGGCCACCTCTGTTTTCCCATACCCTACGTCTCCACAAAGCAGACGATCCATCGGACGTTCCCGCTCCATGTCTTTCTTGATTTCTTGAATAGAGCGAATTTGATCCTCTGTTTCTTGGTACGGGAATGTAGATTCAAATTGGCGCTGCATTTCATGGTCTGGTGAAAATGCATAGCCCTTGCTTGCTTCACGCTCTGCATACAGCTTGATGAGATCATCTGCAATATCCTGAACAGATGACTCCACTTTTTTCTTCACACGTTTCCAGTCGCTTCCGCCTAGTTTGTACAGCTTCGGTTCTTTTCCTTCTGAACCTACGTATTTTTGTACCTGATCAATTTGTTCAACAGGCACATAGAGCTTGTCGCTTCCTTGGTAATGAATGTTTAAATAATCTTTATGAATGCCGCCGATTTCAAGTGTTTCGATTCCTAAATATTTTCCGATCCCGTGGTTAATATGCACCACATAATCGCCGACCTGTAGCTCTGAATAGCTCTTGATTCGCTCAGCATTAGTGAGTTTTTGCTTACGTGCCTGTTTTTTCACACGTTTCTTAAACAGTTCACCTTCTGTAATCAAGGCAATTTTCGATAATGGCAATTCAAAACCTGTTTGAAGCTCACCTTGTAAAATATAAACTTGCCCACTCACAAGCTCAGTATCATGATTCGCAAGCGCTGCTTCAATGTCATAGTCATGTAATACAGAAGACAGTTTCTGCGCTCTCTCCTCATCAGCACCTAAAAAGACAACGGTATAGTTTTGTTTCTTGTAGCGCTCAATTTCACTGGCAAGAACATTCATTTGCCCATGGAAATTCTGCATCTGCTTACTAGATACATTGACGATATTTTGCGGATTTGTATGCTGGACATGCCTTAAGAACAATGAGTAATACAAAATCGACCTCGATTGCTTATTCATTAGCTCTTGAAACGGCAATGAGAGTTTTAAATCGTGAAGAATATTTCCTTCTTCTAGCAAACTAATTGTCCAATCAGCTTCTTCCTGTTTAAGCTGTTCTTCCATCTCCTGAATTCTACTGATTTCATCTAGGATGATAATCGTGTCTTGTGCAGTATAATCTAGCAAACTAGCAGGTTTCTCATAGAAATACGAAAGGTACTTTGTCATCTCTTGTGTGACGATGCCTTCTAACAGCTTCTCTCGATCAGCAGAAATGTTCTGATGCAATAATTCCTTTTGTTTGTCTGAATTGAATTTTTTCAAACTTTTCGCAAGTCCTTGATCAAGCTGTTCAATGGCTCTCACTCGTTCAGGCCCTCTGACAATCAGCTCTTTCGCTGGACCAATTTTGACTTCTTGAAGCGATTCTAGAGACCGCTGTGTATCGGAATGGAAAGTCCGAATCGAGTCAATTTCAGTATCAAACAGCTCAATACGAATGGGATGCTCCTCCGTTAACGCATAAATATCAATGATGCCTCCACGCACACTAAAATCTCCGGGCGCAGCGACCATGGGCGTCCGGTCATAACCGATTTGTACAAGTTTTTTTGAAAACGCATCCAAATCAATTTCTTCACCAATCTCCAAGTGAATCTGGCTCTCCTTCCAGAGCTCAACTGGCGGAAGCATTCGGCGAACTGCTGCTACCGGGGTCACGACAATGGGGTTTTCTCCATTGACTAGACGGTTGAGCACATCAAGCCGCTGCGCTCTTAGTTCAGGGCTGGCGACAGCAATTTCTGAAGCAATGAGTTCGTTTACAGGATAAAGAAGGACTGAGCGATCTGATACGACACTTGCTAGATCATCTGTTACCTTCTGCGCCTGATACAAATTATGTGTCACAATAAACATTGGACGGTTTGATTCATCTGATATTGCCGCTGTATATAAAGATCTGACGGAGCCTGATAGTCCTGCGAGCAACTGTTCTTTTAACCCTTCCTTTAGCCCATTGAAAATGGACTGAAAATCATCACTTTGTTTGATAAAAGATTGTATATTTTTCATTTGGCTCCTCCTCCCTGTTTGGTTAAAACAGAAAAACGCTTTGGTCTAAATCTACACCAAAGCTTTTTTATTGAATAAATGTATGATACTGGTGATAATCGGGATTTCTTTCGAGCGCCTCTTGGCAATCCTCACAAATGGTCTGTACATGTAAATCACCATTTTCCTTATAAGAAATCATATCGTTTCTTTCCTCATTTGTTAAGTGATGAAATCCAAGTGATTTACTTTGGACGACAGATTCATCTAAACTGCCAACTTTTACACCACAGTGCCGGCAGTAATAATGCAAAGCCATACGTCATCCTCCCATGTAGAGATTTTATGAACAGTATGTGCTTTGCTTATCATTCTTATACCTTCTTGTTAAAATCATTCATGACTTCTAAAAACGGCTTCGTTAAAGCTACTTCGCAAGCCTCAACAGACGCTTGAATGGCTGATACGATAACAGGCTGCTCTTCTTCTGAAAAACGCCCCAATACGTAATCTACCACCTTCATGCCATTTTGCGGACGTCCAATGCCAATTCGGATTCGATCAAATTCAGGTGAGCCTAGATGCTGAATCAAAGATTTAATCCCATTATGCCCTCCTGCACTACCCTTTGTACGTAAACGAATTCGACCAGTCGGTAAATCGAGATCATCATAGATGACTTTCACATCCTCAAGAGGAATGTCATAGTAATCCAAAAGAGGACGCACGCATTCTCCTGATAAGTTCATATATGTAAGAGGCTTAACAAGTAGAACCTTTTGCCCCGAAACAATTCCTGTTCCATACTGTCCATTAAATTTTGATTGATTTAATGGAATGTTCCATTTTTTTGATAATTCATCTATTGTCATAAATCCGACATTATGTCTCGTTTTTTCGTATTCCCTTCCAGGATTACCCAATCCAATGAATGTAATCATGAAAGCAACCTCCCTTGTCACACGTGCACACGCCTAAAAGATGAGCCAATATCATTGCCTCATTTCAAAACGTGTGAATACTCTTCATTCTAGCACAAAAGACGCAACCACGGGAGGGTTACGTCTCTAAATGGCCAGTTATTCTCTGTCGTTACCTTTTTCTCTAATGGCCTCCGGTTCTTTTTGTTCCGCTTCACTATGAGGCTCTGAAACCTCGGATTGCTGCGGCGGCAGAATGGATGCAACGACTTCTTCTGGATCGTTATTAATTTTATAAGATGACTGAACAGAAAGATCACCGACTGTCAGTACATCATTCACATCTAGGTTTGTAATATCAGCTTCAATATTTTGGGGGATATCGTTTGGTTTCGCTGTGATGGATATCTCAAATAATGGCTGTTGAAGCACACCGCCATTTTTCACACCTTTAGATTCTCCAATTAGCTGTACAGGTACATCTGCTTCAATTTCTCGCTGTAAGTCAACCACTTGGAAATCAGCGTGGACAAGTTCATTTTTCAGTGGGTCTGTTTGTAATTCTGTGACCATAACGGATTTTGTCTCACCGTTTACTTCTAATGTGATGATTGTATTTTTTCCTTCATCACGTAATGTCTTTAATAGCTCGACACTATCTAACGAAACAGCTAAATTATCTGTATTTTTTCCGTATATGACACCAGGAACATGTCCTGAATGACGGATTTTTTGCAGTGTGGAACGTTTGAAATCAGTTCTTTCAGTTGCTTTTAAAGTTGTCATATTCAGCACCATCCTCTTTCTTTTTTGTCACTACTTTCATACATACCCATAACTGAGTCATTTCAAACATGTGCGCTTTCATTTATAACGTGAGAAAAGCACAAAAGGCTCTAAGCAACTGCCTAGGGCCTTTTTTATAAGAGAATTAACTAAAAAGGTAGCTAACAGATTCTTCTTCATGTACTCTGATGATGGCTTCAGCAAGCAAAGGCCCAACTGAAAGTGGAATGAATTTATCTACTTTCTTCTCCTCTGTTAAACGAATACTGTTTGTTACAACCAATTCTTTGATTTTTGAATTTGTGATCCGTTCTACTGCTGGTCCTGACAACACCGGGTGTGTACAGCAAGCATATACTTCAGCCGCTCCGTTTTCGACAAGCGCATTTGCTGCTAGTGTAATCGTACCCGCTGTATCAATGATATCGTCAATTAGAATTGCGGTTTTGCCTTCAATGTTACCAATGATGTTCATCACTTCAGCAACGTTTGGTCTTGGACGACGTTTGTCGATAATAGCGATTGGTGCTTTCAGGCGATCTGCCATTTTACGCGCACGCGTCACACCACCGTGATCAGGAGAAACCACCACGATATCATTTAAGTTTTTCTGTTCAAAATAGTTTGTTAGAATTGGCACAGCCATTAAGTTATCAATTGGAATATCAAAGAAACCTTGGATTTGTGGCGCATGTAGGTCAAGTGCGATGACACGTGTAGCGCCTGCTGTTTCAAGTAGGTTCGCAAAAAGTTTCGCCGTGATGGGCTCACGCGGTTTTGCCTTACGATCTTGACGTGCATATCCATAGTAAGGGATCACAATGTTGACCGTTTTGGCAGAAGCACGTTTTAGCGCATCCACCATAATTAATAGTTCCATAATATGCTCATTCACTGGTGCACTTGTCGATTGAATGACATAGCAATCACAGCCGCGAATACTTTCTTCAATATTGATTTGGACTTCACCGTCACTAAAACGTTTAACAGAGCTCTTTCCTAGATCAACTCCGATACGCTCGGCAATTTCTTCAGCAAGTTCAGGGTTAGAATTTAAAGAGAAAATCTTTAAATTCGCATCAGCATAACGATTAGACATTGTAAACCTCCGGGTATTTGGATTATTTTTTATGAATATTTTTCACATAATCTTCTTTATTGACTTGTCTTGCTCTTGCAATAGACAATGCATCCTGCGGCACATTTTTTGTGACCGTTGAACCAGCTGCAACATATGCCCCTTTTCCGACAGTGACTGGTGCAATGAGATTTGAATTGCAGCCAATAAAGGCGCCATCTTCAATCTTCGTTAAAAATTTGTTCTTCCCATCGTAATTAACTGTAATGGACCCACAGCCAAGGTTTACATCAGTACCGACCTCTGCATCTCCAATATAACTAAGGTGAGATGCTTTACTGCGGTCACCGAAAACCGTTTTCTTGATTTCGACAAAGTTCCCAATCTTCACTTCATTGCCGATTTTTGAAAGTGGGCGTATATGAGCAAATGGACCAATCGTCACATCAACCCCGACCTCACTATCGCAGACAACAGATTGCTTGATCACTGTTCGATCTCCAATGATGCTATCAACAATTTCTGTGTTCGGTCCAATTGTGGCGTCTGCACCAATTCTTACTTTCCCTTTGATGACCGTTCCAGGATAAATGATTGTATCTTCACCGATGACAGCATCTGCTGAGATATACGTGTTTTCAGGATCAATTAAGGTTACACCATTTCTCATATGCTGATGATTTATACGACGCTTCATTAAAAGCTCTGCTTGAGAGAGCGCGATTCGATCGTTCACTCCGAGTGTTTCTTCAAAATGTGCTGTTTGATAAGCTGCAACCGTTTGCCCTTCATTTTTTAAGATCTCAATGACATCTGGCAAATAGTACTCACCCTGTGCATTTTCATTCGACACCTGCTCAATCACACGAAAAAGATCTTCATTAGAAAAGCAATAAGTCCCTGTATTAATTTCATTCACTTGAAGTTCAGCTTCATTCGCATCTTTGTGCTCGACAATCTTCACAACCGCACCTGTTTCGTCACGAATGATACGGCCATAGCCTGTTGGATCATCTGCGTGTGCTGTTAGAATGGTCACCTTCGCTTGATGTTTTTGATGCTCGCTTAACATGGCTTCCATTGTTTCCGCTGTCAATAATGGCGTATCCCCACAAATGACAATGGTTGTTCCCTTTTCCTGCGAAAGGAACGGTTTCGCCTGTTTGACGGCATGTGCTGTTCCTAGCTGCTCTTCTTGAAGTGCATATTCACTTCTGTCCCCAAGCTGTTCCTTGACGTCCTCTGCTCCATGGCCGACAATGGTCACCAGCTTGGCTAAAGATAGCTTTAACGCTTCGTCTGCCACATGCTCGACCATTGGCTTTCCGCAAACTGGATGAAGTACTTTGTATAGCTTTGACTTCATTCTCGTTCCTTTTCCCGCTGCTAAAATCACTGCGAACCGCTTATCCATTGATTGGCCTCCAATATCCCTATTATCCATAGAAAAATATATCCTAAATATGGACTGATTTCAAGGATACATGAGGAAGTACAATCATTTTCTAATGGATGTAACACATACGAAACATGAAGAAAAACGCAAAAAAGACAGCATGTAAAAGAAAACATTTCATTTTCTCTTAAAGCTGTCTTTTTAGATTCAGATATGATTAAGAAGCTCCAGCTTCTTCATATTCGATTGCTTCTTCTTCGCCTAAGCGATGATATTCATTTAATACAGCATCTTGGATTTTACCCCGAGTGCTTGAATTAATCGGATGTGCAATATCGCGAAACTCTCCATCAGGCGTGCGTTTGCTAGGCATTGCAACAAACAATCCATTATTTCCATCAATCACACGAATATCATGAACAACAAATTCGTGGTCCAGCGTGATGGATGCAATCGCCCTCATGCGACCATCGGTATTCACGCGGCGTAATCTTACGTCAGTAACTTCCACAGTAGTTCACCACCTTTTCCCAATATAAAAGCATTAATTAGGTATTCAACGATTGTGGTGATTCTCCTGCACATTTTTTAAACTTTTTTTGAAATATCGGGATATTTATACATTTTTTGTCAAATTTATGACGACGCTTACATATTTGCTTTGAAAAAAAGGCATCATGATGCTGCCCTTTTCTGCATATGATGAACCAGACGGCTTTTCAACCTAGTTATTTGACTAATGCAACGACTTCAATTTCCACAAGTGCATCCTTTGGAAGTCTTGCTACTTCTACACATGAACGAGCTGGTTTATGTGTATGGAAATACTCGCCATATACTTCGTTCATGTCAGCAAATTGCTCCATATCTTTCATGAACACTGTTGCCTTCACAACTGTTTCAAATGAAGCGCCTGCTGCTTCAAGAACAGCTTGAAGGTTGCGGAAAACTTGATGTGTTTGTTCCTTAATGTCCCCAGTTACGAAGTCTCCAGCCGGTGTCAATGGAATCTGTCCTGAACTGTAAAACATATTATGAACAATAATTCCTTGAGAGTATGGTCCAATGGCTGCTGGTGCATTTTTGGTTTGAACAACTTTTGTCATATCAATCTCTCCCATTCAGATACACTTTTGATCGAGCTTATGATTGCGAATGAAAAAACTCGTGGAAATTGCCTTCATTGATTTCAATGATCTTTTGCTTCCTATCAATTGTTGAAAGCTTTAAAAGCGATACATATTCATCGACAAGACGTTCATCTACGCCTTCATCTTCTAAAAGAACACCAATTCCTGCAACATGTGCATTAAATTCCTCAAGCAAATTCATCATGCCATTAATGGTTCCGCCAGCTTTCATAAAGTCATCAATGATAAGGACATTTGATCCTTTATCTAAGCTGCGTTTTGCAAGAGACATGGTTTGAATACGGTTAGAAGAACCAGACGCATAATTAATACTAACGGTTGATCCTTCAGTTACCTTATTGTCTTTTCTAACAATTACAACGGGTACATTTAAATAACCCGCGACAGAATAGGCAATCGGAATCCCTTTAGTCGCAACGGTCATGACCACATCAATGGCACGATCTGCAAAAATGGTCGCAAAAAGCTTACCGATTTTAGCAAGAATGGATGGGTTGCCTAAAACATCGGTTAAATATAAATAACCGCCAGGAAGCACACGCTCAGGAGTTGATAAAGCCTGTCCGATATCGTTCACTACTTCGTCTGCTTCTTGTAATTGAATCTTTGGAATATATTTCACTCCGCCAGCAGCGCCAGGTACAGTAAGCAATGTGCCTATTCCCTGCTGTTCGAAGGTCTGTTTGATGATCGTTAAGTCTTCACTAATTGAGGACTTCGCAGATTGGTATCGCTCTGCAAAAAATGTTAACGGTACTAGTACGTGCGGGTGGGTTAACAAATAATTTGTTAAGTCCACCAATCTGCCGCTTCGACGAAACTTCATGAACTTACCCCCAGAACCCGAATAATTTATGAATAATATAACTTAATATACGGATTTAATCAAGGGCATTTTGTTCGCCGATCATGCGAACAGCGTAAACTTGATCACAAAATCCTCTCAGTCCGTTATATATTCTTTGTACTTTTGATTCATACTGAATCAAACCAAATACTGTTGGTCCGCTCCCACTCATTAAGACAGCATCTGCACCAAAGCGCTTCATCTGTCTTTTGATCATTTCTACTTCTGGATACATCTTTAATGTCACAGATTCCAGAACGTTCCCGAGTGAACTACACATCTCTTTATAATCTTTTGCTTCAATAGCTTTAATCATACGTTGTACATTCGGGTGTTCCACCTTGCTTGCGTCATATTGTCTGTAGACTTCAGCGGTAGATACTCCAATCACCGGCTTCGCTAAAATAACCCAGCAATGCGGCGGAGAGGCAATATGCTTTAATTTTTCCCCGCGTCCTGTCGCTAGTGCTGTCCCTCCATATACACAAAAGGAGACATCAGAGCCAATCTCTGCTCCAAGCTCAGCCAACTCATCTAACGTGAGATGTAACTTCCACAAACGATTTAAGCCGCGCAAAGTCGCCGCTGCATCACTACTGCCCCCAGCCAGGCCTGCTGCAACAGGGATTGTTTTTGTTATGACAATCGAGACCCCTTTTTGAATACCGAATCTAGTTTTTAATAATTTAGCCGCCTGATACGCTAGATTACGCTGATCATCTGGAACAAAGCGATTATGAGACGATACGCAGATTTCATCCTTGTCCAGCTCTGTCAGCTCTAGTCTGTCTGCAAGATCTATTGTTGTCATCACCATCTCCACCTCATGATACCCATCCGGTCTTTTACCATGGACATCAAGTGAGAGATTAATTTTTGCCGGTGCCTTTTCTAAAATACGCAAACATTTCACCTACTTCTCCATCTAAACATAAGTATCAACATTGTATCACATTTGACGAATTGGATGAATAATGGTTTTCACGGCTGGCACACTTGCTTTTTCATCAAAAAAGGCCAGAGACACCTGAGGTATCCCTGACCGTTCATTTATCGTTGATTCTCTTGTTGAGCCATATGCTGTTGAGCTAATTCAATTGCACGTTTGACCATATTACCTGCGTCACGGGCACGAATTTCTCCCCAGCCTTCATTTTTCACGGTATCATAAAATCCAAGATCCTTCGCCAGCTCGTATTTGAACTCATCTGACATAATGCCTCGGCGTCTACCCAAACGAAACAGCCCCTTTTGCCCGAGAATTCGAATTGCTGCCACTGCTTTCATGGCTTTATTATTTTGTATCGAATTTCTCCTTTTACCCCTTTCAAATAATGGACGGGTTCCCATATAGAAGAAAAGGCAAAACAAAAAGCAGTAAACAAGAAGTTCACTGCCCACTAATAGGCGACTGAGCTTGCGGTATCATCGAATGTTAATTCGACCGTCTCAGTCAGTATATCTGCATAACTATAAGAAACTCTTTCAAACGAATTTTCATCTTGATCTAATTGAATCACAAAAACAGAAGGGTATGTTTCAGATAATATGCCCGAACGCTCGATTGTTTTTCGGCGGCCTCCATTAGCCTTTAACGTCAAACGTTTACCTAAGTTAACATCAAGCGATCTTTTTATATCGGACAACGTCTTCGCCATTGCATCCACCTCACTGAGATAATTATACAACAACGGCTCGTTTTTGTCAAATAAAAATTAAATTATATCAACGAATATGAGCCATTGTCAACAAAATATTTTTGACAAACTTCTACCTTTTCTCCTCCCTATTTTTCACAAAATCCGGTGAAATATGTATTCACTTGATGTTTCTTTTTTCACACAAAAAAACCAGACTGATAACAGTCGGGTTATGTCGATTCATGGTCTCTTTTATAAGGCATGCCCACTCTTAGAACACCCTTTGTCTCTATTCCACCGAGTCCTTTTTCTCTCGTTAATGTATTCCGAAGTACATCCCACACATTGATTCGATCTACAAACGGAGTGAAGCTGATCTTCGCAACAATATATACTGGATCTAGCGCGTGAATGTTTACACGTGAAGGCGAGCTTGCAAAATTTGCTCCTGCTTGTATCAATGATTCAAAATGAGATTGGCAAGCACCTGCAAAGATAACGAGTTGATCTAAATGAGGGACTTTTTTCCTCGCCTTTTGAACCGTTTCAACGAAATGACGAGAATGGCGATATGCACCGATATCATGCACGCTGCCTTTTTGTTTAGAATAAGCATCATGTCCTGTGATGACCAATATATCAGGACGATATTGATCAATTAATGAATCAATCATGCTTGGCATTTTCTTCTCGTGGCAATGTACACCGTACACAGGTACACCAATTCTTTCATATACGTCTAAGCATTTCTTTAAGTACGAAGCATCCCCATCTAAATGAAGGACCTTCCCAGGCATGTGAAAATACTGCTCCTGATGCTGATATTGTCCAGAAGCATAATATTCTTGCTTTTCACGAAGTAGCTGATAGTCCTGCTTGAGTAAGTCGAGGGATTCATTGATTTTCCGCTCATCTTCCTTCTCTCTTGTGAGCTGCTCTTCTTTTTGTATCAATACAAGGTCTGACAACTTTGCATCTGCAATCAACCGCACTTCATTCCCATGCAAAATGGCGGTTGCTTCATGCTCAGTCTCATCAATCCGAATAATACGAAACATAATATCCATTTGATAGGATGCCCTCGTCACCATATCTCCTATTTGAAATTGCATGCTTTTCACTCCACAATCAGGCTCATATCCTGTTGGTATCGTCTTACGTTATATGCTGTTCTTTCTAATCTATGCCCTGATGCGTGAAGTGGTGAAAAGCAAAAGTAAAAAGTCCCTACATCAGGACTTTTTGTAAAACGTTCGATAAACGGGCAAACTCTTCAATAGATAAAGATTCCCCACGGCGTTTGCCATCAATGTTAGCTGTTTCAAGCGCTTCTTCAATAATGGCTTTATGTTTCTTTCCATCTGGAAGGTTATTCATAAGATTGTTCATGAGTGTTTTGCGGCGCTGTCCAAAGCTTGCACGAATGAGTTGAAAGAAAAACGCATCATTCTCTACTGATACAGCAGGTGACTCACGTACCGTTAACTTAATTACAGCTGAATCAACGTTTGGCTGTGGAACAAAAACCGTTTTAGGCACAACCATCACAGTTTTCGCTTCAGTATAAAATTGAACGGCAATTGACAACGAGTTGTATTCCTTTGATGAAGGGACGGCTGACATACGATCAGCTACTTCTTTTTGCAGCATGACCACAATCCCTTTCAATGGAAGGTTCTCTTCAAGTAATTTCATAATGATAGGTGTGGTCACGTAATATGGAAGGTTTGCGACAACCATTACTTCTTTACAGTCAGCAAAATTTTCTTCAATGACCTTCCTTACATCCGCCTTCAACACGTCCTGATGAATGATTGTGACATTATCATATGGAGAAAGCGTGTCATTTAAAATCGGTAATAACCGCTGATCAATCTCAAAAGCTGTTACTTTTTTTGCACGCTTGGCTAACTGTTCTGTCAGTGCACCGATTCCGGGTCCAATTTCAATTACACCCGTTTCATCCGTTATCTCAGCGTGATCGACGATTCGATCTAAAATATTTGTATCAATTAAAAAATTCTGCCCTAAACTCTTTTTAAAAGAGAAACCGTACTTTTTTAATATCTCCTTTGTTCTGACGGGTGTCGCTATATCTTTACTCATCGGCTTCCTCCTGCATGACGGTCTTTAGTGCCGCAATAAAATCACGTTTGGTTATTTGAAACATGTGAAGGCGCTTTTGCAGTTGCTTCGCATTTGTATATCCTATATTTAAAAGCACACCTAGTCGTTCACGGCGACGTTTTGAAGCTACGCCTCCAATTAAGCCTGCGTCAAATAAATCATCTAATGAAATGTCACTTTCCGACTCTTCCATCTCCTCATGTACATTAGAAAGACATTCTCGAATACTGTCCAAAGAAGCGTGCTCAACGCCGATCCCTCTATCTCGCTTTGCTTTAGCAAGATGTTTTGGTAAAAACGCATGCTTGCACCCTGGAACCGCTTCTGCAATGGTTTTACGTATCTTCTCACCAGGAAAATCAGGGTCTGTTAAAATAATCACACCCCGCGTCTTTTGGGCAAGCCTTACTTGTTGAATGACTGCATCCCCAATAGCAGATCCATTTGTTTCGATCGTATCCGCATCAACGGCCAACTTCACTCTGGCTGTGTCATCACGACCCTCAACCACAATGATTTCTTTGATTTTCATTTATTCCTCCGCTGGCAAAAACATTTTTGGTAAAAAAACGAAACCTTTTATGCTGTTTTTGCGTCTAATTAATTAGAAAACAGTGCTTCTATTATAACCAAAAAAACAGAGGGTTCGCAAAGCCCTCTGCTTATATCAATCATTTTGATGTGTTTATTTGAGCACTCTAATTTTCACTCGTTTATTCCCCCATTGATAAGCTGCCGACTTATTAGGGACGAACACATCAATTCTATTTCCATTTATAGCTGATCCAGTGTCTGACGCAACGGCATATCCATAGCCCTCCACATACACTTTAGAGCCTAGCGGAATGACACTCGGATCAACTGCTATGACCTTTGCACCTGGATTTGCTTTTAAATTATAGCCTGTCGACGTTTTACCCGTACATCCACTGCAACTTGCTGTATAAGCTGTTGAAGTCACATAAAATTCTTTCCCAGACGATTCATTGCTTCTTGAAACAACTGGGGACGCTTTAGGTTCCTTTTCGGACACTTGTGTGCCAATGGCAACTAAGCGATCTTTGCTATCTTTCACAGTTACTTCTTTGATCAATTCTTTAGACACCACTTTGCCGTTTTCTTTCACAATGGCATAGTGCTTCTTCAATTTACCTTCTTCACCTTTTTTCAGTACCTTCTCTATTCCTTGTTCTAGAGAACGATCCTTTTTATGTTTGGTTTCAAAAGCAATTTTCTCTTCCACTACATCGGTGACTTTTTCCACCCGAGTGATCTGAATATCTGCGCTTTTTTTAGAAATGGATGTATGTAACGCAGGTTTGATCTTATCGTGCTTCTTGAGCTTTAGCTCTTGTTGCTTTAAAAAGTCAGCGACGGTAGTCGAAGTGGTCCACACCTTTTTATTCTTTCCTCCATCATTTAAGCTGACCTGGAAGGCCTGCTGAACAACAAGTTTCATGTCCTTTTCAATCTTGTCATTCTTTTCTAGAGTCACTTGATCGTGCTTCCCAATATCTATTTGTTGATTCTTCAATAATGCTCCAACCGTCTGATCTGTTGTCCAAATCGTTCTCTCTTTACCATTCAGGGTAAGATGAACCGGTAATGCCGCATCATACACAATGTTCATATTATCTTGAATCTTTGTATTTCGGCTTGGGGAGATATGATCCTCCGCCCTGGTCCTTATCCCAAGGTCTGAAAGCAGCTGTGCTACTGTCTCTTCATGTGTACGAATTGTTTTCTCTTTACCATTGATAGAAATAGTAATAGACTGCTTAGTGAACTCATGTGCACCGTAAGCCGTCCCAGTTCCAGCTAAAAGTAAGCAAACGACTAGTAGAGGAACCTTCCCTTTTCCTTGCTTAACAGAAAACAGATTTTTCATTTTTTGAACGATGAAAAACGCCTCCTTCTCCTCGGAGAGATTATATAGAGTATCTCAAAACCTGTCAACCCTTCCACCCACTGTACAAAAATGCTTGATTGTATACCTATTATGGAAGCTTTAAGGGAGGAAGGGAAGAAAGACTTATCGACAACTTATCCTATGAGGAGTAGCAAACGTGTAGAACTTTTTCTTTATGTTTCATAAATGGACAAGCTTAAACAATGATTGATATCATATACTGTCAATTTATACCGAAAACTTTTTTTGCATTTTCTGTTGTCAATTCTGCAAGCTCTTCAAAGCTCATCTCACGCAATTCAGCTATTTGCTCAGCAATATATTTTACATAACTTGGTTCATTGCGTTTCCCTCTAAATGGTGTCGGTGTTAAATATGGGCAGTCTGTTTCAATCAATAACCGATCTCTTGGTATTTCTTTGACGACTTCCTTCGGTTTTTTAGCGTTTTTAAATGTCACAGGTCCACCGAATGAAATATAAAAGTTCATCTCCATGCAGATTTTTGCAACTTCTAAGCTTCCTGTAAAGCAGTGCATGATACCTCCAACATCAGCTGCTCCTTCTTCTTTCAAGATAGTGACCACATCTTCTGTTGCGTCACGATTGTGAATGATGATCGGAAGCTTCACTTCCTTCGCAAGAGCAATTTGTCGTCTAAAGACTTCTTTTTGAATATCTTTTGGCGACTTGTCCCAATGATAATCTAGCCCCATTTCCCCGATTGCAACGACCTTTTTGTGTTGAGATAAATCTTTCAACCAAGCCAAATCCTCATCCGTCATGTCAATCGCATCAACAGGGTGCCAACCAATGGCTGCATAAATAAAATTATACTCTTCAATTAACTCCATCGCTCTGGTAATCGTTGGTCGATCGAATCCCACTACTACGATTTTCTCTACCTTTTCACTCTTTGCTCTCTCAATGACCTGCTCTAAGTCCTCACTATATTGCTCCGCATTTAAGTGAGCATGTGTATCAAATAACATATTCATTACTCCTTTCGACAAGTCTCATGAAAAACAAAAGGTGTTCGACGAAATGTTACACGTGGAACACCTTTGTTGAATTATAGAATTTTGGTTCCGTTGGCTAGTGATTGATCTACTTCAAGGACTTGTAATTTCCCGCCAGTTTCACCAGTTAAAATCATTCCCTGGGAAATTTCCCCGCGAAGTTTAACAGGTGTTAAATTCGCTACACAAACTAACTTTTTCCCTACTAATTCCTCCGGCTGATAATGCTTAGCGATCCCTGAAACAATTTGTCTTTTCTCAAATCCAAAATCAACCTGAAGCTTTAATAGTCGATCTGCTTTTTTTACTGGGGCTGCTTGCAATACTTGCGCTACACGAAGATCGACTTTCGAGAAATCATCAAATGCGATTTCTTCTCCTAAATCAGGTACTTCCGTTTCTTCTATTTCAACTTTCTTCTCTTCAGCTTGAGGTGAGCTTCCCTGCATTTTTTCTTTAATGTAAGTCACTTCTTCCTCAACATCTAAACGAGGGAATAGCGGCTCTCCTTTTTGCACGGTTGTTTGTTGAATAGCACCAAAAGATTGAATACTGTCCCAGCTTTTCATTTTGTCATCTTCAACCCCTAGTTGGAAGAAGATTTTCTTAGGTGTTTTTGTTAAGAATGGCGTTAACAGTACTGCGGTGATTCGCAATGATTCTGCTAAATGGTACATAACAGAGTGAAGCTCTTTTCGCTTTGTTTCATCTTTAGCCAGCACCCATGGAGCTGTTTGGTCGATATATTTATTGGTTCTGCTGATTAATGTCCAGACATTTGAGAGAGCCACCGAGAATTCAAGGTTTTCCATCGCTTCTTCATAGGCTTTCACGGTTTGTTCAGCAACAGCTTTGAGTTCCTCATCGAATTTATTTACTGGACCTTTATAGCTGCTTAACGTACCGTCAAAATATTTTTGAACCATTGCAACCGTACGGTTAAGCAGATTTCCTAAGTCATTGGCAAGGTCATAGTTTACACGTTCCACAAATCCCTCTGGTGTAAACACACCATCTGCACCAAAAGGTACTTCACGAAGAAGATAATATCGAAGGGCATCAAGACCATAACGATCAATTAACGTGACTGGGTCTACTACATTCCCTTTTGATTTAGACATCTTGCCATCCTTCATTAAAAGCCAACCATGTGCAAAGACTTGTTTTGGCAGCGGCAGATCAAGTGCCATCAGCATAATTGGCCAATAAATTGTATGGAAACGGACAATCTCTTTCCCTACAAGATGCACATTGGCTGGCCAATACTTTTTGTACTTTTCATCTTGGTCTGTTCCATAGCCAATAGCCGTTAAATAGTTGAATAAAGCATCAATCCAGACGTAAATGACGTGTTTCGGATTATTTGGCACCTTGATTCCCCAATCAAAGGTTGTTCTCGATACAGCTAGATCCTCTAAACCTGGTTTAATGAAGTTATTGATCATTTCATTTTTTCTTGATTCTGGCTGAATGAATGATGGATTCTTTTCATAATAGTCAAGTAAACGATCGGCATACTTACTCATACGAAAGAAGTATGATTCTTCTTTAATTAATTCAACAGGGTGTCCACTGTCAGGGCTTTTCCCGCCAATGACTTCACCTTTTTCATTTCGTTCAACATCAACGAGCTGTGTTTCAGTATAAAATGTTTCGTCAGGAATACTGTACCAGCCTTCATATTGATCTAAATAGATATCTCCTTGATCAAGCAGCTTTTGGAAGACTTGCTCAATGATTTTCGTATGGCGTTTTTCCGTTGTACGAATGAAATCATCATTTGAAATGTCGAGTTTCTTCCATAAAGATTTGATGTCTGCAACCACTGGATCTAAATACTCGATCGGAGTAATATTTTGCTCTTCTGCTTTTTGTTGAATTTTTTGCCCGTGCTCATCTGTACCCGTTAAATACATCACATCATAGCCTTGAAGACGTTTATATCGAGCCATGGCATCCCCTGCCACTGTCGTATAAGCATGTCCAATATGTAATTTTCCGCTCGGATAGTAAATAGGTGTTGTCAAATAAAACGTTTTTTTCTTTTCCGGCATGTCGGAACCTCCTGCGTGTGTATGAATGTCAAAAACTCCCGCCCAATGGACGAGAGCGGTTATGAAGACTTCATTAAAATGTATCAAATTCAAATCTTTTTTCACTTGTGCTTTCTCTATGATACCATCTTAGCCTTTAAGATCAAGCATATATACATAGAACGGTATGAAATGATGGAAAAAGATGAGTTCCCCGAAAAAAACGACAAACCGCACGACGTTTTGTCGAATATTGTCGTAAGAAATCTGTTTCCAGATTCATAATTGGCTAATTTAGGGCAAAAGTCTTGATAATCTGTTTTCATCATTTATAATATTCTAAAGCATTATGTCTAATAAATCCTTATGTATCAGTAGTTTAGAGGTTTTTTGAGTATAAGAGTCATATTTTACAAACAATAGTAAACAAAATGATTGACGATTTATGGAAACCTTGTTATGCTAGGAATGTAAGGAATTTGTCGAATAATGACGAAGATAATATTATATTAAGAATAAGGACTTTTTGGGAGGAGAATGAAGATGAAATCTACAGGTATTGTACGTAAAGTTGACGAATTAGGACGCGTGGTGATTCCAATCGAACTTCGCCGCACGTTAGGAATTGCTGAAAAAGATGCTTTGGAAATTTATGTTGATGATGAAAAAATTATCCTAAAAAAATATAAACCAAACATGACTTGCCAAGTAACAGGTGAAGTATCAGACGATAACCTTAAACTTGCTAATGGTAAATTAGTTCTTAGCCGTGAAGGTGCTGAACAAATCATTAACGAAATCCAAAGCCAACTTCAATCACAAAAATAATTTTTATATAAAAGGTTCTTGCACCGTTTGCAAGAACCTTTCTTTATTGTTCAACATGATATGCATCATATATCATGCGCTTTGGCACACCTCGTTCGACTGCTGTACGCTTGATCGCTTCTTTTGACGTCAAACCTTCTTCTATGTAATGAATGACGTGTTCTTTTTCAGATAAGGATTGCCACCATGTCTCTTCATTCAATTCCTCATCCACTTGATCATTTCCTTCTACCACAAGACAGAACTCTCCACGAATTTGATGCTCTCCTGCCCAAGTCAATACATGGTCTAGATCTCCACGTATGAATTCTTCAAATTTTTTCGTTAATTCTCGTGTAATAGCAATGTTTCGATTTCCCCAAACATCTTTCATAACGGTAAGGGTTTCTTTTAAACGATGGGGTGCTTCATAAAAAATGATTGTTTCTTGGCGTTTTTTTAATGCTTCTAGCTGTTTTCTCTTTTCCTTTTTCTGTCTATCGAGGAAACCATAAAAGAAAAATGGTTGAGGTGCGATCCCTGATGCAATTAAAGCCGTTAATGCCGCATTTGCGCCAGGTAATGGAATCACATACCCGCCGATTCTCGTAAAGTCTCGAACAATCTCAGCTCCTGGATCAGAAATGGTCGGTAATCCAGCATCACTAACAAGCGCAATGTGCTTTCCTTCTTTTAACCATTCAATTAACTTATGGCCGCTGCTGTCTTTATTATGTTCATGATAACTTGTTAGAGGTGTGTCAATTTCGTATACATGACAAAGTTTTCTCGTTTGTCTTGTATCTTCTGCAGCAATGTAGTCTACATCTTTTAACGTTTGTATCGCTCGAAACGTCATATCTTCTAAGTTTCCGATTGGGGTTGGAACTAAATAAAGCACACCCATATCGGATTGACCATCAAAGCTTTTCTGTGTCTTTAGCATGTGCCGCCTCCTTTTCATTTTGCTTTTCTTCTATATAACTGTCCTTCTTTTTACGCGTCCATGTTTTGAAATGATACTCCTGCTGCATCGCAGCTCTTTTGGTTGGGAAGCATTCGTGATAATACAGCTCAACCGGTCGTCTCGCTCTTGTATACTTTGCGCCCTTCCCGCTATTATGTGTCGCCAGCCTTTTTTGTAAGTCATTTGTATATCCTGCATACAGGCTTCCATCTGCACATTTCAGTACATAAAAATAATGATTATGCTTCTCCATACAGTATCTTCCTGATTTCATTTGTATACTCTTGATTTTCCCCATAAACAAAGAGTGGCGGGAGGATTTTCAAATCTGGCTTACCATCTTTGAGACCTTCCACTAAGATGGTATTGGCTTCTTTTCCTTGCTTTGGATAAACGAATTGAATCCGTTTCGGCTCAATTCGGTATTTTTTCATCAGCTCGATGATTTCAAGCAAACGCCCTGGACGATGAACCATTGCAAGTTTGCCTCCTTGTTTGAGCAAGATTGAAGAAACGCGAATAACATCTTCTAATGTACAATGAATCTCATGACGTGCAATCGCTAAATATTCATTTTCATTGATTTCATCCTGTGAAGGTGTTTTAAAATATGGCGGGTTACACGTAATCACATCTACCTTATGATTCCCATAGCGTGTTGGCATATCATTTAAATCACCATGAATCAATTCAATTTGATGTTCTAGTTGGTTATGCTCTACACTCCTTTTTGCCATATCAAATAATCGTTCTTGAATTTCGACACCTGTAATGGAGGCTTTGGAACGAGTCGAGAGTAGCAATGGGATAATGCCATTTCCCGTACAAAGATCAATGATTTCTCCTTTTTGAATCGGAACATACGCAAATTTTGCTAATAACACCGCATCCAATGAAAAGGCAAAGACAGTCTTGCTTTGAATAATCTTCATATCTTCTGCCAGCAAGTAATCTAAACGTTCATCTTCTCTTAACGAAACCATGATGTATCCTTTCTTTTCCTGTGAAAAAGGCTCCCGATGCAGCGGAAGCCTTTTCTCATTTTTTATTTAAAAATGACAGACAGAACAAACAGTCTCCCTCTTTACGAATGCTCCCATAATGCACATTACAAATATGGAAGCCCTCCTGATATAGACGAGCTAGGTTATCATGACCTTCTCCTATATCAGAATGACTTGGCTTTTGGGCAGTCTCATCATTCGACGCCTCATATGACTTGTCTCGATTGGACTGATCTAAACGTTCACGCAAGTGCTGGTTCTCCATCTGAAGCTGATGGTTTTCCTCGATCACTTCACCGATATGATTTTTCAAATCACCTAGCTGGCGATAGAGAGAACCAATTTGTTCTTCTAAATTGATTACCGTATCAAATAGTTCCTTTTTATCCAAGGTGGCACACCTCGTTACTCAGTTGTTTGTGCAGATACAACGCCTTCTTGTAATAATTCTTCCCAAGTATATTCTATCACTTTTTCTTGTTCGGTTAATTTAACTTGTATAATCCGTTCTAAAATGTTGAGCCCAACTACCTTTGCAGAGCCGCTAGACGTCTGGATCATCTCACCGATATCCGGTAATTGTTCTTTTGCTGATTCATATTCATCATTTTCATATTTCAAGCAACACATCAAACGACCGCAAAGCCCTGAAATCTTTGTAGGATTTAACGACAGATTTTGATCTTTTGCCATCTTAATGGACACAGGTTCAAAATCTCCTAAAAATGTAGAACAGCAAAGCATGCGTCCACATGGACCAATACCACCTAACATTTTCGCTTCGTCTCTTACACCAATCTGACGAAGTTCAATTCTAGTTTTGAAGATCGATGCAAGGTCTTTCACTAGTTCACGAAAATCCACTCTGCCATCAGCTGTGAAGTAGAAAATGACTTTGTTCCGGTCAAACGTGAATTCAACATCAACTAGTTTCATTTCTAATCCGTGTTCACTTACCTTTTGAAGACATATATCAAAGGCTGACTTCGCCGCATCTTTATTCTCCTCAACAATGAGCCGGTCTCGCTCGTCTGCTACACGAATGACCTTCCGAAGAGGGAGAACGACATCGTGTTCATCCACTTTCTTATTGGCGATGACCACTTGTCCGTACTCAACCCCTCTTACTGTTTCTACAATGACACAACTATCATTTTCTATATGAAATCCGTTTGGATCGAAATAATAGATTTTGCCCGCTTTCTTAAAGCGAACACCAATTACGTTGTACAAGCTTATCCCTCCTGCAACATCAACACCAATTGCTCCATTAGCCCTTGGGCATTCACGTTGGATTGAAGTCTCTTTTTCGCTTCTAATACAGCAAGGATCTGGTTTGTCACCATTTGCTGTGTGGAATGCAGCGCGTGCTGCTTCATTGTCTGGAATAAGTCTTGATAAATGACTTTATCTTCGTTTCCTATTTGAATCGACAATACATCACGATATATAAATAAAAGCATATCCAGACCTGTTTCTTGAAGGTCTTTCTCTTTGAAAAAAGGCATCCATTGATCCTGTATATAAAAAAATGCATGTTCTTTTCGCTGATGCAAGACTTCATACAATTTTATCACTTTCGCTCTAGACTCTGCAAACTGATCATTTCGACTTAATTCGAGTGCTTCTGCTAAATTATTTGTTAAATTCGACAAAAGCCTTGCAAGATACTCAGGTACATTTTCTTGCAAAAGTTGCTGCTCCAGTGATTGCGGCTGCAAAGGTTGAAAACGAAGCATCTGACATCTTGAAATCATCGTATCCAGCATTTTATGAGATTGCTCAGTGATTAAAATGGCCATCGTTTCCCGGTTAGGCTCCTCTAGGAACTTCAGTAAACTGTTCGCAGCATTAACGGTCATTTTGTCCGCATGAAGAATGATATACATTTTTCGGTGCGATTCTACACCTGCTTTTGTAAATTCCTCCTGCAATGCCTGCACTTGCACTTTTTTAATTGATTGACCATCGGGCTGCACAAGATGTAAATCTGGATGGTTTCCAGACTGAATCCTTTTACAGTTTTGACATGACTCACATGGTTTCACACCTGCTTCCAAGCAAAAGAAGCTCTTGGCTAAAAGCAAGGCAGCATCTAGCTTTCCTGTTCCTTTTTTCCCTTCAAATAAGTAGGCATGAGCAAGTCGATCTTTATCTATGCTATTAAAAATCAGCCGCATGACGCGCGGCTGTAAATCCTTCATGTCATCCCAGCTAATTGCCATGTTATCACTCTCTATGTGTAAAGGTTAATCAATAAACCTTTTATTTCTCCTATACGTTCAAGCAAGTCAATAGAGGGTTTCTCTTGATTCATCATATCCTCTGTTAATTCCATAAGCTTCTCATCTAAAGCTTTGACTAAAGCGAGTGTCCGCGTATTGCCGTAAAGATCAAAGCTCCGAGAAGTCTCTATATTTAAACCATGATCTACCGTCTCTTTCACAAAGCGTTTCACAAGTCCTTTAAACTTTGCCAAATCCTTTAAATTTCGAGACTTCGTCAGCTTTTTACCGATTACTTCGATATCACTAAGCATTACCGTCAGTTGTTCTAAACGCATTTTGCCGCTTTGTGTCTCCAAAGATGCTCTAAAAGAGGAAGACATCTGACTTCCTTTGATCGCCTGAAGTTCACGTTTTTCTAACAGCAGCCGCATATCTTGATTAATTTTCACAGCAACCCATCCTTAAAATTGATGAAATTGTTCAACTGGCAGAATAAAGACAGTAGCTCCACCAACCTCAACTTCAACAGGGTATGGTACATATGAATCTGCATTTCCACCCATTGGTGATACAGGTGCAATCATTTGATCACGTTTACGACAATTTTCTTTTATGAGATGTAATGCTTTCTCCACTCGGACATCATCACAACCAATAATGAAAGTCGTATTTCCAGACTTTAAAAACCCACCAGTTGAAGCTAATTTTGTTACGCCGAAATGATGTTCGGTCAATATTTTCAACAGTTTGCTGCTATCTTGGTCCTGTACAACGGCAACAATTAATTTCATTTGATTGGCCTCCTTCGTTTTAGGCACAGATGACATGCCGATGTCTTCCTCTTTATTATAACAACGATTGGCAATTAGGTCATATTTGATTTTTCTTTAATGTGTCCTGAATAAGTTGAAGCACTTCTTCATACACGTCTTGCATTGGCTTTGAAGCATCCACTACACGGAATCGTTCTGGTGATTGAGCAATGAGTAATTCATAGCCTTCTCTTACAAGCTCATGAAATTTCAGCGTCTCCATGTCCAATCGGTTTTTTTCTCTTCCTTGATTTGCATGAATTCTCTTCAATCCCTCTTCTGGCGTAATAGAAAAGTAAATTGTCATTTGTGGCATCATTCCGTTAATGGCAAAATCATTAATAGATTTTACTTCTTCGATTCCAAGCCCTCTGGCATAACCTTGATAAGCAAGGGAGCTGTCTACAAAACGATCACATAAGACGGTAATTCCTCGGTCTAAAGCTGGTTCCACCTTCTCAGCTAAATGCTGTCTTCTAGCCGCTGCGTACAGCAATGCCTCTGTTTTCGCATCCATTTTTGTATTCTTTTCATTTAAAATGATCTCGCGAATCTGTTCTGCAATCTCAATGCCACCTGGTTCCCGCGTTGCCATCACTGCATACCCTTGACGTTCCATTTTTTCATACACTTTTTTAATTATCGTTGTTTTACCCGCACCTTCCGGCCCCTCAAACGTAATAAACATACCGCTCATCGTGTCTCCTCTTCTATATAAACATATAATTTCCTCTGTTTTATTACCTGACTTGCTTGAACATGAACCTGATGTTCAAGCAAGCGGCTTAATGTTGCAATTTGGTCTGCTTCAATGCGCTCTCCCTTGATCATCAAAGGAATTCCAGGTGGATATGGAATGATCGATTCTGCACTTATCCGACCTTCTGCTTCTTCAAAAGGAACTGCTTCCATTCCTTGTCTTTGCTGATCCATCTCTATAGATGCTGATTCAATTTGACGATGTTCCATTCCTATCAACAATGATTCACTATGCTGAAGGGCGTGCTCTATGCTGGTAAAGGGAAAGTCCCTCATTTTTCCAAGACCGAAAATCAGCAAAACCTGATATTCATCCGCAAGTTCTGGATGAACATCAACCGATTCAAACACCTTCTTTAATTCATAGCCTGTAAGCCCTCTTGTTGACCGAATCACGCATTTTAATGGATCGTTAGATAGAGAGTCAGACTCGACCAATTCAATATGAGGAATACGCTTTAGCTGATCTTTCAGCTTTGACAGCCCTCTCATGATTTCGCTCACTTGCCCTTTTTCTTTGATCTCTTCAACAAAAGCCCTCGCCACATCTAACGAAGCCATAATGGGATAGGAAGGGGAACTGCTCTGAAGCATCGTTAGCCATGTTTTCACCCGCTCAGCATCAATCCGTTCCCCTTGAAGATGAAGAAAGGAGCCCATTGTCATAGCAGGAAGTGTTTTATGTGCTGATTGTACCACCACGTCAGCTCCATAGGAAAGGGCAGATGGAGGAAAGGCACCGCCCAATACAAAATGCGCACCGTGTGCCTCATCAACCAAAACGATCATTCCTGCCTCATGACAAGTTTGTACCAGCTTTGACAAATCCGCTGCATGCCCGTAGTAATTCGGATAGGTCAAGACGATTGCTTGACAGTTCGGATGCCTTGCGATCGCATGTTTCAGCGTCTCTTCGGTGACATGTGTTGGAACATGCAGTTGTTTGTCCACCTCAGTTTCTAAAAACACAGGCGTTGCCCCTGCCAACTCAATCGCATGGAAAACAGACTTATGGCAATTTCGCTGAACAAGAATTTGATCACCAGTGCTACATGTAGCCATCACCATAGCTAAATTTCCAACCGTCGTGCCATTCACAAGGAAAAAGCTTTGATCTGCACCATATAGTTGTGCTAATAAATCCTCTGCCTCTTGAATCACACCAGTTGGGTGATGGAGATCATCTAGACCTATAAGCTCGGTCACATCTAGTTGAAGAAGTGGTTCATAATAGGCCCGTGCTTCATCAAAAAAGACATCTCCATTGTGATGTCCTGGAACATGAAAAGAATAAGGTTTCTTTTCTGCATGTTGTGATAATGCTGTATATAAAGGTGTTTTCAAACAAATCGACCCTTTTCACTTAAACGATATCTTATTTCTATTATACCGTTCAAACAAGTGAACTGAAAGGTGGATTGTTATTCCTTTATTGGTTTATGATTTGCAAGCTGTTGTTCAGCCTCGTGCATATTGCTTTTTAATTGAGCACGGACTTGACTTCCATTTTCTTTGACTTGTAAAGTCTCCTGTAATGTTTCAGCTAATTGGAGTTGAATCTTTTTCAACGTATCAACAGGCTTTGAGAAGGCACCTTCATGGAGAGACTCTTGATGCTTTGATATATTTTCATACGTTTGATGAATTCGTTGCTCAAGGGCTGAATTAGCTCGTTGCTGAATATGCGTTAATGCAATGGACATTTGGTTAATCCATAAAGGAATAGATGCTGAAACAGTCGATTGAATATGATTGGCTAATGTATGATTCGTATGCTGAATCATCCGAATTTGGGCATTACATTGTAGTGCAATTTGCCGGCTTAACAGTAAATTATACTTGCGTTCTCTCAATCTCTCCATATATTCCTCATAATCAACTTTCTGATTCATCAACTGCTCCTCTAACGTTCGATCACCAAACCGTTTGGTTGCAGGGAGCACCTGTTGCTCTATATACTCCAACTTAGCTTCAGCTGCTGCCACCTGTAGTGTCATCTCTTGGAAAAACAACTGATTTTCTTCAAATAAACGATCTAATAATTTATGGTCTGAAATTAATACATTCCTTGCATAACGCAGCCTTGCAGATAATCGGTCTATTTGTGCTTCTGCTTGTTTAAACCGAGATACCATCTCTTGTATAGAGCGCCTCTCTCTTTTAAACAATCTCGAAAAAAAGCCTTGTTTCTTTGGTAACAAATCCTCAGGCTCCACCAAACGTAATTGCTGCAAAAAGGCCTCAAGCACATCTCCTATTTGATCAATATCTTTTTTCTCAACATAATTCATTATTTGCTGAGATTGTTCTAATAATCGTTGTTGCACACGCATACCGTATAAAAGCAACTTTTGTTGATTTTCAGGGATATTTTCAGCACGTTGCAACGCCTCTTGTTTTTCCTCATCAGATAAAGTATCAAACACCCGAAACTGAAGACCTGTAGTGGATGTAAGTGAAGGTGTAATGTGATCTTCTGGTTTCATTGAGTTTGACTCCTTTCATCTACTTTTTAATCATCTTATCTGCCACTTCAAGCTCAATATGAAGTGCTTCAATGTCTCTTCCTAAAATTTGTTGCAAATCATTCGTCAATTGCTTTTGCAACTCCGTCAATGTGACTCGTGTTTGACTCAGTGTCATCTCAAGTTCATGACTACGATTTGGCTGATTATAAAGCAGTGCATATTTCTCCGTTAATTGAACAACGGAATCCAAACTTTCAAAATAAAATCGCTGCGCATCATAAAAGCGGTTCGGCTCTTTCTTAGTTATCGTATAAATTCTTCGTGCCAGTCGAAGGATTTCATAGTTATGTTTAATGGTCTTTACGTTCTTTACAGCAAATAAAGCCTTCTTCAAACGAACTAACTTATGTCTTGCTTCTTTTAAATGCTGTTTGATATATACATAATCACTACGGGAAAGTCCATGCTTCTTTAAAAACAAATGAACAGCCATCCATCTGCTCCCTGCAAACATGGAACCCCAACCAATCAAGGCATACAGCATCGATAAGCCAACATGATGATGGAAATACCCAATACTGACGATTAAAATCGCAAACGAAAAAAGACTAGAGATTAAGGCCCATATAAATGTGAAAAAGATTGATTTCATTTTATCGACTCCTATAAATAATCAGGCTCTCTGTTTATCTTATTATTTATTACGGGTGATGTCCAAACTAAGTTCCAAAAACAGCCTAATCGTAAATAGCTCATAAAAAAAGACCATCTAATGGTCTTATGAATACAAGGGGGGCGTATGAAGGTTTTTAAGTTTTTTGACATAATCGGCATAGCTAGGATCAGAGGTCGATGTAGAAATTAACTTTCGTTCACAGCCCTGACATAAAAACTGATGATACAAATAAATTCCTTTTGTCTTTTTCTCTTCACAAATCAAACAAATAGCTTCCCGCTCTTTTTCACTCATTGTGACACCTCCACTTATAGCTTCAGTATGCCCTAGCTCTTTCAATTGTATACAAAATTAAGAATGTTTTAGATGATAGTTTAGTATATGTGTCCACCATGCATCGAGTGTTTGTTCCTTTCCTGAAAAACACAAAAAAGACCAGTTCCGAATGGAACTGATCTTTAGACAAGCTTGGCGGCGTCCTACTCTCACAGGGGGAGACCCCCAACTACCATCGGCGCTGAAGAGCTTAACTTCCGTGTTCGGTATGGGAACGGGTGTGACCTCTTCGCTATCGCCACCAAACCTGATGGAGAGAATGTTCTCTCAAAACTAGATAACAATGTTCATGCTTCACATAAGAATAGGTTAAGTCCTCGATCGATTAGTATCTGTCAGCTCCACGTGTCACCACGC
>NZ_JBIVPN010000010.1:13078-60964 GCF_044754665.1 Bacillus sp. NPDC093026 | reverse complement strand
TGGTAGTTGGGGGTCTCCCCCTGTGAGAGTAGGACGCCGCCAAGCTTGTCTAAAGATCAGTTCCATTCGGAACTGGTCTTTTTTGTGTTTTTCAGAGGTTTGACATAAGATAAATGTGGAAATAATATTCTTAGTTGAGCGATTATCTTGAAAAATTGATCAAAAAAATTTATAGTAAGATTAAAGTCAAATATAGTCAAAGTCAATGGAGGAGGAGGCGGAGTGGCACAAAATATTTCTGATATCATCGAGCAGTATTTGAAGGAAGTCTTGGAACAGAATGGTCGAGAAATATTAGAAATTAAGCGCAATGAAATTGCAGATAAGTTTCAATGTGTACCTTCACAAATTAACTATGTTATCAATACACGCTTTACAAGTGAAAGAGGCTATATCGTTGAAAGTAAGCGTGGAGGCGGTGGCTATATCCGCATTATTAAAGTCAAAATGAATGATGAAGTCGATTTATTGAACAACATTATTTCTCAAATATATCATCGTTTATCACAGGCTGCATCTGATCATATCATCATGCGTCTTGTTGAAAATAACATTTTATCTGAAAGAGAAGCAAAGATGATGATCAGTGTCATGGACCGTTCTGTATTGCACATTGATTTACCTGAACGTGATGAGCTGAGGGCTCGGATGATGAAAGCAATGTTAAATGCTTTAAAATTAAAGTAAAGCGGGTGAAAAGATTGATTTGTCAAGAATGCAATGAGAGACCAGCCACTTTTCACTTTACAAAAGTTATAAATGGAGAAAAACAAGAAATGCACATATGTGAGCAATGTGCAAAAGAAAACAGTGATTCATATGCTATGAGTGGAAACCAAGGTTTCTCGATTCACAACTTATTGTCAGGATTATTAAATATTGATCCGAGCTTTACATCCAGTGCTAATAAAGGATCATCTATTTTTCAAGAAGCGAGAGAAGTGAACCAATGTCCAAAATGTGGGTTAACCTTTCAGCAATTTAGAAAAACGGGTCGCTTTGGTTGTGCAGAATGCTATCGGACGTTTGATCAGTATCTTAATCCTGTGTTCCGGAAAGTTCATAGTGGAAATACAGTTCATAATGGAAAAGTTCCAAAACGAATTGCCGGCAACCTTCATGTACGCCGGAAGCTCGAGATGATGCAACAAGAGTTAAAACAGCTAATTGAGCAGGAAGAGTTTGAAAAAGCAGCGGAAGTTCGAGATCAAATTCGAGCATTAGAGCAAGAGCAATCTCAGCAGAGGGAGGGAGATTAACGACATGTCACTCCAGCACTTTATTCAAGACGCATTGAGTCAATGGATGAAACAAAAAGGACCAGAAAGTGACATCGTTCTAAGCAGTCGCATTCGGCTAGCACGTAATCTAGAGCATGTTCGTTTCCCAACTCAGTTTTCTCAAGAAGAAGCTGAAGCTGTTCTCCAGCAATTCGAGCAGAAGTTTGCTAGCCAAGAAGTAAAAGATATTGGAAACTTTGTTCTTATTCGAATGAATGAAACGCAGCCTTTAGCGAAGAGGGTACTTGTTGAAAAACATCTGATTAGCCCTAACTTGGCAGAGTCAAGGTTTGGTGGCTGCTTGCTTTCTAAAAATGAAGAAATCAGCGTGATGCTAAATGAAGAAGACCATATTCGTATCCAATGCTTGTTCCCTGGATTTCAGCTTGCAAATGCTTTAAAGGTTGCAAATCAAGTAGATGACTGGATTGAAGAGCAGGTGGATTATGCGTTTTCAGAAAAGCGGGGATACTTAACAAGCTGTCCAACCAATGTAGGCACAGGAATTAGGGCGTCAGTCATGATGCATTTACCAGCATTAGCTCTCACAAGACAAATGAATCGCATCATTCCTGCAATTAATCAATTAGGCCTTGTGGTCAGAGGAATTTATGGTGAGGGTAGCGAAGCAATAGGAAACATCTTTCAGATCTCGAATCAAATGACGCTTGGTCAATCAGAAGAGAATATTGTGGATGACTTGAATAGTGTGACAGCTCAACTCATTGAACAAGAGCGATCTGCACGAAAAGCATTATATCAAACGTCTAAAATTGAACTTGAGGACAGAGTATACCGTTCTTTAGGAATATTGGCCAATTGTCGCATGATTGAATCGAAGGAGACAGCAAAGTGTCTTTCGGATGTGCGGCTTGGAATTGATTTAGGTATCATTAAGGGGCTTTCAAGTAATATACTGAATGAGCTCATGATTTTAACGCAGCCTGGTTTTCTCCAACAATATTCAGGAGGAGCCTTGGAGCCAAATGAAAGAGATATCAAACGAGCAGCGATTATTAGAGAAAGGCTGCGCTTAGAAATGCATAGGAATGGACAGGAGGATGAAACGATATGATGTTTGGAAGATTCACTGAAAGAGCTCAAAAGGTATTAGCGCTTGCACAAGAAGAAGCTATTCGCCTAGGCCATAAGAACATCGGAACAGAGCATATTTTACTTGGTCTTGTACGCGAAGGTGAAGGAATTGCCGCAAAAGCATTAGAAGCACTGGGTCTTGTTTCAGAAAAAATCCAAAAAGAAGTTGAAAGCTTGATTGGGAGAGGACAAGAGGTATCTCAAGCTATTCCTCATTATACGCCAAGAGCAAAGAAGGTTACTGAGCTTTCAATGGATGAAGCGAGAAAGCTAGGTCATTCCTATGTAGGGACAGAACATATTCTTTTAGGGCTGATTCGTGAAGGCGAGGGTGTTGCTGCCCGCGTATTAAATAATCTCGGAGTGAGCTTAAATAAAGCGCGTCAACAAGTATTACAGTTGCTTGGTAGCAATGAGACTGGTACCTCTACTGCAGGATCTAATAGCAATGCAAATACGCCAACATTGGATAGTTTGGCTAGAGATTTAACAGCTATTGCAAAAGAGGACAGTTTAGATCCTGTCATTGGCCGAAGCAAAGAAATTCAACGTGTGATAGAGGTATTAAGTAGAAGAACGAAGAATAACCCTGTGCTAATCGGTGAACCTGGTGTTGGTAAAACAGCCATCGCAGAAGGTCTTGCACAGCAAATTATCCACAATGAAGTACCAGAAATCTTACGTGATAAACGAGTGATGACACTCGATATGGGAACCGTTGTAGCGGGAACGAAGTATCGCGGTGAATTCGAGGATCGTTTAAAAAAAGTCATGGATGAAATTCGTCAGGCTGGAAATATTATTCTCTTCATTGATGAACTTCATACATTGATAGGTGCTGGTGGAGCAGAGGGGGCCATTGATGCTTCTAATATTTTAAAACCATCTTTAGCACGCGGTGAGCTTCAATGTATTGGGGCAACCACGTTAGATGAATATCGTAAATATATTGAAAAGGATGCTGCATTAGAACGCCGCTTCCAACCAATTCAAGTCGATCAGCCATCTGTCGATGAGAGTATTCAAATTTTAAAAGGACTGAGAGATCGTTATGAAGCGCATCATCGTGTATCCATTACGGATGAAGCAATTGAAGCTGCGGTGAAGTTATCTGATCGTTACATTTCTGATCGTTTCCTTCCTGATAAGGCGATTGACCTGATTGATGAAGCAGGTTCGAAGGTGCGTTTACGTTCTTTCACCACACCGCCTAATTTAAAGGAACTAGAGCAAAAGCTGGATGAGGTTCGAAAAGAAAAGGATGCAGCTGTTCAAAGTCAAGAATTTGAAAAAGCAGCTTCATTACGTGATACAGAGCAGCGTCTTCGTGAAAAAGTAGAAGTGACTAAGAAAACGTGGAAAGAAAAGCAGGGTCAAGAGAATTCAGAGGTATCTGTAGATGATATTGCGATGGTTGTGTCCAGTTGGACGGGAGTACCTGTTTCAAAAATTGCACAGACCGAAACAGATAAGCTTCTGAATATGGAACAATTGCTCCATTCCCGAGTCATTGGACAGGATGAAGCTGTTGTCGCTGTAGCAAAAGCAGTGAGACGTGCTCGTGCCGGATTAAAAGATCCAAAACGCCCGATTGGCTCCTTTATCTTCTTAGGTCCAACAGGGGTTGGTAAAACTGAGCTTGCAAGAGCACTGGCTGAGTCTATTTTCGGTGATGAAGAAGCGATGATCCGTATTGACATGTCTGAGTACATGGAGAAGCACTCTACGTCAAGACTTGTTGGTTCACCTCCAGGCTATGTTGGCTATGACGAAGGTGGTCAATTAACAGAAAAAGTAAGAAGAAAACCATATTCTGTAGTGCTGTTAGATGAGATCGAAAAAGCGCATCCAGATGTGTTTAATATCTTACTGCAAGTGTTAGAAGATGGACGTCTAACTGATTCTAAAGGGCGTACAGTAGATTTTAGAAATACCATTTTGATTATGACATCAAACGTTGGTGCTAGTGAACTGAAGCGAAATAAATATGTCGGCTTCAACGTTCAAGATGAAAGTCAAAATTACAAAGATATGAAAGGGAAAGTAATGGGTGAGTTAAAGCGTGCATTTAGACCAGAATTCATCAACCGTATTGATGAAATCATCGTTTTCCACTCACTTGAGAAAAAGCATCTAAAAGAGATCGTTTCCCTCATGTCCGATCAATTGACTAAACGATTAAAAGAGCAGGATCTCTCAATTGAACTAACGGAGGCAGCGAAAGCGAAGATCGCCGACGAAGGTGTAGACCTTGAGTATGGAGCTCGTCCGTTAAGAAGAGCGATTCAAAAGCATGTGGAGGATCGTCTTTCTGAGGAATTGCTGAAGGGCAACATTCAAAAGGGGCAACATGTCGTAATAGATGTTGAAAATGGAGAATTTGTCGTAAAAGCAACTGCTGCTACGAATTAATATGGTAAGAAAAAAAGAGAGGCATACCGACAATACGTATGCCTCACTTTACTTATTTTTTGAACAGTATAAGGAGTTGTATTCTTCAATCTATGGCAAAGACAAAATCGAAATTTATATGCCAATCATGCGGCTATGAATCAGCCAAGTGGATGGGGAAATGTCCTGGCTGCGGCACATGGAACAGTATGACAGAAGAGGTCATTCGCAAAGAGCCAGCAAACCGCCGAAGTGCTTTTAACCATTCTGTACAAACCGTTCATCAACCTTCACCAATATCTACAATTGAAACATCAGAAGAACCCCGAATCAAAACAAATTTAGAAGAATTTAACCGAGTATTAGGAAGTGGAATTGTCAAAGGCTCTCTTGTTCTGATTGGCGGAGACCCTGGTATTGGTAAATCCACATTGTTATTACAAGTGTCAGCACAGCTCTCAGACCAGAAACAGAATGTGTTATACATATCTGGAGAGGAGTCAATCAAACAAACCAAACTGAGAGCAGACCGTCTTGGCATTGAAAGTGCCTCTTTACATGTTTTGGCTGAAACTGATATGGAGTATATAACGTCTGCTATACAAGAGATGAAACCCGCTTTTGTTGTGGTGGATTCGATTCAAACAGTTTATCAAAGCGATATTACATCAGCACCTGGATCTGTTTCTCAGGTGAGGGAGTGCACAGCACAATTGATGAAGATTGCGAAGACGAACGGAATCCCTATTTTTATCGTTGGTCACGTGACCAAAGAAGGGTCGATTGCAGGACCGCGCCTTTTAGAGCATATGGTTGACACTGTTCTTTATTTTGAAGGAGAGCGGCATCATACATTTCGTATCCTAAGAGCAGTAAAAAACCGGTTTGGTTCTACAAATGAATTAGGAATTTTTGAAATGAGAGAGGAAGGGCTCTCGGAAGTATTAAACCCGTCTGAAATTTTTCTAGAAGAGCGGTCAGCGGGTGTATCAGGTTCGTGTGTCGTTGCTTCAATGGAAGGAACAAGACCCGTTCTTGTGGAAATACAAGCATTAATTGCGCCAACAAGCTTTGGGAATCCGCGGAGAATGGCAACAGGTCTTGATCATAATCGTGTGTCATTACTGATGGCAGTCTTAGAAAAACGTGTAGGATTGTTGCTGCAGAATCAGGATGCGTATTTAAAAGTCGCTGGCGGTGTGAAGCTTGATGAACCAGCCATTGACCTAGCAATTGCCGTCAGTATTGCATCAAGCTTTAAGGATGCAGCACCGCATCAAGCGGATTGCTTTATAGGAGAAGTCGGTCTGACTGGAGAAGTCAGAAGAGTATCAAGAATTGAACAGCGTGTACAGGAAGCTACTAAACTAGGGTTTAAGCGAATGTTCATTCCTCAGGCGAATATGGATGGATGGAAAAAGCCTAGAGGGATTGAGTTAGTCGGTGTAGAAAATGTAGCGGAGGCACTTCGTATTTCACTAGGGGGATCATAGAAATGGAAAAAGAGAAAAAAGGAGCGAGAGAAGTAGATCTCTTAGATATTGTCCAGTTTGTGGCTCCAGGAACACCTCTGCGAGCAGGGATCGAAAATGTATTGAGAGCCAAGACTGGGGGGTTAATTGTCGTTGGTTATAATGATAAGGTCAAAGCAGTGGTAGATGGAGGTTTTCACATTAATTCAGCCTTCTCCCCAGCACACTTATATGAATTGGCCAAAATGGATGGAGCCATTATTTTAAGTGACTCTGGTCAAAAAATCTTGTATGCGAATACACAGCTCATGCCAGACGCAACGATTCATTCTTCAGAAACAGGCATGAGACATCGAACGGCTGAACGTGTAGCAAAACAGACTGGGTGCTTAATTATTGCGATTTCTGAACGGAGAAATGTCATTACCTTATACCAAGGAAATCGTCGTTATACTTTGAAGGATATTGGGTTTATTTTAACGAAGGCCAATCAGGCCATTCAAACACTTGAGAAGTATAAAACGATTTTAGACCATGCCATATCTACGTTAAGCGCCCTAGAATTTGAAGAGCTTGTGACATTTGGTGATGTGCTGTCAGTTCTGCATCGCTATGAAATGGTGCTAAGAATTAAAAATGAAATTAATATGTATATCAAAGAGCTCGGAACAGAAGGACATCTGATTCGTCTGCAAGTAAATGAGCTCATAACAGATATGGAGCAAGAAGCAGCTTTATTTATTAAAGATTACGTGAAAGAAAAGATTAAAGATCCATATGTTTTGCTCAAACAGCTCCAAGATATGTCTAGTTTTGAACTTTTAGATGATTCGATTCTGTACAAGTTACTTGGATATCCGGCTTCTACAAATATTGACGATTATGTGTACACAAGGGGATACAGATTACTGCATAAAATCCCTAGATTGCCTATGCCAATCGTCGAAAATGTCGTTGAAGCATTCGGTGTGCTCGATCGAATTATGGAAGCAGATGTACAAGAATTGGATGAAGTAGAAGGAATTGGAGAAGTAAGAGCGAAGAAGATAAAAAAAGGATTAAAAAGATTACAAGAAAAACATTATATTGATCGCCAACTATAAAAAAGGAAAAATCTTCTCATTTGCGGTTAAAAATGGATGAATTTGGGTATATTAATGATGCTTTTTGTTTTCTGTTGATCATGATGGGAAACTTAAACATATATCAATGTCAGGTGAAGGTGGATAGACAGATGAAAAATAAAGGAGGTGAAGGTATGTTAAAAAGAATCGTTCAGGTGTTTTTTATCATTTTGGGTGCAGTTGTGGGAATTTTTATCATTCCAGAGTTATTTCTACTGTTAAATGTAAAGGACATACCTTTCATAACAAATGCTTACTTTTCAGCACTAATAGGAGCGGCAGTGTTCTTCATCGTCGGCAAATGGTGCACAGGCTATGTTGTGAATTGGATGAAATGGATCGAGGATTCTCTATTGAAGGCACCTCTTCCTGATCTTATATCCGGAAGTTTCGGTTTAGTATTTGGACTTATTCTAGCTTATCTTATTGTAAACGTGATCCCGCTAAACAATATTCCATATCATATTTTTGGAACGATTTTCCCAATTTTCCTGGCTTTCTTTTTAGGATACCTTGGATTCCAAGTAGGATTTAAGAAGAAGGATGAAATGATGGGGCTGTTCTCAAGATCTGGAAAGGTCAGCAAGAAAAAAGGAGCAATTGATGATGAACCTGAAATAGAAGATAAAAAGCTGAAAATTTTAGACACAAGTGTTATCATAGATGGAAGAATCGCAGATATTTGTCAAACTGGATTCCTAGAAGGAATTATGGTGATTCCTCAATTTGTGTTAGAAGAATTACAGCATATTGCAGACTCATCTGACGTCTTAAAAAGAAATAGAGGCCGAAGAGGTCTTGATATTTTAAATCGTATTCAAAAAGAGTTGGATATCAAAGTTGAGATTTACGAAGGTGACTTCGAGGACATTCAAGAGGTTGATAGCAAGCTTGTGAAGCTCGCTAAGTTAACTTCAGGTGTTGTTGTGACAAATGATTTTAATTTAAATAAAGTATGCGAACTTCAAAAAGTAGCAGTGTTAAACATCAATGATCTAGCGAATGCGGTCAAACCGGTCGTATTGCCTGGGGAAGAAATGAAGGTACAGGTCATTAAAGATGGGAAAGAGCACAACCAAGGTGTTGCCTACTTAGATGACGGTACGATGATTGTTGTCGAAGAAGGACGCAATTACATTGGAAAAGACATTGATGTATTGGTCACAAGTGTGCTTCAGACTGCTGCTGGAAGAATGATTTTTGCGAAGCCAAAACTTCTGGAGAAGGCGCTCTAAAGGGAGAACGAACATGTATTATGAAGTAGTTATTCCGGCTGCGGGGCAGGGGAAACGAATGAAGGCCGGCCGCAATAAACTTTTTATTGAACTGAAAAGAATGCCGGTCATCATTCATACACTGAAGGTGTTTGACGCCCATTCACCATGCAAACGCATGATCCTTGCGATCAATGAAGAGGAGCGTCGTGACTTTGAAAGGCTACTAAAGGTATACGCTTTTCAAACGCCTGTTTCACTCGTCACTGGCGGTGAAGAACGTCAGCAAAGTGTATACGAAGGATTGAAAGCAGTAAAAGATGCGGACATCGTGCTTGTGCATGATGGTGCAAGGCCTTTTATTAAGCATAGACAGATTGACTTACTCGTTAAAGCCGCGATTGAAAAAGGCTCCGCAGTCGTAGCGGTACCAGTGAAAGACACAATTAAACGCGTTCAAGAAGGCAAAGTGGAGCAAACCATTGAACGTCAGAGCTTGTGGGCAGTCCAGACCCCACAAGCTTTTCGTCATTCTATTTTAAAAGAGGCGCATGAATATGCGGAACAGACAGGTTTCCTTGGAACAGACGACGCTAGCCTTGTTGAACAACTACAGGGTGAGAGTGTGTATATTGTCCAAGGAGACTATACCAATATTAAGCTGACAACACCGGATGATTTATTGGTTGCTAGGGCAATTATGGAGGCGGAAAGAGGGAACTAGAACATGTTTAGAATAGGACAAGGCTTTGATGTACATCAGTTAACAGAGGGAAGACCCCTTATTATCGGCGGGGTAACCATTCCCTATGAAAAGGGGCTGCTCGGTCATTCAGACGCTGACGTACTGCTTCATACGGTGGCAGACGCATGTCTAGGTGCGATTGGTGAAGGGGACATTGGTCGACACTTCCCAGACACTGACCCTGAATTTAAAGGTGCTGATTCATTCAAATTACTTCAGCATGTGTGGGCACTTGTGAAAGAAAAAGGTTATACGCTGGTGAATATTGATTGCACGATCATGGCTCAGAAGCCAAAGATGGCTCCATACATTCAACCAATGTGTGAGAAAATTGCAGAAGCGCTTGAGGCGGATGTCACTCAGGTGAATGTAAAAGCAACGACTACGGAGAAACTCGGATTTACAGGCAGAGGAGAAGGAATTGCGTCACAGGCGACAGTGCTTCTTCAGAGAAAGTAAAATCCGTTTTGATGCGAAAGGTATTTGATGATAAAATACGTATATAAAAAAATGTCAGACAACATGTGCAGATGAAAGGAAGTTAAACTCATGGGAAATGAAGTGCGTGTTCGTTATGCACCGAGTCCAACTGGTCATTTACATATTGGGAATGCTAGAACGGCTCTTTTTAATTATTTGTTCGCACGCAGTCAAGGCGGCAAATTTATTATTCGTATTGAAGATACGGATCAAAAACGTAATGTAGAAGGCGGTGAGGAAAGTCAGCTCCGTCATTTAAAATGGCTCGGCATTGATTGGGATGAGAGCGTTGATAAAGATGGTGGCTATGGTCCTTACAGACAATCAGAGCGTAATGATATTTACAAGAAATATTATGAGGAGCTGTTAGATAAGGACTTGGCTTATAAGTGCTATTGTACGGCTGAAGAACTAGAGCAAGAACGTGAAGCGCAAATTGCCCGCAGTGAAATGCCTAGATATTCTGGGAAATGCAGTCATTTATCAAAAGAAGAAGAGGACAAGCTTATTGCTGAAGGAAGAGAGCCAAGTATTCGCTTCCGTGTACCAAAAGGTGAAATGATCAAATTTAACGACATGGTCAAAGGTGATATTTCTTTTGAAACGGATGGTATCGGTGACTTTGTTATTGTGAAGAAAGATGGCACGCCCACTTATAACTTCGCTGTTGCAGTTGATGATCATTTGATGAAAATGACACACATTCTCCGCGGTGAGGATCATATCTCTAATACACCTAAACAAATCTTGGTATTCAAGGCTTTTGGCTGGGATGTACCGCTTTTCGGACATATGACATTGATCGTCAACGAGAATCGTAAGAAACTAAGTAAACGTGATGAATCCATTATTCAATTCATCGAGCAATATAAGAACTTGGGCTATTTACCGGAAGCGTTGTTTAACTTCATTTCATTACTTGGATGGTCTCCAGTTGGTGAAGAAGAACTATTTACAAAAGAGCAATTCATTGAAATTTTCGATGTAAACCGACTTTCAAAGTCACCAGCTCTATTTGATATGCATAAACTAAAATGGGTGAATAACCAATACATGAAAGCACTTGATCTTGATCAAGTTGTGCAATTAACACTTCCACATCTTCAAAAAGCAGGAAAAGTCAGTGAACAATTGACGGAAGAGGAAAGTGTTTGGGTACGTAAATTGATTTCTCTTTATCAAGAGCAGCTTAGCTACGGAGCAGAAATTGTTGAGTTAACAGAGTTGTTCTTTAAAGAGCAAATTGAGTATAATCAAGAGGCAAAGGCAGTTTTAGCAGAAGAGCAAGTTCCAGAAGTCTTGGCATCTTTTGCAGAACAGCTTGAGCGCCTTGAGTCTTTCACACCTGATGAAATTAAGGCTGCGATTAAAGCTGTTCAAAAAGAAACAGGGCACAAAGGCAAGAAACTATTCATGCCAATTCGTGTGGCTGTCACAGGACAAACGCATGGTCCAGAACTTCCGCAAAGCATTGAACTTTTAGGAAAAGAAACGGTATTAAACCGTATTAAACAACTATAAGTAAAATCGTTGCGAGGGAGAAGTACAAAGTTTTCACCCATCACAGAAAGAGTCTTCACCGGCTGAAAGAGACTTATGGGCAGACTTTGGAAATGCACCCTCAAGACCCTTGAGGAACACATAAGTAAGTATGCAAGGGCGGTGACCTCCGTTACGGGATTAAGTTGAGAAAGCTTGCAAGGTAAGAGAGCTTTCTAAACAGAGTGGAACCGCGTTTCAAAACGTCTCTGTCAGATGGCAGAGGCGTTTTTTATTTGTCTAAAAAGAGAGCAATTTTTTAGAGAGATTGATTTGGAAGAACGGGGGGGAGCATGTGTTTTTCAAAATGCTGAAAGAAGATATTGATACTGTGTTTGATCAAGATCCTGCTGCTAGAAGCTATATTGAAGTCGTGCTAACCTATTCGGGGCTTCATGCGATTTGGGCTCATCGTATCGCGCATGCATTTTATAAGCGCAAACTATATTTTATTGCGCGGGTCATTTCCCAGGTCAGCCGGTTTTTTACAGGTGTTGAGATTCATCCAGCGGCGACAATCGGCAGGCGCTTCTTCATTGATCACGGCATGGGTGTCGTGATCGGAGAAACATGTGAAATCGGAAACAACGTAACCGTTTTCCAAGGCGTGACGTTAGGAGGAACAGGGAAAGAAAAGGGAAAGCGACATCCAACTATTTTAGATGATGCCCTCATTGCCACTGGTGCAAAGGTGCTTGGTTCCATTACTGTTGGAAAAGGGTCCAAGATTGGTGCAGGGTCAGTTGTGTTAAAAGATGTCCCAGACCATTCAACAGTTGTAGGTATACCTGGGCGCGTGGTGGTTCAAAATGGGAAAAAAATCAATCGTGATCTCAATCATCAAGATTTGCCTGATCCAGTTTCCGATCGTTTTAAAGAATTGGAACGAGAAATGGAAAAACTAAAACGTGAGCTAGCTTCATTGAGCAGAAAGGAAGAACAATCATGACAATCAATATTTATAATACATTGACTCGTAAGAAGGAAGAATTTATCCCGCTTGAACCAGGAAAGGTCAAGATGTATGTGTGCGGACCAACCGTTTATAATTACATTCATATTGGGAATGCAAGGCCAGCTATTGTGTATGACACTGTTCGTAAGTATTTAGAATACAGCGGTTATGATGTACACTTTGTATCAAACTTTACAGATGTCGATGATAAACTCATTAAAGCGGCAAATGAATTAGGAGAAGATGTTCCAACTATTGCTGACCGGTTTATCCAAGCATATTTCGAAGACGTCAGTGCACTAGGTTGCAAAAAAGCAGACCTGCATCCTCGAGTGACAGAAAATATGGATGATATCATTGCTTTTATCGCCACATTGATTGAAAAAGGGTACGCTTATGAAGCGGATGGCGATGTGTATTACAGCACACGTTCATTTGAAGGTTATGGAAAGCTTTCTCACCAATCAATTGATGAACTGAAGACAGGCGCACGTATTCGTATAGGCGAAAAGAAAAGAGATGCGCTGGACTTTGCTTTATGGAAGGCTGCAAAGGATCAGGAAATCTCGTGGAAGAGTCCATGGGGCGAAGGACGCCCAGGTTGGCATATCGAGTGTTCAGCAATGGTGAAGAAATATTTAGGTGATACCATTGATATTCATGCAGGTGGACAGGACTTAACATTCCCCCATCATGAGAATGAAATCGCCCAATCTGAGGCTTTGACAGGAAAACCTTTTGCAAAGTATTGGATGCATAACGGGTATATCAACATTGATAATGAAAAAATGTCAAAGTCACTTGGAAACTTTGTGCTTGTTCATGACATTATTAAAGAACAAGACCCAGATGTCCTTCGATTCTTTATGTTATCTGTTCACTATCGTCATCCAATTAATTACTCAATTGACTTATTGGAGAGTACAAAAAGTGCATTTAACAGACTAAAAACATCTTTTGCTAACTTACAACATCGTCTTGAGAGTAGCACCAATTTAACAGACGATCACGCTGAATGGTTGGCGAAAATTGAAGAACAGCGTGCTACATTTATTGCTGAAATGAATGATGATTTTAATACAGCGAATGCTATTTCTGTCTTATTTGAATTAGCGAAACAGGCCAATTACTATATGGAGAATGATCATACATCAGAAGAAGTCATCAAGGCATTCATTGAACTGTTCAAAGAAATCACTTCAGTTCTTGGCTTCTCATTAGAAGAAAAGCACGCACTTGATGAAGAAGTAGAAGCGTTAATAGAAAAACGTAATGAAGCTAGACGAAATCGCGACTTTGCACTGTCTGATCAAATTCGTGACCAGTTAAAGAGCATGAATATTGTATTGGAGGATACTCCTCAAGGGACTCGTTGGAAAAGAGGAGAATAAAGTCATGTTGAATTTTGAAAAGCTGAAAGACGGAAAGCAGTTGAACGGACTTGCGCTTGCTTATATGGGTGATGCCATCTTTGAAGTATATGTCAGGCATTACCTCCTCCAAACGGGGGCGACAAAACCAAATGAACTGCATAAACGAGCAAGCAAAATTGTATCAGCTAAATCCCAAGCCGCCATTTTATTTGAACTTCAGCAGAGAGGCTTCTTTACTGAAAAAGAAGAAGCGGTGTTAAAAAGAGGAAGAAATGCAAAATCAGGCACAGTGCCTAAAAACACAGACGTTCAAACGTATCGTTATAGTACGGCGTTTGAAGCGGTCATGGGTTATTTATTTATTGAAAAGCAGGACGAGCGCTTAGAAGAGCTAATCCGTCAAGCGATTGAAATCGGAACGTCAGGGAGGAAGACAAATGAGTCAGCAACATGATTATGTGATTGGGAAGAATGCAGTGATTGAGACGTTGAAATCTGACAGAGAGTTATACAAGCTCTGGATGGCAGAAAACACTGTAAAAGGACAAGCCCAGCAGGTCATTGAACTCGCCAAAAAGCAGAATATCACCATACAGTATGTTCCGAGGAAAAAGCTTGATCAAATGGTATCCGGTCAGCATCAAGGAATTGTGGCACAAGTAGCTGCTTATGAATATGCGGAATTAGAAGATCTATATCAAATTGCACAAAAGCGAAATGAACAGCCATTTTTCCTTATTTTAGATGAGATTGAAGACCCTCATAATTTGGGATCCATTATGCGTACGGCAGATGCTGTTGGTGCGCATGGGATCGTCATTCCAAAAAGGCGAGCAGTCGGCTTGACGACAACCGTCGCAAAGGCATCTACTGGAGCGATCGAGCATATTCCCGTAGCAAAAGTAACCAATCTTTCAAGAGCTTTAGATGAGATGAAAGAAAGAGGGATTTGGATTGCAGGAACAGATGCATCTGCTAAACAGGATTACAGACAGTTTGATGGAACGATGCCTCTAGCTCTTGTTATCGGCAGTGAAGGAAAAGGTATTGGTCGATTAATTAAGGAAAAATGCGATTTCCTAATTAAGCTGCCAATGATCGGGAAGGTGACTTCATTGAATGCATCAGTTGCCGCCAGCTTGTTGATGTATGAAGTTTATCGAAAACGTTATCCGTTAGGAGAATAGAGATGGATATCCTCTTAGTCGATGGATACAACATGATCGGTGCATGGCCTCGTTTGCAACACTTAAAGGAAAACAGCTTTGAAGAAGCCAGAGACGTACTAATTCAAAATTTAGCAGAATACCAAGCATATACAGGGTATCGAGTTATTGTTGTATTCGATGCCCACATGGTCAAAGGAATCGAAAAAAAGCAGACAAACCACCGAGTAGAGGTCATTTTTACGAGAGAGAACGAAACGGCTGATGAGCGAATTGAAAAGCTGGCACAAGATTTGAATAATATCCGGACGCAAATCCATGTGGCAACATCTGATTATACGGAACAATGGGCGATTTTTGGACAAGGTGCTCTTCGTAAATCTGCTCGAGAGCTACTGAGGGAAATTGAAGTAATAGAAAGAAAGATTGAAACACGTGTAAAAAAGATTACTTCTGATAAACCAGCATCCAAAATTGAATTGTCAGAAGATGTATTGAAAACGTTTGAAAAATGGCGGCGGGGCCATTTAGAATAACTTGACGATATTTCAACCATTATTGTATAATATTTCTATCTAGGTGCGGTCGGGGGGATCGAAGTGACTCTAAACAACAGCAAGGGTAAATCCATCAGAGAGCAATTTTGCCAGTTGGAAGATGAACAAGTCATTGAAAGGGTTCATGTCGGAGATAGTGATGCGCTAGATTATTTAATAACGAAATACCGCAATTTTGTACGTGCAAAAGCAAGATCTTATTTTCTGATTGGAGCGGATCGTGAGGACATTGTCCAAGAGGGGATGATTGGGCTTTATAAGTCTATTCGTGATTTCAGAGAGGACAAGCTTACTTCATTTAAGGCTTTTGCAGAATTATGTATTACCCGCCAAATTATCACCGCAATTAAAACAGCTACTCGCCAAAAACATATCCCGTTAAATTCCTATGTATCATTAGACAAGCCAATATACGATGAAGAATCGGACAGAACATTATTGGATGTCATTTCCGGTGCTAAAGCGCTTAACCCAGAAGATCTGATCATTAGCAAAGAAGAATTTGATGATATTGAAATGAAAATGGGTGAACTATTAAGTGAGCTGGAAAGAAAAGTACTTGTGCTTTATCTGGATGGCAGATCCTATCAGGAGATTTCTGAAGATTTGAACCGTCATGTGAAATCTATTGATAACGCTCTCCAAAGAGTGAAGAGGAAACTGGAAAAATATTTAGAGCTTCGTGAAATCAGTCTCTAGTAAAACCTATATTGACAGCTTTTTCGACACTGTGATAAGGTACTAAGGAAATGATGTCGAGAAAATAGGTGTAAATTATGAGGAAAAAAGTGACTCTAGCCTGTAAAGACTGCGGGAGCCGCAATTATACGACAATGAAAAGTGTTGCTTCAGCAGCTGAAAGATTAGAAGTTAAGAAATATTGCAAGACTTGTCATTCACATAAAACACATTTAGAAACGAAGTAAGATTTGCGTTCTTTAATCTGTGGAGGTCTTTTACATGCGTATTATCAGTTTCCTAAAAAGTGTCGGGAAAGAAATGAAAAAGGTCAGTTGGCCAAAGAAAAACGAAATGGTTCGTTACACAGTCACTGTTATTTTGACAGTCGTTTTCTTTGCAGTTTTTTTCTCTCTTCTTGATATAGGAATCTCACAATTAATCGAATTAATTCATTAATACTTGAATAATGGTCTGCTGAACGTGCTATAATAGATCATAATATGACTCGCCAAAAAACCCGTTTTGCGGGTTTTTTCAATTGCTTGAAAATATCCACCGTTACTCGAGATTCGTCTAATAGACATTATGAAATGTGGGGAGGGAAGGACTGAATAGTCCTAAACGAAAATGGAAAAGAATTGGTATGTTGTGCATACGTACTCTGGCTATGAAAATAAAGTAAAAGCGAACTTGGAAAAGCGTGTTGAATCAATGGGCATGCAAGATAAAATCTTCCGCGTTGTCGTACCAGAAGAAGAAGAAACTGATATTAAAAATGGTAAGAAAAAAGTCGTCAAAAAGAAAGTGTTCCCAGGTTATGTTCTTGTTGAAATTGTGATGACAGATGACTCATGGTATGTGGTACGTAATACACCAGGTGTCACAGGGTTCGTCGGATCAGCTGGATCAGGTTCAAAGCCGACAGCACTATTACCAGGCGAAGCGGAAACCATTCTGAAGAGAATGGGTCTTGAAGAACGCAAGACAGAAATCGACTTTGAACTAAAAGAAACAGTGAAGGTCATTGATGGACCATTTGCGAACTTCACTGGCTCTATCGAAGAAATTGATTATGATAAAAATAAAGTGAAAGTATTCGTTAATATGTTTGGTAGAGAAACACCTGTTGAACTTGAGTTCACACAGATCGATAAATTGTAATTGAAAAGAGCTTGAAATGAGTGTATAGAAGTGGTAATATAGCTAAGGTACGTCTTGAGTTACTTCAAGATCGCTAGCTAGTTATTTCGTCATTCATATAAAGAATGAAGTTGTTGAGTGGGAGGGGGATTCCCCTATTACCACATCACGGACTTTAAGGAGGTGTGTCTCGTGGCTAAAAAAGTAGTAAAAGTTGTTAAATTGCAAATTCCTGCTGGAAAAGCTAACCCAGCTCCACCAGTTGGACCTGCACTAGGTCAAGCCGGTGTTAATATCATGGGATTCTGTAAGGAGTTTAACGCTCGTACAGCTGACCAAGCTGGTCTTATCATTCCTGTTGAAATTTCGGTTTTTGAAGACCGTTCATTTACATTTATTACTAAAACTCCACCTGCTGCGGTTTTACTTAAAAAAGCAGCTGGTATTGAGTCCGGTTCTGGTGAACCTAACCGTAATAAAGTTGCAACTGTTAAGCGTGATAAAGTACGCGAAATCGCAGAAACAAAAATGCCTGATTTAAACGCTGCTAGCGTTGAATCAGCTATGCGTATGGTTGAAGGTACTGCACGCAGTATGGGTATTGTCATCGAAGATTAATTTTTTTGTCTTGTTGGGTTGCGAGTTTGGTTTTGACAAGTTCGCAACCCTTATTCGTGGGAGGTTATTCCGCTAAAACCACATAAGGAGGATTTTTATAATGGCTAAAAAAGGTAAAAAGTATACAGAAGCTGCTAAGCTGATCGACCGTTCTAAAGCGTACGATGTAGCTGAAGCTGTTTCTCTTACAAAGAAAACAAATACAGCGAAATTTGATGCGACTGTAGAAGTTGCTTTTCGTTTGGGCGTAGACCCTCGTAAAAACGATCAACAAATCCGCGGTGCAGTTGTACTTCCTAATGGAACTGGTAAAACTCAACGCGTTCTTGTATTCGCTAAAGGCGAAAAAGCAAAAGAAGCAGAAGCTGCTGGAGCAGACTACGTTGGAGATTCTGATTACATCACAAAAATCCAACAAGGCTGGTTCGAATTCGATGTAATCGTTGCAACACCTGACATGATGGGTGAAGTTGGTAAGATCGGTCGTGTACTTGGGCCAAAAGGTCTTATGCCAAACCCTAAAACAGGAACTGTTACATTTGAAGTGGAAAAAGCAATCAATGAAATCAAAGCTGGTAAAGTTGAATACCGCGTTGATAAAGCTGGTAACATCCATGCGCCAATCGGGAAGGTTTCTTTTGAGGACGAGAAGCTTGTTGAGAACTTTACAACAATTTACGAGACCATCCTTAAAGCAAAACCTGCAGCGTCTAAAGGTGTATACGTGAAAAACGTTTCTATTACATCTACAATGGGACCTGGCGTGAAAGTGGATCCATCATCTTTCTCTGCTTCAAAATAATTCTTGACTAATCACAAACATTTTGATAACATCAAAATGTTGTAAAATAGAATAATGTCCATTTATACCGTAGACAGCAGGGGCCTTATGGCTTAAATAACCCGCCGAGGTGTATATGTCACAGTCTTACGTTAACGTATGCTTGTATATACAGCCTCCATGTCTTGATGGAGGCTTTTTATATGAAGAACCGTTCGTTAGGAACGTGATGGCCTGATCGGTATAAGTGTTACACAAAGAATGTACAGGAGGTGTAACCATGAGCAACGCAATCGAAACTAAAAAAGTAGTCGTTGATGAAATTACTTCTAAATTTAAAGACAGTAAATCAACAGTGATCGTTGATTATCGCGGTCTTTCAGTTGCTGAAGTAACAGAACTTCGTAAGCAACTTCGTGAAGCTGGTGTAGAATTTAAAGTTTACAAAAATACTTTGACTCGCCGTGCGGTTGAACAAGTTGAATTGACTGGTTTGAATGAATTCTTGACTGGTCCAAATGCGATCGCATTCAGTAACGAAGATGTAATCGCACCTGCGAAGATCATCAATGACTTTGCGAAAAACCACGAGGCTTTAGAAATTAAAGCTGGTGTCATCGAAGGAAATGTAGCGACTGTAGAAGAAGTGAAGGCTCTTGCTGAACTTCCGTCTCGCGAAGGCTTGCTTTCTATGTTGCTTAGCGTTCTTCAAGCTCCAGTCCGTAATCTTGCTCTTGCAACTAAAGCAGTTGCAGAACAAAAAGAAGAACAAGGCGCTTAATGCGTACTTGACGTAAAATAACTTAAAATGGAGGAATTACAAATGGCTTTAAATATCGAAGAAATCATTGCTTCAGTTAAAGAAGCAACTGTACTTGAGTTAAACGACTTAGTAAAAGCAATCGAAGAAGAATTTGGCGTAACGGCTGCTGCACCTGTAGCTGTAGCTGGTGCTGCTGCTGGTGGCGCTGCTGAAGAGAAAACTGACTTTGATCTAATCCTTGCTGGTGCTGGAGATCAAAAAATCAAAGTAATCAAAGTAGTTCGTGAAATCACTGGTCTTGGCTTAAAAGAAGCTAAAGAACTTGTTGACAACACTCCAAAACCACTTAAAGAAGGTATTGCTAAAGAAGAAGCTGAAGAACTTAAAGCTAAGCTTGAAGAAGTTGGCGCTTCTGTAGAAGTTAAGTAATCTTCGCCTAATCTTTTGGAAAAGCTCGCTTTTACTGGCGGGCTTTTTCTTTTCTAATCTCCTGAAACGATTGAATCCAGAGGAGGTCCATTCAATATGAGTGACCACTACTATACGGAAAAGCCATCAGTGAAAAGTAATAAAAAGACATGGGACTTCACCTTGAGAAACCGTACCTTTACTTTTACAAGTGATAGTGGAGTGTTTTCTAAGAAAGAAGTCGACTATGGTTCAAGGCTTTTAATTGAAGCTTTCGAAGAACCTGAATTGGATGGCGACGTCTTAGATGTCGGTTGCGGTTATGGACCGATCGGCTTATCATTAGCAAACGAAATGACAAGTCGCACCATTCATATGATTGATGTGAACGAAAGAGCAGTCGAACTTTCAAAGGAAAACGCTAAACATAATCGCATTGATAATGTCCGCATCTATCAAAGTGATTTGTTCTCGAATGTTCATTCATCAGCTACTTTTGCCTCGATACTGACCAATCCCCCCATCCGGGCAGGGAAGAAAGTTGTACATGCGATCTTTGAAAAAAGTGCTGATCATTTATTGCCAGAAGGTGAATTGTGGGTGGTTATTCAGAAAAAGCAAGGCGGGCCATCTGCGATTGAAAAATTAAAACAGCTCTTTAAAGAAGTGACGGTCGTTAAGAAAAAAAAGGGCTATTATGTGATCAAAGCTAAAAAAGTTTGACGCAGTTTCCGAGCTGTGTTAACATTATAAAATGCCAATATGTATATTTTGCTTGATAGGCTTAAAAAACAACTATTTTGTATAAATTATGCATACTTGGGAAAACTAATAAAATCGGTATTTGCTTTTGGATGTGGTTTTCTTATTTTAGAAACCCTTTTTTCTTTTGTCTTGTAAAAGTATTTCTATTCTGACATGCAAAAGAGCGAAATACTTTTTACACATATAATACGCATGATTTGAGGGGTGAATCAGTTGACAGGTCAACTAGTTCAGTATGGACGACACCGCCAGCGCAGAAGTTACGCACGCATAAGCGAAGTGTTAGAATTACCAAATCTCATTGAAATTCAAACCTCTTCTTATCAGTGGTTTCTTGATGAGGGTCTTAGAGAGATGTTTCAAGATATATCCCCAATTGAGGATTTTACTGGCAACCTTTCTCTTGAATTCATTGATTATAGCCTAGGGGATCCTAAGTATCCTGTAGCAGAATCAAAAGAACGTGACGTAACTTACTCTGCTCCACTAAGAGTGAAAGTTCGTCTCATTAACAAAGAAACTGGAGAAGTAAAAGACCAAGATGTGTTCATGGGTGATTTCCCAATTATGACAGACACAGGTACTTTTATCATTAATGGTGCGGAACGTGTAATCGTTTCTCAGTTAGTGCGATCTCCAAGTGTATACTTCAGTGGTAAAGTAGACAAAAACGGTAAAAAAGGCTTTACTGCGACTGTCATTCCAAACCGTGGCGCATGGTTAGAATACGAAACTGATGCGAAGGATGTAGTATATGTACGCATCGATCGCACACGTAAGTTGCCGGTTACGGTTCTTTTGCGTGCTCTCGGCTTCAGCTCTGATCAAGAGATTCTTGACATCATTGGCGAGAATGAATACTTACGCAATACGTTGGAAAAAGACAACACAGAGAATGCTGATAAAGCACTTCTTGAAATCTACGAGCGTCTTCGTCCTGGAGAACCGCCAACTGTTGAAAATGCGAAGAGCTTGCTAGACTCACGCTTCTTTGATCCAAAGAGGTACGACTTAGCAAATGTTGGACGCTACAAGATTAATAAAAAGCTTCATATTAAAAATAGACTTTTCAATCAAAAACTAGCTGAAACGTTAGTTGATCCTGAAACAGGTGAAATTCTAGCAGAAAAAGGTCAAATTATAGATAGAAGAGTTCTTGATAAAATTCTTCCATACTTAGAGAACGGCATCGGATTTAGAAAGCTTTATCCGAATGGTGGTGTAGTAGAAGATGAAGTAGAGCTTCAGTCTATCAAGATTTATGCACCAACTGATCCAGAAGGCGAACAAGTGATTCATGTGATTGGCAATGCATATGTAGACGAAACTGTAAAAAACATCACGCCATCTGACATTATTGCATCGATCAGTTACTTCTTTAACCTGTTGCACGGTGTAGGCGATACAGATGATATCGACCACCTAGGTAATCGCCGTCTACGTTCTGTAGGTGAACTTCTGCAAAACCAATTCCGTATTGGTTTAAGCAGAATGGAGCGTGTTGTTCGTGAAAGAATGTCTATCCAAGACACAAACACGATTACACCTCAGCAATTGATTAACATCCGTCCTGTGATCGCTTCTATCAAAGAGTTCTTTGGTAGCTCTCAGCTTTCTCAGTTCATGGATCAAACAAACCCGCTTGCTGAATTGACTCATAAACGTCGACTATCAGCACTTGGACCAGGTGGTTTGACTCGTGAGCGTGCAGGAATGGAAGTTCGTGACGTTCACTACTCTCACTATGGTCGTATGTGTCCAATCGAAACGCCAGAGGGTCCAAACATCGGTTTGATCAACTCTCTATCTTCATTTGCGAAAGTGAACCGTTTCGGCTTTATCGAAACACCTTACCGCAGGGTTGACCCTGAAACAGGTAAAGTGACACCAAGAATTGATTACTTGACAGCTGATGAAGAGGATAACTACGTTGTAGCACAAGCGAACGCTCAGTTAGATGAAGATGGCTCATTTATAGATGACAACATCATTGCTCGTTTTAGAGGGGAAAACACAGTTGTACCTCGAAACCGAGTTGACTATATGGATGTATCGCCAAAGCAGGTTGTTTCTGCAGCGACAGCATGTATCCCATTTTTAGAAAACGATGACTCTAACCGTGCTCTAATGGGAGCGAACATGCAACGTCAGGCTGTGCCTTTGATGCAGCCAGAAGCACCAATTGTTGGTACAGGAATGGAGTATGTATCAGGTAAAGACTCCGGTGCTGCTGTGATCTGTCGCTACCCAGGTGTTGTAGAACGTGTTGAAGCGAAAAATATTTGGGTTCGCCGTTATGAAGAGGTCGACGGACAACAAGTCAAAGGAAACCTAGACAAATACAGCTTGCTGAAATTTGTCCGCTCTAACCAAGGGACTTGCTATAACCAGCGTCCAATCGTTAGTGTTGGAGATGAAGTCGTCAAAGGAGAAATTCTTGCAGACGGTCCTTCTATGGAAAAAGGTGAATTGGCTCTAGGACGTAACGTGATGGTCGGCTTTATGACTTGGGACGGTTACAATTATGAGGATGCAATCATTATGAGTGAGCGCCTTGTAAAAGACGACGTCTACACATCTATTCATATTGAAGAATATGAATCAGAAGCTCGTGATACGAAGCTTGGACCTGAAGAAATTACACGTGATATTCCAAACGTTGGGGAAGACGCATTGCGCAACCTTGACGAGCGTGGAATCATCCGTATCGGTGCAGAAGTCAAAGACGGAGATCTTCTTGTTGGTAAAGTAACGCCTAAAGGTGTAACAGAACTGACAGCTGAGGAACGTCTATTACACGCTATCTTTGGTGAAAAGGCTCGAGAAGTTCGTGATACGTCTCTTCGTGTTCCACACGGCGGCGGTGGTATTATCCACGATGTGAAAGTCTTTAATCGCGAAGATGGAGATGAATTGCCACCAGGTGTGAACCAGTTAGTTCGTGTATACATCGTTCAGAAACGTAAAATTTCTGAAGGTGACAAAATGGCCGGACGACATGGTAACAAAGGGGTTATCTCCAAAATCCTTCCAGAAGAAGATATGCCATATCTTCCAGATGGAACACCGATTGATATCATGTTAAACCCTCTAGGGGTACCATCTCGTATGAACATCGGTCAGGTACTTGAGCTTCATATGGGTATGGCTGCACGTTACCTTGGCATTCACATCGCGTCACCAGTATTTGATGGTGCTCGTGAGGAAGATGTTTGGGAAACGCTTGAAGAAGCAGGTATGTCTCGTGATGCGAAAACAGTCCTTTATGATGGTCGAACTGGTGAACCATTCGACAACCGTGTATCTGTTGGAATCATGTATATGATCAAACTGGCTCACATGGTTGACGATAAACTTCACGCTCGTTCAACAGGACCGTACTCACTTGTGACGCAGCAGCCACTTGGCGGTAAAGCACAATTTGGTGGTCAGCGTTTCGGAGAGATGGAAGTATGGGCACTTGAAGCTTATGGTGCAGCTTACACCCTTCAAGAGATCTTAACAGTTAAGTCGGATGACGTTGTAGGTCGTGTGAAAACTTACGAAGCTATCGTCAAAGGGGATAACGTACCTGAACCAGGTGTCCCTGAATCATTCAAAGTGTTAATCAAAGAACTTCAAAGTTTAGGTATGGATGTGAAAATCTTATCTGGCGATGAAGAAGAAATAGAAATGAGAGATTTAGAAGACGATGAGGAAACGAAGAAAGCAGACGGATTAGCGTTATCTAATGACGAAGATGCCGCTGACTTCGTCCCTGTCGATCTTGAACGTGACGCAGTCACAAAAGAATAGCAGAAACGATTAGAGCAAGTGACTAGGGTATAACCCGAAGATTAAAAGGGAGGTAGGCCCCTTGCTAGATGTGAACAATTTTGAGTATATGAACATCGGTCTCGCATCACCTGATAAAATCCGTTCTTGGTCTTTTGGTGAAGTGAAAAAGCCTGAAACGATTAACTATCGTACACTGAAACCTGAAAAAGATGGTCTCTTTTGTGAACGTATCTTCGGACCACAAAAAGACTGGGAATGTCATTGTGGAAAGTATAAGCGCGTTCGTTATAAGGGTGTTGTATGTGACCGTTGTGGTGTAGAAGTAACACGGGCAAAAGTCCGTCGTGAGAGAATGGGGCATATTGAACTGGCTGCCCCAGTTTCCCACATTTGGTATTTCAAAGGTATTCCAAGCCGTATGGGACTTGTTCTTGATATGTCACCACGTGCGTTAGAAGAAGTGATCTACTTTGCTTCTTACGTCGTGACAGATCCAGGCAACACGCCGCTTGAGAAAAAACAACTCCTTTCTGAGAAAGAATTCCGTGCATATTTAGATAAATACGGTAATACCTTCCAAGCGGCTATGGGTGCTGAAGCAATTAACAAACTTCTTCAAGATATCGACCTTGTCAAAGAAGTGGATACACTAAAAGAAGAGCTGAAAACGGCTCAAGGTCAACGTCGTACACGTGCGATCAAACGCCTTGAAGTATTAGAAGCCTTCCGTAACTCAGGTAACAAACCATCTTGGATGATCCTTGACGTGCTTCCGGTTATTCCACCGGAATTGCGACCAATGGTTCAGCTAGATGGCGGACGTTTTGCTACATCTGACTTAAACGATCTCTATCGTCGAGTCATCAACCGTAACAATCGTCTGAAACGTCTATTAGATCTTGGTGCGCCAAGCATCATCGTTCAGAACGAGAAACGTATGCTTCAAGAAGCTGTCGATGCCTTGATTGATAACGGACGTAGAGGTCGACCAGTAACAGGACCAGGAAATCGACCATTAAAATCTCTTTCACACATGCTGAAAGGGAAACAAGGACGTTTCCGTCAAAACTTGCTTGGTAAACGTGTTGACTATTCTGGACGTTCCGTTATCGTCGTAGGACCACATTTGAAAATGTATCAATGTGGACTTCCAAAAGAAATGGCTCTTGAATTATTCAAACCATTTGTGATGAAGGAGCTTGTCGAAAAAGGATTAGCTCACAACATTAAGAGTGCAAAGCGAAAAATTGAGCGTGTACAACCAGAAGTATGGGATGTTTTAGAATCAGTGATTCGTGAGCACCCTGTTCTATTAAACCGTGCACCAACTCTTCACAGACTTGGTATTCAAGCGTTTGAACCTACACTTGTGGAAGGACGCGCAATTCGTCTACATCCACTTGTATGTACAGCCTACAACGCTGACTTTGACGGTGACCAAATGGCGGTTCACGTACCATTATCTGCTGAAGCACAAGCTGAAGCACGTATCTTAATGCTTGCTGCTCAAAATATTTTGAACCCGAAAGATGGAAAACCAGTTGTTACGCCATCTCAGGATATGGTGCTTGGTAACTACTACCTCACACTTGAACGTAAAGGTGCGATTGGAGAAGGTATGGTCTTCAAAGATACAGACGAAGCACTTCTCGCATATCAAAATGGATATGTTCACCTTCACACGCGTGTAGCTGTTGCAGCTAGCTCGTTGAAGAACTCGACATTCACTGATGAACAGCGTTCTAAACTGTTAATTACAACAGTTGGTAAGCTGATCTTTAACGAAATCTTACCGGAATCATTCCCATACATGAATGAACCGACAAAGAGTAATATTGAAGAAAAAACGCCTGACCGTTTCTTCCTTGAAAAAGGTGAGGATGTAAAAGCTGCTATCGAGAAACAAGAGATCAATCCGCCATTCAAAAAAGGTATTTTAGGAAAAATTATTGCGGAAATCTTTAAGAGATTCCACATTACTGAGACTTCTAAAATGCTTGATCGCATGAAAAATCTTGGTTTCAAATACTCTACTAAAGCGGGTATTACCGTCGGTGTTTCTGATATCGTCGTATTAGATGATAAGCAGAAAATTCTTGAAGAAGCACAAGCGAAAGTAGATAACGTCATGAAGCAATTCAGACGTGGGCTGATTACAGAAGAAGAGCGTTATGAGAGAGTGATTTCAATTTGGAGTTCTTCTAAAGATGTCATCCAAGGAAAACTGATGAAGTCCCTTGATGAAGTCAACCCGATCTACATGATGAGTGACTCAGGAGCGCGTGGTAACGCATCTAACTTCACTCAGCTGGCTGGTATGCGTGGTCTGATGGCCAACCCGGCTGGACGTATCATTGAACTTCCAATTAAATCTAGTTTCCGTGAAGGTTTAACCGTATTGGAATACTTCATTTCCACTCACGGAGCGCGTAAAGGTCTTGCCGATACTGCCCTTAAAACTGCTGATTCAGGTTACCTAACGCGTCGTCTCGTAGACGTTGCACAGGATGTCATTATCCGTGAAACGGATTGCGGAACGGATCGTGGAATCTTGGCTAAGTCCATTAAAGAAGGAAATGAAGTCATTGAAAAACTTGAAGAACGTCTGATCGGACGTTTTGCAAGAAAACCAATTACTCATCCGGAAACTGGAGAAGTCATTGTAAACGAAAACGAACTAATTGATGAAGATAAGGCACTTGAAATAGTAGACGCTGGTATTGAGGAAGTATGGATCCGCTCTGCATTTACATGTAACACACCGCATGGAGTATGTAAACGATGCTACGGTCGTAACCTTGCAACTGGTACCGACGTAGAAGTTGGTGAGGCAGTTGGAATCATCGCTGCACAATCGATCGGTGAGCCAGGAACACAGCTGACAATGCGTACGTTCCACACAGGTGGGGTTGCAGGAGACGATATCACACAAGGTTTACCTCGTATCCAAGAGCTATTTGAAGCGCGTAATCCGAAAGGGCAAGCGACCATCTCTGAAATTGATGGTGTTGTTGCTGAAATCAACGAGGTTCGTGACAAACAACAGGAAATTGTGGTTCAAGGCGAAGTTGAAACTCGCTCTTACACAGCTCCTTACAATGCTCGTCTTAAAGTCGTTGAAGGTGATAAAGTAACACGCGGTCAAGTACTGACAGAAGGCTCTATTGATCCGAAAGAACTTCTAAAAGTAACAGATATGACAGCTGTTCAAGAATATCTGCTTCATGAAGTACAAAAAGTATACCGTATGCAAGGGGTAGAAATCGGAGATAAGCACGTAGAAGTAATGGTTCGCCAAATGCTTCGTAAAGTGCGTGTCGCTGATGCAGGGGATACAGATGTATTACCAGGCACACTTCTTGATGTACATCAATTCACTGAAGCGAACAAGAAAGTATTATTCGAAGGCAAACGCCCTGCGACAGGTCGTCCAGTTCTACTTGGTATTACAAAAGCATCACTTGAAACAGACTCATTCTTGTCTGCTGCATCATTCCAAGAAACGACTCGTGTCCTAACAGACGCAGCAATTAAAGGAAAACGTGATGAGTTACTTGGCTTGAAAGAGAATGTGATCATTGGTAAACTTGTTCCTGCTGGAACAGGAATGCCGAACTACCGTAAAGTAAAGCCGGTTTCACAAGTGCAACCAACTGATGATATGGTACCTGTAGAATAAGTTTTCTCATAAGATTTCCATAAAAATCATCAAAAAATGGTGAAGGATGTCAAGATAATCTGATATACGATATTGACATCCTTCTGCCATGATGATAATATAACCAAGGTGCTCAAAATAAAACCTGTTACTTTGGAGGATATTCGATGTCTTATGATAAAGTATCACAGGCTCAATCAATTATTATTGGTACGAAGCAAACAGTAAAAGCTCTAAAACGAGATTCAGTAAAGGAAATCGTCGTAGCAAAAGATGCTGACCCTGCCTTAACAGCTGGTGTAATAAAACTAGCGAAAGAGAAGGGTGTAGACATTTTAGTGGTAGATTCCATGAAAAAGCTCGGCAAGGCCTGCGGAATTGAAGTTGGGGCAGCAGCTGTTGCCATTATGTTATAACGTACTTGTTTGTTTTTGTATGTGTAAAATGCAAAAACATTGTTTTTTGCCTTTTGATGAACCACCTGGGTATGTGGGTTATAAAAAAAGTAATGAAGGGAGGAATAACAACATGCCTACAATTAATCAGCTAGTACGCAAAGGACGCGTGAGTAAAGTTGAAAACTCAAAGTCTCCTGCACTTAACAAAGGATATAACAGTTTCAAAAAAGAGCACACTAACGTAACATCTCCACAGAAACGCGGGGTTTGTACTCGTGTCGGAACAATGACACCGAAGAAGCCAAACTCAGCACTACGTAAATATGCTCGTGTACGTTTGTCTAACCTGATTGAAGTAACAGCTTACATTCCTGGTATCGGACACAACCTACAAGAGCACAGTGTAGTACTTATTCGTGGCGGACGTGTAAAAGACTTACCGGGTGTACGTTACCACATCGTTCGTGGTGCGCTTGATACTGCCGGGGTTGACGGTCGTATGCAAGGACGTTCTAAATACGGAACAAAACGCCCGAAACAAAGCAAATAATATAAACAAACATAAGGGTTTTTAGAAGTTGAGTTCAGATCGGTTGAGTCAGGCACCTGACAATGAAACGGAGATGAGAGACAGATAGAAATCCTTTTAAAAGAGAAGGGAGGCTATTCAGATGCCACGTAAAGGTCCTGTAGCAAAAAGAGACGTTTTGCCAGATCCAATTTACAATTCTAAACTTGTATCTCGTTTGATCAACAAAATGATGATTGACGGTAAAAGAGGGAAAGCTCAAACAATCCTCTACAAGTCTTTTGATATCATCAAAGAACGTACTGGTAATGAAGCGATGGAGGTTTTCGAACAAGCCTTGAAAAACATCATGCCAGTTCTTGAAGTGAAAGCACGTCGTGTAGGTGGCGCTAACTACCAAGTACCTGTAGAAGTTCGCCCAGACCGTCGTACAACTCTAGGTCTTCGTTGGTTAGTGAACTACGCTCGTCTTCGTGGAGAAAAAACGATGGAAGAGCGTCTTGCTAACGAAATCCTTGACGCAGCTAACAACACTGGTGCTGCTGTGAAGAAACGTGAAGATACACACAAAATGGCAGAAGCGAACAAAGCATTCGCTCACTACCGCTGGTAGGATTCATACCAAACTAAAAAAACTATTTCCTAATAAGGAAGGAGAAATTACCCAATGGCAAGAGAGTTCTCCTTAGACAAAACTCGTAATATTGGTATCATGGCGCACATCGATGCCGGTAAAACGACAACGACTGAGCGTATCTTGTACTACACTGGTCGTATCCATAAAATTGGTGAAACTCACGAAGGAGCTTCACAAATGGACTGGATGGAGCAGGAGCAAGAACGTGGTATTACAATCACTTCTGCTGCTACTACAGCACAATGGAAAGGTTACCGTGTAAACATCATCGATACACCAGGGCACGTAGACTTCACTGTTGAAGTTGAACGTTCCTTACGTGTACTTGATGGTGCGGTTGCTGTTCTTGATGCACAATCAGGTGTAGAGCCACAAACTGAAACAGTTTGGCGCCAAGCAACAACTTACGGAGTACCTCGTATCGTATTCGTTAACAAAATGGATAAAACCGGTGCGGACTTCCTTTACTCTGTAAGCACATTAAGAGATCGTCTTCAAGCAAATGCTCATGCAATTCAATTGCCGATCGGTGCTGAAGACCAATTCGAAGGAATCATCGACCTTGTAGAAAACGTAGCGTATTTCTACGAAGATGACCTTGGAACTCGCTCTGATGCAAGAGAAATCCCTGATGAGTATAAAGACAAAGCTGAAGAGCTTCGCAACAGCTTAATTGAAGCTGTCGCTGAGCTTGATGAAGAGCTGATGGAAAAATACCTTGAGGGTGAAGAAATCACAATTCCTGAATTGAAAGCTGCAATCCGCAAAGGAACGTTGAATGTTGAATTCTATCCAGTTCTTGTTGGTTCTGCTTTCAAAAACAAAGGTGTTCAGCTTGTACTTGATGCTGTGCTTGACTACCTTCCTGCTCCAACTGATGTTGCTGCAATCAAAGGTATCTTACCAGATACAAATGAAGAGGTAGTTCGAGAGTCTTCTGACGACGCACCATTCTCTGCACTTGCATTTAAAGTTATGACGGACCCTTATGTTGGAAAACTAACTTTCTTCCGAGTTTACTCTGGAACACTTGATGCTGGTTCTTACGTAAAGAACTCTTCTAAAAACAAGCGTGAGCGTGTTGGACGTATCCTTCAAATGCACGCAAACAGCCGTGAAGAAATCTCTACTGTTTACGCAGGAGATATTGCAGCAGCTGTAGGTCTTAAAGATACATCAACTGGAGATACTCTTTGTGATGAGAAAAATCTTGTTATCCTTGAGTCTATGGAATTCCCAGAGCCAGTTATCGATGTAGCGATCGAGCCTAAATCTAAGGCTGACCAAGATAAAATGAGTATCGCTTTAGCTAAATTAGCTGAAGAGGACCCAACATTCCGTACACAAACAAACCCTGAAACTGGTCAAACGATCATCTCTGGTATGGGTGAGCTTCACCTTGATATCATTGTTGACCGTATGAAACGTGAGTTCAAGGTTGAAGCTAACGTAGGTGCTCCTCAAGTTGCGTACCGTGAAACATTCCGTTCTGCTGCAAAAGTTGAAGGTAAATTCGTACGTCAATCTGGTGGACGCGGTCAGTTCGGACACGTTTGGATCGAATTTGAACCAAACGAAGAAGGCGCAGGCTTCGAATTTGAAAATGCAATCGTCGGTGGGGTTGTTCCTCGTGAATATATCCCAGCTATTCAAGCAGGTCTTGAAGAATCACTTGAAAATGGTGTATTAGCTGGATTCCCATTAATCGACATTAAAGCAAAACTATTTGATGGTTCATACCACGATGTTGACTCTAACGAAATGGCGTTCAAAATTGCTGCATCTATGGCATTGAAAAATGCTGCTAGCAAATGTAACCCAGTTCTACTTGAGCCAATGATGAAAGTAGAAGTCGTTATCCCAGAAGAATACATGGGAGACATCATGGGTGACATTACATCTCGTCGTGGACGTGTAGAAGGTATGGAAGCTCGCGGTAACGCTCAAGTTGTTCGCGCTATGGTTCCACTTTCTGAAATGTTCGGATATGCAACTGCACTCCGTTCTAACACACAAGGACGCGGTACTTTCACTATGCACATGGATCACTATGAAGAAGTGCCGAAGAGCATCAGTGAAGAAATCATCAAAAAAAATAAAGGTGAATAATTGATTTTGCCTTTAAACTAAAGTATAACTACTATTGAAGATCAGAAAGTGGGAGGTAACTCTTCACTTTCTATCACTCTATACCAAATACAATGAACCTTTAAGGAGGATTTTTAGAATGGCTAAAGAAAAATTCGACCGTTCCAAATCGCATGCTAACATCGGTACAATTGGACACGTTGACCATGGTAAAACAACTCTAACTGCTGCTATCTCAACAGTTCTTCATAAGAAATCAGGTAAAGGTACAGCTATGGCTTATGACCAAATCGATGGTGCTCCAGAAGAGCGCGAGCGTGGAATCACAATCTCTACTGCACACGTTGAGTATGAAACTGAAACTCGTCACTATGCACACGTAGACTGCCCAGGACACGCTGACTACGTTAAAAACATGATCACTGGTGCTGCTCAAATGGACGGTGCGATCTTAGTAGTATCTGCTGCTGATGGTCCAATGCCACAAACACGTGAGCACATCCTACTTTCTCGTAACGTAGGTGTACCATACATCGTAGTATTCCTTAACAAATGTGACATGGTTGACGACGAAGAGTTACTTGAACTTGTTGAAATGGAAGTTCGTGACCTTCTTTCTGACTATGACTTCCCTGGTGACGAAGTACCAGTTATCAAAGGTTCTGCTCTTAAAGCTCTTGAAGGAGATGCTGAATACGAAGCTAAAATCCTTGAGCTTATGGATGCGGTTGATGAGTACATCCCAACTCCAGAGCGTGACACTGATAAGCCATTCATGATGCCAGTTGAGGACGTATTCTCTATTACTGGTCGTGGAACAGTTGCTACTGGACGTGTTGAGCGTGGACAAGTTAAAGTCGGTGATGAAGTTGAAATCATCGGTCTTCAAGAAGAAAACAAGAAAACAACTATTACAGGTGTTGAAATGTTCCGTAAGCTTCTTGACTATGCTGAAGCTGGTGACAACATTGGTGCACTTCTTCGTGGAATTTCTCGTGAAGAAATCCAACGTGGTCAAGTACTTGCTAAACCAGGTACAATCACTCCACACAGCAGATTCAAAGCTGAAGTTTATGTACTTTCTAAAGAAGAGGGTGGACGTCATACTCCATTCTTCTCTAACTACCGTCCGCAGTTCTACTTCCGTACAACTGACGTAACTGGTATCGTACATCTTCCAGAAGGTACTGAAATGGTTATGCCTGGCGATAACACTGAGATGGAAGTTGAACTGATCTCTACTATCGCTATTGAAGAAGGAACTCGTTTCTCTATCCGTGAGGGTGGACGTACTGTAGGTTCTGGCGTAGTTTCAACTATCATTAAGTAATGACGATACAAAAGAGACTCCTTGCAAAAGGGTCTCTTTTTTGCTTTTCATAGTGAGAACGGCTACTATAAGCTATAGAATCTAATAGGAACTGAGAGGATCACTGGAATGGCGAAGACATGTTTGAAGAGATGGTTGATTGGCGGTGTCGATCAATGGATTATGATGAAAGAGAACCATTCGCAAGAGACGAAGCCCATTCTTCTATTTTTACACGGAGGCCCAGGCTCAGCGCAAATCAGTTATATAGATTCCTTTCATCAGGAGCTCGATCAATACTTTACGGTCATTCATTGGGACCAGCGAGGTGCAGGGCTGTCATATCACAAGAACATTCCCTCTGCATCGATGACGATACAACAATTCGTTGAAGATACGATTGAACTATCAGAAAAACTGCTTTCCTATTTAGGCCAACCGAAGCTATACATTGCTGGATATTCATGGGGGTCATTGATTGCTATACAAGCTGTACATAAACGTCCAGATCTTTATCATGCTTATTATGGAATTAGTCAAGTTGTAGATATATTAAAAGAGGATATCGCATCGTACGAGCTTCTTCTTAAAAAATTCCATCGCAATAGACTATTTACCGCCTGTCTGAGATTACTTACACCTCCCCCGTGGAAGCGGACATCTGCTCATGCTTTGTTCTCCATGTATAAAGAGTTTGCAAAAGTAGGACTCACCCATAGGTGGAAGCCGCTCCTTCAGTTGGTGCGAACGTTTCTTACCAGTAAGCATTATCGGCTGAAAGACAAATGGAAATTCCTACAGGGACAAAAGTATAGTCAGGACATGCTTTGGGATGAATTATTGCAAGAGAGCATTCAATACCGAGTTTCTACTATATTAATACCGTGTTACTTTATCATGGGTCAACATGACTTGATTACCCCAGCCACTGTATCAAAACTATTTATTGAGCAATTAACTGCTCCAATGAAAGAATGGTTCATCTTCGAAGAATCAGCGCATTCTCCTCATATTGAAGAGCCAGATAAATTTATCCGAATTGTAAGAGAGACGGCTATACACCATCATCAAGGAGAGCTTGATTTATAGGCTAAACCCCTGTATAATATGAAAAGTGTGCAAATCGTAAATTTATCCGATTTATTATTGCAACACGCAGACCAATTTGGTACAATAGTGCATGTTGGTCTTTGACTGCGATGAAGTGAGAGGTTGCTGACACACCCGGCCGCTTTGCCATGGCAAGGTGATCAGGTTTTTCTCACGGAGAACTGTCTAACGTAAGTAGGCGAAAAGGAGGGAAAATAATGGCAAAACAAAAAATTCGTATTCGTTTAAAAGCATATGATCATAGAATTCTTGATCAATCTGCTGAGAAGATTGTTGAAACGGCTAAGCGTTCTGGTGCTAGTGTATCTGGTCCAATTCCGCTTCCAACTGAAAAATCAGTTTACACAATCCTTCGTGCGGTGCATAAGTACAAAGATTCTCGCGAGCAATTTGAGATGCGTACTCACAAACGTCTAATCGACATCGTGAATCCAACTCCGCAAACAGTTGATGCACTTATGCGTTTAGATTTACCATCTGGTGTAGATATCGAAATCAAACTTTAATTTAAATAGAAAACACATATTATAGGAGGTGTGACGAATGACCAAAGGAATCTTAGGTAGAAAAATTGGTATGACGCAAGTATTCGCAGAAAACGGTGACCTTATCCCTGTGACTGTTGTTGAGGCTGCTCCTAACGTTGTTCTTCAAAAGAAGACTGCTGATACGGATGGCTATGAAGCAATCCAAATTGGTTTTGATGACAAACGTGAAAAGCTTTCTAACAAACCAGAAAAGGGCCACGTTGCTAAAGCGGAAACTGCTCCTAAGCGCTTCGTAAAAGAATTACGCGGTGTGGAGTTAGATGCGTATGAAGTTGGTCAGGAAGTCAAAGTTGATATTTTCGCAAGTGGAGATATCGTAGATGTAACAGGAACATCAAAAGGTAAAGGATTCCAAGGTGCTATCAAACGCCACGGACAATCACGCGGACCAATGTCTCACGGTTCTCGCTATCATCGTCGTCCGGGTTCAATGGGGCCTGTAGATCCAAACCGAGTATTCAAAGGTAAACTTCTTCCAGGTCGTATGGGCGGAGAGCAAATCACTGTCCAAAACCTTGAGATCGTTAAAGTTGATGCAGAACGTAATCTTCTTCTGATCAAAGGAAATGTACCAGGAGCTAAAAAATCTCTAGTAACTGTAAAGAGTGCAGTTAAATCTAAATAACTCTCTTAGGAAAGGAGGAAACAAGTCATGCCCAAAGTAGCATTATATAACCAAAACGGTTCTACTAACGGTGAAATCGAATTAAACGATTCTGTGTTTGGAATTGAGCCAAACGAAAGCGTGGTATTCGATGCTATTCTTATGCAAAGAGCTTCCTTACGTCAAGGAACTCACAAAGTAAAAACTCGTTCTGAAGTACGTGGCGGAGGTCGTAAGCCTTGGAGACAGAAGGGTACAGGTCGTGCTCGACAAGGTTCTATCCGCTCACCACAATGGCGTGGAGGCGGTATCGTATTCGGTCCAACACCTCGCAGCTATTCTTATAAATTACCTAAAAAAGTTCGCCGCTTGGCTATCAAATCAGTATTGTCTTCTAAAGTAATCGACAACAACATCATCGTTCTTGAAGATCTTACTCTTGATGCAGTGAAAACGAAAGAATTCGCAGGCATCCTTAAAGGATTATCTGTTGAGAAAAAAGCGTTGGTTGTCACTGCGGATGCAAACGAAACAGTTGCCTTATCTGCTCGTAACATCCCTGGAGTAACAGTTGTTGAAGCTAAAGGTATCAATGTTCTTGACGTTGTTAACCATGAGAAACTTCTGATCACTAAAGCAGCGGTTGAAAAAGTAGAGGAGGGACTTGCATAATGAAAGATCCTCGTGATGTTCTAAAGCGCCCTATCATTACTGAACGTTCTACTGATCTAATGGCAGATAAGAAGTACACGTTTGAAGTGGACGTCAGAGCGAATAAAACAGAAGTGAAAGACGCTGTTGAAGAAATCTTTGGAGTGAAAGTTGAAAAAGTCAACGTTCAAAACTACAAAGGAAAATCAAAACGCGTTGGACGCTATACTGGTATGACTAGCCGTCGCAGAAAAGCAATCGTGAAATTAACTGCTGACAGCAAAGAAATCGAAATTTTTGAAGCGTAAATCTTAAAAAGAAGGAGGGAAATTCAAAATGGCGATTAAAAAGTATAAACCAACCAGTAATGGTCGTCGTGGCATGACTACTTCAGATTTTGCTGAAATCACGACTGACAAACCAGAAAAATCGTTGCTTGCCCCGCTTCATAAAAAAGGCGGACGTAACAACCAAGGTAGATTAACTGTTCGTCATCAAGGCGGCGGTCACAAACGTCAATACCGCATCATTGACTTTAAGCGTGATAAAGATGGTATACCTGGACGCGTTGCTACAATCGAGTATGATCCAAACCGTTCAGCAAATATCGCTCTTGTAAACTATGCAGATGGTGAGAAGCGTTACATCCTTGCACCAAAAGGAATCCAAGTTGGTACTGAAGTTACTTCTGGTCCAGAAGCTGACATTAAACCAGGTAATGCTCTTCCACTGATCAACATCCCAGTTGGTACAGTTGTGCATAACATTGAATTAAAACCAGGTAAAGGTGGACAATTAGTTCGTTCTGCTGGTACTTCTGCTCAAGTTCTTGGTAAAGAAGGTAAATACGTTCTTGTACGTCTGAACTCAGGAGAAGTTCGTATGATTCTTTCTGCTTGCCGTGCGACTATCGGTCAAGTTGGAAACGAGCAACACGAATTAATTAACATCGGTAAAGCTGGTCGCTCTCGCTGGAAAGGCATTCGCCCAACAGTTCGTGGTTCTGTCATGAACCCTAACGATCACCCACACGGTGGTGGTGAAGGACGTGCTCCAATCGGACGTAAATCACCAATGTCTCCATGGGGTAAACCGACTCTTGGATTCAAGACTCGTAAGAAAAAGAACAAGTCTGACAAATTCATTGTACGTCGTCGTAAAAATAAATAACGGGATTGTCTACGGTTCATTTAGGACCGTAGTTCAATTACGAAGGGAGGTTCCACAATGGCTCGCAGCTTAAAAAAAGGACCATTTGTTGATGATCATTTGATGGTTAAAGTCGAGAAATTAAATGAAGCTGACAAAAAGCAAGTAATTAAAACTTGGTCTCGTCGTTCTACAATTTTCCCACAATTCATCGGTCACACAATTGCAGTCTATGACGGCCGCAAACATGTACCTGTATTCATCTCTGAAGATATGGTAGGTCACAAATTGGGCGAATTCGCACCAACCCGTACTTACAAAGGTCATGCTAGTGACGATAAAAAAACAAGACGCTAATGAGAGGAGGCTTTTAAATGCAAGCTAAAGCTGTCGCAAGAACAGTCCGTATTGCTCCTCGTAAAGCACGTCTAGTAATGGACCTGATCCGAGGTAAGCAAGTAGGAGAAGCAGTATCTATCTTAAATCATACACCTAAGGCTGCTTCACCAATTATTGAAAAAGTATTAAAATCTGCTATCGCAAACGCTGAGCACAACTACGAGTTGGACGCTAACAACCTAGTGATTTCTCAAGCATTCGTTGACGAAGGTCCAACACTTAAGAGATTCCGTCCACGTGCTATGGGTCGTGCGAGCGCAATAAACAAACGTACTAGCCACATTACAATTGTTGTATCAGAAAAGAAGGAGGGATAATCCGTGGGTCAAAAGGTAAATCCAGTAGGTCTTCGTATTGGAATCATTCGTGATTGGGAATCTAAATGGTTCGCTGGAAAAGATTACGCTGATTTCTTACATGAAGACTTAAAAATCCGTGAATTCATCAGCAAGCGTTTGTCTGACGCGTCCGTTTCTAAGGTTGAAATCGAACGTGCTGCAAACCGCGTAAATATTACAATTCACACAGCTAAACCAGGGATGGTCATTGGTAAAGGCGGATCTGAAGTAGAAGCACTTCGTAAAGCCCTTAACAACCTAACTGGCAAGCGTGTACACATTAACATTCTTGAAATCAAGAGAGCAGATCTTGATGCTAAACTAGTTGCTGAAAACATCGCTCGTCAACTTGAAAACCGTATTTCATTCCGTCGTGCACAAAAACAAACAATCCAACGCACAATGCGTGCTGGAGCACAAGGAATCAAAACAATGGTTTCTGGTCGTCTTGGCGGTGCAGATATTGCTCGTTCTGAATATTACAGTGAAGGTACTGTTCCGTTGCACACACTTCGTGCTGACATCGACTATGCTACTGCTGAAGCTGATACTACTTATGGTAAGCTTGGCGTAAAAGTATGGATCTATCGTGGAGAAGTCCTTCCAACTAAGAAGAAGTCTGCGGAAGGAGGAAAATAATATGTTATTGCCAAAACGCGTGAAGTATCGCAGAGAACACCGTGGGAAAATGCGTGGTCGTGCAAAAGGTGGCACTGAAGTGCATTTCGGTGAGTTCGGTATCCAAGCTCTTGAAGCTTCTTGGATTACGAACCGTCAAATCGAAGCTGCTCGTATTGCTATGACTCGTTACATGAAACGTGGCGGTAAAGTTTGGATTAAAATTTTCCCTTCTAAGCCATATACAGCAAAACCACTTGAAGTCCGCATGGGTTCTGGTAAAGGTGCTCCAGAAGGATGGGTAGCTGTAGTAAAACCGGGCAAAGTTTTATTTGAAATTTCTGGTGTGTCTGAAGAAGTTGCTCGCGAAGCTCTTCGTCTTGCATCTCACAAATTGCCAATTAAAACGAAGTTCGTAAAACGTGAAGAAATTGGTGGTGAATCAAATGAAAGCTAATGAAATTCGTGACCTTACCACTGCTGAAATTGAACAAAAAGTAAAGTCTCTTAAAGAAGAACTTTTCAATCTTCGTTTCCAATTAGCAACTGGGCAGCTTGAAAATACTGCTCGTATTCGTGAAGTGCGTAAATCAATCGCACGCATGAAAACTGTGATTCGTCAAAGAGAAATCGCTGCTAATAAATAATAATGAGAGGGGAGGCCCCGAAAACATGAGCGAACGTAACCAACGTAAAGTGTACCAAGGCCGTGTTGTTTCAGACAAAATGGATAAAACCATTACTGTTGTTGTTGAAACATACAAAAAGCATTCACTTTATGGCAAACGTGTAAGATACTCTAAAAAGTTCAAAGCACATGATGAAAACAACCAAGCAAAAATCGGAGACATCGTTAAGATCATGGAGACTCGTCCATTATCTGCGACTAAACGCTTTCGTCTAGTTGAGGTTGTCGAAGAAGCTGTTATTATCTAATAAAGTTCGGATTTCTTTTTCCGAAGGGAGGTAACATTAATGATTCAACAGGAGACTCGTTTAAAAGTAGCTGACAACTCTGGCGCACGCGAAGTATTAACGATTAAAGTTCTTGGTGGCTCTGGACGTAAGACGGCTAATATTGGTGATGTCATTGTTTGTACGGTTAAACAAGCAACACCAGGTGGCGTTGTCAAAAAAGGTGATGTTGTAAAAGCAGTTATCGTTCGTACAAAGAGCGGAGCTCGCAGAAGCGACGGATCTTACATCAGCTTCGACGAAAATGCATGTGTCATCATCCGTGACGACAAGAGCCCTCGTGGAACTCGTATTTTCGGACCAGTAGCACGTGAACTTCGTGAAAATAACTTTATGAAAATTGTTTCTCTAGCACCAGAAGTACTTTAATGATTACAATCCGCGACTCAAGGAGGTGCGATTAAATGCATGTTAAAAAGGGCGATAAAGTAGTGGTTATCTCTGGTAAAGATAAAGGTAAACAAGGTGTCATCCTTGCTGCTTTCCCTAAAAATGACCGTGTTTTAGTAGAAGGGATTAACCTTGTAAAAAAACACTCTAAACCAACTCAAGCTAACCCTCAAGGCGGGATTTCTGAACAAGAAGCGCCAATTCACGTATCAAACGTAATGCCGCTTGATCCTAAAACGGGTGAAGTGACACGTGTCGGGTATAAAATTGAGGACGGAAAGAAAGTCCGTATAGCGAAAAAATCTGGGCAAGTTCTAGATAAATAGTAAATAAGGAAGGGAGGTCTTTCTCATGAACCGCCTTAAAGAAAAGTATATAAAAGAAATTACACCTGCATTAGTTTCTAAGTTTGAATACACTTCAGTGATGCAAGTGCCAAAAATCGAAAAAATCGTGATCAACATGGGTGTTGGTGACGCTGTTCAAAACGCTAAAGCAATCGATACTGCTGTTGAAGAATTAACGTTTATCGCTGGTCAAAAACCTGTCGTTACTCGTGCGAAGAAGTCTATTGCTGGATTCCGTCTTCGTGAAGGAATGCCAATCGGTGCAAAAGTAACACTTCGCGGAGAGCGCATGTATGATTTCCTTGATAAACTTATTTCTGTATCTTTACCACGTGTACGTGACTTCCGCGGAATTTCTAAAAAATCTTTCGATGGACGTGGAAACTACACCCTTGGTATTAAAGAACAGTTAATCTTCCCAGAAATTGATTACGATAAAGTAACAAAGGTCCGCGGTATGGATATCGTTATCGTTACTACTGCCAAAACGGACGAAGAAGCACGTGAGTTATTAACTCAAGTAGGTATGCCGTTCCAGAAATAATCAATGAAAGGGAGGCGAAATCGTGGCTAAAAAGTCTATGATTGCGAAACAACAACGCAAACAAAAGTTTAAAGTTCAAGAGTATACGCGCTGCGAACGTTGTGGACGTCCACATTCAGTTATTCGTAAGTTTAAACTTTGCCGTATTTGTTTCCGCGAACTTGCATATAAAGGACAAATTCCTGGCGTTAAAAAAGCCAGCTGGTAATCCCCATAAATGGGAAGGAGGTTATTAAATAATGGTTATGACAGATCCGATTGCAGATTTGCTGACTCGTATTCGCAATGCGAACACAGTACGTCATGAGAAGCTTGAAGTACCTGCTTCAAAAATCAAAAGAGAAATTGCTGAAATCTTAAAGCGTGAAGGTTTTATCCGTGACGTTGAATACGTCGAAGACAGCAAACAAGGAATTATCCGTTTGTTCCTTAAATACGGTCAAAACAACGAACGCGTTATCACTGGTCTTAAAAGAATCAGTAAGCCTGGTTTACGCGTATATGCGAAATCAAATGAAGTACCACGTGTACTTAACGGTCTTGGAATCGCAATTATTTCTACATCACAAGGTGTTTTATCGGACAAAGAAGCCCGTGCTAAACAAACTGGTGGAGAAGTACTTGCTTACGTATGGTAAAAAAAGTTTAAGATGAATGGAGGTGCTTGGTATGTCTCGTGTAGGTAAAAAACTACTTGAGATCCCTTCAGGTGTGACTGTGACAAACAACAATAATACAGTGACAGTAAAGGGACCAAAAGGTGAACTAACTCGTACGTTTCACCCTGATATGGAAATTAAAATTGAGGACAACGTCTTAACTGTAAGCCGTCCGTCTGATCATAAAGAACATCGTGCACTACATGGTACAACACGAAGCTTGCTTGCTAACATGGTTGAAGGTGTATCTAAAGGTTTTGAAAGAGGTTTAGAACTTATCGGTGTCGGTTACCGTGCTGCTAAATCTGGCAACAAACTTGTTCTTAACGTTGGATACTCTCACCCAGTTGAAATCGTTCCTGAGGCTGGAGTTGAAATCGAAGTTCCATCTCAAACGAAAGTAATTGTTAAAGGTATTGATAAAGAGCGTGTAGGAGCTATTGCTGCTAACATCCGCGCTGTCCGTTCTCCAGAGCCTTACAAAGGTAAAGGAATTCGTTACGAAGGTGAATTTGTTCGCCGTAAAGAAGGAAAAACTGGTAAGTAAGATCGCTTAAAGTGAAGAAAGGAGTGACTCGGATGATTACGAAAACTAGCAAGAATGCTACTCGTCTTAAAAGACATGCTCGTGTTCGCGCGAAACTTTCAGGTACTGCTGAAAGACCTCGTCTTAACGTTTTTCGTTCTAACAAGAATATCTACGCTCAAGTAATTGATGACGTAAAAGGTGTAACACTTGTAAGTGCTTCTACTCTTGATAAAGAGTTAAAAATCGAGAATAGATCTGACACAGCAGCTGCTACTAAAGTTGGCGAACTTGTTGCAAAACGTGCTGTTGAAAAAGGGATTTCTAACGTTGTATTTGACCGCGGAGGATATCTATATCATGGACGTGTGAAAGCTCTAGCTGAAGCTGCTCGTGAGGCTGGACTTAAATTTTAATAAAAGAAGGAGGGACACATCCGAATGAGTCGTATTGACCCAAGCAAATTAGAGTTAGAAGAACGCTTAGTTACGGTTAACCGCGTAGCGAAAGTTGTTAAAGGTGGACGTCGTTTCCGTTTTGCAGCTTTAGTTGTTGTCGGTGACAAAAACGGTCATGTAGGATTCGGTACTGGTAAAGCACAAGAAGTACCAGAAGCGATCCGCAAAGCTGTTGAAGATGCGAAAAAGAATTTAATTGAAGTACCAATGGTTGGAACTACAATTCCACACGAAATCATCGGTCGATTCGGTGCAGGAAACGTCTTATTAAAACCTGCTTCAGAAGGTACAGGAGTTATCGCTGGAGGCCCAGTGCGTGCAGTACTTGAGCTTGCTGGTCTAGCTGATATCCTTTCTAAATCTCTAGGTTCTAACACACCGATCAACATGATTCGTGCAACACTTCAAGGTTTAAGTGAGCTTAAACGTGCTGAAGATGTAGCGAAGCTTCGTGGAAAATCTGTAGAAGACCTGTTAGGATAAGGAGGGAACAATAATGGCAAATAAATTAGAAATTACCCTCAAACGCAGTGTTATCGGTCGCCCTGAAGATCAGCGAGTCACTGTTCGTACTCTTGGTCTTAAGAAAACAAACCAAACAGTCGTACATGAAGACAATGCAGCGATCCGCGGCATGATTAACAAAGTGTCTCATTTAGTCTCTGTTAAAGAACAATAAAACATATATAATCGATAAGGAGGTGCCCAAATGAAACTTCATGAATTGAAGCCTTCAGAAGGTTCACGTAAAGTACGTAACCGTGTTGGTCGTGGTATTGGATCAGGTAACGGTAAAACTTCTGGTAAAGGTCATAAAGGTCAAAACGCTCGTTCTGGTGGCGGTGTACGCCCTGGTTTCGAAGGTGGACAAATGCCTTTATTCCAACGCCTTCCAAAACGTGGTTTTACAAACATCAACCGTAAAGATTATGCGGTAATCAACTTAGATAGATTAAACAGTTTTGACGAAGGAACGGAAGTCACTCCTGAACTTCTTCTAGAGACTGGTACAATAAGCAAGTTAAAAGCAGGAGTTAAAATTCTTGGCAACGGTAAATTAGAAAAAAAATTAACTGTAAAAGCCAATAAATTCTCTGCTTCTGCGAAAGAAGCGATTGAAGCTGCTGGCGGTACAGCCGAGGTGATCTAACTTGTTTAAGACAATCTCCAATTTTGTGCGCGTGAAAGATATACGGAATAAGATTATATTCACACTTTTAATGTTAGTCGTCTTTCGTATAGGTGCTTTCATCCCTGTGCCTAATGTGAACGCCGATGTTCTCCAGGCACAGGATCAAATGAGTGTTTTCGGAATCCTCAACACGTTTGGGGGAGGGGCACTTTTCAAATTCTCCATTCTCGCAATGGGGATTATGCCGTATATCACCGCTTCGATCATCATCCAACTCTTGCAGATGGATGTTGTTCCGAAGTTTACTGAGTGGTCAAAGCAGGGAGAGGTTGGCCGCCGAAAATTAGCACAATTCACTAGGTATTTTACAATTGTTCTAGGATTTATCCAAGCTTTAGGAATGTCATATGGATTCAACAATATGGCAGGAGGCATGCTGATTGAAAACTCTGGTGTGACAACGTACCTCTTAATTGCGGTTGTACTCACTGCAGGAACAGCATTTTTAATGTGGCTCGGTGAGCAGATTACTGCTCATGGTGTTGGTAACGGTATTTCGATTATTATCTTTTCCGGTATCATCGCGGGTATCCCTCAAACATTAAAACAAGTGTACGCTCAGCAATTTGTAGGTGCAGATGGACAGCTATTCTTGCAAATCCTTAAAGTTGCGCTTATTGTACTTGCAATTCTTGTGATTGTTGTTTGTGTTATTTACATCCAAATGGCAGTGCGAAAAATTGCGATTCAATATTCAAAAGGAACTGGCCGTGCACAAATGTCTGCTAGTCAAGCAACGCACCTTCCATTGAAAGTGAATCCAGCAGGGGTGATTCCAGTCATCTTTGCCGTTTCTTTCATTATTACTCCGCAAACGATCGCATCGTTCTTCGGAACCAATAATGTGACAACTTGGATTACAAACAACTTTGACTATACTAAGCCAATCGGTATGACGATTTATGTAGCACTGATTGTTGCTTTCACATATTTTTATGCCTTTGTCCAAGTAAACCCTGAACAAATGGCTGAAAATCTGCAAAAGCAGGGTGGCTATATCCCGGGAGTTCGTCCAGGGAAAATGACTCAAGATAGAATTACGAGCATTTTGTACCGACTCACGTTTGTGGGCGCCATTTTCTTAGCCGTGATTTCAATACTTCCTATCTTTTTCATTCAATTCGCTGGATTACCTTCCGCTGCACAAATTGGCGGCACAAGTCTTCTCATTGTTGTAGGTGTTGCACTTGAAACAATGAAACAACTTGAGAGCCAATTAGTGAAACGAAACTACCGTGGATTTATGAAATAAAACAGAGGGATGGGCTGTTGCCCAACCTCTTTAAGTAAGGAAGGGGAAATCCGAAATGAACTTAGTCTTAATGGGGCTTCCGGGTGCTGGTAAAGGCACTCAGGCAGAACGAATTGTGGATGATTATGGGATCCCTCATATCTCAACAGGAGATATGTTCCGTGCTGCTATGAAAGAGGAGACAAAACTTGGGCTCGAAGCAAAATCCTTTATTGATAAAGGAGAGCTTGTTCCTGATGAGGTCACAATCGGTATTGTAAGAGAAAGACTTGGCAAGAATGATTGTGAACAAGGTTTTCTTCTGGACGGATTTCCGCGAACAGTTGCTCAGGCTGAAGCTTTAGAAGAAATTCTAAAAGACCTTGGCAGAACGATTGATTATGTCATTAATATTAAAGTCGATAAAGATGCTTTGATGGAGCGTCTGACTGGCCGAAGAATTTGCAAAAATTGCGGAGCTACGTATCACTTAGTTTTCAATCCACCTGCGAAAGAAAATGTTTGTGACAAGTGTGGAGGAGAGCTTTATCAACGTGCAGATGATAATGCAGAAACCGTTTCGACTAGACTTGAAGTAAACTTAAAGCAGACGGAACCTTTACTGAATTTCTATTCAGAAAAAGGATATCTTGCAAACATTGATGGTGCGAAGCACATTAACGACGTATATGCAGATATCAAGAACCTGCTTGGAGGATTAAATAAATGATCATCTGTAAAACTCCTCGCGAGCTTGAGATTATGAGAGAAGCTGGACGTATTGTCGCACTGACTCATGAAGAGCTTAAGAAACACATAAAACCAGGTATTTCGACAAAAGAATTGGATCAAATTGCCGAACGTTTTATTACAAAGCAGGGTGCAATCCCATCTTTTAAAGGGTATAATGGTTTTCGCGGGAGCATTTGCGTTTCGGTGAATGAAGAACTCGTTCACGGTATTCCTGGTAAACGGGTTTTACGTGATGGTGACATCATTAGTATTGATATCGGCGCAAAGTTAAATGGTTATCATGGTGACTCTGCTTGGACTTATCCAGTTGGGGTAATCAGTGATGAAGACCGCAAACTACTGGAAGTCACAGAGCAATCTCTATATAAAGGCTTACAGGAAGCAAAGCCGGGTGAACGTCTGTCAAACATTTCCCATGCTATACAAACGTATGTTGAAGGTGAGAATTTCTCAGTTGTTAGAGAATATGTTGGACATGGGGTCGGACAGGATCTTCATGAGGACCCTCAAATTCCTCATTATGGTCCGCCTAACAAAGGCCCGCGGTTAAAACCTGGAATGGTGTTGGCCATCGAACCGATGGTGAACGCAGGCAGCCGGTATGTGAAAACATTGGCTGATAACTGGACGGTTGTAACGGTTGATGGGTTATAGTGTGCTCATTTTGAGCATACGATTGCGATTACAGATACAGGTTTTGATATACTGACTAAGGTTTAGGTTTTATGAGCCTAAAGCGAAAGCCTTTCATGCCCAAATCGGGCAGGTTGTCCGTATAGTCCAAGGAAAAGAACAAGATCAGTATGCAGTCATCGGAATTTCCGATGTCGCCATGTACTAATCGCAGACGGAGAAAAGCGTAAATTTCATTCTCCTAAGAAAAAATATCAATCATTTAACCTTTTATGATTGCGTATCTCCGGAAGTTCAGAACAGTATATTCAAAACAGGTCGGGTGACAAATGAAAAAATGAGATAGTCTCGTTTGAAATTTGTCAGAGAGCAAGTTACTGATTTGAAGAAGGGAGAACACTTGAATGGCGAAAGACGATGTAATTGAAGTGGAAGGTACTGTAGTTGAAACTTTGCCAAACGCAATGTTCAAAGTTGAACTAGAGAATGGTCATACAGTTTTGGCGCATGTATCAGGAAAAATCCGTATGCACTTCATTCGCATTTTACCTGGAGACAAAGTTACGGTAGAATTATCTCCATATGACTTAACTCGTGGTAGAATTACGTACCGTTACAAATAAAGCAACTCCGGAAGAAGGAGGTTGGAAACACATGAAAGTGAGACCATCTGTTAAACCTATCTGTGAAAAATGTAAAGTGATTCGCAGAAAAGGAAAAGTAATGGTGATCTGTGAAAACCCAAAACATAAACAAAAACAAGGCTAATAATAAGGAGGTGCCCAAATCATGGCTCGTATTGCTGGTGTAGATATTCCACGTGATAAGCGTGTTGTCATTTCTTTAACATATGTTTTTGGAATTGGTCGTACGACTGCTCAACAAATTCTTAAAGAAGCAGGTGTTTCTGAAGACACTCGCGTTCGCGATTTAACTGAAGACGAACTTAGTAAAATCCGTGATATTATTGACAAACTTAAAGTAGAAGGTGACCTTCGTCGTGAAGTTTCACTTAACATTAAGCGTCTAATTGAAATCGGAAGCTACCGCGGAATCCGTCATCGTAGAGGACTTCCTGTTCGTGGACAAAACACAAAAAACAATGCGCGTACTCGTAAAGGTCCGCGTCGAACTGTAGCTAACAAGAAAAAATAAGTAAAGGAGGTAGTTAAAGAATGGCTGCTGCTCGTAAATCAAATACGCGTAAACGTCGCGTGAAAAAGAATATTGAATCTGGAATCGCTCATATCCGTTCCACTTTCAACAACACGATTGTAACGATTACTGATGTTCATGGAAACGCAATTTCTTGGTCAAGTGCTGGTGCATTAGGTTTTAGAGGTTCTCGTAAATCTACTCCTTTCGCTGCACAAATGGCTGCTGAAACTGCTGCTAAAGGATCAATTGAACACGGTCTTAAAACACTTGAAGTAACTGTTAAAGGTCCTGGTTCTGGTCGTGAAGCGGCAATTCGTGCGCTTCAAGCTGCAGGTCTTGAGGTTACTGCAATCAGAGACGTAACTCCAGTTCCTCATAACGGATGCCGTCCGCCAAAACGTCGTCGCGTGTAGTTTGTTTGTATAGATTTTGTGTCCCTGTCAATAATGGGTTATGATACAGTTATTTATGAGACGAATACACGACTCGTTGCCTAAGCACATACGGGACTAAACAATGAGGAATTTCGGATGGAATCTCATATGATTCTATTCGAGGTTTCGACGTTTTGAAGGAGGGTTTTATTAGATGATCGAAATTGAAAAACCAAAAATCGCACCGGGTGAAATCCGCGACGATGCCACCGATGGCAAGTTTGAC
>NZ_JBIVPN010000010.1:0-13068 GCF_044754665.1 Bacillus sp. NPDC093026 | reverse complement strand
AAAAAGCTTGCACTCAAAATCTACTCTGAAGAAGAGAAGACGCTTGAAATTGATGTACAAGATGAAGGTGCTGTTACAGCAGCTGATATTACACACGACAGCGATATTGAAATCTTAAATCCAGATCTTCACATCGCAACTCTTGGCAAGAATGCGAGTTTCCGTGTTCGTTTAACGGCTCAAAGAGGTCGCGGGTATACTCCTGCTGATGCAAACAAAAGAGACGATCAGCCAATCGGTGTGATTCCGATCGACTCAATCTATACACCTGTATCTCGTGTGACATATCAAGTGGAGAACACCCGTGTTGGGCAAATCACAAACTATGATAAATTAACACTAGATGTATGGACTGATGGAAGCACAGGACCGAAAGAAGCGATCGCTCTAGGTTCTAAGATTTTAACTGAACATCTTAATATTTTCGTTGGTTTAACTGACGAAGCACAGCATGCTGAAATCATGGTTGAAAAACAAGAAGACCAAAAAGAAAAAGTACTTGAAATGACAATTGAAGAGCTTGATCTTTCTGTTCGTTCTTACAACTGTTTGAAGCGTGCGGGTATTAACACTGTTCAAGAGCTTGCTAACAAGACAGAAGAGGATATGATGAAAGTTCGTAACCTTGGACGTAAATCTCTTGAAGAAGTAAAAGCGAAACTAGAAGAACTTGGACTGGGTCTTCGTAAAGACGATTGACTAGTTTCATTGTGAACTAGGATTTTCGTGTGTTTTTTATTTATACAGTATCTCTAATTAAGGAGGGGACATCACATGGCATACAGAAAGCTAGGACGCACTAGTGCACAACGTAAAGCAATGCTTCGTGACTTAACGACTGATTTGATCATCAACGAACGCATTGAAACAACTGAAACACGTGCGAAAGAACTTCGCTCTGTTGTTGAAAAAATGATCACTCTTGGCAAACGCGGAGATCTCCATGCTCGCCGTCAAGCGGCAGCTTACATTCGTAATGAAGTAGCTAACGCTGAAACAAACCAAGATGCACTTCAAAAATTGTTCACTGACGTTGCAACTCGCTACGAAGATCGCCAAGGCGGATACACTCGTATCATGAAGCTTGGACCTCGTCGCGGCGATGGTGCACCAATGGCTGTCATTGAATTAGTTTAATCACATATTGTGTATCTAAGAAAGGGCGGGACAGTTCATAACTGGATCTATGCCCTTTTTTAGGTACTGCGGGTTTTGTTGAACAAGTAAAGAAGAGGTTGAGCTGAGAGGAGGTCCGGCAGAGATGGGGAAGACATTAATTGACGTAAAAAATGTTGTATTTCGTTATCACAAAGATGCGGAGAAGCCTGCTTTAGATCAAGTGTCATTGCATGTGAATCAAAATGAATGGCTCGCCATTGTTGGTCATAACGGTTCAGGTAAATCCACACTTGCCCGTGTATTGAATGGGCTCATTTTACCGGATGCTGGAACTGTTAAGGTGGGAGAGATTGAGCTGAAAGAAGAACATATTTGGGATATTCGTAAAAAGGTCGGAATGGTCTTTCAAAACCCAGATAACCAATTTGTTGGCTCAACTGTTCGTGATGATGTGGCTTTTGGTTTAGAAAATAACGGGGTTGAGCGGGAATTAATGATAGAACGTGTAGATTGGGCTGTGAAGCAGGTCAATATGCAAGAATTTCTTGATCAAGAGCCGCACCATCTATCAGGTGGGCAAAAGCAGAGGGTAGCGATTGCAGGTGTGCTTGCCGCAAGCCCTGACATCATGATCTTGGACGAAGCAACATCTATGCTTGATCCGATTGGCCGTGAAGAAGTGTTAGAAACCGTCAGGATGCTGAAAAAACAAGGGACGGTCACAGTCATTTCCATTACACATGATTTAGACGAAGCCGCTAAGGCAGATCGTATCATTGTCATGGATGGTGGAAAAAAGTTCGCTGAGGGGACACCAGAAGAAGTTTTTGAACTAGATGAACAGTTAATTCAAATCGGACTTGATCTGCCATTTTCCTATCGTTTGAGCAAACAATTGAAGCAGCAAGGCTTGCCGCTTGCAAATGCCCATTTGACACAAGAAGGATTGGTGAAAGAGCTATGGACATTACGATCAAAGATCTAGAGCATCGTTATCAAATGAAAACGCCGTTTGAGCGTCTCGCTTTGTATGATGTCAATGCTTCCATCAAAGAGGGCAGCTATGTCGCTGTGATTGGTCATACAGGTTCTGGCAAGTCTACACTTCTTCAACACCTAAATGGTCTGCTCAAACCGACGAAAGGAAGTATTGCGCTTGGGGACACTGTGTTACAAGTAAATAAAAAGCAAAAGAACATGAAATCCCTTCGTAAGAAAGTAGGTATTGTCTTTCAGTTTCCTGAGCATCAACTATTTGAGGAAACCATTCTCAAGGATATTTGCTTTGGACCTATGAATTTCGGCGTTCCAGAGAAGCAGGCAGAAGCCAAAGCGAAGGAAATGATGAAATTGGTGGGTCTTCCTGAATCCTTACTGTCTCGATCTCCTTTTGAACTAAGCGGGGGTCAAATGAGGCGTGTGGCGATTGCAGGTGTACTAGCGATGGAGCCAGAGGTACTTGTGTTGGATGAACCGACAGCGGGTCTTGACCCACGCGGCCGAAAAGAGATCATGGACATGTTCTATGAGCTTCATCAAAAAGCCAACCTCACAACGATCCTTGTGACACATAGTATGGAAGATGCTGCCTATTATGCGGATCAAATGATTGTGATGCATAAAGGCACCGTAAAGGCGACGGGATCTCCGCGAGACTTATTTGCCAACCGTACAGACATGTCCTCCTTTGGTCTTGACCTGCCAGAAACGATTAAATTCCAGCAGGCTGTAGAAGAAAAATTAGGTATCACGTTTCCAAAGCCGCTTCTCACCATAGAGGAAATGGCGGAAGCCTTAACAGCTCTTTTTCAGGAGGAAACGACATCATGATGGATAGTATGATTATCGGCAAATACGTGCCAGGTACATCCTTTGTCCATCGTCTTGATCCAAGGACAAAGCTGTTGTCTATTTTCTTTTTCGTCTTTATTGTCTTTTTTGCAAATAACTATATCACCTACGGGCTTTTAGGGATATTTACACTCCTTGTGGTCATGGTTTCACAGGTGCCGATATATTTTATTCTCAAGGGAATGAAGCCGATTCTTTGGATTGTTCTGTTCACTTTTATTCTGCATATCTTCATGACGAAGGATGGCGCACTGTTATTCCACTTTGGCTTCCTGAATATTTATGAAGAGGGTTTAAAGCAGGGGGTTTTCATTTCACTACGTTTTGTGTATCTCATCATGATGACGACACTTCTCACATTAACCACAACGCCTATCGAAGTGACTGATGGTATGGAAAAGCTGCTACATCCATTTCGTAAAATCAAACTCCCTGTTCACGAGCTTGCCCTCATGATGTCCATCTCACTAAGGTTTATTCCGACATTACTTGAAGAGACGGATAAAATCATGAAAGCCCAAATGGCGAGAGGCGTAGATTTTACAAGTGGACCTGTGAAGGATCGTTTGAAGGCGATCGTGCCTTTGCTCGTTCCACTCTTCGTTAGTGCGTTTAAGCGTGCCGAGGAACTGGCGACCGCAATGGAAGCGAGAGGCTACCGCGGAGGAGAAGGGCGTACGAAATACCGCCAGCTTGTCTGGGGGATGAAAGACACAATTACTTTGCTTCTATTCATCCTGTTAACAGCACTTCTTGTGCTTTTCAGAAATTAGGTGATTCCTAGATGAAGGTAAAATGTATCGTATCCTACGATGGGACAAATTTTAAAGGGTATCAGGTTCAGCCTGGACAACGAACGGTTCAAACCGAGCTTGAGTCAGCGCTTGCTAGGATGCATAAACAAACAGAACCGATTTCTGTCGTGGCTTCAGGCCGTACAGACAGCGGTGTGCATGCAAAGGGTCAGGTCATCCATTTCCACACCCCGCTGATAATCCCGATGGAAAGGTGGCCATTTGCTCTGAACAGCTTGCTCCCTGATGATATTCGCATTCTGAAGGCTGAGGAAGTGGACGAGTCATTTCATGCAAGATTTAGCGTCGCATCAAAGGAGTACCGCTATGTGGTCTCCACTGAAACACACCAAAATGTGTTCATGAGACACTATGCCTGTCACTACCCTTACCGGCTGGATGTAGACCGAATGAAAGAGGCTGCCACCTATCTAATAGGAACATATGATTTCACAAGCTTCTGTGCGGCGAATACAGAGGTTCAAGACAAGGTGAGGACTATTTATACCCTTGAGTGGAAAAACGCGTCAGACGGGCTTGAAATGCGTGTGAGAGGCAACGGATTTCTATATAACATGGTGCGGATTATCGCTGGCACCTTACTTGAAGTAGGAGCTGGTAAATTTCGCCCTGAGGATGTCAAAGCCATGCTTGCCGCCCGAAATCGCAAAGCGGCAGGCAAAACTGCCCCTAGTCATGGACTGTATTTATGGGAAGTTTTCTATGACAACTAAACCAGGTGTAACATGTTCTTGACACAGGAAGCAGAAAGTTATAAGATATCATATGGTATGTATTTCAACCCCACAAATAAGCCCCGGAAACTTATCTGTGTTTTGAAATAGAACGTAGCATTTGATTCAAGGAAAAATCATTGATTTATTTAGGAGGGAAACTCATGCGTACAACACCAATGGCGAACGCAAGCACAATTGAGCGCAAATGGCTAGTTGTTGATGCGGCAGGCAAGACTCTAGGTCGTCTTTCGACTGAAGTAGCATCACTTTTGCGCGGTAAGCATAAACCAACTTATACACCACACGTTGATACAGGTGACCACGTCATCATCATCAATGCTGAAAAAATCGAATTAACTGGTAAGAAATTGACGGACAAAATTTACTATCGTCACACAATGCACCCAGGTGGTTTGAAACAAAGAACTGCTCTTGAGATGCGTACAAAATACCCTGAAAAAATGTTGGAGCTTGCTATCAAAGGTATGCTTCCAAAGGGTCCATTAGGTCGTCAAATGTTCAAAAAATTAAATGTGTACCGTGGTTCTGAGCATCCACATCAAGCACAACAACCTGAAGTTTACGAACTTCGCGGTTAATTAAAAGGGAGGTTAACAATTTGGCACAGGTTCAATATTACGGTACAGGTCGTCGTAAAAGTTCTGTAGCGCGCGTTCGCTTAGTTCCAGGTGAAGGTCGTATCGTCGTTAATAATCGTGAAATTACTGAATACATTCCATTTGCTGCTTTAATCGAAGACGTGAAACAGCCTTTGAACATCACAGAAACAGCTAACAGCTACGATGTTCTTGTCAATGTTCACGGTGGTGGATTCTCTGGTCAAGCTGGCGCAATCCGTCACGGTATCTCTCGTGCTCTTCTTGAAGTAGATCCTGAGTACCGTCAGCCACTTAAACGTGCTGGACTTCTTACTCGTGACTCTCGTATGAAAGAGCGTAAGAAATACGGTCTTAAAGGCGCACGTAGAGCTCCTCAGTTCTCGAAACGTTAATGATCAACAATTCAAGGCTCTCAAACCGTTTGGTTTGGAAGCCTTTTTGTTTGTTTGAAAACTTAGCGCACCCACATTTATTATAAGTCAACGTAATTATGAAAGAGAACTCTGTTCTTAACGCACCCGACGCTTCGTTGAGAGGGATATGGACTTGTAATAGTGCGGTATTTACGGTCAGGCTAATGCGTTTGACAACCTTAATCGCATTTGGCGTAAAACAGTAGCTAACGGCGTGCGGTCACCGAGGGAGCGTTTGCTGACAAGTGTAAATGACACAGTTTTTTTGGACTAGCCCGTCTTTGTCTAACATATGTATCACCAGACTGTTTTCCTCAACTCTAGGCACTTGGTGTATCATCATAAAGTGAAATTTCAATTAAGGAATTTTCTCCTTGTCTTAACCAATCATATACACTACAGTCGTTATTAGTGGGTTGGGATAAAATATGATTTACTTGAAATGCGACGGCGTCATATTCTATATAATTGACATCATCGTCGTCCAATCCATTAGTAGTCTCTACATACTTCCCAGTATCTTATCATAGTATTTTCCTATTACTTTGCCAAAGTCTATTCTTTCTTTGACTCCTTTTTTTAACATAGTGTCTTTTCTTTGAAAACTTATCTAGCAATTCTTGTGCCTTTTTATTATCTCCGTAATTGCACTTCAAACTTCTCTCAGAGCGGTCTGGGGGGTTTTCGTGAGATAAAAAGGAGACCCGTCAAAGTGATTATAATAATATTTTTCTTCATTTGAAATATTTGTTATATTGGATATGGTGATATTCTGTTTTGCTTGGAGAGGGAAAAAGATGCTGCTCAAAATTGGTTTCATTGTGTTAGGCTTAGTCATTCTTTACGTAACGATTCAAGTCATTTTGTATAAAAGAGACATGAAGAAAACAAAAGAGGATCTTCTGAAATTTGTGGAAAAAACAAAGAGAACCTATCTGTCACGATTATTGAAAATGAACATGTTGTGTTAGCTTGGAACGCTGATAGGAAAACGCCGCTAGCAAGTACTGTGAAATTGCTGGTTCTCTTCCATTTCGTCAAAGCAGTATCGAAGGGCGATATGAATTTGGATGAGATGGTGGAGTTGTCCGAATTAGAGCGGTTTTATATCGATAGGACTGATGGCGGTGCACACAAGTACTGGCTGGAGGTCAACAAATTTTCTAAAAATGCTACTTTGTTAGATGTAGCAAAAGGGATGATGCAATACAGTTCAAATGCCTGTACGGATTATCTAATTGAACGAATCGGTCTTGAAAAAATCAATGATCGGATGACATGTGCAGGCCTTACAGAACATGATGAACTCATACCGCTGACGCCAAAGCTCTTGTGGTCAGCTTATGTATCTAATCATCGGTGGGATGCAATGAAGCAAATGAGCGGTGTATCCGATGAACAATACAAAACACTGATGAACGAGATCTTTGCTATCATGAAAAATGATCCAGAGCGAAAAATGGCATTAGAAGAAAAGGTGAAGAAAAAGAATTTATTAAGTTTCCACATTCAGTCATTATTAGCACAAAAACTAACGAAGTCTACGACCAACCAATATGCCCATTTTATGAAACGTTTAAATGACGAATTGTTAACAGAGGAAGAAAAACGTCTTTTCAGCCAAATCGTGCTGGGGGAAACAGTGAAGGCTGAATCTGATCATTCTTTCTGGTATAAAGGCGGGGCGACATTGTTTGGCTTTACTTCTGCTTTATATCGAAGAACTGATACCAAAACTATTTCTATTTCACTTTTTATCAATGACCCAAAAGCAAAGAATTCATACTGGATTGAACGAATCTTCAATCAATTTGTGGCGACCCTAGCGATGGATAAAGCGTTTCGACAACGATTGATTCTGGCTTTCACTTCATAACGATCAAAAAACAGAGGAGAATATGCCCCTCTGTTTTTCACATTACTTCTTCAACGAAAATGCCTGTACAAGGTTTGTCGTTTGTCTCTCGACTTCACTATACCGTCTACAAGCTCCTTTTGCCAAAGCTTTGGATTGACTTTGTACGTATGGAAGGAATGAGGCAGCTTCTTTTCTAGTTGGGTTCTATTGAAGGTCACGGACGGATCGTCGCTCGAGTTCATTTGTAGGGTAACCTTTTGTACGTTATTAATAAGGATAAAAAGTGCCATTGCGTTGTACAAATACGTTTTTTCAATGGTGTCTTTTTGATTAAACCAAAATGCGTCAAACTGTTCTTCTGTTAAAGAAGAATTCTCCTTTATACCATACGTAACTTTTAATGCTTTTCCAGCAATTGATGTCAAACTCTCGAATCACTCCGCCTGGGAGATCTGATAAGATAGCACCAATTGCTGAATTGTCACCGAGATATGTATTCTTGTGCGTGGTGAGCTGTTTTAAGGAAGTGTCTTCAATTCCTTTGATGTCGCTCTTTTTTTCAACGGCTTGACTGCTGCATGCGGATAGAATGACTGTTAGCACCAGCAGGATATACATCCATTTCGTCATTTATTTTGCCCCTTTTCCATTCTTTCTATTATTGAAATTCCATTTTATCACAATTTAAATTCCGAAAGACCACTGATTTCTCCATTTCCATTAACTGAACTGCATGTTTTGTTCAAAGTAACGAACAATACAAAGAAAAAAGGAGTTCAGTCAATGGCAGAAGTGCTTTCATTTTACCAATTGAAAACCAAAAGAGATGTCATGCTGGAGAAGAAACTTTTACGTACTTTGTCTCTTCAAAAGGTGACGATCTCTTCTAAAAAGTTAACAAAAAAGGTGTTTCCATTTGCAGATGATCCAGCCGGTATGATGAGTGATGGCTGTATTGATTTTGCGATTGAGGCTTATTTAGCAGGTGGAAGATATGGGGAAGCGAGCAAACATGGGGAATCCTATGAAGAAATTAAAAAACGTTCGTATCAAGAAGAGAAAGAGCTGATTGAGGATTTGACGGGCTGTCTTCAATCGTGGGGCAATATGTTTCATATCAAGATAAAGACGTCATCCCTCCATTCTTTTGCCGAGATCTTTCTGAACACATGGTGGCAGGAAGGCTTTCGTGAATCAGAAAAAAGACACAAGCTTCGGCTGCACTAAGCATATTTTGAGCCCTTGTCCCATATCTATAAAATAATGGCGTATGGGAGGGACAGGGATGAAAAGAAAGCTGAAGTGGACAGGGTTTTTAATCGGGTTTATTGTCCTCTTATTCTTATTCAGATTTCAATTTTTAAATGATGATTCATGGAAGTCATGGAACTTACCTCTAAGTGGGAAGATCATCTATTTAGATCCGGGTCACGGTGGTCCAGATGGCGGTGCTGTTGGCGGAGATTTGCTTGAAAAAGAGATTGCACTTGATGTCTCCATGAAAATACGTGACTATTTGCAGGAGCAAGGAGCGCTTGTACTCATGACCCGTGAGGATGATTCAGATCTATCTTCAAAAAATACAAAGGGGTATGCCCGAAAGAAAGCGGAGGACTTGAGAAACCGCGTGAAAGTGATCAATGAGTCTGAAGCTGATCTTTATTTAAGTATTCACTTAAATGCGATTCCATCAAATAAGTGGAGCGGTGCTCAAACGTTTTTTTATGGAAAGTATGAGGAGAATGAAAAGGCGGCGAAGTTTATTCAAGATGAATTGCGAAAAAATCTTGAAAACACTAATCGGAAAGCGAAGCGGATTAACGGGATTTATTTAATGCAAAATGTCACAAAGCCAGGAGCCCTTGTGGAAATCGGATTTCTCTCCAACCCGAAAGAGGCAGGTCAGCTGGCAACACCTAAATATCAGGATCAAATAGCTGCCTCCATTTATAAAGGTATTCTCAGATATTTAACAGAGCAAAAAGAGCCGCCTGAATAAGGGGCTTTTTCCTTTTGGTATGAGGCAAACAGGACAGACATTGTAAGGATATGTATGATATACTTGAATTGTAAACGAATTCAATAAAGGGTGAGGTTCTGCTATGATCGGACAAGATGATGTGAGAAAACTAGTTGGGAAGATGGACGAACCTTTCCTTCATATACCGCTTGGTGAGCTGGATGCCATCAAGGAAATCAGTATGAAGCCTGAAAAAGAGCATGTGAGCTTAAAGGTAGCCATTGCTAAAACAGGCACTGCTGAGCAGATGAAGCTGCAGCAAGACATCGTACAAGCCTTAAAGGCAGCAGGGGTCAAAACAGTCGGACTTCGTTTTGAGGAACTGCCTCAGGAGACGCTCGAAAAATTCATGCCGTCTCGTGCAGAGGAAGAAAACTTACTCAACTCAAAAAATCCACCTGTGTTTTTAGCGATTGCGAGCGGAAAGGGCGGCGTTGGTAAGTCCACTGTTTCCGTTAACCTTGCTGTGGCACTTGCTCGTTTAGGGAAAAAAGTCGGGTTAATTGACGCTGATATTTATGGCTTTAGTGTACCAGATATGATGGGAATTACCGTCAGACCGACAGTCAAAGGGGAAAAAATTATACCTGTGGAACGCTTTGGTGTAAACGTGATATCAATGGGCTTTTTTGTTGAAGAAAATGCACCAGTTATTTGGAGAGGACCCATGCTTGGTAAAATGTTAAATAACTTTTTCCACGAAGTCGAGTGGGGAGAATTAGATTTCTTACTATTAGACCTTCCGCCTGGAACAGGTGATGTGGCGCTTGATATTCATACGATGCTTCCAAGCTGTAAGGAGATCATTGTCACAACGCCGCATCCAACGGCAGCCTTTGTTGCTGCAAGAGCAGGCGCAATGGCATTGCAAACAGATCATGAAGTGCTTGGAGTAGTTGAGAATATGAGCTATTACGAAAGTAAAAAAACGGGTGAAAAGGAATATGTCTTTGGCAAAGGCGGGGGCGACAAGCTGGCTGAAGAACTGCGTGTATCTGTCCTTGGACAAATTCCATTAAGGCAGCCTGATTGGAATGAACAAGACTTTGCTCCGTCTGTCTATGATGCAAGTCACCCAACAGGAAAGGTTTATCAAAGCATTGCCAAAAAGGTCATTGAACAATTAGCGGTTAAAGCATAGTGAAAGCCCGAGTGGAATTCGCGCACTCGGGTGATTTTTAGCTGTCGTTGCCTTGATCCTGTGAGCCAGAATCACCGCTATTTTCAGTGGCAGCCTTTTTGAGTTCATCTTCAAATTTCTTTTTATAAAGAGGGCTGTTTAATGTTTCAGTAATGACTTTTTCTAAGTACTTTCTGAATTCTTTGCTTTTGACAAGCTCTCCATATTTCTTATCCATCTCAGGATCTTTCAGTATATCCATCATCATTTGTTGATAGTCAGGATCCTTCATCAACTGCTTTAACATCTTTTCATGTTGCTGTTGCATGGATTTTGCGAAAGTCTCGGCAAATTTAGAATCCTCAAAGACCTTCTTCCAGAACTCTTTGCCTTTATCTGAAGTAAGTGTTTTCTCTATGGTTGTTTTCACAGTTTGTTCATCCATAACCAAAGCTTCATTCATTGCCTCGTCATTTAATAACTGTTGAATGGCCTTTTTACCGTCATCTGTTTTCAAAATATCGACGACCATTTTCTTTGTTTCGTCATAGTCCATATTAGATGAGGATTGGGTTTTGGGAGCACAAGCTGTTAGAGATAAAAGAAGAAAACAGCTCATTATACGCAAGATGCCTTTTGACATACTGTGGCTCCTTTCGTTACATGTCTTACTTTTAATATGAATGTTTCACGTGAATTTATACATAACAAAAATAGGGGTTGGATCAATTCAATGAAAAGTCGGGATTTAGTTCGTTTTTTCTTCTCTGTTCTAGCTGTTGGAGCAGTTATTACTAGCGTGGTTGGCTTTGCACTGGAGTGGGGGAAATATCAGAAGCTGTTTGTGTCATTTGAATTCTTGGAGATTGCGTCTGTGCTATTTTGGTTTGTTGGTGTGGGGATGATTTTTAGTGTCATTAGTCAAATGGGATTTGTTGTCTTTTTGACGGTGCACCGGTTTGCGCTGGAAATTTTCCGGTCACATTCTTTATGGAATTCCATTCAACTGTTTCTCGTCATTTTTGTGCTGTTTGATTTAGCTTATTTACGATTTTTATTTTTTGGGGAGAATGAATCATTCTTTCCATACTTGTGGCTGCCTGTATTGATTGGTTTGTTTGCATTGATCGTGGCTTATTTTAAACAGCAGCAGTCCTCAAAGAAAACATTTATTTCCGCACTATTTCTCATGGTGGTTATTACGTCCTTAGAGTGGTTCCCGGCGCTCAGAGTCAATGAAGAGGACTGGCTGTATTTAATGCTTTTCCCGCTGTTAGGCTGCAATGCTTTTCAGTTGTTAGCCATGCCGCGGTTCTCAAAGACAAAAGCTACTTAACTTCAGTTGATTTTGATTTGGTATTGGAGATGAGCTCGCCAACTGTGACATTTTTTAAATTTTTCTCTTTTAAATGCTGAAGGATGGCTGGTAATGCCTGAGCGGTTTGAGTCGCTGAATCTGAGGCGTGAAACAGAACTATGTCTCCGCTTTTCAATCGATCATTTACATTGTGTACAATCTGATCGACGCCCGGGTTCAGCCAATCTTGAGAGTTGATGCTATAATGCACAACGGTATAGCCGTACTGTGTTGCAATTTTCAATACTGTTTCATTAAATTGCCCTGTTGGTGGCCTTAATAGGTAAATGTCATCTAGTCCGAGCTTTTGGAATGCATTTTGCGCTCTAACAAGATCTCGCTTCATTTCACTTTCTTCAAGCTGGCTATAATTTTTATAAGCATAGCCAAGGCTGCCGATTTGATGCCCGTCCTCCTTAATTCGTTTTACGATATCAGGATGACGCTCTGCCCAAGAAGCGGAAAGAAAGAAAGTGGCATTCTTCATATCGTACTCTCGAAGGACGTTTAGAATAGGAACGGCTTTCTCATCTCCCCACCCAATATTAAAAGTAAAGGAAACGTTTTTTGATGAAGTTTCTCCTTTATAAATTGCTCTCGGTCCATTTTCTGTTTTAAATACGGACAGCGGCGGTGCCTTTTGTACATAAAAAAAGGTTGCAGCTGCAAGGGCTGCTACAAGAATAATGACAATCTGCTTCAGCCGTTTGATGGGCAACACATATAATCGACTCAATTCAAATCCTCCTGCCTTGTCCAAGATTGTTAATTGATTGTATGCGGGACAAGGATTAGAAATGCACAACAAAACTATTTCAAAAAAAGTTTCAAAAAGACGTTGACCAATAGATTGTTTTCGTGATATATTATTAACCGTCTCTGACACACAATGACACAAAAAGCTTCAGGAAATAAACTTGAAAAAGTTGTTGACATATGATGAAGCGAAATGTTACATTATTAAAGCCGCTAAGAACGGTGAAGATGATCTTTGAAAACTAAACAAGACAAAACGTACCTGTTCATTCGAAATTTGATAAAAAATCCTATGATACATCATAGGTAGTCAGTCAAACTGACGAGACAGGAGAATGATCACATGCTAAGTTACATTGTGTAGCAACACATGTGTGATATGCATCCTGCATACTTCGGAGAGTTTGATCCTGGCTCAGGACG
>NZ_JBIVPN010000009.1:0-119591 GCF_044754665.1 Bacillus sp. NPDC093026 | reverse complement strand
ACTACCTATGATGTATCATAGGATTTTTTATCAAATCTCGAATGAACAGGTACGTTTTGTCTTGTTTAGTTTTCAAAGATCATTTCATTATCGCTTATAGGCGACTTTATCAATATAACATTTGAACGCCGTATGCGTCAAGTGTTATATTGAAACTCTTTTGTCAGCTTTTTTTTTAAAAAAGCTTCAGTTGCTCATTAGCGACGGTTAATAATATACCATCATAATATTTATGCGTCAATATCTTTTTTCACAAAATATCCTCGATGATAGATTTTATGTCCTTTTGTCTCAATTGGCTCAACTTGAATAATTCCTTTCTCTACAAAGAAATCAATCATGACACTAAGGTCAGGTGTGAAAAATTTGAGGTCAGGATGTGCAAGAAGCTCGCCAAACAGCCAAATATCCTGTTGCTTCATTACATGACAAAGATGGGCAGCGCCAATTTCTGCTTTTGAATGAATGAGAAAGTCATTCGCTAAGAATAACAGTTCTAAGCGCTTATGCAAGCTTTCATGACTTTCAATGAGTTCAGAATAGAGTTTATATACTTCTGGCTCCATATGACGGACTTGATTCCAAACCGTCACTTCTGGATGGAAACCTTTATCAATCACTTCAATACGTGCAAGATGGTGCAGTGCATGCACAATGGAATTATATGCATCTAGGAATTGATTTGATTCAAAAAATGCTTTCCCTTCTATATATCTGCGTACGAGCTTGCCATATTCTAAACCAATCTTGAGCTTACGGTTTGAAAATGGGAATGTACTAAGTTCATCAATTAAGTTGTAAATATAGTCATTTCGATCGAACAATACTTTTCCATTTAAAATCCAATCAATGATTCGGCGGTTCGTGCCAAGCGTAATCCATTCCTTCAACTGATCATCTGTGACGATATTTAAAGAAACTGTTTGATGATCGGATTCATAATGTTTGATAAATAGCGGCTCTTTCGCATCCTTTACAATTACAAGAAGTGCTGCATCAAAGTTATCTGTCTCAGAAGATACTTTATGTTTTCTTTCTACTATAATTACTGCCAATGTATCTGGATAGCTGGCCCTCTCTTGATAAATAGGACGGAGAAGATTTTCCATAGTGATTCCTCCAATACTCGGGTGTAGGGTTCTTCTCTAATGCTATGTATTTCTACTCATAGAATCAAAATTCCTTCAATACGTGAAAAAAGATCATTGAGTCATTATAAGCAATTTACTCATGAAACTCTATAACTAATTTCAAATAGAAAGGTAAAATGTGCTATATTTAATATAAGGGGGACTAGGGATGGCGAAATACTCCAGTAAGATTAATAAAATTAGAACATTTGCACTTAGTTTGGTTTTTGTTGGTTTTCTGATCATGTATATCGGTGTGTTCTTTAAGGAATCAATCTGGCTGTCGACTTTCTTCATGTTGCTCGGCGTCTTATCGATTGTGTTAAGTACGGCCGTTTACTTTTGGATTGGTATGCTTTCTACGAAGGCGGTAAGGGTAATTTGTCCAGGATGTCAGAAGGAAACAAAGGTGCTTGGGCGTGTGGACATGTGCATGCATTGCAGAGAGCCGCTCACACTCGACCCAACATTAGAGGGTAAAGAGTTTGATGAATCGTATAATCGAAAAAAATCATGAAAATAAGCTGACCGTTCAAGCGGTCAGCTTTTTCATTAATGGTTTTCTTTTTTACTGCATTCTTGACAAGTTCCATAGATTTCTAAACGATGATGACTGACTTTAAATCCCGTCACATGTGATGCAAGCTGTTCTACTTCATCAAGACCAGGATAGTGAAAGTCAACAATTTTTCCACAGTTCTCACAAATTGCATGGTAATGGTCAGATGTCGCAAAATCAAATCGGCTTGAGGAATCACCATACGTTAATTCCTTTACTAATCCAGATTCTCGGAAGACTCGTAAATTGTTGTAAACCGTTGCTACACTCATATTAGGAAATTTCCCTTCAAGTGCTTTATATATATCGTCCGCGGTTGGGTGAGTCATAGAATTTACGAGAAATTCCAAGATGGCATGGCGCTGCGGAGTAATTCGAACACCGGTTTCTTTTAAAGCATCTAAAGCGTCTTTTAGTTCGTGAGCAGCCATTTCATCATGCACCTCTCTTCAAAAATATTCTTACATTATAATCTTTATAAATAGTGTACCCTCACAGTTGGAACTTTGTCAATTACAATCCTCTTTTTTACCTATTCTTATTCACAAAAAAGATCGGCATTTCTGCCGATCTGATCATGTCATCCAGTTAAGCATGAGATTTCAGTTCTTCAAGTGCCTCTTCGACATGGTCTTTCACCTTTACTTTTCGCCATTCTTTTACAAGTGTTCCTTCTTTATTAATCAGAAATGTTGATCGTTCGATTCCCATGTATTCTTTTCCGAAATTCTTTTTCAGCTTCCAGACACCAAATGCTTTTGACAGCTTTTGTTCATCATCCACTAGCAGTAAGAACGGTAAATCATGTTTTTCTTTAAACTTTTGGTGCTTATCCTGGCTATCTGGACTCACCCCAATAATGACCGCATCTAATTCTGCAAAGCTCTGATGACGATCACGGAAATCACATGCTTCTGTTGTACAGCCTGGTGTCATGTCTTTTGGATAGAAATAAAGGACAATATGCTTCCCTTTAAAATCTGAAAGCTTTACTTTCTCTCCATGGTCACCGGTTAATTCAATATCAGGTACTTGCTGTCCTACTTCAATTGTCATCACACAATCCCTCCAACCTATTTTTAAATAGCCTATCCAATTTTTAAAGGATATTCAACTAAGGACGCTTGCATTGGCATGTTAAAATAGGGATAGACGACGTGATACGTTGAGATAGGAGGCTATTTATGAAATTGACAGAATCAGAAAAATTGCATCAAGAGGCGCTGGAGCACATTGTTGGCGGGGTAAACAGCCCGTCTCGTTCATATAAAGCAGTAGGCGGCGGGTCACCTGTAGCAATGGAGAGAGGAGAAGGCGCTTATTTTTGGGATGTTGACGGAAATCGTTACATAGATTATTTGGCGGCATACGGTCCAATTATTACTGGACATGCCCATCCTCATATTACAAAAGCGATCACAAAAGCTGCTGAGACTGGTGTCTTATACGGAACACCAACGAAGCATGAGGTGACATTTGCTAAAATGCTGAAGGAAGCGATCCCTTCTTTAGATAAAGTCCGATTTGTCAATTCAGGTACAGAAGCGGTGATGACAACCATTCGCGTGGCACGTGCTTATACTGGCAGAACCAAAATGATAAAATTCGCTGGGTGTTATCACGGTCATTCTGATCTTGTGCTTGTTGCAGCAGGTTCTGGTCCATCCACTTTAGGAACACCTGACTCGGCTGGCGTACCAAAAAGTATTGCAAATGAAGTCATCACGGTGCCATTTAATGATATCGAAAGCTACAAAGCCGCATTAGATCAATGGGGTCATGAGGTTGCAGCTGTCCTAGTTGAACCAATCGTCGGCAACTTTGGCATTGTGGAGCCTAAGGATGGGTTCTTGCAACAGGTCAATGATGCAACACACGAAAAAGGTGCGCTTGTCATCTATGATGAGGTCATTACGGCCTTTCGTTTTATGTATGGCGGTGCACAAGACTTACTTCAAGTGAAGCCTGACCTTACAGCATTAGGAAAAATCATTGGCGGCGGTCTTCCTATCGGAGCATATGGCGGTAAAAAAGAGATTATGGAACAAGTTGCCCCGCTCGGACCAGCCTATCAAGCTGGCACAATGGCAGGAAATCCTGCATCTATTCTTTCTGGTATTGCGTGCTTAGAAGTTTTAAAAGAAGACGGAGTATATGAACGTCTTGATCAACTTGGCGCCATATTAGAAGAAGGTATTTTAGCCTGTGCGAAGAAACATCAGGTCGATATTACGGTGAATCGCTTAAAAGGTGCTCTTACGATTTATTTTACAAAAGAAAAGATTGTGAACTACGAGCAGGCTGAGAATACAGACGGCGAAATGTTCGCTCGTTTCTTCAAATTGATGCTCACGCAAGGGATTAACCTTGCACCATCTAAATATGAAGCTTGGTTCTTAACTATTGCACACACTGAAAAAGATATTTCTGATACGTTAAAAGCAGTAGATTATGCGTTTAAACAACTGAAAAAACAATAATATGATAAAAAACAGACGTGAAAAATTGCGTCTGTTTTTTTGATAAGTCAGCTCTTGATTGTCAAAAGCGTTTGAATCTGTTACATTTTTTCTCAATACCTTCTTTAGATGTCTTCATGAACTTTCCAAAAATCACTTGAATATTTCGGAAGACCACTGTATATTACTTAGTTGTTTCATCAAAATATTATGATATGTGACGAGAGGTCATCAATTATCAAAAAGAAAGGAATGCAGGGACAAAAACCAATGAAACTTGGAGCCCGTATTTTAAAAACTGGTATTGCCATTGTACTCGCGCTTTACTTGGCAACATGGCTTGGGTTGCCAACACCCGTCTTTGCGGGAATTGCAGCTGTATTTGCTATCCAGCCATCTATTTATCGATCATTTTTAACGATTGTTGATCAAGTGCAAGCCAATATTATTGGAGCAGCACTTGCCATTACGTTCGGTCTGCTTTTTGGCACTGGACCAGTCATTATAGGTTTAACCGCCGTCATGGTCATCGCCATTAATTTAAAGCTGAAGATTGAACACACGATTCCGATTGCACTTGTGACCGTCATCGCTATTTTAGAAAGTGCAGGAGATCACTTCCTTTCCTTTGCTTTAATACGAACGGCTACCGTGGTGTTAGGCGTACTTTCTTCATTCCTTGTGAATTTAATCTTCCTGCCACCAAAGTATGAAACAAAGCTTGTGCATCATATTATGGAAAATACGGAGGAGATTTTAAAATGGATCCGTCTGAGCTCCAGACAGTCTACTGATCATTCCATTTTAAAGGATGACATCGATCAAATAAAGGAACGCATGATCAAATTAGATCATATTTACTTGTTGTATAAAGAAGAACGAAGCTATTTAAAGAAAACCACTTATGTGAAATCAAGAAAGCTCGTTTTATTCAGACAGGCCATTATGACATCAAATCGAGCCCTGTACTTGCTTAAAAAACTCCATAAATTAGAAAATGAAATTCATATGATGCCAGAACATTTCAGGGAGAGCTTAACCGATGAGATTGATTATTTACTATATTGGCACGAGCGAACCTTAATGAAGTTTGTCGGGAAAATGAAGCCTCAGGATGATGATTTTCAAAATGAGTGTTCTCTACGTCTTCAAACATTGACAAAATCTTTTATTCAGCATCAGCAAAACCAAGAGCACGACTTGCTTGATTACAATATGCTGAATGTCATGTCTAGCATCATTGAATACCGTGATGAATTGGAGCATTTAGATACATTAATTACAAGCTTCCAAACGTATCACCCAAAAGATAGTGAAATTGAAACAGAGGAAAAAGAAGCGTAAAGACCGATTATGAGAATCGGTCTTTCTTATTTTATTTTTAGGATCGAGGGTATCTCTTAAACCATTCAAAAGGACAGTGAGCATAATCGCAATTCCTAGGAAGGAAAGTGTCCACTGCGCTTGGACAAGATAAGGTCTTGTATCGTCCAGCATTTTCCCCCACTTTGGACTTAAAGCCTGTGCTCCCAGCCCTAAAAACCCAAAAGCTGCTGCTTCATTAATCGCCGTTTCAATCGCAAGATTCAGAAATAAAAACACAATCACAGCCAGCTTATGCTTGAAAGAATTGTTTGATTGAGTCAAGAATTAGTGATTGTAAACCCTCGGCTTTCTAAGTAGGCGCTTCACAAGTTCACCACCTCGTCATACTTTTTTAAATTGCATTGAGACAAGCTGGGAAATAAAGAGCCTATCGCTAAAATCGGATAGGCTTCTACTAATTTAATGTTTGAATGCTAAATAGATGGCGATAGTGGCTGTCTCCTCGGTTCATTAATTCTTCATGTGTCCCTTTTTCCACAATCTCACCTTTTTCCATGACAACAATTTGATCGGCATGTGTAATCGTGGACAGACGGTGTGCAACAATAAATGTCGTACGATCCTTTGCTAGCTTTTGCATTGCTTCTTGAATATAGTGTTCACTTTCTAAATCAAGGGCAGACGTTGCTTCGTCCAAGATGAGCAGAGGCGGATTTTTGAGAAAAACTCTGGCAATAGAAATCCGTTGTTTTTGCCCGCCTGAAAGCTTCACGCCTCGTTCACCCACCTTTGTGTCATAGCCTTCAGGGAGAGACATGATGAATTGATGAGCGTTTGCAGCTTTTGCTGCGGATACGATTTCGTCAAAAGACGCTTCCGGATTTCCAACGGCAATATTCTCTTTTATCGTATCACTAAATAAGAAGGTATCTTGCAGTACCATCCCCACATGATTTCGCAAACTTCTTACCTTGTATTCTTTAATATCTATACCATCCATTTCAAGTGATCCTTTTGTCACGTCATAGAATCTTGGGATTAAACTGACGAGTGTTGATTTCCCTCCGCCGCTCATTCCTACTAGCGCAATGGTCTGACCTTGCTCTACTTTCAATGAGATATTATGTAAAATTTCTTCCTGCGTATTTTCATAACGAAAGGACACATTCTTAAATTCAACTTCTCCCTTTAAATGATTGGCTTCCTTGGCATTTGGTCGATCTGTCACCTCGTACGGCTCATCAATAAACTCAAATATTCGATCCATCGACGCAATGGACTGAGTTAATGTCGTCGATGAGTTAATGAGACGCCGAATTGGACTGTACATACGGTCAATATAGCCGACGAAAGCTATCATTGTGCCAATGGATAGCGATCCGTTGATAACGGTATAGCCTGCAAACGCAATAATTAAGAGTGGCGCAATATCTGTAATGGTATTGACAACTGCGAATGTCTTGGCATTCCAATTCGTATGGTTAATCGCTTTGTTTAAAAAATTCTTGTTTTCATCATGAAAATTCTCTTGTTCATACTCTTCAATCGCAAAGCTACGAATCACCGGCATTCCTTGTACTCGTTCATGAAGATGCCCTTGTACTTCAGCTAACGCCTGTGAACGCTCTTTTGTTAGCTTGCGAAGTCGTCCATAAAAATACTTCACAGCGAAAGCGTAAAGTGGAAAAATAATAACTGATACGATGGTGAGCTTGATATCAAGTGTGCACATAATGGCAATCACGATCAGCACTGTCATCATATCAAGCCAAATATTCATAAGTCCTGTAATCACAAATTCCTTCGTCTGCTCCACATCGTTAATAACCCTTGAAATGATCTCACCAGTTCTCGTATTTGCATAATACCGGAGACTTAGCTTTTGAATATGTGAGAACAGCTTTTCCCGAATATCAAACAACACTTTACTGCCTGTCCACTGTGCATAATATTGTCTATAGTATTCAACTGGCGGTCTCATAATTAAAAATAAAAAGAGCATGATTCCCATGATCATAAGGAGTGAGGACGTCTTTTCTTCAGCCGTACCTGATCCTTGAATCACATCATCAATGACATATTTTAAAAGCAGAGGCAAGGTTAAAGGAATCGAGAATTTGATCATTCCGATTACCATTGTTAATGCAATCTGTTTTTTATACGGTGTAACAAAAGCCATATAACGTTTAATGACCCCCATGTAAATCTCCTTCCCAGTCTATCAGCGCCTCTTATCCAAACGCAGTCAAAAACCTGTTAGCTCATTTAAGGCCAAACAGGTTTTTGCGGCTCTTGCTTATTTTGTATAACGCAAAAAACGTTCATACCACATATCCACAAATTCTGGAGCAAACGGTCCCTTCCGCTGGTGAATCCAATGCAGTAATGTATTCAGATGCTCTCTTAAGATACTATCGATTTCTTTTGGATAATTCATTTGCCTCTTATGGTCTGCATATTCATCCTCATCCAAAATATTGTACGTCATGTCCGGAAAGACTTTGACATCTAAATCGTAATCAATATACTTAATTGCCTCTTCGTCTGTAGCAAAAGGAGAGCTAATGTTGCAGTAATAATATACCCCATCATTTCTAAGCATCCCAATAACATTAAACCATTGTTTTGCATGAAAATAGCAAATGGCCGGTTCTCTTGTCATCCATGTACGTCCATCGGATTCCGTCACCATTGTTCGGTCGTTTGCACCAATGATACACAATTCCGTTGCTTTCAGAATGGTGGTTTCATTCCAAATCCTGTGGATCAAGCCATTGTGTTTATAGCTTTGAATTTGGATGGTTTCTCCTTCCTTGGGATAGCCCATATTTTCTCCCCTACTTTCTATAACAAACAAACCTAACAGTCCAAAGACCTAATTTCTTAACTAACTTAACATGTCTCAATTATATTATACCGTTACATAGGTAAAAAATGAAATGAAAAGAGGCCATTCAAGGCAATTGAATGGCATACTGAATTACATGACGGTCGAACTCTTTTCCATCTGTTTATATGAATTAATTACTTGCTTAGTTTGTTTTGTAAACAATGTTTGTACTTTTTGCAGTTCGTCACGTTTTTGTTTGATTTGATGATCAAGCTTATGCCATTCCTCATTTTTTTCTTCTTGTAGCAGTCGTTTTTTTATTTCTAAGCATACATCTAGCTCTCCTTGTACATCTAGCAGGTGGTCCATGAGTTTCATTTGTTCTTTGACAAGCTGATCGAAATGAGACATCTAACTCCTCCTTTTTCATTCAAAATCCTATTTTGTATCTATATCAATTCTTGAAAGGATGAGGAAGTCCTTTGACTGTTTATGTAGAGACTTTACAGGTTTTGTCGGTTGGTGGTGATTAGCAAAAAGAAAAGCACTTCATTCGTATATGAAGTACTTTCCTTTGTTTCAGTGATTAGCTGTTTTGTTGTTTGTTTTGCTCAGCTTTTTGGTTGTATTTTTTTACTTGCTGTGCGTCAGTCTCGCTAGCAAATTCTGTACCATATTGACCTTGAGCAGCAGCTTGGTTTTGTTTTTTCACTTGTTGTGCGTTTGTTTTGTTTTGTTGTTTGTCCATCATTATCACCTCCACGCACATTAATTTGTGCAAAAGGTGTACATCCTATTCATGATTTTTTTAAACAAGTAAAGAACGTCCACCATCCACAATAATGGTTTGTCCTCTGATCATGTCTGCCTTGCCTGATACAAGGAATTCTACACTGTCGACCATGTCTTTAATTTCTACCATACGGCCTGCTGGTGTATTATTTTTCGCATCTTCTAATAGCTCTTCTCGGTTCGGGAAGTGCTTAAGTGCATCTGTATCAATCGCACCGCCTGAAACGGCATTGACGACGATATTCTTTTGTGACAGCTCAACGGATAAGTAACGTGTGAGTGCTTCTAGTGCTGCTTTTGAAACGCCGACTACTGTGTAGTTTTCAAGGTAGCGGATGGAGCCTAGTGAGCTAATGCTGACGATATGTCCACCACCGTTTTTTTCCATGAGTTTCGCCGCTTCTTGCCCGCAAAATAATAGGGCTTTTGCATTAATATTCATTGTCCAGTCCCAATGGTTTTCCTCAAGTTCCATAATTGGACGTTGTACACCAGATGCCGCATTGTTAATAAATACATCTAAACGGCCAAATGTTTCATCAATTTGTTGAAACATGTCTTTGATTTTTTCTGGCTGACCGACATTGGCTTTTACAACTAACGCTTTTACGCCTAATGCTTCGATTTCTTCAGCTGTTTCTAGTGCTGCCTTTTTACTTCTCGCATAGTTAATGACAATGTCATATCCTTTTTCAGCAAGGCGAAGGGCAACTGCCTTTCCAACACCTCTGCTGCTTCCTGTAATTAATGCACATTTACGTTGACTCATTAAGGTTCATCTCCTGATTTGAATAGTTTTCGTCCATTCGCTTCACACTAATAGGAAAATTCCTATTAGGAGGTTACATTCATGTATGTCGGACGCGATTTAAGCCAGCTTGGCATGATGTCAAAAGATCAATGGAAAGATACTGAGCTTGCTTATTTTCATCATGCTTTTCAACAAATTTTACCTTATTTAAACGAAGAAGGACAATCCAAGTATCGAGAAATCGTCTCTGAAATAGAAGAGCGCGGGGGTCTGCACCGGAATGAAGCCGATTATACCCACGGCACAACAGTTAAATACGACTAGGCTGCTCCACTGCCATCTTCCAAATTTTTTGGTGTGATACTGGCAAAGCGTGTGACTCAAATTCTTCTCTCGTTACTTTTTTCAGTACGGTGTCATCAGTCACAGCATTGACGGTCCCAAAGAAAACGGATATATTCCAGATCAGATGGGTAAATACATGCTGAATCGTGCCTTCTAAATCACCTAGTTGAACCTGTACGCCTGCTTTTTGCTCTAAAAATTCGAGTAGCTGCTCTTTTTCCGTTTTTCTCCCTTTGGTGGTTTCCGTGTTGGGAAACTCCCACAGGTTCGCAAGCAGACCTGTATTGGGGCGCTTATGAATATAAAGATAGCCCGCCTCATCGAACAAAACAGCTGCTGCCATTGATTTGGCAGTAGGCTTTTTCTTTTTACTTTTGACAGGCAATTCATGTTGAACACCTTCCTCAAAGGCCGAGCAATGCATGTTCACAGGACAAATAAGACAGGCTGGGGATGTAGGAGTGCAAATCAGTGCACCCAACTCCATGAGCCCTTGATTAAATTCTGACGGCTTTTCCCGGGAAATGAGCTGATCGACTGCAAATTCAAAAATATGTCTCGTTTTCGGTTTGGCAATATCATCCCATATCGACAGGATACGTGAGATGACTCTCATGACGTTACCATCTACAGCAGGGTATGGTTTCTTGTATGCGATGCTCAAAACAGCTCCACTTGTATAAGGACCTACGCCCTTTAGCTTTGAAAATTGCTCTTTCGTATCAGGGACAACGCCACCGTAGGATTCATATACTTCTTTCACAGCTGCCTGTAAATTACGCACTCGTGAGTAGTAGCCAAGACCCTCCCATGCTTTCATGACTTTTTCTTCATCTGCTAAAGCGAGGTCTTTGACAGTAGGGAATTGCTCCATAAACCGTTGAAAATAAGGAATGACCGTATCCACTCTCGTTTGCTGAAGCATCACTTCTGATACCCAAACGCGGTAAGGATCTTGGTTTTCACGCCAAGGTAATGTCCGTTTTTCTTTTTCATACCAATCAATTAAATCGTGCTGAAAATCCGCAATTTGTTTACGATCCAGCTTTTCTTGGATTTCTTTCATATTTAAACTCCTTATAATGATCAGAGGGCTAACGTTCTGAAAAGAACCTTATTTGTTGTATACTGATTGTAGATACGTTAATATGTTACATTAAATCAAGACAAAGCAAAAGTAATTTTGCACATAGTCTTTAGAGAAGACGTATACTTTGTATGATTGTTCCTAAGCACGACAACTAGGAGGTAATCAATTGGATACTGGTACTCATGTAGTAATGGGCATTTCTCTTGGGGGACTTGCGCTTTTAGATCCAGCCGTTAGTGCAGATCCGGAAATGGCACATGCCGTTATGATTGCAACCATTGCTGGCTCCCAAGCACCAGATATTGATACTGTGCTAAAATTAAAAAATAATGCGGTTTATATACGAAATCACCGAGGATTTACCCACTCCATTCCAGCTGTACTGTTTTGGTCATTGCTTATTCCGGCTGTGCTGTTTCCATTTGTGCCGGAGGCGAATGTGCTTCATCTTTGGTTATGGACGCTTCTTGCCGTTGTGCTTCATGTGTTTGTTGATATTTTTAATGCATACGGCACACAGGCCCTTCGTCCATTTTCGAAAAAATGGGTGGCGCTGGGGATCATTAACACATTTGATCCGTTTATCTTTTTCACCCATCTTGTGGCCATTGTCATATGGGCGATTGGCGGGCATCCCGGCTATACGTTCTTAACGCTGTATGTGGCGATCTTCTGTTATTATATCGTCAGGGTGATCATGCAGCTTCAGCTTAAACGTGAGCTGCGTGAACGTTTTGATGAGATTGAAGAGATCATCATTTCGCCAACGATGAAATTCAGACAATGGCGCATTGCGGTCAAATGTAAATCGTCTTTTCATGTCGGTCGAAGCATGAATGGGGAGATCGTCATTTTAGACACCTTTAACCGTGTGCCGGTCCCTGATACTGAAATTATGAAAATTGCCAAGCAAGATGAAAACATTTCAGCCTTTCTGTCCTTTTCCCCTGTATACCGTTGGGAAGTGGATAAGTACAAAGATCATTATGAGGTGCGGTTCATTGATTTGCGCTACCGCAGCAAAGGTCACTATCCTTTTGTCGCGATCTGCCACATCGACATGGACCATCAAATTAAAAATTCCTATACCGGCTGGATTTTCAGTGAAGAAAAACTGCAAAAAAAATTAAGACTCGGCTCTGTGTGAGCGAGTCTTTTTTGTATTTTGGATTTAAGTGATGTGCAGAAAAAAATTTTAAGGTGCTTGGCTTTCGTTTTATTCACATACTCGTGTAGAGTTCGTTGAAAATTCATGCTATTATTGTCACATCTTTCAGGTGATGATACTCAAACAACAAATCAGCAACATTTTGAGTTAAATTTTATCATTTGCTTTTGTCGAATAAAAAGGTGCGAATGTTGAGGGATTTTATGTCTGTTACCTTACATTCGCACCTGTCTTTTCTTTTTATATCTTGGTCATACAAAACCCCGTATCCTAGGACTTCTTGCAGTCGGTTTTTTCTATGAGTTTGATATAGAGTTTTTGTTCGAGGTCTATTCTTTCTTAAGATGCCGCATTTTGTCGTACAACTTCCTTTTGCCATACTGGGCTTCATTATTGATCTAATGAATTGTCTACCTCTTTTTGTGTCTTCTCCATGCATAGATGATCGCAACAAGCAGACTGATGAGAGAGATAAGAACCAAGATTTTGATATAAGGCGGATAGTAGGTTAACACAATCTCGTTTTTGCCTTTTTCTATTGGAAAGCCGATAAATGTGTAGTTGGCTTTTTCAATCTTCGTCTTTTGTCCATTCACCGTCAGTTCCCATCCCTGTTCATACGGAACTGGGATGACCATATAATCATCTCCTCGCTTGTTATCATAAGAGATGGTGAAGCGATTGTTGTGGAGTTTCACTTGCTGGTTTCCATTATCTTTTCTTGCCTTTTCATATGCTTGTTGCAGGACATGATATGGCTCTTGATATAGCTTTAATTGACGAAACTCATACGTTCCTTTTGGTACTCGGATTGATAGAATTTTTTCGGCAGGCACTCGAATGGTGACTTCATTTACGCCTGTTTTATAGATCGATGTATTGCTTTTTCGTGAAGTGACGTATTGATCAACAGACAACTGAAATCCTTCGTTAAGGTCGGTCCGCTTCACATAAAAGCTCACATACACATCCCCTGAACGGGCCATATCATCTGGCAGCGTGATATTTAGGCCGCCCGTTTCCCCGTATACGTCAAGCACACCATTTTCGTATACGGCTTGTTCCGTATGAATATTTGTATCCTTTACTCGATCTGGCGCATGCTCGATTTCAGCGTTTCCTTTTTTGTCTAAAATCACGCCTTGCAGCATCGCATGCTCTCTATCAAGTGCTGACGCATGCTGTAGGGATTCTTCTGAATAGATGGTACTCGTTGTTCTTGCAAATGGAAGTGGCCGTGTATTTTCATATACCTCATAATGCTCACTTTCCATGATCGGCTGAAAATAGGCGGGCGGTGAATAAGGCATCATTTTATTTCTCATATAATATTTGCCGTAAGTCAAGCTGTATAAATTATTTCGGTCGCCCATTGTGGCATAGCGGCTGACACTTTCTCGTCCCGTATCAATTTGCAAGTCGTTCCAGTAAAAATGCAGCAGGTGCTTATTCAAAATACTTGAATACACACTCATGCCATTAAAACCTTCAAATAATGGGGTATTGTTCCGAACGCCGTTCATCCAATCAATGCGGGCGAGCGGGTCTTTCTCACGGCTTTGAATTTGCTGAATGAGCTTCATTTGCTCTTGACCAGCATACGCCTCACTTTTCATATAAGCACTTGATACTTCCTTTATGTTACTTATCTCAGATAAGTATCCCTTTTGATAAACACCTGCTGTAAGTAGACTTGATACAAGCAGAACTGCTGAAAACAGATGAAGTTGCTGACGTTTTTCAGCATGTGTCCAAAGGAAGAAAAGACTGATGACAAGAAGACCCGTTCCCGTAAATACAACCACATCCAAATGACGCATAGCCCGTTCTGACAAGACAACTGTGAGAATGAACACAAGCCATGCACCTATCACCGCCCGCTTCTTCCACTTCCATTCGATCTGTTGGACATGTTTGATGGTGATGGCCACGACCGCACCGACTGTAAACGCCAACATGTATTCAAACCTGTACTGAGGAGCAGAAAAACCGTTAAACACACTTGCCATTTTCGGACTGTAATGAAAAATGATGAGCACAGTGCTAATCGATGTGAACATAAAAAACCACCGATTTCGATAAAGCGGAACGAGGAACAGACAAATCAGAAAGACCACAGGCAGTAAATACACCCTACTTGTAAAGATAAGGTGGTCATGCAGTTCAAACCATGGAATCGCCTGATCATACGGCGGCCTTAAATTATTGAGAAAGCCATAAACTGAAGGAATAAAGAAGGCGGCACTGATTCCAAAGGATAACAGCGTTGAGAAGGCAAGTGTCCATATCACCTTCCAGCCACGCTCCTCACTGCGGAGCTTGATCAAATATCTGAACACAAGGTATATGGCCAAAAAAATAAAGTGAATATAAGCAAAATAAAAATTGTTGATCAGCATGAGACTGCACGCAACAATAAACCAAGCCGGTCTGCCAGTTTTGAAAATACGTTCAACCCCAAGCACCAGCAGGGGGAACCACATCATACTGTCTGTGAAAAACTCCCAAAATGTTTGATGCCGGAAATATGTAATGGACAATCCATATATACCGGCTCCTGTCAGTGCTCCTGTTTGATTTTGAACAATGGATCGCAGCACGCGATAGGCAATGAAGAGGATGAGCGTCAGCTTGATCACACTTAACCAAATGACAGCATTTGCCCAGAAGTGAATGTCCGTTGACTGAATGATATGAAGCGCATTCATAAACCACACAACGAGCACAGTGATCATAAAGACAGTCGACGTTGTAAAATAATAACCTAATTGTGTATATGTCCCGCCGCCTAGACCAAATTGATAAGAATAAAAAAAGTTTCCTTTGACGTATTCGTCATAAAGCAGCTTTTTAAATGGGAGCATTTGCGAGATACCATCTCCATCACCTGTCATGAATCGGCCGTTGGCATATTCATATAAGAAGAAGGAATGGCCTAGTATGGCGAGAATGAGACAAATTCCAATGATCATCCATTTACGTTTCATCTTCTAAATCCTTTCCAAAGAAAATCAGCTTTTTCTCGAAACAAAACAACCCAGCAAGCGACTCACGCTTGCCGGTTATTTGAATCCATCGTTATTTAAATAACTGAGTTAACACTCGGTCTTGTTCTTTTGAGCTTGTCTCTTCTTCCGTCACATTTGACTCTTGAATCAAATAATGAGGCCTTTTTTTTGTTTCATAATAAATACGGCCAATATATTCTCCAATCACACCTAGGCTCAAAAGCTGAACACCGCCGAGGAAAAGTACAGCCGATATTATAGTGAAATAACCTGGTACCATAATCCCTGTTCTGACGATTTGAATAAAGGTAGCCACAATATAAATCAAAGAGAGGAATAAGATCAGTATGCCAGTGTACAAGCAAATGCGCAGCGGGCGGTTGTTAAAAGAAATGACGCCATCAATGCCATAGTTAAATAATTTCTTCAGCGACCATTTTGTATCGCCATGCTGCCTTTCCACATTTTCATAATAAATGACTTTCTCTTCAAAACCGATCCAGCAAAAAAGCCCTTTTGAAAAGCGATTCCCTTCTTTCAATTGAAGCAATGCGTCGATTGCTTTGCGTGAAATTAAGCGGAAATCACCTACGCCATCACGTAAATCTACTTCTACGACTTTGTTCATGACTTTATAGTACATGGATGATAGATAAGAACGGATTGGACTATCACCTTTACGGTTCCGTTTGGCAATGACTTGATCATACCCTTCCTCAAACCCTCTGACAAATTCTCGAATCAAATACGTCGGATGCTGCAGGTCGGCGTCCATAATGATCGCCGCTTCTCCCTTTGCATGTTCGAGCCCAGCCAATATGGCTGCTTCCTTTCCGAAGTTACGTGAAAAGGAAATATATTTGACCTTTGCACTCTTGTGAGATAACTCTCTCATGTATTGAAGAGTGTTGTCTTTGCTTCCATCATTTATAAAGATGATTTCATAATCATAATGAAAATCGCGAAACTCTTCCTCGAGTGCCTCAAAGATTCGTCTGATGTTTTCACCTTCATTGTAGGAAGGAATTATAACAGAGAGCAATTCCCGTTTCATATCGCACCTTCTCTTCATTTTTTCATACCGTCTGATATGTTCATTATTCCTTTTTTGTGAGGAAATGAAACACTTTTTTTCATAACCATCTATTTCATGTTCTTTTCAATCGTTTCATTATATCAAATGTTTGTTCTCAATCGTTTTCAGCCATATGAATTTAATGTAATTTTAAGTTTATCTATTGTAAAAAGCCTGTAATGCTTATCACAGACTGAAATGGTTTTATCAATAATGTATGATGATATAATGCCCAATTCGTTCAACTTGATGAATAAAAATGAAAAAGCGAGCCTTTTAGTGGAGGAGCCTTTTGTTATTTTGCAGATGCTCGTTTGCTTTTGATTTTTCATTTTGAAATAAATGCAACTGAGCACCATAGCTCTCTATCCATTCCTGCACAATGCGTTCTGTCGTTTCTTGCCCTTTATACTTGCGCCCTGCTTTTGCATAGGTCGTTTCAAAATCACTCCATAATAGCTCCACCCATGTGCGTGCTTCGTCATATGTCAGCATATTATTTTTTTCCATGAGTTGTTCAGTTAATCGTTCAAAGTATTGTTCCATATTGATTCCTCCTTCATCTAGCAAAAAGTGCCTATTTAAAAAAAACTCTTTTTTCATATACTACCCTTACGTCTTCAAAAGACGCAAATGATTTGTATTCTTTGGAGGGAATCGATATGCGCAATAAAGCAAAGGGGTTTCCAAATCAAGTGAATCACAAGTTTGAAGGCGAGCCAGGGGCTACAGATGCTTTTGCATCAAAAAGGCCAAATGGTGAGACGAACACACGTCCACAGGAACGTATGAGGGCATCAGGGAAACGCTAATTTTTCCAAAGGGAGTGCTTGAGATATGAGTGCAAATGGTAAATCGTATATGGAGGATTTTGTTCAATTAAGAACAACAGCTTATCCCCAACCATGGGCGAATGCAAAGCATTCAGCCTCTCAGGTCAATGGAGAAACCCAGCAAACGCAGCACGACATCGTCCTTCAGAACAACGTCCGTAAGCAGCGCTCGAAGTAAGGAACGAAAGGACTGATCTTAAAGATCAGTCCTTTTGTGTCAGTAATGAAATCGGTAATGCATCTTCTTGATCAGGGGTCGACAACCTATATCCCCACGCAAACACACCATTTAAATATTGAACGTAAAAGTGCTCGTCCGTATCTTTGATTTGATAAGTGGTATCTGTCTGAATGGCACTTGGATCTAATAAATATGCCTTGGCCATATCAATTTTCCGCTCTAATACAGCGTATTCATTAACGATACCAAGCTGCTCAGCCTTTCTTGCCTTTTCCGATAAGGCTGCAATTTCCTGCTTTAATTCGTATTCTGTCATCTCACTATAGCGTTTGTCCATCTGTCATTCCCCTTTGTCTAGAACGTGATCAATTGTATCGAGATCAAAGCCTTTCCGATAGAGGAATTGCTTCACTTTCATCTTCTTTTCAAATGAGCCGTCATATCCCACTTTGCGCTTTGCCTTCTCCAGCATATAATTAAGCGCTTCTTCTTCCTTTTCCTCTTCTTGTCCATCATAAGCTTCTTGAAGGGCTTGATCAATGACTTCAAAAGAAAAACCTTTTCTTTGCAACTGAAGCTTGATGCGTTGCTCCATCTCTTTCGCAGAACGATTCTTCTCTTTCTTGACAAGCTTGAGTACTTGTTTGACAGCTTCCTCTAGCTGCAACTCATTTGAATATTGCGCCAGTGCTTGTTCGATGATGTCATCATCAATTCCTTTTTGCTTTAATTCTCTTTTTAAGACGGATGGTCCTTTGTGATTGGTTTTACGTTGCGTGCTGACATATGCTTCTGCAAATTCAACATCATTTACATATTGATAATGCTTTAATTTGTGTATAATTTCAATAATGGCAGGTGCTGGAAACTCTTTTTTCGTCAGGTAATCAGTGACTTCTTTCACTGACCTCATGCGGTAAGATAAATAATCGACAGCTTGCTTAAATCCTTTTTTGACCAGATCGCCGAATTGAATTTCAATGATGTCTGATTCGTCCAATTCTTTGCCTTTTTTCAAGTCAAATTGGACAAGCACATCTAAATCAACGCTAAATGCGTATTTTTCATCAAGAAAGATGTTTACACGCTCTGTATTGTTTTTCTGGGCAGAAATTTTCGTAATATAGGGCATCCTGTTTTCACTCCTTTTTGAAACAGTCAGGATGTTTCTTTTTATTCAAAATCGTGAAAGATATAAGTATGTATATGAGAGGAGAGATGTCATTTGAATATCGCCATCACCGGAGGAACTGGGTTTATCGGTCAGCAATTGACAAAAGTGCTCGCAGATGAAGGACATCATCTATATATTTTAACAAGAAATTCAAAGGAATCCGAACAAAAACATTTACATTACGTCCAGTGGCTGACAGAAGGTGCTGCACCTGAAAATGAACTGCCTCCTATTGATGTATGGATTAACCTTGCGGGCAAATCCATTTTTACACGCTGGACGAACAATGCCAAAAAAGCAATCCTCTCAAGCCGGCTTCAGGCAACAAAAGAAGTGAGGCGAATCATTGAAGCACAAGCATCAAATCCGTCTGTGCTCATTCAGGCAAGTGCTGTCGGTATTTATGGCACTTCAAAGACGCAGGATTTTACAGAGGAATCTTCACCGCAAGAGACAGATTTTTTAAGTCATACATCAAAGCTTTGGGAAGCTGAAGGTCAAAAGATTGAAGCACTCGGCATCCGTACAGTCTATACACGTTTTGGAGTCGTATTAGGGGAAAAAGGTACCCTGCCTCTTATGACACTGCCATACAAACTATTTGCCGGTGGAACAATCGGTTCTGGTTCACAATGGGTATCTTGGGTTCACGTGGAGGACGTGGCACATCTCATTGCTTTTGCGATTCAACATGATCATGTATCTGGTCCACTAAATGTGACCTCTCCTAATCCGGTTCAGATGAAACAGCTTGGTCAAACCATTGCATCAGCACTCCATCGCCCTCATTGGCTGAAGGTTCCTTCCTTTGTGATCAAAGCTGTACTTGGGGAGATGTCCTTACTTGTCTTAGAAGGACAGCGGGCACTACCGAAAAAAGCACTGCTGTCTTCTTATGAATTTCTACATCCAGACCTAAAAGAAGCCATTTTACATTCCGAGGAATAAAAAAAGTTTAAAACAGCAACTCTAAAAGGGAAACCATGTGAGGAGGCTGTTGTGATGAAAAAGAAAGATCACCAACCAACTTCTCCGCTAAAGAAGACACAGGAAGTTCTGTATCAGCAGGAATTTAAAAAAGCGGAAAAGGCAGAAGAAAAAAGAAGCAAATGATGCGGATATTCCACTCCAACAAGCACATAACTAAAATGATCTTGTAAAGGAGGAGAAGGCCTTGAAAAAAGACCAAAACAAACAATCCGTCAGGCAGGCTTATGCCAATGAGACGGATGGCGAATTTGTTGAATTTTCCAAAGAACTTGCAGATCCAAATGACGTAAAAGCAATGGCACGAATGAAAGCAGCAGATCAACGTGCCAAGAATCAATAATTCATAAAAGCAGATCTTTTAGAGGTCTGCTTTTTCTCTGTCTTGTTAGCTAAGTTCCGTTAGCAGGGTTGACGCCTTTTGTCGCTTTTTTACCTCGGGGATTTCTTCTGGATAACCAATATGAAGAATGGCTGCAAAGCGTTCGTTTTCTTTTAATCCCATATCTTGTTGAAAGCCTCGATCGTACAAAATTCTACCGCTCTTCCATACCATTCCGATCCCTTGATCCCAAGCGAGCAACTGGAGGTTTTGAATGAGGGAACTGACTGCTGCAAAGTCATCATTTCTCACAACAGGGTCCTCATTCTCCTTTAACACGACAAATAAAAGGGCTGGCACTTTCGAAAAATATTCTCGATATTGAATGATTTTCTCATCTTTCGCATCAGGATTGTTTCGCTTAAAGTAGGCAATAAACCGTTCTACAAATGTCGCTTTCGCTTCATCCGTTGTGGCATAAAGAAAGCGCCATGGTTCAGTCAGTTTATGATTCGGCGCATAGACCGCATCTTCTAATAAAGGTTGAAGCTGTTCAATGGAAACAGCTATATCTTTGAATTTTCGAATTGAACGTCTATATCTAATAGCGTCTCGAACTGTTAACCTTTGCGTTTGTTGTTTCATTTCTGGCATATATGTCATCCTTTCAATCAATTTAATTGAAATTGATTCTCATTCACATTATAAACATCATAGTGATTTGTTGCAAATAAGGATCCTTCCTTTTCATTAGCTTAAAAGTTGTTTGATTTTTTCAACTAATGTTACAATCATATTACGTTTTAAATAAATTTTGAAAGAGGAGCCAAAATAATCAAATCATTTCAGCTTTTTCCCATTTAAGCATTTATTCAACTGGCTGTTTTTGCTAAAGGCTTTCGACCCATGATTGGAAGGGAGGCTTTTTGATGTAATGAAAACCAATATAGGACAAATTATAAAGCTCTATCGATATAAACAAAATATGACCCAATCCGAATTGGCAGAAGGAATTTGTTCTGTGTCTCATTTAAGCAAAATTGAAAATGGTTCAAAAGAGGCGAATCAAGATACGATCAATTTACTGCTTGCCAGACTTGGAATCAGCCAAGAAACGCTCTCTCAAAAAGCACGTCACTTGCTGTCATTGCTTAATGAGTTTCAAATGAACATGTATTTCTATGCCCTAGATCAGGCTGAACAAAACGCTGAAATGATTATTCATCATGAAGAACAGTTTTTTTCGTTAGATTTAGGCATTCAGTATCATTTGTCCTTATTTCAATTTTATCTATTAACTGAAAAGCAGCCGCTTGCATTAAAGACATATCGCGTGTTAAAAAAGTTTGAAAAGACCTTTATTGAAACAGAGAAGGAAACCTTTGAATATCTAGATGGGATCCATCAGATTAAAAATGGTCAACTAGAAGAAGGGTTGAAAAAGCTCGAAAGCTGCTTTTCTTACGCTTCTGTCGAACAAAGTGATCTTTATTATAATTATGCGAAAGCACTTGGAAAAATGGGACGTTTTGGTGATGCTCTTGAGGCAACACATCAGGCGATGGACTTATATAGGCAAAAAAACAATTTCAAACGAATCATTCATTGTACACTGATACATGGCGTGATCTCGCTGGAATTAAAAGCATTTCAAACAGCTAAGAAATATTTAAAAGAAGTCATTTTGCATACATCGCTTTATCCAGATTCTTTTATTAAAATGATCGCTTATTTTTATTACGGGGTTCTTTTGAAACGTGAAGGTGATTTTTCATCGGCTGTGCCTTTTTTACTAGATTCATTGAATTACTTTAATCAGGAACAAATAGAGGATCGCTATTGTGAAACGCTGTATGAAATCGCGACATTATATGCTGAATATGATCGGAAGAAGGCACTTCCCTACATACATGAGTTGTTAAAACAGCCACGTATTCAGCCGCACTGTTTATATATGATCAAAATCTATAAATTAATGATTGAACAGAACCCTCATGATTTAAAAACATATTTAGTCGAAGCAGCCATTCCGTACTTTGATAACCACCAATTACACAATGAGTATCTTTTTGCACTCAGAACCCTGCTTTCTTATGCGTCTTCTGAGCTTGATCAGTGTGAGTTTTCCTCATATACTAAGAAACTGCTTCGCCACTTAGAGCGATATGTTCCATACTACAAAAAAGCATGACCTTCTGCCGATCAAAGGTCATGCTTTTTCTATATTTTAGATTGTCTTTTGTTGATCTCTTTCAGGACGGGGCACTTGTTCGACAGAATGAATATATCGTTTTTTCGAAAAATAATCGTACACATATTGCCCGAAGCCAAACCAGATGCTAAGCAAAATAAATGGGACCGTTCCCCATAATGCAGGGATGTTGCAAGCAATACGCAACATTGTATAAATCCCTGAATTTTTTTGATTTTTGGCTAAGGAGATAGAGACGATTCGTTTCTCTGCTTTATCTTCGCTTATTTTATTCAGCTTTAGAAGCTGTGAATTCCTAAATGATTCGAAGTGAATGCGATTCTTCCAATCGAGTGCTTTTAATAGATCAATTGCCTTCGCACATGTAGGACTTTGTCCATCGAAAAACACAAGCAGCCTTAATGATTTGATGGAACGTTGTTCTCTTTTTTTTGATTCAGCTAGCTTCTTCTTTTCTTGCTCTAGATAAATGATTTTTTTCATAAATTAACCGCCAGTCCTTTTCCGTCATTTGTTTTTTTAGTTCGTTCAAAGGAGATTACAACTAGATTACTATAGTTGCTGGGCCTCTTGTATTGGGAAAAAGCAAACGGTTGTGCGTTATATGAGCCTTTAGATAAGGGCAAAATTGATGATTTCTTGGCATATATGACGTTTTTCAACTAAAACTTGTTGGGAAAATCATGATGCATTGCGGTTTTCTGCGGGATTTGATCGATTTCTGCGGTTTTTCTACATCTTTATGTATGCGGTGATTTGTAAGAAAACGCAATAACAAGATAAAAAAGACTACTTCCCATTGCGGCGAAGTAGTCTTTTGGTTTATATTTTTGCCAAAACTTCTACTATTTCTTTCTCAATATCTTTCCATAAGTAACGATCTGTCGTGTAACGATGTGCGGCTTCTTTGGCAAATGCCTCAAAAGCAGCCTCAAATTCAGGTACTCCTTTATCAGGTTTTTTCTCATCCACAAAGCGCTGTGCTTCTGCTGAACGCGGTCCCCATTTTCCCACTTCATTCCCGTCTTGATCAATGAAGATGATAATTGGAATTGATCTTGCGGTCCCGTTCGTTAAATACCGATCCATTAGGTCTAGATGCTCATCTCGAATGAAATAGCGTGCATCAATGAGTGCTTCACTCGCAATGCGCATAAAGATTGGTACATTCACCATCGCATCCCCGCACCAATCTGCTGTGATGACAAGCGCTCTTAGCTTTTTCTTCTGTAGACGCTGAAGCAGTTCTTTTTCTTTTTGGTGAATCGCATACTGGTTGTACACCGTGAGTAGGTTAACGCGGTTTTTCTCCATGTTATGTACATAAGTACGTTCAGCTAATCCCTTTGTAAACCATTCATTTAATGTCATTCCTTACATCCCCCTTACCCTTCCACTTTACCACTTTTTCTATTCTTTTGTCTAAAAAAACCTTCACCTAGTGAAGAAAAAGGTTTTTTGTCTTATTGAGACCGTTTTCGGTTTGGGTCCATCCCGATCAGTTTGGTGACGAGCGCCATAGTGACAGGCAGTGACGTATTCTTTTTATACGCTAAATATTTCCCCCGCCATTCTGGTTTGTATTTTTGTTTAAACGACCGTAAGCCGCTAAAACTATACATATATCTCACGTTGTTAAAGATGACGCTGGCTAAGCGTTCTGTTAGAAAGGACTGATGAAACGTTCCTACATTCGACAGTGGCGCCATCCCCATATTAAATGATTTGTAGCCTTTTTCTTTTGCCCATTGAAAGAGGTGGATGAAAAGGGCATCCATCATCCCATTCGGTGCATCATGCATATGCCGCATTAAGTCGATTGAGATCTCCCCTTCTTGATACATTGGCATTAAGGAAACAAAAGAAATGACCTTTCCCTGCTCATCCTTGAGTATCGCAACGGGTGCTTTTTGTAGATAGTCTACATGAAAGTAACCAAGTGAAAAGCCTTTTTCTTTTTTCTTCCCGAGCCAACTATCCGAAATGTATTTTAATGTGGACAGAAATTCATCAGAAAAAGGTGGTTCAACCATTTCAAAAGTGTAGCCTTCCCGCTCAAACTTATTGGCGACAGCTCTAAGATTTGATTTTTTCTTACCTGAAAGAGAAAATGTTTCTAAGTTGACTATGGCTTCTTCTCCAAGCTTAAAGAAGTGAAAACCTAGATCGTGATACAAGGCCATCCCTTCACGTTCCACTTGATAGAATGCAACGCGGTAACCTGCTGTTTCGGTCTCCTGCAAAAATTCCTCAAGAACAAGCGGATAAGAGGATTTACGGCCAGATGGATCGCCAAGCACAATCACACAGCGGCCAATGCGTCCAAACTGAAGCATTGCCTCACCATCACTTGAGAAAAACAACTTTTTATCTCCTAAAAAGCCAAGATGACTGAGTGCATTTCCTCCCTTTTCTTCTAGGAACGCTTTTAATTTTTGTTCATCTGCTTCCTCTCCAATAGGATAGGCCTTTTTATTAAAAATCAATCTACTAATGAAGAAGAAAAGCGGTACACCGATCAAAGCAATCATGCTCGTCATGGTGATGTGCCGTTCATTATGCACAAGATAATCCTTGCTCAGGAAATGTCCAATTTTCTCCCAGATAAAGTTCCCTATGACATTATAATTAAACAGAACCAGTAAATATCCGACTGTAGCCGCTATAAATTGATACAAGGAATAAGGGGCTTGCTGCTTCACAAATTGATTTCGCAGTGAAAAGAAAACTGCCATAATGACGGGCAAAATAAAAATCAGACTTAGGTTAAACCCTTTTAGCAAGGTAAACACAAAACCGCCAGCTAGAGAAATCATCGTCAAAACGTAAGACCGCTTTGTTCTTTTATACACTTCAATGGACAAAATCATGAGGATGATCCCGAACATTAAAGATAGACCGTTAAACCCTGATAACAGAAAACGGGGAATGCTTGTAATCACCCCTAAACGATCTACAGGCAGCACAACGGAAGCCATAATCAATAAGCCGCTTCCAAACGTTAAAATGGATAAAGAACCGTACAACAAACGGATTAATAATGCCCTGTGCAATACAATTAAGACGTTCGTCGTTTCAATGGCAGGTGCCATTTTTGGATTGCCTTCAAGGCGTTTAAGGGTAGTTCCAGTTAAATCGTATGCTGCCAGACAAAGCCCAAGAATAAACGGAAAGATCGAATACACGAAGCGATACAAAACAAGGGCTGTCAGCACCATTTCTTTATCGAAACCAATGTATTGCATACTGAGTAAAAAGATCAGATCAAATGAACCGAATCCGCCTGGAATCATACTGATTAAGCCGCCGATTGATGCAATGGCAAACACACCTAATATGATTCGGACATCGACGTTCATTCCCATTGCCACAACAGCCATATACATGACAAGACCTGCTGCTAACCATTCTAAAAATGATGCACCGATGTATGCGTAAATCGGATGCTTAAGTCCTTTTTCGCCCCCCTGAATCGAGCTTTTTTGAACCGAGACCATGATGATATAAATCGGCACAAGACAAGCAAAGATAATCACAAATGCCCATAGCCAAGGTTCCTGACTAATAATACTCTCAACTGGTAGGACCCTGACCAATATCAAATCACTGAAAATAGATAAACCTAAAAGAACAGAAGATGTCAAAAGCGCAATGCCTTTCAACAGTTTTTTCGTATCTGATATGTACTCCTTATATAAAAGCGTTCGGAGCCCTGCTCCTGATAGGCCTCCGAATCCAAGTACACTGTTAAAGGAGTTCGCAATCCAAGAGATCCGAACTGTTTTCCAGCTACTGATTTGCATATCAAGACTTCTTCTTAAAATAAAATCATATAAGGACATAGAGAGGACAGCAACCAGTCCAAGAAAGACAAGAATAAACAAATCCATTCGATTCAAATTGTCAATAATATAAAAGGTCTTTTTAATGGAAAGGCCGCTGAGCTCCTGCTTGGCGACAAAAATCAGTACAAGGATGATGACGACTGGAAAAAGCATTTTTAAGATTGTCATGCCCGTTTTTTTGTTCCACATCTTTTTCCCAACTTTCTAGTTTGCTTCATTTGTTTTCAACTGAACATTATTATACAACAAATACCACTTGTTTCATTCAGTTTAACATGCAAAAGCTTCATGATGCTTTCCTTTAGAAGTAAAAATCAGTAATATAAAGAGAAGAGCCGCTTAAAGGAAGTGAACAAGCGTGGAGTATAATATTCATGATACCACCGTACTAAAAGAGGAAATTCTATCTCCAGAAGAAAAAAAGACATGGGTGCTTTATATGAAAGTACTCACAGCCGCAGGACTCGGAGATGTCTCTGAATGGATGAAACTCGATATGAGTATGCCTCAGATGAAAGTGCTCATGCTGCTCAATAACCATGGCTCTCTCAAGGTATCCGAAATTGCTGAAAAAATGGGGGCTTCTTTGTCCAATATGACAGGTCTGCTTGATCGTTTAGAGCAGTCAAACTTTATCGAGCGGAAGCATTCTGAACGTGATCGACGCATCATTGTTGTAGAAATGACAGAGGAAGCCAAAAATATTTTCAGAAGTATTTATCAAAAAGGACACGAAAAAATTAAAAATTCCCTCCAACGGCTCAACGATGAGGAAAAAGAAAAAGTAAATGAAGGTCTGGCCATATTAGAAAAGGCACTTCGCCCCGAAAGAGAGTGAAGACAGACGAGGAAAAAGACGGTCATGTTAAATCCGTCTTTTTTATTTCATCGTGTATATCATTCTCTATGAAGGTTTTTGGAATCGCGTTTCTATCGTCCCTTAGTACGCTTGTTGTTCAAAATGGTTCATATAACCAATTATTGTCGTGAGGTCATTTGCTGCTCCTTTTGCTCTTTAAAATCCTTCTAGCACGAACTTGCCGATCATCTGCCCTTTTTCAAGCTCTTGATGTGCCTGTCTCAAATTTGCTGCATTCACAGGACTCAGAACTTTTGTTAAAGTGTGCTTTAATTTCCCCTGTTCAAATAACTCACTTGCTTCTGTTAACAGCTCATGCTGTTTTATCATGTCCTCTGTCTTATACATAGGGCGTGTGAACATGAATTCCCAAACAAAAGCAGCACTTTTGTTTTTTAGCAATTGAATATCCAAACTGTTTTGATTTTCAACTATTGTACATATCGTTCCTTGTGGTTTAATGGCTTCTGCCATTCCTTGAAAATGCCCGTCAGTATCGTTTAAGCATAAAATAGCATCCACTTCACCGATCTTTTTTTCCTGTAATTGTGCCAATAAAGGTTGATGATGATCAATGATGTAATCGGCTCCTAATGAGAGGCACCACTGTCTTGTTTCTGGTCTTGATGCTGTTGCAACGACAGTCGCATTTGTTAATTTAGCCAGTTGAATGGCAATGGAGCCTACTCCACCAGCACCGCCTATGATTAAAATGGTCCGTTCCTCTTCATTTCGCTTGATATGCATGCGATCAAACAAGGCCTCATACGCAGTAATTGTCGTCAGTGGCATCGCTGCTGCTTCTGCAAAAGAGAGATTGGCAGGCTTTCTCGCAATGATTCGTTCATCTACAAGCTGAAATTCACTATTAGAACCTTGACGAGTGATGTCTCCTGCATAGTACACATGATCACCAGGCTGAAACAACGTACACGCTTCACCCACTTCAACCACTATCCCGCTAGCATCATAGCCGAGGATTTTCAATTCCTCTTCCTTCTGATTCTTAGATGTCCTTACCTTTGTATCAACAGGATTCACCGACACAGCCTCTACTTTGACCAGCACATCCCGTCCAGTTGCTATTGGCTTTTCAACCTCCTGATCAATCAAGCTTTGCTCATGTTCAATTGGCAAGTACTCATATAATCCAACCGCTTTCACCCTCGCACACTCCCTTTCTCCATGCTTCTCATTTTATCATCATTTTCTGTTAATTTTATATGAATCAAAACAAGGGAGGGCACATTTACGACCGTCCCATAGCCTTTCGTTCCCTAACAATGCAAGCAGGTCGAGGTTTTTGCTGAAAAGGAATGTATTTCAACCAACTTGTTGACTTAAAGAAAATTTGTACGTAATAAAACTGAATATGTTGAAGTAAGATAACTACAAAGAGAAAAGCAGATAACATGAGCGAAAAGACGTCCGCTTCACCTTTCACCAAATCAATGATGAAGAACATCACATAACAGATGATGAAAAGCTGCTCTCCCCTTTGAACAATCCGAATAAAAACATGGCCAAGTTTCGATACATCTCCTGATTGACGCTTCCTGATTTTTCTCGATTTATAAAACCAAACGATACTTTCTAATAGATGATGGGACATAAAAAGGACAATGATTGCAACAAAAAGAGGGGATTGAATAACCAGTGGTTGGGTAATGAAAGAAAGCAACCAAAAATAAAATACGATAAAGGCATGTCTCATAGATAGGAGAAATAGTTCTTTTTCTAAGTGCTTTTGCATCTTATTCACCTCATTAGGTACTACGATTTCACTCGCCAAAAGGTTTCCTCTCATCAAGGATCGTTCGTTGCTTTCTGTCATAGAAAGAATTGTATCTGTCTAGAGCGTCAATTCCTCTTCCTCCTTCCATATGAAAAAAGTGCTGCCCATCTTGGCAGCACTTCAGCGTGTAGACAAACCCTTGCATTCGTTGTCAAATCCTTAAGTACTGGTGCTCGGGTCTTCCATGCTGGTGAAAAAGGACTAAAATAAACACCATTTTAACCCTTTGACAACAATGTTTGACTGGATGCTAATCAATGAGCACTAGCTGATTGTAATTGTTTGTTTTTCTCTTTAAAGCGTTCATTATGTGAGGAGACGTACGCCACTTTTTCTGCTTCTGGTTCAATGTAAAGCTTTGCACTATTCAATGCATTTACGCCATCAACAAATGTACCGGCAATTAAACGGACTTTGCTTTTATGTGTACATAGGTCTCCTACGGCGTATACGCCTGGTAAGTTGGTTTCCATTTTTTCATTGACCTCGATTAGTCCCCAATCCCCCTGCTTCAGTCCCCAGTCTGCTAGCACACTTAAATCACCTTTCATACCATGATTGACAATGACTGCATCAGTTTCAATTCGTTCGATTTCACCTGTTTCTAAATGCTGAATGGTCACAGCTTGAATTTTCTCTCCATGACCATGAAGCTCTATCAGTTCATGAGGTGTTAAAATTCGTGCACTTGACGCTTTCATGTTCGCCACGTTTTTCTCATGTCCACCAAACATGTCACGACGATGCACAACCGTGACGCTTTCAGCAATTGGTTCAAGCGCATTTGCCCAATCCACGGCTGAGTCCCCGCCTCCGGATATGACGACTCGCTTACCTGCAAATGTCTTCAGCTCTTGCACTGTATAATAAAGGTTTGTCACTTCATAACGGTCTGCATGTTCGATTTCAAGTTTACGCTGAACTGGAATTCCATGACCCATCGCTAAAATGACCGTTTTTGTTAAATGGCGATCACCATTTTCAGCAGTCAGCAGAATATGACCATCCTCTAAACGCTCGAACTTTGTGATTTTTTGATTCAGCGCAATTTCTGGGTCAAATGTTTTCGCCTGCGTTTCGAGCTGTTTAATGAGCTGTTCACCCCTTGTTGGCGGCAATCCGCCTACATCCCAAATGACTTTTTCTGGGTAAAGAAGTACTTTTCCTCCAAGGCTTTCATTATACTCAAGTATCTTCGTCTTTAAATCTCGCATCCCGCTATAAAAGGCGGTGTACATACCTGCTGGACCGCCTCCAATAATGGTGACGTCAAATAATTCAAGCTGATCTGTCATTTGAGTCCCTCCAGTTTCTAAAATACATCTATAAGTGATATTGATTCTCATTATCATATATGTATATTGTAGTCTACTCTGGTCAAGGGAATCAATAGCTTTCTACCAAAAAGAACAAGACGGGCACTGCACCCGTCCTGTCATGATTCACACAATGCTTAAACCAAGATCCTTTAATTCAAGAGAGACAAGTCTTGCAATCGCATCTGCACCTTCTTTTGTAAAATGAGTGCGGTCATCAATACCCGTTGACAGCATAAAGTAAGAAGTTGTCTTCTCTAGACCTGATATTTGATAAAACCGAAGGCTGGCGGTCATTAAATCAACAAGAAGAACCTCTTCCTCATCGGCTAATTCTTTCATGGCGGCACAATAATCAGGAAAATCATTAATATATTCTCCGTCTTTTTCATGAAATCGTCCAACAGGGGTTAACAAAAGTGGTGTTGCCCCCTTTGTTCTAGCTCCATGAACATATTGTGACAAATAGCTTTTGTAGGTCGTAAAAGGTTCCGTATGCCGTTCAGGCTTCGATGTTGATGCATCATTATGTCCCATTTGAGTAAAAAGCCAATCCCCCGGCTGAATCTCTGCCAATATGTGATCAAGACGCCCTTCTTCAATGAATGTCTTTGAGCTTCTTCCACCGATCGCCCGATTCACGACTTTTACGTCTTTTGCCGTATAACGATGTAAAAACTCTCCCCAACCTCCTTGAACAGGACGATCTGGGTAAGACGCAACGGTTGAATCACCAGCTAAATAGATGGTTGTCATGTTCATACGCCCCCTTTTTTAATTCAACCACCTCTCCATTGACAATGCGGCATGAAAGTGGCTGTTGAAAAGAACTGCAAGCGACCAGCATCGCTTATTCAATCATTCTCTTTTTCATCTTCAAAACCCTGCAAATAGAAAGTTGTGCATTCATTATATATGCGGCGTAAGTTCTGTTTTTGTCTCGACTGCCGCCTTTAATGCCTGTAACATATAGCCAATCCCTTGATAAGGAGTTAGCGGATAATTTGCCTTTTGATGAGACTGCAATAATGGGTCAATGACTTTTCGATATTTCTTTCCCCCTAGTATCACAAGCTCATCATATGCGAATAGCTTTTTTTCATAGAATTGACGATAGAGTTCTTCTTCTGTGATCTGTTCAGGATGCGGAGTTCCGAACGCAACATCATAATGATCAGATACAATGTCATGTGCATGTAAAAAACCGTGCTTCGCTGATAAAATCAGCCAATCGGAAAAAAAGGTTTGGGCATAGCACTTCGTTCGTTGATGAAGGGGGCTTAAATAGACAAGGTGTGCCGGCTGGCTTCCCGCATCTGGCTTTACATCCCATATTTTTTTTGCACCACAGGGAATGATACAAACTCGCTTCACCTAATCTTCTCCTTCCTTCGTTGGTACATGTGATGTATGAAACAGCCTATCGCTGTTCCTATCGTATTCAATATCATATCATCTATATCGCTACTTCTAGTAATGATATCAAATTGGGAGAAAATCCATTGCAGTACTTCAATCATCGTTGATAGGAGAAAACCTGCTAAAATCGCTTTCTGCCAGTACATTTTTCTATATCTCCAATAAAGTAAAAAACCGAGCGGAACAAATAAAAGAATGTTTCCAGCAAGATTTAAAAATACAAGATTTGGGTAGCCTTGGTGATAAGCGTGAACGTTTTGATAGATCGAGTGAAAAGGCATGAGATTGACACTGACTTGATCCCTAGGGGCGGAAAAACGATTCGGAAAGACCGTTAAATATAACAGGAAGTTTGTATAAAAAAACAGACAGGCAAAAACCATTTCCGTTTGCAAATAGATAAAGCGGTTTTGCTTTATTGCCTGTCTGTATCTCATATAAATATATAGCGGAACGAGCAGAATAAAGTAACTAATCGAAATTACTGCGCTGACTGTCATTAAGAGAGCTGCCCCTTTCCTCTGTTATGCTTGGACATATTACAGCTTATTCATGCCTGATTCCGTCTATTCATCCCTTATTTTCTCAATCAATGAAGTTAGCAGGTCTCATATTGACAAATCGTCATTTTTTGGTTAAAATGACTGACATTCAGTCATTTAAGGTCGGTGAGGTTATGTCGAAACGAGAAAAGATTATGCTCGCTGCCATTGATGCGTTTAAGGAAAAGGGGATTGAAAAGACGACCATTTCAGACATTGTGAAAAAAGCAGGTGTCGCACAAGGAACGTATTATTTATATTTTCCCTCGAAGCTTTCTGTGATGCCTGCCATTGCAGAGCATCTTATTTCACAGATGGTTCCTGCGATTGAACAGGAATTAACCCAGCATGCTGATGTACTTGATCAGGCAGATGCCCTTGTTGAATTTATTTTCTCCTTTACGAGACAATACCGTGATGTGCTTGCCCTCACCTACTCTGGTTTAGCCGCAACCGAGCATTTAAAGGAATGGGAAGATATTTACGAACCGCTCTACAAATGGGTTGCCGCCTTTTTAGAAAAAGCCAAGCAAGAACAGCGCATTAGATCAAATTTGAACTGTCAATATGCGGCAAAATTTATTATTGGCTTACTAGAGTCCTCTGCGGAACAAATGTATTTGTTTACCGAAACAGATACAGAGGAGGTGCTCATTCAAAAACGGGAAGTCAAGCAATTTCTCCTTTACGCACTCGGCATAGAGACACCTTAAAAAGTACAGCATACGCTGTACGCTCTTTTTCGGCTTTAAAATGACGAATCGTCAGTTATAGGAGGAGATGAGATGAAGAAAAGCTGGATATATGTCGCACTCACTTGTTTATTTGAATTACTTTGGGTGTTTGGCTTAAATAAAGCAGATACAGTTTGGGAATGGGCGATCATTATCTGCCTCATCCCTATCGATTTTTACTTTTTAATGAAAGCCTGCGAGAAGTTACCGACAGGAACGGTCTATGCCGTGTTTGCCGGAGTTGGAAGCATTGGTACGTCCATCATGGATTATACGCTGTTCGGCGGATCATTCTCATTAGAAAAGCTGCTGTTTATGGGCATTTTAATCATTGGTATTATTGGTTTAAAAGTGTCAGATGGAGAAACGCATCAGCAGAAAGGAGAAGCGATATAAAATGGGCTGGTTTTTTGTTTTGTTCGCCTCTGCCTGTGAAATCGGCGGAACCATTGGCTTAAATATGTTCAGTAAGAAAAAACAAATCGCATCAGGCTTATTATTTGTCGGTGGTTTTGTCGCTTCCTTTTTATTTTTATATGCTTCATTCTCTTCTGTTCAAGTGTCTGTCGCCTATACGATATGGATTGGTTTAGGGACAGCTGGCTCTGTTTTATTTAATATGATTCTATTTAAAGAGCCGAAAAACTTGATTCGTATCCTGAGCCTGCTGCTCATTGTCGTCGGTGTAGTGGGGCTGAAGTTGTATACATGACAATATACAAAAGGCAGGGATTACTTCCCCTGCCATCATCATTAATGGAGCACCGATTGTTCATTCAATAGATCAATGGCATAAAGTGATTGTTCGTGTTCATCTAATAGGACATATACTTTGAGGGGTGCGCCTGATTGATCTGTCTGCTGCGTGAATAACACACAAGTGAATTTTTCTACTCCTTCTGGCAACTTACTTTTAAGAAAAGGGTGAAGAATGGGAGAGATTCGAAGGGTATCAACATCTTTCAGCCAAAGCTCATTTTGTAGCGCAGGATAATGGTCAACTAAAAACTGGCGAAACACTTCCAATGGACTCAAGTGGATATCCTCACTTTCTTAGCATGACATCAAACTCACCTTGAAACACTATGAACTCTTACATGACTTTGGCACACATATGTCGCTCTATTACTTAAGACACTTTATCTCCTCGTGAATATGAACTGTTATTTAACTTTACTATATTGAATGCTCAAAATGTATGTACGTTCTCTCATTCTTTTGGAAAGAATAAGGTTGCTTCTCGCACTTGAATTCAAACGATGAACCTAAAGTCATTCTCTTATTATTTTCTTTCGTGATAGAACGCCGTCTTCCTGCTATGATATTCCATTTTGTTGAAAAAGCACTTCTCTTCTAAAGGTGCAGCAACTAACTGAAGGCTTGTTACATCCAATGATGTTTGTAATGATCCAAGTAAGCTACACTGTTTTTAAAACTTCTTCTTTCTCAATCTCTAAAATAGTTCCGTAGAATCCACTCTCATTTTTTTTCAGCTTCTTCTTTAGACATTTTGAATGTTCGTGACGAATCTTTATTACGTCTCTATGCAATAAAAGATTCAATATTTTCCCTTTTATACGCAGACTCGGTTTTAGAGTTCTCTTGCGTCATTGCATAAGAATTAACAGTATTGAGTTCCTTATCATTGGTAACTAGTAGTTTAACTGATGCTTGATTAGCAGGAAAAAATAAAGTTCTAAACACTGTCATTAATATACCCACTAAAATAATATATCCATAGTTTAGATAATCTAATACATCAAGCAAAGGAATCGATAGTACTAAAATCGCTCGGATAAAATCACAAAATAACATTATCTTCTTTTTATCTACTTTATCGATAATACTTCCACTGATAAAGCCAAATACAAAATATGGAATTGTGGTTAGAAATAAAACAATCCCAGATGAGAAAACATTATCTGTAACTTCAAATGCCAAGAGTGTCAACGCTAAGCTATAAAGTGAACTTCCAAATACGGATGTGAAATCTGCACTCCAAAGAAGTTTTGAATTTCTATTCATTCTGTCACCTGCTTTCAAAATTAATAGAAAATATTTCTTCTATATGTTTAGAAATATCACTTCCATTAGGCTTTCTAGAAAAATCTACGCAAAAATAATTAATATATGGATACGAGTGATTCTGCGACAGAAATAAAAATCTATTCCAATTTATCACTTTTGTTGTATTCATTTGAATATAACAAAGCTCCTTAAATGTCCATGGACCTATTTTCTAAATAGTAACAGAACCCAATACTGATTTCCATAGTACATATCTCTGTAAAACTTCAAGCGTGGATATCTGTACAAGGGTGAAGTCATTCCCGAGAATTCTGACTACTATTATCTTCCTGCAAACTCCTCCACAATTCTATTCAATAATTCTTCTACATAATAACTATTACAAGTAGCAAAAGACTTCAATGCCAGTATCAAATGCGTCTGATTAGCTTGTTACCTTTAACAACAAATCCATATTTAATTAGCAATCTTAAAAGATCTCCGAAAAAAAGAAGAAAGAGAAATTCAAAAGAAGAGAGTCATGAAATCAGCAAAAAAAAGACCCAGAAATCGGAATTGTTTATTTTACCGAAATCCAGATCTGTTTAGGAAATGATTCATTTATTTTTACTGGAAGAGTTTATTTTCATTATATTATTTCAACGTCATCGACACCACGCACTCCACATGCGCCGTATGCGGAAACATATCCACTGGCTGAATATATTCGATCTTGTAGTCTTTTGACATGTATTCGAGGTCTTTTGCTAGTGTTGATGGGTTACAGGAGACATAGACAAAGCGTTTCGGTTTGACCTTTTTGACGGTGTCTAGGAAGGTGCGTTCGCAGCCTGTTCTTGGTGGGTCAACGACGATCACGTCAGGACGGAAGCCTTGTTTGACCCATTTTGGCAACCAGTGTTCCGCTGTTCCTGTCACATAGGTAGCGTTTTTCATGCCGTGTTTTTTGGCGTTTTTCTTGGCATCGTCAATGGATTCTTTGATCACGTCCATTCCTCTTACTTCTTTTGCGCCATCTGAGAGCCACATGCCGATGGTGCCAACGCCGCAATAGGCATCGACGAGTTTCTCTTTTCCTGTCAGTTTGGCCGCTTTCTTGGCTTCATCATAAAGCTTTAAGGTTTGCTTCGGATTCAATTGGAAGAAGGCACGTGCGCTCAGCTCAAAGGAAACATCACCAAGGAACTCTTGAATGACCATATTCCCAGCTAGGTGTGAAGTCTTATGACCAAAGATGACAGATGTTTTTTCACCATTGATATTGTGCATAATGGACGTTACTTCTGGCAGACGTTTTTGAATGGCTTCGGCGATTTCTTTTTTCTTTGGAAATTCTGGTTTAGCTGTAACAAGCACGACCTGTACCTCGCCTGTTTTAAAACCAACTCGCACGACAATCGAACGCACGTCTCCTTTCCTTGTACGTTCGTTGTAAACTGATACGCCGAATTTCTCTAAAATTTTGCGGACAACGCCTGTTGTTTTGTTCGTTTTTGGATGCTGAACGATACATTCCTTAATCGGAACAAGCTTGTGAGAATTCAGCCCATAGAGTCCTGCAATGATATCTCCACTATGAGAACGTCCTACTTGAAATTGACTTTTATTCCGGTAGTGCCAAGGATTCTCCATGCCGATCGTTGGTCTGATATCTAGTTTTTCTACCAATAATTTCGTATGACGTTCTATTGATTGAATGACAATATCACGTTTTTCTTTTAATTGTTGCTCGTAAGCCAAATGCTGAAGCTGGCATCCTCCGCACTGCTCGTATACTGGACATGGCGGCTTCACTCGATGCTCCGAGCGTTTTCGCACTTTCCTAACCGTACCTTCTGCATATTTCGGCTGTACATTTGTCGCTTCTACGACTACTTCCTCACCAGGAAGCGCCCCTGGAACAAACACCACTTGCTTTTTAAAATAACCGACTCCTTCACCATTAATGCCAAGACGTTTAATCGTCAGCGGGAACTGTTGTCCCTTTTGCAGAAGGGTCCCTTGCTGTTTTTCTTTCAATTTCATTCTCTCCGTTCTATTTGAACCTTTATAGGTTGTCCTCATTTTATTCCATCTCATTAGTATATCACGACTTGGACAAAGAGAGAAAATGCGTTTCATTTATTTGTCTGTCTCGATACTTCTCCATAAATAAAGGGAAGCGTAGCTTAAATACGGCGCCCACTCCTTACTCAATTCCACCATCTGCTCTTTTGTCGGCTTTTCAGACAATTCAAAATGCTGTTTGATGGCGTTTTGAATACCGATATCAGCCATTGGAAAGAGATTCGGTCTTCCAAGTCCATTCATTAGCACATTTTGAACAGTCCAAGGACCAATTCCTCTAATTGGAAGAAGCCGCTCTTCAATTTCAACATCCGGCAATGCGTGTAATTCCTCTAGACAAAGGGAGCCGCTGACGATTCGTTTTGATACGTCAATGACATATTCCGCCTTCCGCTGACTGAATTGAAGCTTTCGTAAGTCGTCTGTGTGAAGGGAGGCAATGGTTTCTGGTAAAGGATCAAACCAAACATCTTCTATTTGCTCTCCATAGGTGTGGACAAACCGCTTTGTCAGCTCATAAGCAAAGACCAGATTAAGCTGCTGATGAATGATGCATTTCATCAAACAATGATACAAATGAAAGTCAAGCATAAGCGGTGTACCCATGTGACGTTCAAATATAGATGAAAGGTTTGTTTGAGAAAAGTGGGCATGAATGACTTTTAATTGATGATTCATCCCAAATATTCGCTCAATCTCACATATGATTTGTTCCTTTGGGCCATGTGCCTGCACAAGGAATGTTGGCGTCTCGATTGTTCCAGTTGCTCGAACGATCGCAATATATGGATTTTTTCCCAACCTGATCGGTACTTTAATTTCTCTTTTTTTCATATCTACTGCCTTTAATGGATCATTTGATAAGCGCCTTAACACCTGATCGAAGTGATATGGCGGCTCAAGTACCAACTTTTTTTCCCACATTATATGCCTCTCCCTTTCTGCCAAAACAAGCGATATGATTGATTCATTTAATATGAATCATTCTCTATATTGAATACTTTTAAAAATAAAGAGTACAAGAATTTATCAGTCATATCTTCCTTATTTTCGGTCATTTTCTTTTTGGAATCACGCAAGATTTTAGGCGAATCCAACCAAAATTCGACATGATCTATCAAAATTTTAGGATCATAATCCTCAAATTAGAAATAGAACCAATGGGCGATATCTTACTTTTTAAAAAAATTTATAATTATGACATATCAAGGAGGTGAACAAAGGAATTAGCAGAATAGGCAATCATTTATTTCATCTTACAGGAACATATTTACCTCATTGATTAACCAGCTTCACCTAGTTTCATAATTTTACGAAAAGTAAGACCCAAAAAAATTAAAAACAAAGGAGATCCGACCAATGAAAAAAACAATTCTTTCTATTGCACTTGCTACTGCTGTTTCTTCGACACTACCTGTTTTTGCTCATGCTGCTGAGCCAAAAGCCGCTCCAGTTTCAACAACTGTTCAGCCAACTGTCTTAAACAAAATTGCTGAAAGTAAAGCATCAGCTACTAACGTTAACATTAACTTTGACGTACTTGGTATTGCAAATGCAATCATCAATGCTGCTAATGCAAACACAAACCGTGAAGGCTTTGTAAAAGGTTTAATGGAGTCTGCTTTCTATGCTGCTGGCGCTAGATACAATGTCATGGTATTTAACTTAAGCCAAGGCTATGAGACACGTTTTAACGGAGTCAAAACGTTCGCTACAGTTAGATACGGAGGTCTCACTTACGGAGTTTGGGTATTTGAAAGTGGATCTTTCACAAACAAAGGTGACGGCGGCTACATCAACTGGGCATTTAGAGGCTGGTTTGACCGTAACGGTGGTTTCGTTAACTTCCGTCGTCCTTAAATCTCGCTTTTATCCTTCAATCATACACGCACATGGACCGATCTCATTCATGAGATCGGCTTTTTTTATTGACAAAATGAATAAGTTTGCTCACACTGCTTCATGATATAATGCAAGTCTGGAGGGGTGCATATGCTGAAAAAAATTGCAGTAACAAAAAACGGAGACTTGATTGAACATGCAACATTACAGCAGCTTTCAAGCCCCGATATCGCTTGGTATTGGATTGACTTTCACGCGCCAACTGAAAAAGAAGCAGCAATGCTGAAAGAATTCTTTCAGTTTCACCCGCTTGCGATAGAAGATTGCTTCCATTATTTGCAGCGACCTAAGCTTGATTTTTATGATGGGTATTTATTTTTCGTTCTTCATGCCCTCAATCAAAAAACACTTCGTTCAGAGGAAGTAGATCTCTTTGTTGGTGAAAGCTATATCGTTACTTTTCATTTAAAAGAAGCGCCATACATTGATCGTGTGATTCGGAAACTCAAAGCATCTGATCACATACGAAACAGTGGACCTGAGCATCTTGCCTATATGCTGATTGATCAGCTGGTTGATGATTACTTCCCGATTATATATCAGATTGAAGATAGGTTGAATGAAATTGAAGATGAAGAAGGACATAAAACATATGGTACTTTAATGAACGAAGTGTTCGGAATTCGGTCAGATTTGTTAAAGCTAAGAAGAACAATTATTCCGATGAGAGACCTTTTATATCGGATCGTTAACATTAACATGATAAAAAGCGACAAAAACCGACAAGCCTATTTTAATGATATATATGATCATCTTCTAAAATTGACAGAGATTGTTGAGTCTAACCGAGATATGACAGCAGACCTTAGGGACAGTTATCAGACGCTGAATTCTAATCGGATGAATGCGATTATGATGACATTGACAATTGTGTCCACCATATTTATTCCGCTGACCTTTATTGTTGGGGTCTATGGAATGAATTTTGATTACATGCCTGAATTGCACTGGAAATACGGCTATTACGGGGTGCTCATTTTCATGGGAATTCTTGTCTCCGGCATGCTCCTATGGTTTAAACATAAAGGGTGGTTTCGTATTTTTAAATAACAAAAGGCGGACAAGATTCCCTTGTTTTCACGTCATAGGGGAAAGGAAAAAGCCTGCAGATGTGCTGCAAGCTTTTTTCTATAGCTGAGGCAAATGCCATACTTTTTGAAGCATGAGATCGTCTAAGCTTTTAAAAGAATAACCTTGTTTTTTTAAAGACGTGATTGCATCTTCCAGTGCCTCGGCATTATCACGTGATACGGTGTGAAGTAAATAAATTGCACCTGGGTGAGCCTGTTTTATCATTTGATCATAGGCATATTGTTTTCCTTTTTGATGGTGAATATGCCAGTCTACAAAGGCAACCGACCAGAAAACGGTTTGATAGCCTAGCTGTTTCGTTTCCTTTAATACCCTTTCACTAAACACCCCGCGCGGAGGACGAAGGTAAAGATTATCTTGCTTTCCCGTTATTTTGTAAACCGCTTCATTTACACTGTCTAGCTCCTCTTTGATTTCATTAGCAGTCTTTTTCGTTAAATCAGGATGATGGAATGAATGGTTGCCAATAATATGCCCTTCCTCTGCCATACGTTTCACAAGTTGTGGCTGATCCTTTACAAAATGACCTGTGACAAAAAAGGTCCCAGGTACTTTATGTTTTTTCAGCACGTCTAAAATCTTGGGTGTATACCCGTTCTCGTAGCCATTATCGAACGTAAGATAAATTTCTTTCTTTTTTGTATCCCCTAAATAAAAGGCATCATATTTTTTTAAAAGTGTCGTGAGTTTTTTTCCAGCATCTGCTGGTTTGTGCTGTTTGCTTTTGGCAAATCCCCAATGAATGGGTTGGTTCGACACTGCTGTTGCTTCTGAAATTGGCATCGACAAGAAAAGTGCACATAAACAGATCAGCATATATTTTTTCATCTTCGTCACTTCCCGGTTTTTCTTATATTGTGCAGAATCTGACCGAGACTCATACTGACTTTGACCTGCCAATTTAATGAAAAAGCCCGCATGTGCAAGCTACTGATCTTTCCAATCGGTTTTAAAACGTTCGTATTTCGCTTCTAAATCATCAATCATCTGAATGAGTCTGTCTATATCCTCAACATCTGTTGATTCGGGATCTAACGAATCAATGACATGCATCAACATATCTAGTCGGTTCCTTAAGTAATCGACTTGCTGCTCTTTACTATCTGCTGCCTTGCCCATAGAGACACTCCCTTTTGCATTTGTTTATAGCTTATCTTTTTTTGCATTTCAAATCAATTCCGCCCGACTTGCGTATAACGGAAATGAGGCTTAAAATTAACTGTTGGCGGGTCTTCGTTTGCCCGAATGAAAAGGAGATAGATACCATGAATCAAAAAACAGCACTTCGTCCAATTACCCCTGCATACGACCCTTGGGAAGCCTATCTCGATGTGCAGGACTACGGAGAAATGAAGCTGACAAATATTGAATTGACGACCACCACTTTATGCAACATGAGATGTGAGCATTGTGCAGTTGGCTATACATTGCAACCAAAAGACCCAAATGCACTGCCTCTTGACTTGTTACTTCGCCGTCTAGATGAGGTCCCTTTACTTCGCTCACTTAGCATTACAGGCGGGGAACCTATGCTTTCTCTAAAATCTGTCCGTGAATATGTAGTGCCTTTATTAAAGTATGCTCACGAACGCGGTGTCCGTACACAAATAAATTCAAACTTAACGCTTGATTTGGCTCGATATGAGGAGATTATTCCATACCTTGATGTCCTCCACATTTCACATAATTGGGGCACTGCCCAGGAATTTGCAACGGTTGGCTTTGCCATGATGGACAGAAAACCAACCTTTCAGCAGCGGGAAAAATTATTTGACCGAATGATCGAAAATAGTCAGGCACTTGTCAAAGCGGGCGTGACTGTATCCGCAGAGACAATGTTGAATAAGCGTACATTGCCTTATATTGAGCACATTCATCGTCAAATCGTGGAAGAGATGAAATGTCAACGGCATGAAGTTCATCCGATGTATCCAAGTGATTTTGCCAGTGCACTTGAAACATTGACGCTCCCGCAAATGCGTGACGCCATTCATCAGCTACTGGATATTCGTGATGAGGACACATGGATGCTATTCGGTACTTTGCCATTTTATTCATGTAGCACAGACGAAGAAGACCAGCGTCTTCTCGAAAGATTGCGTCAAGCCAAAAACGTCACCGTCCGAAATGATCCTGACGGCCGCTCCCGATTGAATGTGAATATTTTTGATGGGAATATTATTGTGACAGACTTTGGCGATACGCCTCCACTCGGTAACATTGAAACAGATACACTGCAATCTGCGTACACACGCTGGATGGAAACAAAACTGGCAAAAGAGCTGAACTGTCATTGCCCAAGCGTAAAATGTCTAGGTCCTAATGTTCTTGTGAAAAACAGCTATTATCAAGATGTCGATTTTACTTCTCGAACGGCCAGGGGGTAACCTTTAGATGAACGATACATTTCTGACTGTAGTCAAAAACAAATACATTGAAATTCTGCTTATTGGACTCATTCTTTGGCTTGCTGTCTTTATGGTCAACAAAGCCCTTCAGCTTTTCTTTAAACGAACAGAGTTTATTGAAGACAAGAAGAAGAAAACGATTGAGAGCTTGGTGAGATCAATCACGAAGTACACAGCCTCTATTTGCTTTGTGATTTATGTCATGTCCCTCTTTTTTGATGACTTTGGAAAAATCCTTGCTGGTGCTGGCGTTGCTGGGATTGTGATCGGTTTTGGTGCGCAAACGTTAATCCGTGATATTTTAGCAGGGATATTCCTGATCTATGAACAGCAAATCCATAAAGGAGACTATGTAACGGTCAATAATCTCTTTAATGGAACCATTGAGGAAATTGGCCTACGCTCGCTTCAAATTAGAGAATGGAGCGGCAAGCTGTTAACCATTTCAAATGGGGACATCCGGCAAATTCAAAACTACAACATGCACTATATGCGAATTACAGAATCTGTGTTAATTAGTGCTAATCAGGATCCTGACATCGCCTTTCAGGCATTGGAAGCAGCTTGTGACCAACTGAATCAAAACCATCATGACTTTCTGAAAAAAGATGAATTCCAAGAAGCCATTGAACCCTTTCAGGTTCACGGTATTATGGGACTCAACAAGCTGAATCGTGGCATTGAAATCACAGTCAAAGGGATGGTCGAAGATGAAAGATACTTTGAAGCTGCCCTTGCTGTCCGTAAAGAAATGATCAAACAGCTTCATCAGCATGGTGTGAAATTGCTCGAAGATCTCGTCTATCCACAACCTGTCAAATAACCTCCTCTTTCATGATCTTGAAAAAAGGAACAAAACATCTACGCAATTGATCATATGTTATTTGATAAGGACACGGTAAAAAACGCCTTTGTTAGATCGTCCATATGAAGCTGAAAAACGGCGATTGCGGGCATTTTTTCTGTTAGACGGAAAGTCGAAATGACAAGAGCATATGAAAAACTCAAAACACTGGAACAACTCGGACATATCAGCTAAGGAATTCAGTACTTTTCAGCCCTCTTACTTCTATCCCCTTGACTGATTCATGTATAATAGAAAGCAGAGTGTCATGCAGCATGGGGACCCTCATACTGTGTATTTACTAAGTGAAAGAGAGTGAATAAGATGGGTCGTAAGTGGAACAACATTAAAGAAAAGAAAGCATCAAAGGATGCAAATACGAGTCGTATTTACGCAAAATTCGGGCGTGAAATCTATATGGCTGCCAAACAAGGTGAGCCCAATCCAGAATCAAACCAAGCACTTCGCTTTGTCCTAGAACGTGCCAAAACATATAATGTTCCAAAACACATTGTGGACCGTGCGATTGAAAAAGCAAAAGGTGGTTCTGATGAAAACTTCGATGAGCTACGCTATGAAGGATTTGGTCCAAATGGATCAATGATCATTGTAGATGCACTCACCAATAACGTGAATCGTACTGCTTCAGATGTGCGTGCGGCATTTGGGAAAAATGGTGGAAACATGGGCGTTAGTGGATCTGTTGCCTACATGTTTGACCAAACGGCTGTCATTGGTGTAGAAGGAAAAAGCGCGGAAGAAACACTTGAGCTTTTAATGGAAGCAGACGTTGATGTACGTGACATTATCGAAGAAGATCAAACTGTCATTGTTTACGCTGAACCAGATCAGTTTCATCAAGTGCAAGAAGCATTCAAACAAGCCGGTGTAGAAAAATTCACTGTTGCTGAAATCACGATGCTTCCTCAAAACGAAGTCACATTAGATGATGAATCAAAAGCACAATTCGAGAAATTAATTGATGTATTAGAAGACCTCGAAGACGTTCAGCAGGTTTATCATAATGTAGATTTAGGTGAATAAAAGAAAACCTCTTTCGTGTTGAAAGAGGTTTTTTAGCAAATTAATTCATCCCTTGAAAACCAAAAGTCAGATGATCTTGAACAGGAATCCATGCGCCGATTCCTTGAGAAGTGACGTTTTTGACGACAAGCTTGCGTTTGTTTCCTTTTAACACAAGGTATACTTCACCGTATGTGATCTTTCCTTTTTCGTTGATTGCAGGGGCATAAGCATGCAGAGAAGCTGCTTTTTTTGGAGATACATGGTACGACTGATCTCGTTTTGTTCCTGCACCAATAACTGTATCAAAGGCAAGCGGCAGCTTTGTTTTTTGGATGGCTTTTTGCATCATCAATGTTTTCACATCTTCTGGACTTGGCACTTTGGCTGTAAGTCCACCGCTTACTTTCACTTGCTGCTTTTGAACATATTTGGCGATGGCCGTTTTGTTACCACCTCTGTTGTCAATATGGTTTGTATTCACCTTTTTGTATTCCCAATTCGCAACTGTTTCACTTGATTCGTAGCTAAGCGCCCACCTTCCAAGAAAAATGGTTGCCCTGTACCCAACTGCAAGCGGTGTATCAGAGATGCTTGATTCATTCAGCATTTTAATCAAATGTGTATTTTCAATTGGAACATTGGTTGTTTTAAATAATTCAGCCGTCAGCTCACTTGGCTGAAGAAGCGGCTGATCCTGTGAAGCATTCGGATACGTATTCTCCTTCGATATACTAGCTACAGAAGATGGCACTTTAAAAGGCTTTGCTGCCTCTGCCGGAAAACTATATAGAAAACTTAAGGATAAAAGAACAACAACCATGATGCGAAGCATCTTTTTCATATCATCACTCTTTCTCATTCATTTTTCCATAGTATTTTCCGCAAAGACGTCCCTTATCCCTAAAACATTATAAAAGGAAAAATCCAATCGCCATGATAAAATATGCAGCGAGCAATGTTGCTCCTTCAAACCAGTTTGTATCACCGTCATTCGATATAATCACAGTTAGCAGTACCGATGATGACATGGCAATCAGTTCTGGTAGCGAGAAAATCAGCGGCATCTGCTTTTCGAAAAAAAGAGAGCTGATCACAAGAATCGGTCCGACCATCATGGCGACCTGAAGTGTTGAGCCAAAGGCAATTTCAACAGCGACATCCATTTTGTTTTTATAAGCCATGATAACAGCAGAGGCATGTTCCGCCGCATTACCTACAATGGCGACAATGATGACCCCGATAAACAGCTCACTCCAGCCAAACTGTTCTCCTACCGTATCAAATGTATGAACCAACCGCTCTGAGATATAAGCGACAGCAATGGTCGAAAGCAGCAGAACAATTGTTGCGAAAATACCTGACCATTCTGGTTGTTCTTCTCCTTCTGCCGCTTCGCCGCTTGCGATCTCTTGCTTTGCTACATAAACCCCGCGATGACTAACCAGCTTGAAATATAGGGCTGCCACATAGAGCAAAATCATTACAACGCTAATCCCAATACTTAATGCAAATTGTCTGTCCTCCGCCATTTCCATTGAAAAAACTTCTGGAATCACAAAAGCGACAATGACGGCAAACATAAGCAATCCAGAGTTATGTCTCGCATCATGGACATTAAATTCTTGCCGTTTAAATTTTAAACCGCCAACGAAAAAAGACAACCCTGCCACTAAAAGTAAGTTACCGATGACTGATCCGGTTAATGAGGCAAGCACAATTGCAGTCAACCCTTGTTTTAACGCAAAGAACGATATAATTAATTCAACTGCATTTCCAAATGTAGCATTTAAAAGTCCACCTATTCTTGGTCCTGCAATGATCGACAGACTTTCTGTTGCTCTTCCCATATAACTAGCCAGACCAATAATGGCGATACAATAAATCGCAAACATAACCGCCTGCGGGAAATGGAGTAAACTACCGATAACTGAAAGTGGAACACCTAACACAACAATCACAAGAAATAAACGATTCATACAGTTATTCTCCTTTACATAACGTCTGACTGTTATTCTTTCGTGAGTGCCGTCATCATATACATTTAGAGTCGTTCAAGCGAGGTGGTGATGTCGATGCTACCTTTCACAGATTGCACCATTGAACAGTGCTTCATGGCGAGTTGCACCACTTGTTTCATTTGCTCGTCGGAAACGTCGATATTTTTCATGATGATCAGTAAATGTATATGGGTGATTTGATTTGCTGCACCTTCTCTTGTCGTATTAGAATGAATGATCAATTCTTGATAGGGTATTCGTTTTTTTCGTAAAACATGAATGAGCATTTCACCTAAACAGCCCGCCACTGCTGACACGAACAATTCATATGGTCGATAACCTGTTTTTTCTTTTCTCGATATATTGAGTTGTCCGTAATCGACATTTGCCACCCAGCGCTCATTTTCGTATGTCAGCTTCATTCCTTTTCCACCTTTCTATTGAAACCCCTATTGTTCCATTGTACGATATGAATACATGAACTTGTAAGGAGCTTCCTATGTCAAGAATTCACTTTATGATTTTAATTTTACTTGTATCGGTATCTGGCTTTTCACAGGGCGCATTACTACCTGTCATATCTATTATCTTTGAACATGCTGGTACTTCTGCTACATTAAACGGTCTGCATGCTACAGGATTATATCTCGGCGTACTGCTCGCTTCTCCTTTTATGGAAGCACCGCTTCGACGTTTCGGTTTTAAACCTTTAATTGTGATTGGAGGACTAGCGGTATTTTGCAGTTTGTTCAGCTTTGTCCTATTTGAGTCTTATCTTGTCTGGTTTTTCCTCCGTCTCATCATTGGTATTGGTGACCATATGCTTCATTTCTCTACACAAACGTGGGTGACCTATGCATCTTCTTCTCAACATCGCGGACGGAATATTTCATTGTACGGGTTGTCCTTTGGACTGGGTTTTGCAGCAGGTCCATTTTTAACACCATTGATCGAAATCAATCCATCTTTGCCTTTTATCGTCACAGGTGCGGTCAGTTTATGTATTTGGCTACTCGTGTTTATTCTAAAAAATACATATCCAGATACAGGAGAAGTTCAAACAGAGCATACTAACAGCTTGAAGCGCTTTAAAAAGGCCTTCCAGTTTGGATGGGTCGCCTTTATGATGCCATTTTGCTATGGATTTTTAGAGACCACATTAAATAGTAACTTCCCTGTCTATGCGTTAAGAAGCGGGGTTAGTGTGGATGCAGTTGCGCTTATTTTACCTGCCTTTGCTATAGGGAGTATTGTCTTTCAGCTACCACTCGGCATGCTAAGCGACCGATTTGGAAGGCGGCGAGTGATTTTATGCGTCACGCTCGCTGGGTCATTCTTTTTCCTCATGGCGGGTATTTTCATCCAGTCCGTTTTAGCCGTTGCCATCTGTTTCTTTATTGCCGGAATGGCAGTTGGCTCTACATTTTCACTTGGCATCAGTTATATGACCGACTTATTGCCAAAACATCTTCTTCCTGCCGGGAATTTGATGTGCGGGATGGCCTTTAGTGCAGGCAGTATACTCGGACCGATTCTAGGCGGATTCTTTGTCCAAATGTTCGAGCACGTAAATTTACTCTATCTCGTCAGCATCATGATTCTATTTGTGTTTTGCTGCGTTCGATTTGGGAGAGCATCGGCTGTGCTTGTGAATGAATAAAACCTTTTGATGAGGAGGACATATCATCTTGTTTACCCGCGACATTCCAAATGAACTGAAACTAGACATATTAATGTTAGATGATGCGCAAAAGCTGTTAACACTTATCCATGAAAATAGATCTTATTTAGATGAGTCACTCCCGTGGGTCCATCACTGTAAGAGCCTAGCAGATGTAAAAAATTTTAAAATTCATAAAAATCATGAAAACCCCCTGCAGAGCAGGGGGTTTCATTTCATTAGTGATAACCATTCTGACCGTTCGCACTTCCGCTTGTTTTGTGCTTCGGCTGATGGCCTTTATTTTGTTTTGTGTTGCTTCCGCCTTTTTTCGATTGCTTAGACATGTGGTCATTCCCCCATCCATGAATTGAACAAGTTTGTTCTCCTTTAGGATGCCCTTTTGTCGTTACAGTTTGCCTGGTACGTTTTTACGTTTATATAAAAGCGCATTGAGCTCGCCACCTAGAATGATCATAATGCCGGTTAAATAAAACCAGATCATTAAAATGATAATTCCCCCGATGCTTCCATACATTGCACTATAGTTGGCAAACTCGCCTACATAAAAAGAGAACAGCATGCTCACAAAAATCCACCCGATGGAAGCAAATATGGCGCCAGGCAGCACAAGCTTTAGTTTCAACCGAATGTTTGGGGCAAAATAATATAATGATGTAAAGACAATGAGTAAAATCAGCGGGCTGATGATCCATCTAAGAGCAGCCCACATCGTGAGAAAGGTATCAGATTGACCGACTAAGCTGGAAACAAACAAGCCAAGTTCTTTTCCAAACACAGGTAACATCAGGGCAAAAATAATCGTGAGTACCATTGCAATCGTTAAGATGATGGATGTTAAACGTACGAGAATGAAGGAACGATTTTCCTCCACTTCGTAAGCGTGGTTAAACGCTCTGACGATCGCATTAATGCCATTGGAAGCAGACCAAAGAGCTGCAATAATCCCGAATGACAATAATCCGCCATTCCGTCTATTAAGTGTCTCGTAAGCAATTGATTCAATCATTGATAGAGCACCCTCCGGCGCATAACCAGAGATCACATTCAACACATCCTTTGAGGTGAGTGGCAAATATCCGACTAGCGTCAAAACGAAGATGAGAAACGGGAATAATGAAAGCAAAAAGAAATAGGCAAGCTCTGCAGATTTTGCCGGTCCTTCATGAAGTAAAAAGCGCTCAATTAACGCTTTAACAAAACTCATACGTCTCAGCTCCAATGATCAATCTTTCTGTTTTGATCGAAAGTGATCCTTTGTTTCTTCAATAATCTCTAATACCTTTGGTGTTGTTTCCTTTAACTGATTTATCTGTTCATTTAAAAATGACAAATCATCTGAGACCGTTCGCAAAATCTGCTTCGTTTCTTCAACTTTTTCTTTCATGTAAGCAGACATCTTGCCTGGCTCTTGGCGGTATTCCTCCAGCTTTTGCTGGCAGTCGCTCCATTTGTCTTTTAATGCCGTTCTTGTTGGCCGATGAAATAATGTGAGCAGCATTCCGCAAGCTGCTCCAATGACAGCTCCTCGCAGCACATGATTTTTCTCTTCCATCTCATCTGATCTCCTTTCAGTTAAAGGTTTTGATCTTTCTTTACATACGTCAAAAAACGGTCAATTCCTGTTTCAATTAAATCATAGACTTCCTCAAAGTTCCCTGTGTAATAAGGATCTGGTACATCATCCCGATCGTCCTCTTCTACAAACTCAAGAAGACGACCAATAAAATGATGACTCCCATAGCCGGCGATACTGCGAAGTGCACCTACAATTTCGGCATCCATAGCAATGATATAGTCATATGTTGTAATATCCTCATTAATGATTTGTCTTGCTTTCATGCCTTCATAGCTGATGCCTTTTTGATCAAGCAGCTTTCTCGTTCCTTCATGTGGAGGACTGCCTTGATGCCAGCCGCCAATACCTGCTGAATCAATTACAAACTGCTCTGCAAGTCCTTCGTCCTCTACACGCTTTCTAAACATTGCCTCTGCCATTGGTGATCTGCAAATATTGCCGAGACACACAAATAATACATAAATCATCCTTCATTCTCCCCCTATCTTTTCCCTCAGAGACCCTTTCAAAAACCTTTTCTCTATCATATCAAGCCCTTTTCCTTTTGGAAACTTTGCAAGAAAAACTGTCATTGATATTGACAAATTACACAAAATCAGGAGACACTTTAGGAGAATTACAGAAATAAAGGGGGATATTTTATGGGGTTAATTGAACAGTTTGTCACAAATATGAACAATTTTTTATGGGGCCCTCCCCTGTTAGTTTTAATTGTTGGTACTGGAATATACCTCACCTTTCGCGTTCTCTTCATTCAAATTAGATTACTTCCTTATTCTTTAAAGCTCGCATTTTCAAAACAAGATAAAACTTCTGAAGGCGATATCTCTCATTTCCAAGCGTTAATGACGGCTTTAGCTGCTACCGTTGGAACTGGGAATATTGTAGGGGTTGCCTCAGCTGTCATTGCCGGTGGACCAGGCGCTGTATGTTGGATGTGGTTTGCAGCTTTCTTTGGAATGGCCACGAAATATGCTGAAGCCGTTCTTGCTGTCAGATACCGTGTGAAAAATGAAAAAGGCGAGATGTCGGGCGGGCCCATGTATTATTTAGAGCATGGTTTGAAGCAAAAATGGCTAGGGGTGTTATTTGCTATTTTTGGCGCCAGTGCTGCCTTCGGGATCGGAAATCTTGTGCAGTCTAATTCCATATCTGGGGTCATGAATTCTACCTTTCACATACCAACTTGGGTGACTGGAATCATCATCACAGCCTTTACTGCACTAGTTATTTTAGGCGGAATTAAGAGTATTGGCAGAGTGACATCTATTTTTGTTCCGATTATGGCTTTATTCTACGTCATTTCCGGGCTGTTCATTCTTGTGATGAATGCTGATCTTGTGCCAGGCGCAATTGGTTTAATTTTCTCTGATGCCTTTACAGGTCAAGCTGTTGCAGGGGGTGCCATTGGAACCGTCATACGTTGGGGTGTGGCACGAGGGGTCTTTTCAAATGAAGCAGGTCTTGGTTCAGCGCCAATCGCGGCTGCTGCGGCAAAAACCGATATGCCCGCTCGTCAGGCGCTTGTGTCTATGACCCAAGTATTTATTGATACAATCATCGTTTGCTCCATTACTGGCATTACCATTGTAATGGCAGATATGTATTTAAGTGAGAAAAGTGATGCACTCACTTCCTTATCATTTGCTTATTTCCTTGGGCCTATCGGCTCGACGATTGTCGCCATCGGATTATTACTATTCGCCTATTCCACTATCATTGGCTGGTCCTATTATGGGGAAAAATGCTTTACATATTTAGTCAAAGACTCATATGTGATGTATTATCGCATTGTGTTTGTCATTGCCGTCTTTTTCGGGGCAGTGTTTAAGAATGACTTCGTTTGGGGGTTAGCGGATATGCTCAATGGACTCATGGCGATTCCGAACTTAATCGGGCTGATCGGTCTGTCAGGGGTCGTTGTGTTTGAATCCAAACGTATTATCGATAAGCTCAAGCAAGAGAAAAATGAGAAAAACATCTCCGTCTCTTCTTCATAGCCCTTTTATTCTTTCGCATTTCTGTTAGAATAGATATGATTCGATACAAGCAGGAAAGGACGTGCCACCCTTGTCAGAGCAAAAAGCGGCTGAAGTCAATCAGCTAATTGAAGACATTTCGCAAAAGTTAAACATGCTGAACATGGGAGTCATTAAAGCCGAGGACTTCAGTCCAGACAAGTATGAGGATATTGAATTTCTTCACCAAATGGTCATGAAAAAATCTTCATTCAGCCCAAGTGAAATGCAAGCCATTGCAAGCGAACTGAAAAACTTAAGAAAATCATGATGTGAAAGAAACTGCTTCAGAATGGGGCAGTTTCCTTTCATTTATGTGCTCATAAAAAGCCAGCACCTGTTGATAAGTGCTGGCTTTTCCCTATCTAGATGTCTCTAAGGCAAAACATCTTTCACCATGTTCATTTATTTCGCAAGGAGTTTTAATGATTCGCGATTAAATGCTGGAATGTCGTCTGGTGTACGGCTTGTCACAAGCTGATCCTGACAAACAACCACTTCTTCATCTTTGAACTTTGCACCTGCGTTTTCCATATCGACTTTAATCGATATGTAACCAGTTGCCCCTCTACCTTTTAATGTCTTTGCAGTAATCAGCAATTGCGGACCGTGGCAGATCGCAAATACTGGTTTTTTCTCATCCATAAACGCTTTTGTAAATTGAACATAGCGATCATCTGCACGTAGAATATCTGGTGAGAATCCGCCTGGGATGAGGAGTGCATCGAAGTCTTCTGGCTTCACGTTATCAATGGACGCATCCACTTTCACTTCCGCTTCTCCTTTTTTCCCTTTAACCGTTTTTCCTTTTTCATCTTCAATGACTGTGATGTCATGACCTGCTTTTTTAAAGGCGTTCGCAGGCTCGGTAAATTCAACATCCTCAAAATAATCTGTTAGTAAAACGGCAATTTTCTTACCCATGTAGAAACCCTCCTGCATCATTATGTTTACATTACACAATATACCCGCTCGTTTTGGAATCAAACATCCTATTCCTATCTGAAAACCCCTTAGATTAAAATAATCATTTAGACCCATTCGCATTCCCTTATCAAGGTAATTCGGATAATTTGTGTTATCTTTACAATAATCTGCAAAAAATAACTACAAAAGTTAACGAAACATTTCTACAATAGGTATTGAGGTCAAGAAAATTAGAAAGGCGGAGATCAGGTGAAGAAGCAAGCAAATAGGGCTAAACGAAGGAAAAACTTGTCTATTCTGCTCACTTCCATTATGATGATTAGTCTCATTTTCCCAGCAACACTCATTCACGCAGAAGCAGAAAGCGGCAATGCCATTCAAGTGAGCATCTTAGCCACAACAGATGTTCATGCCAACATGATGAATTACAATTATTACAGCGACAAAGAAACAAATGAATTCGGTTTAGCCAAAACAGCCGAGCTGATTGAAAAACACCGTTCACAAAATCCAAATACACTTCTTGTTGATAACGGAGACCTGATTCAAGGAACCCCTCTTGGAGAATACGTTTACAAAAATGAGAAAAGTAGCATCATCAATCGAACAAAGGTTCACCCCATTATTCATACACTCAATCAACTAAAATATGATGCAGGAACACTTGGCAATCATGAATTTAACTATGGATTATCGTTCCTTGATGGAACCATCGCTGGTGCAAACTTCCCCATCGTAAATGCGAACGTCAAAAAATTAAATGGAGAACACCGATTTACTCCTTATGTGATTCAAAACAAAACGTTCAAAGATGCAAATGGAAGGTCACAAACCTTAAAAGTTGGATACATAGGATTCGTTCCGCCACAAATTATGACATGGGATAAGAAGAATGTAGATGGACAAGTTCAAGTACAAGATATAGTCGAGTCTGCCAATGAAACCATTCCTGAAATGAAAGAAAAAGGTGCTGATATCATCATCGCTCTTGCTCATACAGGAATTGAAAAAACAGCCCAGCCTAAAGGGTCAGAAAATATGATTTTTGACCTTGCCACAAAGACAAAGGGCATTCATGCCATTGTGTCCGGTCATCAGCATGGGGCATTCCCAAGTTCCGCTTACAGTGGTGTAGACACATTCGATGTATCCAAAGGAACCATCAATGGCATTCCAGTCGTCATGTCGAAAAACTGGGGAAGCTACCTCGGCATCATTGATTTAACACTGAAGCCAGACGGTAGCAAATGGAAAGTGACAAACGGAACAGGGAAAATTGAATCAGTCACGCAAGTCACATCTCAAAACAGTACAGTCAAAAATGCCATTCAAACCACTCACCAAAACACACTTGATTATGTCAGAAAGCCTGTCGGAAAAACAGAAGCAGACATTAATAGCTTTTTTGCCCAAGTGATAGATGATCCTTCAATTCAAATTGTGACAGATGCACAAAAGTGGTATGCACAAGAAAAAATGAAGGACACTGCGTATAAAAACTTACCGATTTTATCTGCGGGTGCGCCATTTAAAGCTGGCGGCCGAAATGGTGTCAATGATTACACGAATATTGCCAAAGGAGATCTAGCGATTAAAAATATCGGCGATCTCTATCTTTACGACAACACCGTACAAATCGTCAAGCTCAAGGGCAGTGAAGTGAAAGACTGGTTAGAAATGTCTGCTGGACAATTTAATCAAATTAAACCGAATAACTCAAATGAACAGCCAATTTTAAACGAAGATTATCGCTCATATAACTTTGATGTGATTGACGGTGTCACCTATCAAATTGATGTGACACAACCTGCAAAATATAGCACAACCGGCACACTCATTCATGCCAATGCAAACCGGATTAAAAACCTTTCATACAATGGAAAACCTGTATCTGCCAATCAAGAGTTTTTAGTCGTGACGAACAACTATCGTGCTTCTGGCGGTGGAGGCTTCCCGCATCTAACGCAAGATAAAGTCGTGCTCGCTTCTGCAGATGAGAATCGGCAAGTGCTAATGGATTATATCATTGAACAAAAAACAATCAATCCAAGTGCCGATCAAAACTGGTCCATTGTGCCAGTGAAGGGTGCGACTCTAACCTTTGAGTCTTCCCTCCTCGCAAAACCATTCGCAGAGAAATCAAACAACGTCGCATTTGTTCGTAACGCAAGCACAGATGGACTCGGTGTGTACAAACTATCCTTCACTCAAGATGGCACAACGGAACCACCTGCGTCAGACAACTGGAAATTGACCGTCATGCACACAAACGATACTCATGCACACCTAGATGATGCCGCAAGACGCGCCACAAAGATCAAAGAAGTTCGAGCCCAAAGTGAAAACAATATTTTATTAGATGCTGGAGATGTCTTCTCTGGTGACCTATACTTCACAAAATGGCAAGGACTGGCTGATTTAAAACTGATGAATTTGATGAAGTACGATGCCATGACATTTGGTAACCATGAATTTGACAAAGGACCAACAGCACTTCGTCAATTCTTAACAGGGGATGCCTCTCTTGTCGATGCAAACAACCGTCACAACTTTGAAAAGCCTGCCTTCCCCATTGTGTCATCAAACGTTGATGTATCAAAGGAAAAACAATTAAGCGATTTAGTGAAAAAGCCGACTACATTGAAAGCTGGCGAAAAAAAAGAACCCGGTATTTACCCTTACATCCTGCTTGATGTCAGCGGTGAGAAAGTCGCTGTATTCGGATTAACAACTGAAGACACAGCTATTACATCCAGTAGCGGACCTAATATTAAATTTAACGATGCTTATCAGAAAGCAACAGATACAGTCAACACGATTCAAACAGAAGAAAAAATCAATAAGATCATTGCCTTAACACACATTGGCTATCACCGTGATCTTGAGCTTGCAAAAAAGGTAGACGGTATTGACTTAATTATTGGCGGACATACGCACACCCTTGTAAAAAAATTAAAAGTCGTCAATAAAAAAGAACCAACAATTGTCGCACAAGTAAAAGATGATGGACAATTCTTAGGAAAAGTTGACGTGGCCTTTAACAAAAAAGGTGTCGTTCAGCCAAAAGAATCTTCTTTTCACCTCATGACGATTGATGACTCTGTCAAAGAAGATGCTGAAGCAAAAGCAATCCTTGACAAGTACAAGACCGATATTCACGATTTAAAAACAGAGAAAATCGGTCAGACAGATGTCCTTTTAGATGGACAGCGTGAGCACGTTCGTGCAAAAGAAACAAATCTCGGTGACTTTATCGCCGACGGTATGCTAAAGAAAGCCAAAGAATCTTCAGGCGCTGACTTAGCCATTACGAACGGCGGCGGTATTCGAAGCAGTATTGAAAAGGGAGATATAACACTAGGTGATATTTTGACCGTAATGCCTTTCGGAAACACGCTATATGTTGCTGATCTAAAAGGAAGCCAAATTAAAAAAGCACTCGAACAAGGCTTGTCAAGCATTGAGGAAGGCGGAGGCGCATTCCCTCATGTAGCTGGCATTGAATATACGTTTACACTGAGTAAACCAACTGGCAGCAGATTAATTGATGTGAAACTGAAAGATCAAAACGGCGGCCTGTCTGACATTGATGATCAGAAGACATACCGCGTGGCGACAAACGCATTTGTTGGCACAGGCGGTGATGGATACAGCGTCTTTACAGAAGCCTCTTATGGAGAAGACTTAGGCTATGTTGACTATGAAATCTTCAAAGAGCAAATTGAAAAAGCTAACGGCCGTATTTCACCAACCATTGACCATCGTGTGAAAGAGGTTTTCCTTCCTCATTCAAAAGGAAAAGGAGACTATGACATTCAAGATGATGAGAAGTTTCAAATGTATGTACAACATACAAATAAAGCATTGCTCTATTTAGACAAAGCTCGACATACCCAAAATATTCAATTGTCTCTATCAAAAGCGCAAATCACCGAGCTCAAGAAAAGAAAACAAGATCCATACGTGACCATCTATCATGATAGAGCCGGACTAGAATTACCGCTTGCCAACCTGTCAGAGAAGAACGCCGATGTATGGATGGCGAAAACAGGCAAGGTGAAAAATGCACTGACAGACACATATGATTTCCATATCAAGCAAAATAAGAAAAGTGTCTCCACCTTTAAAGAGCCTGTCAAACTATCATTTACATTAGATGAGCCAGCAAAGGCGAATAAACCTTCTATCTATTATGTTGATCGAGAGAAAAACCGCTTCTCTCAAACAAGTAACGGTTCCTTTAAAAACGGAGTTGTGACAGGTGAAACGAATCACTTTAGTGAATACACTGTTTTAAATCAAAGTGAAGCTGTTGCAACTGTACCAGATCAAACTGGTGATCAGGGCGATACAAATACACCCAGTGGAAATGATCCAAATCAAAATCAAAACGGAACGGATTTTCTAGGGGGTACACTGCCCCATACAGCAACTATGATGTATACCGCTATGTTGATCGGCTTACTCATGCTAGCCTCAGGTGGTATCCTATATGACTATCAGCGCAAGCGATCAAGAAAAGGTGTCTCATCTAAACAATAGACAGAGCCTACGCTCTGTCTATTTTTTCTCTTCTTGCAAAATCAACGAATCGAAACCGATCCAGCCGGTGCCGGCTTTCTGTGTATTGAAATAGACTCGTATCCTCCAAGAACACGTAATTTTTCACAACAACCACATGGTCCAATCCATTCAAATCAAGGTACTGTGCATCCTCTTCTGTACATGGCTCCACAACAAATTCCTTTTGAGCATAACTAATTGATACACCGAGTTCTCCTTCAATATACTCATAGATCGATCCTTCACAAATTTTCTTTGACAGTATCGGCACATGCTTTTGCAAAAAGTAATCCTTGTCTAAAATGACTTCTTCACCACTAATGTTGCGAGATCGAATGACCTCCCAGACTTCTTCTTGTTCATTTATTTTCAGCTGAGACTGAATATATGGAGCCGGTCTTTTTAATCCAAACTCATGAACAGTTGTGACTGTCTTCCGGCCAAGTGTCTGCGAGAGCTCTTTAAAGCTAACAAGACCTGAAACAGGGAACCGCATTTTTTCTCTATTCAGCAAAACAGAGCCTTTTCCCCGGATTTTTTGAATATAGCCATTTTGCACAAGAATGTTTAATGCCTTTCTTACGGTCTCTCGTGACGTGTCATACATCAAGGATAGCTCATGCTCTGATGGAAGGATTCCTTTATCCTGCCATTCACCTTGTTCAATTCGTCGTGCGAGCTGATCATATATCGCTCGAAATTTATTCTCTTTCATTTTCCCTCCGCTCCATTTTCTAGCGTTTGGTTAAATGATAAACGATTGACTCATATGGACGCAACGTAAAGGCCTTTATCTCTTTGGGCACATCATCATAATTGGATAAAAGCACGTGATGATTCATCTCTTCAACAGCCTGTTTCAACTCATCAGGAAGCGACCAATTCGCCTCTCCTGCATAAAAATGATTGATGACAAGCAGTTTCTCATTTTCTCCTTCTCTTATATAAGCAAAAATCTTCGGATCATCTGGCAGCAGCAAAGTGAAGCTACCATACGTGATGACATCGTATTCTTTACGTAACCTACAAAGTGCTTGATAATGATAAAAAATGGATTTCGGATCTTTTAATGAGGACTCGACAGTAAGATCGTTGTCTGCCGGCTCAATCCAAGGTGTCCCCGTTGAAAATCCACCATTCTTTTCGGATGTCCATTGCATTGGCGTCCGGGCATTATCTCTTGATTTAGCCTGTAAAATAGCCAGTGCCTCTTCCTCTGTTTTCCCTTTTTTAAGCATGACTTCGTACATATTGATTGATTCCACATCACGATAAGAGGTCATATCCCGAAAAGTGGGATTCTTCATGCCGATTTCCTCACCTTGATAAATATATGGTGTCCCCTGCATCAGATGAATAGTTGTAGCCAGCATCTTAGCCGATTGCTTATGATATGTGCCGTCATCTCCGTACCTTGATACGATGCGAGGCTGATCATGGTTGCACCAAAATAGCGCATTCCAACCGCCACCCTCGTGCATTTTCGTCTGCCATTCAGACAGAATCGATTTCAGTGCGAGAAAATCAAATGGTGCAATGGCCCACTTTTCACCATTTGGATAATCCACCTTCAAATGATGGAAGTTAAAGGTCATATCCAGTTCCTTTCGATCAGGTCGTGTGTACCGAATGCAGTCTGCTATATTGGTAGAAGACATCTCCCCAACCGTCATGCTATCGTATTTCGCAAACACCTCTTGGTTCATTTCATGCAGGAATTCATGAATTCTTGGTCCATCTGTATAGTACATTCGCCCATCACCTTGCACTGACTGTCCGGCGTCATCTAAAAATCGTTGATCCTTTGAAATATTATTAATGACATCTAGCCGGAACCCATCAATCCCTTTTTCAAACCAAAAGTGCATAATGTCATATACTTGCTTTCGGACTTTTTCATTTTCCCAATTTAAATCGGCTTGTGTGACATCATATAAATGAAGGTAATAATCACCGGTGGCTTCATCTCGTTCCCATGCTGGACCACCAAATTTCGATTGCCAATCATTCGGCGGAGAACCGTCCTCTTTTGGCTCCTTCCAAATATAAAAGTCCCGATAAGGGTTTTCCTTTGACTTGCGCGAGGCTTGAAACCATTCATGGAAAATAGACGTATGATTGACAGCAATGTCCATGATGACACGAATTCCTCGTTTATGTGCTTCTTTTAGCATGTGCTCAAAATCAGCCATTGTGCCGTACATCTCATGTAGTTTTTTGTAATTACTAATATCATAGCCATTATCGTATTGCGGAGACTCATACATTGGGGTCAGCCAAATACAGTCAGCTCCGAGCTCTCGTATATAGTCCAGCTTCTTGGTCACACCGTTAATATCACCTGTTCCAGAGCCAGTTGTATCTAGGAAACTCTTCGGATAAATTTGATAGACCACCGCTTTTTTCCACCACGGTTCATTTGTTTGTTGATGCAAATTCTTTCACCACCACTTGTTATTATCATATGAAAAAAAGGATTAGACTTCATCCTTTTTCCTCTTCAGTTTTGCGTATAAAAGGGTTCCAATGAATGGAACAATGAGGACAATGACCATACCTATGGCAAATGCGCCCCAATATTTCGGGATAATAGAAAATATACCCGGAATGCCTCCGACCCCGACAGAGCTTGCTAACACACCTTGAGAGGCGATGAACATGCCGGCTATTCCTGAGCTGATCATTGCAAAGATAAATGGGAATCTGTAGCGCAGGTTAACACCAAACATAGCCGGTTCGGTAATACCTAAATATGCTGAAATGCTAGATGTAAGTGACAGTCCTTTTTGTTTTTCATCCTTTAGGACGAACATCATTGCGAGAGCAGCAGATCCTTGCGCAATATTCGATAAGGCGAGCATTGGCCAAAGGAACGTGCCGTGCAGCTTTGAATTAATCAATTGAATATCTACTGCTAGGAAAGTATGATGCATTCCTGTGATGACTAATGCCGCATATAATCCACCGTATAACAGACCGCCAAGTGCCGCAAATTGCTGGAACACCGCCACTAGTCCAGATGTCAAAACGTTTCCAAGCGCAAACGTAATCGGTCCGATGACGATAAAAGATAAAAAGCCGATCAATAAAAGTGTAATGGGGGCAACGACTAACAGTTGAATACTTTCTGGTGTCCGTTTTGTTAAGAATAATTCAAGCTTTGTCAATAAATATGATGCGACTAATATGGGAAGAACTTGCCCCTGATAACCTACCTTTTGCACTTCGAGTCCGAATAGATGCCAAACTGGAATATCACCAGACTTTTCAGCCGCTCCATATCCCCAAGCATTTAACAAGTCGGGATGAACGAGCATGAGTCCAAGTACCATTCCTAAAAGTGGATTTCCTCCAAAACGTTTCACGGCCGACCAACCAATTAATGCTGGCAAGAATGTAAAGGCAGTCCCTGCGATGAGATTGATCATATTCGCTAAATCAGCCCATGCCGGATACACATCTACGATCGATTTTTGATCAAAGAAAATATCAGGAGCCGTTAATATGTTATTAATCCCCATTAATAAACCGGCTGTGACAATGGCAGGAAGAATTGGAATAAAGATATCAGCAAGCGTTTTCACAGCACGTTGCAATGGATTTAATTTCTGATCAGAGGCGCGTTTGACGTCCTCCTTTGTTGCTTCCCCAATCCCCGTTTGTTTCACCATTTCAGCATATATCCGGTTCACTACACCTTGGCCGATGACCACTTGATATTGACCGTTTGCTGAGAATGAACCTTTGACTTCATCAATTTGTTCTAGCGCTTTTTCGTCAACCTTTTCTTCATCCTTTAAGACAAACCGAAGCCTTGTGACACAATGTGTGGCTTGTTCAATATTTTCCTTGCCGCCGACGGCTTTCACAATCTGATCTGCTGCTGCCTGATAAGCCATGCTATCCCCTCCAAGATCGTTTTTATAAGAAAAAAGAACTAAAAATTGTATATACATGTTTACCTATTATTTTATATTTGTATATACATGTAGTCAACAATAAAATATAGCGCTTACATAAAAAGCTGCCTCTGTGTTGTCAGAAGGCAGCATGACATTATTTTTTATTCTCTGTTCACTTTTTCATAGACCCTGTTTTTATAAAAGGAGGAGGCAGAACGTGCGAATGTTTGGCGCTTTGCAGTTAATTCATCAAGACGTTTTTGTTTTTCCTCACAAACGAGAGAGCGTTTTACTCTTTCCTCTGAATCCATAGTCGTTTTAAGTAACTCCTTAACTGTCATCAGTTCTTTTTTTAATGCACTTTCTTCGCCAGCAAAACCTGCATTTTTCATGATTCGGTAGCCCATTCTCAATTCTTCGGGTACATAAGCGGCATCATCTTTCGGTAGCGGCTTTCCAAAGCCTGCTAGTCCCTCAAATGCACCGTTTTCCATTGCTTTTTTAATCCGTTCTTCTGACAGTCTCTGCGCGAAATCCATGGCTCTGCCCCCCTTTCCGTTTTATTTGAGCATAGCAAAAAAGCTGACTCTCATACAAGAGCCAGCTTTCTGGTTATTTTTCGTCGATTTTAAATGCTGCAACCATCTGTGCCAAGTCTTTTGACATATCAGATAGCTGTTCAATTGCACTAGAGATTTGCTGCATTCCAGCACTTTGCTGTTCTGATGCCGCCGCTACTTCTTGAGAGCTAGCTGCATGTTCCTCTGAAACAACAGAAATTTGTTCAATAGATGTTGAAATGGTTTGGTAAGCTCGTTTCACCTGCTGAATCGATTCAAGCAGATTATTGGTTCTGATTGCAAACTGGGAAACCCCGTCGTAAATACCAGCGAAGTTTTGAGACGTACCTTGCATTTGCTCACGTCCTTCTTCCACTGCTCGGCTGCTTTCCTCTACGCTCTCAAGCACACGCTGACTGTTTTCCTGTGTACCAATGACTAAGTCTGACACTGTCTTAGCCGCATCTGCCGATTGTTCAGCAAGCTTACGAACCTCATCTGCCACAACAGCAAACCCTTTCCCTTCTTCTCCAACACGTGCCGCTTCAATAGAAGCATTTAGTGCTAGCAAATTCGTTTGCGCTGAAATGTCCGTAATAATCGAGATCACACTTTCAATTTTTGTTGAGTGTGATTTCAGTTCTTCTGCTGCCTGTTTTGAGTTCGTCATCATGTTGTGTAACACATTCAGATGCTCAAGCACATGTTGAACCAGCTTCTGGCCTGATTCTGATTGCTCCTGTACATTCGATGAAACGGATTTCATTTCATCTACCTCTCTTGTCACGCCTTCGATTTGTGTGTCGATTTCAGCAACAGAGGTCGTACATTCCGTAATGTTTGACACAGAATCATTGATGCCTTCACTCATATTCGCCATCGCTTCTGACACTTGCTGAGCACTTTGACTAGATTCATTCGTCACCGTGCGAAGCTGTGAGGACATTTTGGAAACTTCACTTGATGAGCTGGAGATTTTGGCAATAAGCTCTTTGATCCGTCCCTGCATCTTTTGGAAGGAAGCAGCTAATTGGCCGATCTCGTCTTTACTTTCAACCTCCACCGTTCCGGTTAAGTCGCCCTCTGCAATACGGTTGGCTGTCTCCATAAGTGAGCGTGCCGGTTTCGCAATTCTTCTTCCCATAATAAACGAGAAGAGTAATCCGCCAATCAGCACAATAATAGAAGCAACTGATATATAGATTGTCAGCTTCTTCGTAGTTTCTGGAACAACAGAGGCATCTAAATCAATACCTAAAACCCCAGTCAGCTCACCGTCTGAATCTTTTATTGGTAAAAAGACTGATTTATGCGTACCATATGAATCATTGTAAATATCACTTTTCACTACTTTATCTTCAGATAGAGCTTGCTTCATTTCATCTGAAAAAGCATAATCCTGATTAAAATCATTGTCTTCCCCAGTTAAGACAATAATTCTCTCCTTGCCGCCCTTATTAGATAATACGTATAAGTTCTCAAGCGAATGATTTTCTTTAAGCTCAGTAATTTTCTTTTTGGCTTCAACATAAAGCGGATCATTCTTCCCGCTAATGCTTAAGACATTTCCATCAATATTGTCGATTTCTTTTTTAGCTGTATCAATATCTGTTGTTAATCGATAATCAAACTGCTTTAATAACTGGGATGATAAATCCTGGCTGACCAGATAAAATGTTAAAACGAATAATGCAACAGTTACGAGTAATGTTCCGACAACGACTGACATGATTTTGGAGGATATCGTTAATCCTCCAAATTTACTTTGTTTCGCCATTTTTTTCTACATCTCCACTCTCATGTTTGATTTAAGCATGTACACATTCAAATTGTCCACAAACTGATGCGATCACGTCTTTTAGATAAGATACGATATGAGGTATATGCTCCGGCAATGTATAAGGCGAGATCACAAAAAACTTACTAACACTTAGATAAAATTCTTGACCTTCTTTAGAATTCACAAGTAAAAACTTCGTTGTATCTCCAAAGAACATTTCGTCTCTTTTCTCTCCAAGTTTTTCGAAAAGCATTTTGTTGAGTTCATTATTCCGCTCGATTTCAATCGATGATGCCATTCCGGAGATTTCTTCTTTGAATCGTGGAGAGTCGTCAAGATAAATTCTAAATAATGTGGCCATCCCTACGTTGTCATCATTTACGACTTCTGCTTGCGGAATTTCCTGACTTAATGCCTCTCTAAATTTCAAATTCACCTCTAAAAATTGACCGAGTAAGCGCTGATAACCTTCTATTCCAAACGTTAACAAGACACTCAGCATGCTGATAGAGCTTCCCATTCTTGAGCATTCGAGTGTATAACCCGTATGGTACTCACCATAGCCTCTATGTCCAACATACGGTGTTTCTTGTTCTTCTAAATCCAGACGCTTTAAATCAGCAGCGTTCTTCACTAAGAATAAACTGGATGTATACGGTGTTTGACCAAGCTTTTGAAAATCAAAGCACATGGTATCTGCAAGAGAAAGATGACGGAATTTCGCTTTGATTTCTTTTAACATACGAATGACACCGCCTGAGAATTGCAGCGGGTTTTCAGATATATCATACTCATTAAAGAAAGCAAAAAATCCGCCCAGTGCTGAATCTGCATGAATATGCGGCACATTCAGCCCATACTTCTCAGCAATCGCTTCTGCCGTTTCACGTACCCCTTTCACATCATCAATCGCAATGGCATCTGTTGTTCCTGTCGTTGCAACAATATAAATGGGTATTCCGCCGTCTTGTGCAACGCGCTCCATTTGACAACGCAAATCTTCCATATCCATTGAATGATCCTTATTCGTTTTAATTCTGATTAAATTATTTGTACCAAGCCCTGTTGCTTCCATTGACTTAAACAAACTATAATGTGCTGCATCAGAACAAAACGCATAAAGATTCTGCGGGACACCTTTTCTTAATGACTCCGGCGCCACTTTAGCAATCGCTAAACGAAGTCCTGAAAAAATAGCCCCTTGACCTCCCCATGTTGTGTATCCCCCGCTCACACTTGGATCATATCCAATGAGCTTAGACATCATTGAAACCACTCTGACCTCAGCTTCAGCACCTGCTGGCCCATAAACATCCCATAAGTTGTTTCCATTTACCAGCATGGCAGTCAGCATGCCTAGAATTCCCGGTGTACTTGCCATTGGCAAAATGTTCGTGAAGAAATACTTTGTGTGGTATGGATGGTTATATAAAAGCTTAAGTAATTCTTCATTAACTTGTTCTGCTTTTTGACCATTTACCGGAATTTCACTTGTTTCAGTGAGCTTTTGATAAAAATCCTCGCCACGATTCTTTTCACCTTTTAGGTGAGCACGGTTCGGATCTTTCAGATGATCGACTCCTGAAATGATCTGTTCCATTAATTTGACGAGTTCTTTACGCTCCTCTTCATTTCCGTCCTCACTCGGAAACCAGTTTTGAACGAGGTTCTCTTCTCGTACAGTCATATACTATCAATCCTTTCAATGGAAGATTTCCTGTCATTCTCTATATCGACCTCAATTGAAAAGTTTATAGTCTTGAAATGTTCGCTTAAGTATATCTAGATAATTTGTTTATTCTTTAAAATTAATAAAACCCTTACAAATCCCACGAAATCATTTATTTCACGAAACAATAAAATATATTAAAATATTATTATGAAAGGGTTTTTATCCATCTGTTTTCTTCGTTCTTGTGTTCATTTTCTTCGCTCAACAAGCATAAACATCTGTAAACACTAGAAATTCTTACAAAAACTTCGTTGTAGTATTAAATTAATTCTTTAGACTTGTGTCTTTTTACCTTCTTTATTGATATAACAACAGAAAAACACTGAATTTTCTGTTAATAAAAGGATAAATTTCATAAGAAATTTTTCGATCATCGAATACTTTCGATTTGTCTCCTTTTATGGTTCGGACAAGCCTTTTACGCCCTTTGCTGGTTATGACTTTTCTATTTCAGTATTTCGTGGTATATTCTAATGGTTCGTTTTCTTTCGTTCCGCCTCTTCCGTGTTTCGGAGAAAAGGAGTGTTTTTATGAAAACATTTATTCAAAAAAGAGGTCTCGGCTTCTTTGTGATTGCAGCCATCTTACTTTGGCTGAAAACTTATTCAGCTTATGTAATTGAATTTCATCTTGGTATATCAAATATGCTTCAGCAAATTTTGCTTTTCGTGAATCCTATTAGCTCCAGCTTGTTCTTTCTTGGCTTTGCTTTATTGTTCAAGAAAAAATGGCAGCCTGCCGCTATCATTGTGATTCACTTTTTCATGTCTTTTTTACTATACGCAAACATCGTGTACTATCGATTCTTTAATGACTTTATCACGCTGCCTGTTGTGATGCAGGCAGGAACGAATGGCGGACAATTAGGTGATAGTGCATTCTCACTCATGCGTTGGACTGATATTCTTTACTTTATCGATACAATTGTGTTGATCGTACTTGCAGTTCGCATGAAAAGGCAGCAAAAAACAAGTACATCTACTGTACCTGTACAAAGGTCTAAATCATTCAGACTCGTTCTTGTGTCCTCTGTCGTGATCTTTATAATCAATTTGATCGCTGCAGAAATTGATCGCCCAGAGCTTTTATCAAGATCCTTTGATCGTAATTATCTAGTGAAATACTTGGGTGCTTATAACTTTACAGTGTTTGATGCCATTCAAAATGTGAAATCAAACAGTCAGCGTGCACTGGCAAACTCAAATGATGTAACAGATGTAGAGAACTATTTAAAAGCAAATCGTGCAGATCCAAATCCTGCGTATTATGGGAAAGCGAAAGGCATGAACGTCATTACGATTTCCCTTGAATCTCTGCAAAATTTTGTCATTGATTATAAGGTGAATGGAAAAGAAGTGACCCCGTTTTTAAATTCATTGGCACATGACAACAAAACGTTTTATTTTGATAACTTCTTCCATCAAACAGGACAAGGGAAAACGTCTGATGCTGAATTTATGATGGATACTGGGCTATTCCCATTATCACAAGGCTCTGTTTTTATTAATAAAGCTCAAAATACGTATCAAGCACTTCCAGGCATCTTGAAGAAGGATCATTACACGTCAGCAGAATTTCACGGAAATACAAAAACATTCTGGAACCGTAATGAAATGTTTAAATCCTTTGGTTATGACAGATTTTACGATTCTGAGTATTATGATATGAATGAGCAAGATACGAAGAACTATGGATTGAAAGACAAACCGTTCTTCAAAGAATCCATGCCGTTGCTGAAAAAGCTGAAACAGCCGTTCTACTCGAAATTCATCACGTTATCAAACCATTTCCCATTTGGAATGGATGAAGGTGATACAGATTTCGAACCTGGTGATTTCGGCGATTCTGTTGTGAATAACTACTTCCAATCGGCCCACTATTTAGATGAAGCGATTGAACAGTTCTTCAAAGATTTAAAAAAGTCCGGTCTATATGACAATACCGTGATCATCATGTACGGAGATCATTACGGTATATCAGAAAACCATCATGAAGCAATGGAAAAAGTCACAGGACAAAAAATTGGAGATTATGAAAATGCCCAGCTCATGCGTGTACCTTTGTTTATCCATGTACCAGGCGTGAAAGGCGGACAGATTCATAAATACTCTGGTGAAGTAGATATTGCGCCAACTCTTCTGCACCTGCTTGGTGATGATACGAAGAACTATTTAATGTCTGGTTCTGATATCTTGTCTAAAAACTTTAAAGAGCTTGTGCCATTTAGAAATGGAGACTTCGTATCAAAAGACTACACGAAAGTTGGCAATGACTATTACAGTAATAAAACAGGCGAGAAAATCGAACCTACAAACAAAGCAATTCAAGAAAACGAAACGGTGAAAAAAATGTTAGAAACATCTGATAAGATCGTCACAGAAGACTTACTTCGTTTCTATCAGCCTAAGGGCTTTACACCGATTAATCGCAACGACTATGACTATACAAAGAAGGTACAGGATGAAAAGGACGAATCGTCCACCCAAGAAGATTCCGGCTCTACTTCACACTAATCTATCTCACCGATAAAGAACCAGATTGTTCGGCAAAGGGCTTTGGCCCTTTGTCTCTTTTCAAGCGTGAATTGAACACCTTTGAAGTCTTGAAAGACCCGAGCTATTTATGCAAAGCGAATGAAACATTCGTGAGAACCGACGCTCGATATCTAACTACGACTGTCTACACGCTGAAGCATCCTCTGCATGAGCTGAGGATGCTTTTCTTTATTAAGATGCCATCACTACATGCGGCTTTAACAACTGTTTGACATTGTATTATTACATATACTGGAGTCCATTGGAGAAAAGCGGTCTAGGCCAACGAACAACTTTCACATGAAGGCGAGAAAACGTCTAGTAAATATAGCTTGCAACACTTGCGTACATAATATAGGGGAGCGTAAACAAAAAAGCGTTCAGCCAAATCAACTTGGCTGAACGTTTCTTTTAATCGCGATCTACTTGCTTACGCAGGTCATCTGCTACAAACTCAACATTCGTCCCAATGATAATTTGAACGGACGATTTCCCTGAGGTCAGTACCCCTTTGGCACCCGCTTTTTTCAATTTTCCTTCGTTAATTAAATCCGTATCTTCTACTGTTAAACGAAGACGCGTCGCACAATGGTCAATCGTCGTGATATTGTCTTTACCACCTAATCCCTCTAACAGCGAGCTCGCTCCAAGAGAAGCTTCATGATTTTCAGCCATATCTTCTATGTCATCATCTTCCCTACCCGGCGTCTTCAACTTTAACAATTTAATGAGAAAATAGAAGACAACAAAGTAGATGATGCCGTAGATGACCCCGACCACTAATAGCAAAATCGGTTTCTGTGCGATACCGAAACTTAATACATAGTCAATTGCGCCTGCAGAAAAGGCGAAGCCGCTATGAATTCCCAATGTATTAACGATGAACAGCGAAAGCCCTGTTAAGATGGCATGTACGCCATATAATAGTGGTGATAAAAACATAAATGAAAACTCGATTGGCTCCGTAATACCTGTAATAAAAGAAGTGAGCGCCATCCCAATCATGAGCCCAGCAGTCGCTTTTCTCTTTTCAGGCTTTGCTGTGACCACCATGGCAAGACATGCAGCCGGTAGTCCAAACATCATCACGGGGAAGAATCCCGTCATAAAGACGCCTGCACTTGGATCTCCTTTAAAGAATCGTGCCAAATCACCTGTTGCTCCGTTGAATTCCCCAAACTGAAACCAGAATAAATTATTGAGCACATGGTGAAGCCCTAGTGGAATAAGCAAACGGTTAAAGAAACCAAACAGCCCTGCTCCAGTTGCTCCAAGGCTTAAAATCCATTCCCCCAAATCATTGATCACACTTTGAATCGGAGGCCAAACATATCCGAAAACGGCCGCTAATATAATAGTGAAAAGTGCTGTGACAATCGGCACAAGCCGTCTCCCACTAAAAAATCCTAAGTATTCTGGGAGCTTCGTATCCTTAAATCGATTGTAAACGTAACCTGCCAAGAGCCCGCATAAAATACCGCCCAATACCCCCATATTGTTGGTCGAGTTAATAGAAGTCGTTCCCGCTGTCAAAATAAAATAGGAGATGGCCCCTGATAATGCGGCTGCTCCATTGCCATCTTTTGAGATACCGATGGCCACCCCCATCGCAAAAATTAACGCCAAATTCGCAAAAATTGCATTTCCTGCTGCATGAATAAACGGGATATTAAATACATCCTCCCGCCCAATTGCCAAAATAATTCCTGCCGCAGGAAGTACAGCGATTGGTAGCATAAATGATTTTCCTAACTTTTGAAAAAACTGAAACACCATCTGAATTCTCCCCCCTTCGTCATCATCATGACCTCAATCTTTCATGATGTTCATAAAAAATATATCATATGCACATCTAGTTATCTATACCAATTTGTCCACATCAATCGAAATCCTGTCCTTTACTCTTTTTGCTTAAAATATGGTAAGCTATTGAATAGAATGAAGATATAGAAAGCGGGAATGAACAGTGATTGTCAAACATGACCATGAGCTAGAAGCATTAAGAACAGTCGGTCGAATTGTCGCTTTGGCAAGAGAAGAGATGAAAAGCCAAGCGAAGTCAGGCATGTCAACAAAGGAATTAGATTTGATTGGTAAAAAAATATTAGAAGAACATGGAGCCAATTCAGCTCCTGAAAAGGAATACAATTTCCCTGGTACAACTTGTATTAGTGTAAACGATGAAGTAGCACATGGCATTCCAAGTGAGAAAACCATCTTACAAGAGGGTGACCTGATTAACATTGATATATCAGCAGAGCTTAACGGCTATTATTCCGATACAGGTATTTCATTTGTACTAGGCACGGGCGATGCTCGTCTTGAAGCATTATGTCAATGTGCTGAAGATGCGTTCCTTGAAGGATTGAAGCATGCGAAAGCCGGTAAAAGACAAAATCAAATTGGTCGTGCGGTTTACAATACAGCAAAAGAACAAGGCTTTACTGTTATTAAGAACTTGACAGGACACGGCATTGGGAAAAGTCTGCACGAAGCACCAAATCATATTCTGAACTATTATGACCCATTCGATAATGCATTATTTAAAAATGGAACGGTGATTGCCTTTGAACCTTTCATTTCAACAAATGCTGAAACCATTTATCAGGCTGATGATGGCTGGACATTTAAAACGCCAGATAAAAGCCTTGTGGCACAAATTGAGCATACGATCGTGATCACAAAAGACGAACCAATTATTTTAACGAAACTTTAAGTCATTTTCCCCTCTACAATCTAGAGGGGATTTTTCATGTTCCCTTCACGAATCTAGCATGACTAAACAAAAAAGCCTGTGGTAAAATAGGCAAAGATATGCGAAAGGGGTCTTAATGGATATGTGGTTCACCATCATAGGTGTGATCTTTTTAATTGAAAGCATTATTTTAACGGTCGTCGGTCTCAAGAAGAAACAATCAATGATGACTTATCTTGGCGTTGTCTTAATGATCATGACAATTGGAATGATCATTGTCACACTCAATCCGCCAAATTCATAATTTCTCATTTTCAGCACATGGATCATAGGCAGATAGAATCAGTGTTCATTTTTTCAAGCCTGCACACTGTTCACCCTCTTTTTTGAGATGTTACAATGCAGTCAGTTTCAATTTGAAAGGAGTTTCTATCATGCATTATGGTAGCAAAGGCTGGTATGTAGCAGAGTTGAAAAAGCTTGGTGTCACAAAGCATGAAGGTAGAAAACTTCAAAGCTTCAAAACCTATTTCTAGCAAATCTTCTTGAGCAAAATAAGCGAGCTCATAAGTGAATGTGAGCCGTACATCTTATGATTGATGTACGGTTTTTTTATGTGTGCTGTATCCGTCTTTCTCACTGAATCTGCCAAAGCCTCCACCTCAGGATGTCTCTGCGTAAATCTTACTTCATGTGCATCTTGACTTGATTTAACGCTTTGTTCATATGTCGTTTAGAAATAGGATAAGAAACTGGCTCATTGTATGGTCCTTGCGCTCATGAAATTTGATATTCTCCGTCCGTCTCTATAATTGCAAAGCCATTCCCATGATGTATTTTTTTCATTCCTTCTACCTCATTAGTTTAATATATATCAGAAACCATAAATACCAAGTATTGATCATATTTTTAGAAAGAAAAACTATCCTAGATACAGTTCTACCAGCTATCCAAACTGAGAATGCCATCTGGTAAGGCCACATCCCTCATCACCTTTGATAAGGAATAGGCGGGTCTCCCAATAAAAAAGCGGACAACAAACAAGATTTTCAATAAATATATTTGCATTATTCAACTTAGAAGATATAATTCTTTTAGAGTTACTATAAAATCAGAATCTGTTTTTAATTCAATCTTATGACTTAATTTAGAAGATTCTTTCGCAATCTTGCGGGCTTCTTCTTGTTCTTTTTTGATTTTGAGATATTCAGAAGTTTGCTTTTCAATATCGCTTTTTGCCTTGTAGATTTCACTATTTTGATACGCTTTCTTATCAAAATTGATCGGTGAAATGGTTTTTCCGTCATTTGCCGCATTCATCTTACTTATTGAGATTTTGAACCAAATATTCCTTAAGGTTTTTATCATTACCGTAAACTTCAAAATAAGAAAAGTCAAACGCACGTATTTCAATTTCCGCTAAAGGGTGTTGGATCCCCTCATCTTCTTCTGTTTCTGGCGTAGAATTTAAATCCCATTCAATTTGTAAACCTTTTTGAAAACCTATAAAGACTCCTGATTCAAATTGAACAATTTGATTTACACTATCTATTAATTCATCTGTTGACATCGCACTCAAATCTTGAGTTGGGAATAACTCAAAAAGAGAAGAATGAGTTGAGCCAAAAACATCAAATACAAACCATTGATAATCCTGTTTAAATCCCTTTATGCAAAATAAAATTTTAGCAAGCTGCTCCCCTAAGCAAGATAACTCATCATTAAAATATTCAAAACCCCTTATTTTCAACAGAAATTCTGATTCTTTTAGACCCATTCAAATCTCCTCCAAAAATTATTCTTTAAAACTCCAAGATCCATCCTTAAAGACTGCAGGATGAGAATGTGGATTTGCATGGTCACCTCTGCCATGATTTGTCCAATCTGTTCTTTGTATGGGTGTACCGTCTTTTCCCCATTCAAGGGTTTGAATGTAACCCTGTTTACGCCCTTTTCTATAACCAATTTGTGTGTGAGGAAACTGTGAATCTGGTTTATGGACTGTTCCATTGACTAGTTTCCCATTCTCGTATTTTGGAAGGCTTACATTTTTACCATTAGCATCTTTTGGTATATATTGAGGCTCTTTAATTACAGCTAAATCACTTTTAAATCCTTTCGCCCCAAACGGCAAAAGCATCCCCAGCGCCGCATTCATACTCACTTCCTGCTGTTCTTTCGAGATTTTATTTCCAAACATGTCTCTGCCTGTAATCGCTTCGCTGAAGCCGTTGGCGGCGGTGAGACCATATAAGCCTTTTTGGGAGGTTTTCAATGCGTCAAAAGACTTTTGCGATGTCTTGTAAATATCGACTGCTGTGACTGCGGCTGATGTGGCTTGGGTGGTTTTATAGACAGCCTTTCCGCCTTTGAAAATGCGCCCTGCCCAGCCGACAATTGGGATATAACCTGCTGCTGCCATTCCGCCTGCCGCGACTCGCTGTCCTGAAGTGAGTTCTTCACCTGTGATCGGGTCAATACCTGTTGCGGCTCGTTTGGCGTCATTCACTCCGGTCAGTTCATTCAAAAGCATACCGCCATCATCAAGTGCTTTTTCATACCAAGGACGGTTCGCCAGTGCTTCTTGTTCTTTTGCAATCTTGCGGGCTTCTTCCTGTTCTTTTTTGATTTTCAAATATTCATAAGTTTGCTTTTCAATATCGCTTTTTGCCTTGTAGATTTCACTATTTTGATACGCTTTCTTATCAAAATTCATCGGTGAAATGGTTTTTCCGTCATTTGTCGCATTCATCATTTCGGCGTACAATGCCATTGTAGCCTGCTCTTCAGTCTCTGACAAAGCGTATTCATCTTTTAGATGTTGGTCTAATTCGTTTAAATCTTTTACGGTCTTTTTCCGTTCGTCTTCGGCATCCGTTATCTTTTCATCAAAGATTTGATCATCAAACACATCAAGAGAGATGAGATCATCTATATCCTGAAAAATGGTTTCTAGTGCCTTCTTTTGATCAGATACAATGCTTTTGGCGTTTTTTAACCCCATCTCTACCTGATTTTCTAAAAAGTGTTCATCAATAAAAGTATCACCGCCGAAATTGGCATCTTCAAGTGTACCCGCAACACCTTCGTGAAAGGCTTTTTGTTTATCTATAAAGCTAATCAACATGTCTACATTTTCAGCAAGCTCTTGATAAAAACTTTTAATATTGTCGGCACCTTTTCCCGTGAAATCATCACCGAGATTGGCTACACCTTGTAATGCCTTTTTTAAATCTATCATTTGTTCTCGGAGTTCCTGATAGTGCTTGGCTCTTTCTTCCATAGCGCTTGTTAGTGCTTTGGCATCAAGTATTTTCCCCAGAAGAAATCACTCCCTCCTATTCATTGATAAGGACAATTTTACCAATGCAAAGATTGTCATTAAATAGGGAGAAAGATATAAAAATACCACTCATATGATTACGAGTGCTGTCGATTTGGGTTTTCAGTAGAGGCTGTTGCCCTTGATTGTGGTTATTTGACAATCACAATTTGTAAAGGTTTATCGGATCGTCGTATTTTTGGTGTCATCGCACATAGACGTTTTCATCCAACAAGAGGATTATTTGCAAAAAGGAACATAAAGAAAAAGTCAGACAAAATCGGCTGTCTGGCTTTGGAAAAGAGCGATACAAAAAAAGAAAAAAATAGAGCAAAGCTTTGCAGATTGAAAACAACTGCATGGGCTTCGCTACTGCCGGTTGAGGGGAAAACAAAATGTGAGTGAGCAAGTTCTTCTCACAGCCGCATGTCAAAACATGAAAAAGATTGCTACACAACTCAAAGCTAGGTGTGTGGGAGGGCTTTATCAATCTACGTTAAAAATAAAAAAGATTGTAGAAAAACACGAGTTTCTCTACAATCTGCCTCGCTAGAAGCTAGGCTTTTTCTACCCGTTTATATGGCTTTTCTTGATAAAAATAATTTGGTTTTACGATCGCATTTTCATAATTTCGATGAAAAATGTGAGTGGCAGCAGGCGATACCGGTGGGATGAGCCATGTCCAATCCCCTGTCAGCCGACGCTTGGACCTCTCCTCTTGCTTTTCAAACTGTTTAAACTGGTGTGCAGCAGTATGGTGATCTACAATCGTAACCCCTGCTTCACGATAGGAATGAAGCACAGCCACATTTAATTCCACAATGGCTTTATCTTTCCAGAGAGACGCATTTTTTGTTGTGTCCAAATCTAAGATAGAAGCGACTTTTTTTAACATATTGTAGCGATGTTCATCAGCTAAGTTACGTGCACCAATTTCTGTTCCCATGTACCAGCCATTAAACGGTGCAGCGTTATAATGAATACCGCCAATCTCTAGTTTCATATCGGCAATGATTGGAACGGCGTACCATTTTAGTCCTAGATCATGAAATTTTTCATATTCAGGATGCATTATATCAACTTCCAAGACGATCTCTTTAGGTAGGTCATAAAGAACCGGCGGCTGATCTTTCATCTGAAACATAAGAGGCAGAATATCAAAATGTGTACGTTCCCCTTTCCAGCCATGAGCTTCGCAAATTTTTGTCAGTTCAAGGGATGCCTCATCTCCTATGATGCCGTATTCAGTCTCATACCCAGCATAACGAACAAGCTGATGATTATAGATGACGACTTCCTGCTGCCTGTGATGCTCAGGTGGAAATATCGTAATGGAAGGTCTAATTTTCCCACCATTTGTGGCATATTCAATATGATGAAAGAGTGCCTCCTTCACCTCGTCCGCTGTTTTCACATGCCGGCAGTCATGCACATGCAAAGTCGACCAAAACAGGCGGCCAATGCAACGATTGCTGTTGCGCCATGCCATTTTGGCTCCATGAGTTAATTCTTCTGTTGTGTGAGTATAAACACCCGCAGACTCAATTTCTTCTTTTATTTCATGCAAACGTGCTACTTTCTCTTCGTTTGACTTGTTTAATTCTTCATAGCATAAAGAAATAAAAGCTTCTGCTTCATTCCACAACGTTTCTTGGTTATTCAAACATACTCGCCTCACTTTAATACGAATATATTCATTGTAGCGGTTTCTATTGATAAATTCACTAGTTTCAAACCATTTTTTATCAAATCAATTGATGATTTATTGATTGATGAAGTGAAGGGTCTTTTGGAGCCAAAGAACATATCCTTTTTCTCTTTCTATCGCTCTTGTCAGTACTAAAAAATGCCCAAATTGCACGGAATGTAGCAATTGCACTGAAGGGTCTTCCTCAGTTAAGACTTTTAGCTTATGTTCAAGCATATCCACCTTCTTAGTCCGTTCCAAAAGTTGATGTGTAAACAATTCGACTGCATCTTTCTTGTCCATAGATGAGATGAAGAATGTTTTCAGCATGAATTCATCCTTTGTTGTCTCAGGAATCGGGCCTTTTGTCCTTAGCCACTCGTCCAATTCCACCTTCCCTGCATCGGTGATTTGATAGACCTTTTTCTCTAATTTCTTCCCTTGTATGTGAACATCAAATTGAATAAATCCTTCTTCTGTTAGACGCTTGAGCTCTGGATAGATTTGGCTGTGCTTGGCACTCCAAAACTGTCCAAGGGTATCCTTAAAGTGCTTGGTGATATCGTATCCAGTCAGATCACGCTGATCTAGTAAACCAAGAATAGCGAATTTTAGTACTCTCATTATGTGCCTCCAACGTGTTTTCTTTGACAATAGTATACCATAAATATTAAAATAAACATGTAAATAGTTACATGTTAATAATGACATTATTATTTTGTGGAAAGAAGGAATACACATGGATCAATTCGTTGGACTTCATATGATTTATACATATGAGAATGGTTGGGAATATGAGATTTACATTAAAAATGATCACACCATTGATTATCGTATCCATAGCGGGATGGTTGGCGGCCGATGGGTTCGTGATCAAGAGGTCAATATTGTGAAGCTGACTAAAGGAGTCTACAAAGTATCTTGGACTGAACCAACTGGGACAGATGTTTCATTGAACTTTATGCCTGAGGAAAAACGTATGCACGGTGTCATCTTCTTCCCAAAATGGGTGCATGAACGACCAGATATCACCGTTTGTTATCAAAATGATTACATCGATCTGATGAAAGAATCCCGCGAAAAATATGAAACGTACCCTAAATATGTTGTTCCTGAATTCGCAGACATTACGTATATGAACCAAGCAGGCGTCAATGATGAAACGATTATTGCAGAAGCACCTTATGAAGGCATGACAGATGATATTAGAGCTGGACGAAGATAGAAAAAGCGGCACGCATTGTGTCGCTTTTTAATTTGATACCCAGAATATTTTTATTGAGTAGAAAACGGTATACTGGGAGTTCATCTCCTACTTTCGAAGGAATAAATCCTGCTGAGAATGTAACTATCTTTTGATTCAGGTTCAAGAGCAATTAGAAGCACATTTGTTTGCGGCTGCGCCGTTAAGTAGACCTTCGTTCCTTTTGGTAGCTACTGTTTCTTTTCAGCCCATGTTGCCTCAAGTTGGATTTCTGTTTGGCTTTAAGGGGTATCTGCATTTACTGAAGCCTGGGGTCACAGTCGTCATACTTTTTGCAATAAAGAATGCAGTAGCAACTAGCATCGCTATTCTCTCCCTTCGTTGATTAGAAAAAACAACAAAAGTGTCAAATCCCGGACAAATGGAGGGACTTGGCTCAGCAATTTGACTAAAAAAGAGTGCCTGCCATACAGCAGAACACTCGTTTAATTACCAGATAGAAATAGCACCAATAATGACCGCTATGACTGTCATTGCGACGACGGCAAGCACAGCCCATTTCATCCCAAATTTCTGATGCTGATCAAGTGAAACCCCCACAAGTCCAACAAGTAAATGAGTAGACGGGACAAGTGGACTTAACATATGAATCGGCTGACCAATAATAGACGCTCTCGCAATCTCGACTTTATCGACACCATATGCTGATGCTGTTTCTGATAGGATTGGCAACACTCCATAAAAGTATGCATCATTTGGCATAAAGAACGTAAAGATTCCACTTGTTAATGCGACAATGACAGGGATAAATCCGCCGAGTTGCTCTGGAATGGAAGATACAATGGAGATCGCCATTTCATCGACCATTTTCGTCCCTGTTAAAATGCCTGTAAAAACACCCGCAGCAAAAATCATAGACGCAATCGCAAGAACGTTTGTCGAATGAGCGGCGATTCGCTCTCTCTGCTGCTCTATATTCGGATAGTTCACCATAATGGCCACGCAGAAAGCAAGTACAAACAGAACAGTTAAACTGACTTTACCTGATACAAGAAAAAGCACTAATAATAATGTAAGCGAGAGATTAAACCACCATAGATTCGGCCGTTTGATGTCATCTTGCAGCGCCGCTGCCATTTCATTTGCATGAATCGGCTGCTCTAGTTCAATCACGCCAAGACGTTTTCTTTCGGCTTTTCCAAGAAAGTAAGCAACAATCACCATACTCAAAACACCTGCACCAATCACTGGAATCATAGGCCCAAATAAAAGTGATGGATCGACTCCTAGCGCACTCGACGCTCTTGGCGTTGCCCCTCCCCATGGAATCGTATTCATAATCCCCATTCCTACACCGGCAATTCCCGCTAAAATAATGGGTCGAATGCCAAGTAACGTAAATAACGGAAGCATAGCTGTTGTTGTAATCATATATGTCGTTGTTCCGTCACCATCAAGAGCGACAAGCATTGTTAGTACAGCTGTTCCAACGACAATTTTTAAAGGATCACCTTTTACAATCTTTAAAATTTTTGCAACCATTGGGTCAAAAAGACCCGCATCAATCATAATACCAAAGTATAAAATGGCAAACATAATCATGACAGCTGTCGGAGCAACTTGCTGAACGCCTTTCACAATCATGTCTGAAATTTCAGTAAAATGAAAGCCTGCAATGAGAGCAAATATAATTGGTGTCAATACCAGTGCAGTCAAAACAGACATACGTTTCGTCAAAATAAGAATCATAAATACAATCATCATAAGAAATCCTAAAATAGCTAACACTTTGTTCACCCCTTATGTTGTATACGCTTTCATTATATGTTGGCATCCTTTTTCCAATCCTTTCTGTCATCATATCTGACGAATAAATTGAAGTAAATATTATGAATTTTAATTCTTTTTCGTTCGTTAAGTGCTTTTTGTTCATTTTGTTCAAAAGTCAATTCAACCTCATCTTATAAAAAAAGCGATCTCACTTGACCGCTTGTTCTCCTTGAATGAATTGCTCATATCGTTTCAATTGTTCTTCCATAAACACCTTTGTATCTTTACTGTTCATATAATGACCTGTCCAGCCTTTTTGCTTTAATTGCTTTTTCCATTCTTTTGTTTGAGTCATTTTTTGAAGCAACTGATCCCATTCACGCACTTCTTGTTGATTCATTTTCTTTGGTCCCATCACACCCCGCCAATGGGAAAAGACGAGCGGAATCCCTTGCTCTTTCCAAGTAGGAACATCTTCAAATCCCTCTAAACGCTGACTTGTAGTCGTCGCAATAAGTTTGAGCTTCTTTTTTTCATAATCATGACGAACCTCCGTGATGGTTGTGGTTGCTGCATCAATTTCATGGTTGATCAGCGCCTGAAATAAATCATCTGCACTGTTAAATTTTAAAAACTGAATTCGATACGGATCAATTCCCGCCATTTCAGCTGCCCGTGCAAACGAGATTTGATCGTCATTCCCAAAATCAGGAGCAAAACCAATCTTCAGTGAATCTGGATTGTTTTTTAATTTTGTCAAAAGCTCCTTTCCATTTAAAAAAGGAGAATTGATAGGCACCGCTACTACTTGCCATTCTTCAGCTAGGATGGCAAGTGGTGTGAAATCATTCATTGTGACATTACTGCTGCCAAGTAAATTACGGCTTAACAGTAAACTCGAATTTAAGCTGATATAGTTGGCATCTCGATTCATCATAAATTTCCATCCTTTATCCACCGTCCCGCCTCTTTGATAAAGAATGTGCACAGGCTGCTCAATTAGTTTCTCTTGTTCAAGCACTGATTTCATCACCTGGGCAGTTTGGTCGAATCCACCGTCTGGAACACCAGAGACAACGATATAGATAGGACTGTGCTGCAGAAAAGATTCTTCTGCCTTTTTTTCATCAAAGGTCAGCAGCACACAGAGACAGAAGATAAACACTGGAAGTATAATTTTTTTCATCATCTAGGACTCCATTTGACCTTTGGCAGGATAATATCTTCTTTCAGGTCTGCCTATAATACCGTACGCAAGCTCTGCTCGACATTCTCCTGTCGTGACGAGATATTCAACATAACGTCTCGCTGTTGTTCGTGAAGCGCCCATTTTTTCTCCAAGCTCTTCAGCTGTAATTCCGTTTTCTTCTGATGCCATCAGTTTTTTCACTTTGTCCAAGGTAAGTGAATTAATCCCTGTTGGTAAGTCTCGGTCGTCCTTTTGTTCTTCATGCATGTGACCAAAAAATAAATCTATCATCGTTTGATTCACTTCATTTTTTGAGTTGATCAGATCTTTCTTCTCTTTATATTCGGTTAAGACTTGAGCAAACTTTTGAGCCGTCACTGGCTTAATTAAGTAATGAACCACGCCGTAATGCAGTGCATCTCTTAAAAGCATGGTTTCTGTCGCAGCAGTGATAATGATTACGTCTATCTCTGGATAACGTTCTCTTAAAAGCGGTAAAAGGTTTGTACCGAGCTCATCAGGCATATACACATCAAGTAAAATGAGATCGACTTTTTCTTTTTGTAGAGCATCCCACATATCCTTTGCACTCTTTGCTTTTTCTACGACTTGAAAACCTTGTAACTTTTGTATATATGATTCATGTATTGCAGCAATTCGAAAATCATCCTCTGCAATAAGTACCTTAATCACAATTTACTCCCCCTCTATGCCTTTCGGTATGTATACAGTGAATATGGCACCGCCCTCTTTTTGGTTCGTTACCTCAATCCAGCCCCCAAGTTCGTCTAGTACTTCTTTAACATTAGCTAAACCATAACCTCGTCCCTCTCCCTTTGATGAATGACCTCTTGTAAAAATGTGCTTTAGCTCCTCTTCATTCACTCCATCACCTGAATCGGAAACTTCTATAATAATATCAAATCCAATATCTGTGATGAATAAATCAACTTCTCGTCTCTCCTTATTTAAGACAGCCTCAAATGCATTATCTACGAGATTGCCAATGATGGTAATAAAATGAGACAGGCTCATGTGTGGCGGAAGCGGTTCCAACGAGCTGTTCTCATCAATGTGAAAATGTACTTTCTTCTCAGACGCCTTTCCTAACTTCCCAAGTAAAATGGCTTGTATTTTAGGTGAACGGATTTGCTTCATCAATACATCATGCTGACGATTTTGCAGGGTATATTCTTCTTTAATCAATTCGATGGCTTCATCAAATTGTTTCAGCTCAAGTAAGCCTAAAATAGCGTACAGTTTATTTGAAAACTCGTGCGTTTGTGCTCTAAGGTCTTCTGAATATTGACTCACCTCTGTTAATGTATCAAGCAGTTTCGTCAGCTCTGTTTTTTCACGAAAACTCACAATACCCCCGAATACTCTATTTTCCTGCACCACTTTTTTGACATTTAAGACAAAGGTTTTATCCTTCACCACCGTTTCTATGTTAGGTTCAATTGTCTCTGAAGTTAAATAGGATAGAAGATTTGCCTTTGGCAGAACTTGATCAATATGAAGAGGCAGTTCCGAAGAAACATGCAGCATTTTTTCAGCGGATGTGTTCATCATCGTGATAGTTCCCTTGCGATCAAACGCAATAATTCCTTCTTTAATTGCTATCAGCATGGCTTGTCTCTCGCGATATAATGAAGCAATTTCATGCGGTTCAAGCCCTAATGTATCTTTTCGAATACTTCTTGTTAAGAAAATAGCCCCAAATATTCCAGGGAGCAAGACGAGAAGTGCCATATAACTGAGTTTCATCAGTTGATGAGCAGTGGCTTGATCGATCTCTCTTTTTAAAAATTCAACGGTCACTGTCCCGATTATTTCTTCATGTTGTCCAGTTTCCTTTATCATCGGAGCACTACCTCTTATAACGGTCTCACCGTCAGAATCACCAGCAGAAATGGAAGTCCCCCCAAACAGTAAGGTACTCCTCCCTTCAGATAAACTGAGCGTTCTCCCTACATGTTTACGGTTCGTATGAAAAAGCACCTTTCCTTTTTGATTGGTGATAAAAATTGCGTGTGCTGACACTTGCTCCTTCATTTGCTCAAGTACAGCCTGCTCTTCATTTTGAGACGCTGTTGATGTTGCCACCGATGTTTTAATTGGCGGCATATATGATATGGTTCTAGCGGTTTGCACCGCAAGCTGTTCAGATTGTCCCTGCCTTTCTGATGTTTGAAGAAACCCAAAACAAATGGTCAATAAAGCAATGACAAAGAGCAAAAGCACGATAATCAGAACCAATATTTTCGTTTGTAGTGTAACTTTTTTCTTGCCCATCCTCACCGCCACAACCCCTAGCTCTAGTAGATAAATAGAATATGACCTAAGAAAATCATATCACTTTTTTCTCTCCATATTGAGAGAAAATTCATTCGAACAAAAAAGGATGACTCTTATAGAGCCATCCTTTTGTTTCTATTACGTGATGGATAAACCAGCACTTGCATAACCTTCCACAGTATTAATCAAGGATACGCCTGTTGCTGTCGCAGAGAATACAACAAGTAATCTTGTTTCTGCTGTCACTGGCACATTCAGACCAGTTGCAATACCGTTTGAAATGGCACCAAGAGTTAAAATCCCAGTTAATGGCGGTGCCAACGTGACACTCGCTACTTGAGTGAAACTGTTATTCGGTGTCGGTGAAGCAAATAAGCTAGCTGTGATCGTAATACTCGTGCCGACTAAAGCCAATGCTGCCGTTGTACTAAAGTATCCGGCAAATGAAGTAATGGTCCCATCCCTTGGTACAGAGAATGCCATATTTAATAGAGTGCCGGCTGCACCAGTTAAATCAATGATACCACCTAGAATGGTGACACCTGTTGCAGAGTTACCAAAGCCAACCAAACTAGATGTCCCAACTAGACCACCTGCAATCGTTGTTAAAACAACAGGTAAACCTGATGCAAACGGAATAATCGCACTCGCTCCGGTCGCTCCGGTATCACCTGTTGCTCCGGTTACTCCAGTCGCTCCAGTGACTCCGGTCGCTCCAGTGACTCCGGTCGCTCCGGTGGCTCCTGTTGCTCCAGTTACTCCAGTCGCTCCAGTTGCTCCAGTGACTCCGGTCGCTCCAGTGACTCCGGTCGCTCCGGTATCTCCGGTTGCCCCTGTTGCGCCGGTCGCTCCGGTTGCGCCGGCGGCTCCTGTTGCCCCTGTTGCTCCGGTGGCTCCGGTTGCGCCGGGATCTCCTGTTGCGCCGGTCGCCCCTGTTGCTCCGGTGGCTCCAGTGACTCCGGTCGCTCCGGTATCTCCGGTGGCTCCGGTTACTCCGGTGGCTCCTGTTGCTCCGGGATCTCCTGTTGCGCCGGTCGCCCCTGTTGCTCCGGTGGCTCCTGTTACTCCAGTCGCTCCAGTTGCTCCTGTGGCTCCAGTTACTCCAGTCGCTCCGGTATCTCCGGTGGCTCCGGTTACTCCGGTGGCTCCGGTTGCTCCGGTGGCTCCAGTTACTCCGGTGGCTCCGGTTGCTCCGGGATCTCCTGTTGCGCCGGTCGCCCCTGTTGCGCCGGTCGCTCCGGTTGCCCCTGTTGCCCCTGTTGCGCCGGTCGCTCCGGTTGCCCCTGTTGCCCCTGTTGCTCCTGTTACTCCAGTCGCTCCGGTATCTCCGGTTGCTCCGGCGGCTCCTGTGGCTCCGGTCGCCCCTGTTGCGCCGGTCGCTCCGGTCGCCCCTGTTGCGCCGGTCGCTCCGGTGGCTCCTGTTGCTCCGGTCGCTCCGGTGGCTCCTGTTGCTCCGGTCGCCCCTGTTGCGCCGGTCGCTCCGGTGGCTCCGGTGGCTCCGGTTGCTCCTACTCCTGGTCCTGTTGGTCCTGTTGGACCCGTTGGACCAGTCGGACCCGCTGGACCTCTCCGCCCTCTGCTTCCTGATCGACTTTGATTTACACAAACACACGGATCTTTTCCACAACAAAGGTTTTTCACTGGTTTTCCTTGTTTGCCGACTTTTCCTTTCTTACAGTTATCACATTCCCATCCATCATCCTTATACGCATCGTACCAGCTTCTTTTTTGGTAATGGTCTTTCGAATGAGTTGGATATGAATTTCCACATCGTCGACATCTTTTCATAGAATCACCCCCATCCATCGTATTCAACTCCTTGAAAAAAGGTGTATGTACATTTTTTTATTTTGATTTGAAAATATTGAAAAGACCTTGTGCACATTGCACAAGGTCAGTTATTTAATCAAATCTCATCGTCATTTTCAGATCTTTACCTACCATACTATATTCAATTTCAACTGGAGTGATCGCTTCTTTCAGCTTTTTCACACCCTCTCCTTCAAATAAAGTAGGCGCATCCTGTCCACCAATCAATATAGGTGCCATATAGATGACGGCTTCGTTGACCAGTGATGCTTCTAGAAACGATGCACTAACGCTGCCGCCTGCCTCTACAAGTACCGACATGATGGAGCGTTCTTTGAGCATCTTTAACACTTCATATAAATCTGTCCGGTGTACCCCGTTTGTCACAAAAACCTGATAACCTTTCTGCACAAGCTGATGATATTTTTTTTCATCGTACGTTCTTGACGTACAAATAATTGTTTCCGCCATATGATCAGTTAAGCATTTAGATTGAAGTGGAATTCTTAATGTTGAGTCTAAAATGACACGGATTGGTTGGGCGACTAATTTATCTTTTACAATTAGACTTGCATCATCTTGAATAATTGTCTCTACTCCCGTTATTACCGCATCTGCTTCTTGACGTAAACGCTGCACATCTTCTCTTGCTTCTTTTCCTGTAATCCATTTACTTTCTTTTTGAGCCGTTGCTATTTTTCCATCTATTGATATAGCAGATTTCAGTATGACATAAGGAATGTCAGATTGAATCAAATGAAAAAAAGGCTTATTCAATCGATCTGCTTCTTTTTTACACAATCCTTCTTCTACTTCGATGCCTGCCTGCTTAAGAAGGGAGATCCCTTTTCCTGCAACGAGTGGGTTCGGATCTTTAGTCGCAATGAATACACGTTTTACACCACTCTTGATCAGGGCTTCTGTACACGGTCCTGTTTTTCCGTGGTGAGTACAAGGTTCAAGCGTCACATACATGTCAGCCCCCTTTGCCTTCTCTCCAGCCATTTGGAGTGCATGAATTTCCGCATGTGGTCCACCTGCTTTGAGGTGGGCACCAATCCCCACAATGTCACCATTTTGAACAAGTACTGCGCCAACAAGCGGATTTGGTGATGTCTGTCCTTTCATTGCCTTTGCATTAGCGATGGCTAATTTCATATAAAATACATCGTCTTTCATCTTAAACTCCTTTCTTATCTTTAAAGGGAAAGAACTCCTTCAAGAAATGAAGGAGTTCTATTCTCATGTGCTATATTTTTTCCATTCGTTTCTTTTCAGAGCGATCATAGTAAGGTAAGGAATAGAATAGTTTATACGATGCTCGTTGTTTACAGAAACAGCATTTGCGCAATTCATATTTATTAATAAGGAGAACATGCGGGCAATTGAGTACGGTCAGGCCTTTTTTCATATGTTCCTTGCAAACACTTATCATGAGAATCCCCCGCTTTAGTACTTTTTCTTAATGAGAGATCACTTCTTTAGGAAATTGTTCAAATAGGCGTAACACTTCCGTATGCGTACCATCTTCTCTAATATGATAAATACCGCCGTCATATGAGCTTGCATACACATCATTTTTCAATTGCCTGATGGCACTAATCCCATTTTGAGCAATTCTGATTGGGCCGGAATTGTAATCTAGATCTGGATTCCATACAACGATATATCCCCAATAATCACCGCTCACAATATAGCCAGAATCGGTGACAGTGACTGATTTAATGGAATATTGGTGCTGATTGTGCTGGGCTAATATTCTTCCTGTATGCAAATCAAACAGTCTGACATTTTTGTCACGGCTTACAATAGCAATACGATCTCTTTTACTGTCAATAAACACATCATTTAATAGTTCTGTTGCGCCTATATATTCCGCTTTTAATGATAAACTCTTCTTATCTAGCAGACAGATGGTCCCTGCTACTGCCGCTGTGATAATATACTCTCCCTCTACTTTTAACGCTTTTACAGCACAATCATGTGCTTTTGCCCTACCAATTTCCTTTAAGTGTTCTGTTGAGATCACATGGACATAACCACCGTAAGTACCAATGTAGAATTGTCGATCCTCCTCGTGAAAATACACACTGTTTACAGGTCCTGTGTTGAGATCAAAAGAGACCATTTGTTGCAAGGGTTCATGCACAATATGCACTTGACTTGCATGATCCCCCCACGCATAATAGCTTCCATCCCTTGCGACGGCCACCCCATTTGTCAGTACGCCTGTTGATTTGGCAATTTCAATTCCATTTTTTCTGAATTTTCCGTCATCTGATGCAGTGATAATATCTCCAGCTTCAGTAATCGCAATATCATTAATAGACGGTGTGGCCATTTCAAGATCGTCTGATATCACTTTGCCTTCTGCAATTGACCATTCACAATATGTTTTTCCAAAGCTCGCCCCTAATATTGCCTTCTCGTCTTCAGTCCAGACTAGTGAGCGTTCCCATTGATATTTATGAGGCAACAGTGTATGGATCAATTCACCGGTTTCATAGTTCCACAGCTTAATCAGATGGTCATAACCAGCTGTTAGCAAATTATTGCCGCTTGGAGAAAAGTTCACACGCTTAACGCCCTGTAAATGTGCTTTTATGATTTTTTTCTCTTGTAAGGTTGTAGCATCATAAATGATTACTGTGCCATCGTCTCTGCCAAGAGCAAAAACTTCTTTTTGATTGCTTCCGCTAATCGTATCTAATTCATAATCAAAAGGTCCAATTTCACCAACGATTTCCCCTGTCTCATATAGCCATACTAGTACATAGCCATCATCACCTGTTGTATAGGCTTTATCACCATGGACCCAAACGGCCAACACATCTTTACTGTGTCCATGAAATTCCCTTAAAATAGCACCCGTTTCAATATCCCATACTAAGCATCTTCTATCTCTCGATACGGATACAAGCAAGGTATCCTGCTTTGCAAATGCGACCGCTTCTACATCATCCGCATGGCCATATAGTGTTCGAATCAATGTATCGGTAGCTGTATCATAAAGCTGGATGGTGTAGTCTGAAGAAGCACTAGCCAGATATTTTTCATTTTCAGAAAGTGATAAGGAGTTGATGATGTGGTCATGACTGCCAATGAAAGTCCCTTCTCCTGTTGTCCGGTCCCATTTATAAATACAGCGATCATATCCACCAGTGTATACAATTTGGTCATGTTGAGATGATAAAACAGATGTAATTGGTCCTCTATGCATAGTTTTACACTCCCACCTTAATATTTTGTTTTTCACGTGTGATTAGACGAAAACCAGTAAAACGGAAAACTGGATCAGGGTGTTTTCCATGTCTTCTTGCCACTCTGCATAAATCTCCACCTCTTGCAAAGGAGCCGCCTTTCAGAATGTAATAATCGTTGCCAAGCGTTTCTGTTAAATCGTCCACTACCTCAATACCGCCTTCATACACATGGTAAGTAGAATTTACCCATTCCTCCACATTACCTCCCATATCATAAAGTCCAAAAAGGGATCTGCCTTTTTCGTAATGGCGTACAGGCGTTGTTTTTCCAATGCCTGCCTCATGTGTATTACAATAAGACGGATGGAACTCGTCTCCCCACGGATATTGATTTCTCGTATTTCCACGGGCGGCATACTCCCACTCTTCCTCACTAGGTATCGAAATCTCATATCCAAGCTTCCCGCTCAGCCACTCACAAAATAAAAATGCTTCATCAATTTCCATGCCCCAAGCAGGATGATCTTTTCCCCCGCCTAGCTCAATGTTCGTCAAGCTCTCTGGATATGTCTGACCTGTATCATCACAATAGCTTTGATACAGTTCATTGGTTACAACAGTGTCTGATATAAAAAATTCGTTGATATACGGCTGATATGATGGGAATTCTTTGTACAGCCATTTCTGAAATTTTTTTTCACGGCCATATGTTGGGTTTAGGAGCTTGTCCTTCCAATACTCTGATGCCTTTTTCATATCTTCTTCATTACTTCCAATCGTTGCATAGCCACTGGGGATTTTAATCCAATTGATATCGAGTTTCACGCTTTTCTCCCGCCTTCTTTAATTGAACTCCTACTGATTTATTAACTTCTTCTCATCAACCATGTGTCCTGAGGCTGCCTTCGCCTTTAAATAAGCTTCATTATATTCAGATGCTTCTACCGTATGATCAAACCGTAAAACATGAAGACCGTAAGCAGCAATCGAGTCGACTTTATCCGGATTGTTTGTCAAAAGGTGCAATGGTTTCCCTTGATTTAGAAATTGTAAAACGGCGGCTGCTTCCTCGTAATGTCGATCATCATCTCCACAGCCGATGAGGCGATTGGCCTCAAACGTATCGAGTTTCATTTCCTGCAATTTATACGTTAATGCTTTTGCCATAAGACCGATGGAACGCCCTTCTTGGTTGGCCATATAAACCAGCATCCCTTTGCCATAATCTTTTATCTTTTTCAGCGATAAAGCAAGCTGTGGTCCACAATCACATTTCAGTGATCCAAATACATCCCCTGTTTGGCAAACACTATGAATTCGCACAAGTGGCGGCACCTCATTATCAAAATCGCCAAATAAGAGGCAAGAGGAAAATGTTTGTTGTGTGGTACTCATCTGTACAATTGTCTCAATCGTTGGCTTTACGTCTTGATCAACAGGTGAAAACGCGTACCATTTGAATTGCACTTCTTCATGTTGAATAGAGATCGGCAAGGTCACTGGTCCCACGAGCAAATAGTCTTTTTGATGAAATGTAAAATGATGAATCATTGATTGTAATTCAGCAATAAACTTGTTCATCTCTCTCCCCCCTCTTCATAACTGCTTCAGATTCCCCTTTGACGGACAGTAATTGAATAATGAATATGTGTACGACTCCCTCTATCTCACTAATGAGATTGAGTGCAGCTTGAGCACCATGTCCAGCCGCAATCATTGCTTGGGAGGAAATGCCTGTACAAATGCCAGCTACATAAATCCGCTTGATCGATGTGTAATGCTGATCATCAATCAGCATCTTTTCTTTTGTAAAAGGCTCTTCATTTGAAACCATTTGAATTCCAGAGGATTTGGCTCCTTTTAATCCAGTTCCTTGTCCAGTACAAAGGAGCAGAAATCGAGCTTCATACGCTGTATTCTCTTTAAGAGCTGTCACACCATTTGTCAATTCTTGAATTGAACGTACTTAAAAAGAGCACATCCGCTAGCTTCTAGCTGCTTTCTTCCTTTTGCTAGAAATTCTGGTCCTTCATGCATTCAATCCTAAATCATTGGTCACATAGGTGCGCTTCATCTGAAATCGTCCATCATCTATGATCAGTACGCAATACTTCTTTTCAATTAGAATGATAGAAGCACTTAACCCGTCTCGGACCTGCACCAAGAGCCATTACATCGAACATTGCTCTAATCCTCCTTTGTACTAGAGTTTCACAGCAATAACATGATGTTGACTTAACCCGGCCTTTGCTTTCAATGGTGTAATGGAAACAAGCTCAAGACCTGATTTACAAATTTTCTCTCCAAGCTGAGAATCTGAAAATGAAAAATGAAATCGACCATCTTCTCCTATTAATCCTGTTTTCCACTCTTCTCCCCATACAACAAGTGAAAAAACGCCTCCTTCACGAAGCAGAGCAAATACCTGCTTTAAATAACGTTCATGATCATCCGGATGTTGATGATGAAAACAGCCATGATCCAAAATTAAATCAAACAGCGTCTGTCCTTCCTGATTGAGCGACCATGACATAAAGTCTTCGTGAAAAAATTGAACTGGAACCGTTTCTTTTTTCTTCAGAACCTCCCACTCCTCATGTTGATAAAGATCAATACCAACATAGTTTGAAAGTCCATTTAAATGCTCAAGTGCCCGGCCATTCCCGCACCCAATATCTAAGACAGAAGCAAGTTCATCTTTTCCTCTTGAACGCCAAGCTTTTAATGATATTTCGGCTGCATCTGTCAATGACGGATCAGTGGACCACATGTCCGTTCTTTGTTGATAGTGTTCTTTGAATGCAACACGCATCTTTTCTAAATACAAACGGCTGTCTTCATGGTACAAAGCCTTTTTCATCACAGGGACCTCCTTCGTTTCACATGAATACACGCTCTTAAAATGAGAAAGGATAACTTTTCAATTGGTTCATAGATGACGATTCTTACGATAGATTCCCTTGATAGAACCACTCCCCATACTTTTCTTGTTTTTAAGGTTTTCAATCAAATCGACCTATGGTAAGATGGAACATGAATATTTTGGAAATTTATTTGAAATGGAGAGAAGCACCCCACATGTTTACTCTCCATTTCAAAGTCAGTCCTCACCAACTAATTGAAACATGCGATGTTTTGATTTTCTGACTCTTTTTTTCATATGGGTTCACCTCCTTTTCAGCTAAGCAAGTATTAGCGAATTTCAAACCCTCTCACCTTTTTTTAATCTCATCATTCAATTTACATTTGATATGACCTCTGCTCCCTCGAGTAAGAACAGGGAATTAAGCGGGTTTTGAAATTCACCATGCAAAAAGCAATCGAAGAAAATGTCACTTCAGAATCCATTCTCGTCGTTTGTATGGTTGACTGCTAATTGAGTATAACCAACCGCCAACAAACGGAAGAGCCCCTAGTAAAATACCATTTTCTTTTATGCTGATCAGGGCCTTTTCAAAATGCTTTTCCAACCTAAACAATTGACATTCAGCTCCATACGCTCATTCCCGCCATTTACAAAAATGTCTCCTTGTGCCCTCTGGCTCAATTAACAACTCCTTCCATAATCACTTGATTAAAACCAAATATATTGTTTTTAGATTATTTTGTCAACAAATTATTTCCTAAAAATTAAAATGATTTTCTAATTGAAAATACAGGTAGTTTTCGTGGTTTTTTGACCTTAAAATGCTTAATTCTACAAAAAAAGACACAATAAACCAATAGAACCAAGAAATTTATCTATTAAATTACACACGAATTTTATCTGTTTTTGTTATAAAAAGTAAATATACTATAATTATTTCCCGAGTGTAAATCTATTATATTTTGACTAGTTTTTCTATTTTTATTCCTATAAACTTTGATATTTCTACATTTTCAATTAGAAGATTTACTGTTTATTCCAATCGTTTGTCATTTCCATATCATAGTCAAATAGGAGGATACATGATAAATGTCTGCACACAAAAAAGCCTCTTACTACTTTTGTAAGAGGCTTTTCTCATGTCGTTTGTTTTATGCCCATGATTTCACTTTTTCGTGATCTGTCACAAATAGAAGGACTTTCCCTTCATCTAAATGTTCTTCAAAGGTTTCTGCTTCTTCTTTAGAGAAACCAATCTCATGAATTTTATTGCGAAGCTCGTCACCCTTCTTGCTGAAGATATGACCAACAGCGTGTTTCAGTCCAACTTCCTTTGAACCAATGGTATTGGCGTCTGCGTTCCCAGCAATGCGCTCTGTTCTGTCATCATCATGGGCCAGAACATAAATGTCCTCTCTTGCAACTCCGAGTTCTTTTAATTGCTCAATATCTCGTTGAAGTGCTTCATCATTAGAGTACTCTCTTACTACAGGTTTCATTTGATCTTCCTCCTTTCATGTCTTACAAATCTTTTACCCGTCACTTTTATGGTTAAACCTTCCGTCGGCACATTCATATGACTTGTGATTCCCACTATGTCTATCGACTTATTTTTGACAAAAAACCTTTAAAATCGACTAAATTTTCTGAATTATTGTGTTCAATCTAACTTATTTGTTGTACAATTCTTATACTGGAGGCTAGAAATGAGGTGGAGCTGATTTATTACTTTTCAGCTGAACAGCAGTTTAATGCTTGGGTTGTCAGTGATTTGGTGAAACAGCTTTTTAACAAGTGGAATCCTGAAGAAACAAGTACGCAGCCGCTTACACTGTTTGCTGAGCAGCACTTTCACATCTCCATTGATTATCTATTCTCTATTATTATAAACATTGGAGATATTGAATCGATTGAACAAGATCCGCAAGACTTGTTGTCATCATACTTGAATATCCTTTTCCCTTTTGTGACGCGCGATATGATGAAAGCCTCCATGCAAAATGCAAATGAATATCTCTTGAAAGAACGTGATGCTGATGTATATAAGCTGTTTGCTTCTCTTCCACCATTTCTCTCTGTCTCTCTTCAAAAAAAGTAGTCCCATTTTTTTATATGGTGACTGCTTTTTTTGTGCGCGTCTTGAAAAGGTCATATGGTTTGAATGAAAAGAAGCATCGTGTTAATGTAAATTTAGGATGCAAGTGAAAGGGAGGATTTGTCATGAGCAACCAGCAACAAATTCAATTAGCTAAACGCCCAAAAGGTTTACCAACAACAGATGTTTTTCATTTTGAAACAGTCGATATCCCAGTGCCACAGGATGGTGAAGTACTGATTAAAACGAAATATGTATCTGTAGATCCTTATATGAGAGGAAGAATGCAGGATACAAAATCATATACACCACCGTTTAAACTGAATGAAGTGATTCAAGGCGGTGTTGTAGGAGAAATTGTTGAATCTAAATCACCTCTATTTAAAAAAGGTGATTTCGTTCTTGGATTCCTTGGTTGGCAAGAATATTCAACTGCAAAAGCCGAGTCCCTTACAAAAATCGATCCATCCATCGCTCCAATATCGTATTACTTAGGCATTTTAGGCATGCCTGGACAAACAGCCTATTTTGGACTTCTTTCCATTGGTCAGCCGAAAAAAGGCGAGACTGTTGTCGTTTCTGGAGCAGCAGGTGCCGTTGGTTCAGTTGTAGGACAGATCGCTAAAATCAAAGGCGCACATGTTGTTGGGATCGCAGGATCTGATGATAAACTCGCCTATTTAAAAGAGCTTGGCTTTGATGAAACTATTAACTATAAGACAACAGATGATATGGATGAAGCCATTGCAAAAGCTTGTCCCAACGGTGTAGATGTATACTTTGACAATGTGGGTGGCAACATTTCAGATGCGGTGATGAACCATTTGAATCGTTTTGCACGCATCCCAGTCTGTGGTGCCATTTCCTCTTACAACATTAGTGCAAGCGAGGATATCGGGCCACGTGTGCAAACAAAACTCATTAAAACAAGTGCATTGATGCAAGGATTCATTGTGGCCAACTATGCAGATCGTTTTGAAGAAGCGGCAAAGGATTTAGCTCAATGGGTCAAAGAAGATAAACTGACTTATAAAGAAACCATTATCGAAGGATTTGATCGAATCCCTGATGCTTTCATTGGGCTATTCAAAGGCGAGAATGTTGGAAAACAGCTTGTGAAAATTTCATAAAGAGAAAGGACCCAGATTGTTGGCGGGTCCTTATTTTATCTTTTTTTATATGCTGCTAGCTGCAGTTGTCCTTGTTTATACACAATCTCCTCAAGTGAGAAATTCAACTTTTTCGCCATCTTTTTTAGCCTAGATTGTTCTTGGTGTGTGACGAGACTGATCACAGTCCCTTCCTTCCCTGCACGACCTGTTCTGCCTGATCGATGAATATATCCTTCTTCATTTGGGAGATCTGCATGTATAACGTACGGCAGGTCTTCGATATCAATGCCTCTAGCGGCAATATCCGTTGCGAGCAGAAGCGGGAATTCGCGCTGTTCAAATGCTTTCAGAATGACAGCACGCTCTGCCTTTTTTGCTTCACTATGAAGCACACCAAGGTCTACATGATGATACGTTAATTTTTCTGCGTAAATGCTTAAATTGGTAATATCGCGGACGAACACGAGTGCTTGCATGTCCTCAAGTCGTGATAATTTTTGCAGTAATTTCACTTTATCACGCTGATCACATAGTAGATAATAATGCTTCACCTTTTGCGCTTCCTCTTGGCTTCTGCCAATTTTCAGTACCTTTGGCTGAGAAGAGAATTCTTTGATCAGTTGAATGGTTTCTTCTTTCAGTGTTGCAGAAAAACAAAGAATTTGTCTTTCTTTTAATGTCGATTGAATAATTGATTGAATTGTTTTCATATGCTCTGGTACAAGAAGCTGGTCCGCCTCATCTAAAACAATAGTCTTGATTTCATGCATTTTCAGTTTTTTGATTTTGATTAATTCTTGAACACGCCCTGGTGTTGCAACAATGATGTTCGGGCGTTTTTTTAGTTTTTCCTGCTGCTTTTTTATATTAGCGCCGCCAATCAGTGACACGGCTTTAATGTCTGAGCCTTGTTTAAATTGTTGCACCACGTCAAAAATTTGCATGACAAGCTCTCTTGAAGGGGCCAAGATTAAGACTTGTGGATGTTTGATATTGACATCAATGTGATTTAAAAGCGGCAGAACATACGCAAGTGTCTTCCCTGTCCCAGTTGGCGACTCTGCGATTACATCACGTTTCTCCATCATCCACTCTGCTGTTTTCTCCTGTATGGCTGTTGGTTTTTCGAAGCCGGCCGCTTCAAAGTTCTCCTGAATAAATGGCTTTGCTTCTTTAAAAAATGCCCAAGTTTCTGTCATGTCGATCTCCTTTATCCTCATTCAATCTATCCTTAAGTATCTCAAAATGAGCTTTGAAACGCAATTTTTCTTTTGATGCTTTTATCAAGCCGGACAGTTCGATATAATCATGAGAGGCACTAGCCGTTTTGAATCTATTTGAGGTGTAAAAAATGATATTATCTGTTAAAGATTTAAGCCATGGCTTTGGCGACAGAGCCATTTTCCACGAAGTCTCCTTCCGTTTATTAAAGGGCGAACATGTCGGTTTAATCGGCGCCAACGGTGAAGGAAAGTCAACGTTTATGAATATTATTACAGGCAAGCTAGAACCTGATGCAGGAAAAGTTGAATGGGCAAAAAATGTTCGTGTCGGGTATCTTGATCAGCATACAGTTCTCGAAAAAGGAAGAACCATCCGCGAAGTGCTCCAAGATGCATTTCAATATTTATTTGCCATGGAAGCCAATATGAACGATATTTATGAAAAAATGGGTGAAGCCGATCCTGATGAATTAGAGAAGCTGTTAGAGGAAGTTGGCGTCATGCAAGATGCACTCACGAACAATGATTTCTATATCATTGATTCTAAAGTTGAGGAAATTGCGAGAGGACTTGGATTAACTGACCTCGGATTAGATCGTGATGTGACGGAGCTAAGCGGTGGACAGCGCACGAAGGTGCTTCTAGCCAAGCTACTATTAGAAAAACCAGAGATTCTCCTTCTCGATGAGCCGACCAACTATTTAGATGAGCAGCATATTGAATGGCTGAAGCGCTATTTACAGGAATATGAGAATGCGTTTATCCTCATTTCACATGACATTCCGTTTTTAAATAGTGTCATTAACTTAATTTATCATGTCGAAAACCAAGAGTTGACTCGCTATGTCGGTGATTATGACCAATTCAAACAAGTCTATGAAGTCAAAAAACAGCAGCTTGAAGCAGCCTATAAAAGGCAACAGCAAGAAGTAGCTGAGTTAAAGGACTTTGTCGCCCGAAACAAAGCGCGTGTCAGTACAAGAAATATGGCCATGTCTCGTCAAAAAAAGCTGGATAAGATGGACATGATTGAATTGGCCGCAGAAAAGCCAAAACCAGAATTTCACTTTCAACCTGCACGTACATCTAGTAAGCTGATTTTTGAAACGAAGGATTTAGTGATTGGTTATGATGAGCCGCTCTCCCGTCCACTGAACCTAAAAATGGAACGGGGACAAAAAATTGCTTTATACGGAGCAAACGGTATCGGAAAAACCACGTTGTTACGGAGCCTTTTAGGAGAGATCACCCCTATTTCTGGTGAAGTGGAGCGCGGTGAATTCCTGCACATTGGCTACTTCGAGCAAGAAGTGAAGGAGCAAAACAGCAATACATGTATTGAAGAGGTATGGAGCACATTCCCTTCCTACACACAATATGAAGTGAGAGCCGCACTTGCAAAATGTGGATTAACAACAAAACATATTGAAAGCCGTATGTCCGTATTAAGCGGTGGTGAGAAGGCAAAGGTACGTCTATGCAAATTGATCAACCAAGAAACAAATGTGCTTGTACTCGATGAGCCGACAAATCACTTGGATATTGATGCAAAAGAAGAGTTAAAACGCGCCTTAAAAGAATATAAAGGCAGCGTCTTATTGATCTCCCACGAACCTGAATTTTATCAAGATGTGGCAACAGATACTTGGAATTGTGAATCTTGGACCACAAAAGTACTATAACAACAAAACAAGTCTGAAGCCTTATATCTTTTGATGAGATTTAAGGCTTTTTTCCATTTAATGACCTGCTTGAATGTGAGCCAAATGCTTTCTGCCAAGAAGCAAGATGAGCATCCCTAGTAGAACAACAGTTGCACCAACATAGTAGGGTGTGCTGACTGTGTATGCCTCAGCGAGCACTCCTGCAATCCAAGGAGCAATTGCACCGCCAATAAAACGAACCGCACTGTAGGAAGAAGACGCAATAGAACGCTCAACAGGCGCCGATCCCATAACGGCGGTTGTCAGCACCGTATTGATCATACCAAGAATCCCCCCAGCAATGACGATTCCGCAGATGACCACCACGACATGTGAGGTCCACACACCCATTCCGAATAAAATGACCGCAAACAAAGCAAACAGAACAACTAGTGATCTCAATGTACCAAGTTTACGATGGATCACCGGCGCTGAAAAGACGGATGTAACGGCTAAAAATAACCCCCATCCAAAAAAGACATAGCCAAGTCCATGCTCATCAAGGTTGAGCACAAACGGTGAATAAGCAAGGAGAACAAAGAAACCAAAATTGTATAAAAAGGCGGCAGATGCCATAGTCAAAAGCCCTTTATATGTTAAAGCACCAACGGCTTCAAACAATTTCACCTTTTGTTGAGGCTTGTGGACAGGTGGAAGCATCAAGATGATCGCTAAAAGAGCTACAAGCATTAACACGGCAACCCCTAAAAATGGACCGCGCCAAGAAATTGTTCCAAGCTCTCCGCCAAGCAGCGGACCGACTGAAATCCCAAGACCTAATGCGGCTTCATATAAAATAATGGCCTTAGCACTTCCCCCAACAGAAACACCCACAATGACTGATAACGCAGTCGAAATGAATAAGGCATTCCCTATGCCCCATCCTCCTCTAAAACCAATTAATTCATTGATCGTTGAAGAGACTCCGCCTAAAGCGGAAAAGACAATAATAAAAATGAGTCCTAATAATAAGGTCCATTTGGCACCAATTCGACTAGAAATAAAACCTGTAAAAAACATCACAAAGCCGGTCACGAGTAAATAACTTGTAAATAAAAGGGAAACCTGACTTGGAGATGCGTGTAATTGAGCCGCAATCGCCGGTAAAATTGGATCAACAAGTCCAATTCCCATAAATGAAATCACACATGCAAAGGCAACAGCCCAAACGGCTTTCGGCTGCCTAAGCAGACTCGTACGCTGTTTTAATACTTCTTCCTTCATCACATCAGAACCTTTCTTTCAATTGAATAACAAAATAAAATAAACACGCAAAGGTGTTTATTTTTGTAATTGCTCAATGGCATGAGCTGCTCTTTCTTTCATGGATTCGATATCCTTTTTAAAGGATTGAAATGTTTCAAGTTTCTCTGTGATCAGACGATGCTGTTCATTTAATTGTGCTTGAATATCTAACAGCTTCTCTAGTCGTTCCTTCGGGTCAAGTGACAGCAAATAGCCTTCCTTGTTAAGCTCTAACTGTTTTCCGATTTCCATAAACGCCTGAAGCTCCTGTAAGGAAAAGCCCAATACCTGCTTTGCTTGAATCACTTTCTCCAATTCCTCCATGTCGTCTTCGGAGTAAAGCCTGACACCGCCATCTGTTCGCTTCGGTGCTGATAATAAACCAATTTCTTCATAGAATCGAATAGTACGTTTCGTCAGACCGCTTCTTTTAGCTACTTGATCAATTTTCATCCATTCCATGCCAGTGCCTCCTGCTCATCAATTCATCATTTATTATACACTTTCATAACCTTAACGTAAACGTTAAATTTGAAATCTTGATGTTCCACCCTGCTCCCTGCAAAATAAATAAGAATGATTCTGATTTAAAGAAAGCACTATTTATTCTACAAGTTACAGCGTGTAGACAAACCCTCGCATTCGTTGTCAGATTGCGAGCGCTCGTGCTCACGAATGTTTCATTCGCTCCACATAAATTGCTCAGGTCTTCCTAGACTTCAAAGGCTGAAATGAAAAAATGACAAAGGACTAAAAGAAAAACCATTTTAGCCCTTTGTCAACAATCTGAGCTCTGTAGTCTTCATTTACTTTCTAATTCTTCAATCATGAGCGACAGTTCTGTCCAGCGATCCATGGCTTGCTCTAATTCTTCGGCTACGACTTTTTGCTCATCCATCAGCTCCTGAATTTTCCCGAAATCACTGCCTGCCTCGGCGATACTTGCTTCAAGTTGCTGATGTTTGTCCTCTAATGCCTGAATCCGGTCTTCAATGCCATCCCATTCAAGCTGATCTTTATATGAGAGTTTTTTTCTTTTTTTCGGCGCGGCTTCCACTTGTTTTTCAGCAGGCTTTGCTTCCGTTTGTTTCTGCTCTTTTTCCTGGTTCATATACTCGCTGTAAGCCCCTTGGAAATGCGTGATACGGCCATTTCCTTCAAATACAAGCAAGCGATTCACAACTCGATCTAAGAAATAGCGGTCATGCGACACCGTAATGACAACGCCAGGGAACTGCTCTAAATAATCCTCGAGAATACTCAATGTCTCTGTATCAAGATCGTTCGTCGGCTCATCTAAAAAGAGAACATTCGGCTCTTCCATCAAGACCTTCAATAAATATAACCTGCGACGTTCCCCGCCTGAAAGCTTTCGAATGAAGGTCCGCTGTATAGAGCGCGGGAATAAAAACCGCTCTAGCATTTGCTCTGCTGTCACAATCGCACCATCTGATGTCTTCACAATTTCAGCTGTTTCTTTGATATAATCAATCATTTTCAGCTCTTCATTCATCTCTTGATAATCCTGTGTATAATAGCCGATACGAACTGTTTTTCCGATGATCAAGTTCCCTAACGTCGGTTCTATTTTGCCAGCTAGACAATTGAGTAAGGTTGTCTTGCCTACTCCATTCGGTCCAATGATGCCAATCCGGTCACCTGGGACGACTAAATCCGTAAACCGGTCAACAAGCGTCTGACCAGCAAATGAAATGGTGATCTCCTCTGCTTCAATGACTTGTTTTCCAAGGCGATGTGAGCCAATAGCAAAATCAAGCTCTCCCTTTGCATCAGGTCCTTTTTGGTTCTTCAATTCTTCCACTCTACCGATGCGTGCTTTTTGCTTCGTCGTTCTTGCTTTTGCTCCTCTTCTCAGCCAAGCAAGCTCTCGTCTTAGCAGATTTTGGCGTTTCGTTTCTTTTACCTGAGCCTCTGCTTCACGTTCCGCTCTTTTTTCTAGGAAGACTTCATAATTCCCTTTATACGTATAAAGCTGACCTTGATTTAATTCATAAATCCGATTGGCCACTCTGTTTAAAAAATAACGATCATGTGTCACAAGGATGACGGCACCTGTATACTGACTTAAGTATCCTTCTAACCATTCAATTGTTGCATTATCTAGATGGTTGGTCGGCTCATCTAAAATTAACAATCCGGCCGGCTGTATTAAACTTTTGGCAATTGCTACCCTCTTTTTCTGCCCGCCTGATAGAGTATGAACAGATCGGTTGACATCCTTGACACCAAGCTTTGTCAAAATCGTCTTAGCCGAAAGGTTCGCATCCCATGCATCTTCCTGGTCCATTCGATGTTGCATTCGCATCAGTGCCTCTTGTTTTGCTTCATTTTGCGGATCTTGCTCTAAATCGACGAGTGCCTGTTCGTAGGCCTTTATCGTTTGAATCATCGGTGCAGTCCCAGAAAAAATATAATCTAAAATGGTTTGATCACCGCTCATTTCTGGGTCTTGCTCTAGAAACTCGATATCTAATGTACCTGCTTTGGTGATATCGCCTTCTTCAAAGGATTCAAGCCCTGCTATTACCTTGAGCAGTGTAGATTTTCCTGTTCCATTTGGTCCAATTAATCCGATACGTTCCTTTGGTTCTATATGAAAAGATATATGGTCAAACAGCGTTTTTTCGCCATAGGTTTTGTATAACCCTTCAATATTCATTAAACTCATTTTTCATCAACCCTAACATATATTCTTCCTTTATTTTAAATCAGCGTGTAACAGAAAACTAGTTTTAAAAAACCCGCTCTGAAAAGAATGTTTCCTTTTGATGGTCGATACACTATGAAGAGGTGATCTAAAGATGATAACCATTAGCTTATGTATGATTGTAAAAAATGAAGAGGAGGTATTAGACGACTGCCTTTCCTCTGTTCAAGACATTGCAGATGAGATCATTATCGTTGATACTGGGTCAACGGACCGAACTAAGGAAATTGCAAAAAAATATACAACACATGTGATTGACTTTGAATGGGTGCAGCACTTTGCGAAGGCGCGTAATTTTGCTTTTTCACATGCAACAAAGGATTATATATTGTGGCTAGATGCAGACGATGTGTTACTCGAAGAAGACCGCAAAAAACTCCTTCATCTCAAGCAGACTCTTGATCCAGCAGTGGATGCTGTATCAATGTTTTATCATGTTGGATTTGATGAAAACGGGCAGGTGAATTTTAAATATAGAAGAAACCGGCTCGTAAAACGGGCAATGAACTTTCAGTGGTATGGGGCGGTTCATGAATTTCTACAAGTCTATGGCAACATTTTTCCTGCGGATATTGCAGTCACCCATCAAAAACAAAAGAAAACGACAGCAGGTGAGCCTGGACGCAATCTCCGAATTTATGAAGAGATGCTGGAGAAAAAAGAGGAAATGACGCCACGTGACCTCTTTTACTTTGCCAATGAACTAAAAGACAATGGGCAGCATGTACGAGCGATTCGTTTTTATCATGAATTTTTAGCGACAAAACAGTGTTGGATTGAAGATGAGATACGCGCATGTCAATACTTAGCTGACTGCTATTTTGCCATCGGTTATGAAGAAGCCGCCTTATCATCTTTATTGCGCTCCTTCTTATTTGATCAGCCGCGCCCTGAATTTTGCTGCAGGATTGGGGATTATTTAAAGACACAAAACAAACTTCAAGCTGCCATCTTTTGGTATGAGCTGGCACTAACTGCTCCTGAAAATGAAACAGCTTTTACGCTCACACAATATAAAACGTGGTACCCTCACCTTCAGCTTTGTTACTGCTATTGGCAGCTTGGGGATATAGCTCAAGCCAAAAAACATCATCTTGCTTCATCAGAACATTATCCGACTCATCCTAGCGTGCTATACAATGCAAAAATTTTCTCAGAGCAGACATGAGCCTTTTATGACAACATCCGCCTAGCATCAGCTAGCGGATGTTTTATTGTAAAAACAGAAAAAGGTCAGATACCAATTAATACTTTAGTGGTTTAAAGCGTTTTTCAACCAATTGACTAAATTGCCGTTTCAGCATATACTAACATTCGTCTTACGAAAAGATTTATTCCTTAGGAGGTCAACATGAGTTCTTTATTTCGAAAAAAGTCTCTCGACCAGCTCATGCTAGAAAGTCAAACGAAACAACTAAGTCGTTCTTTGAATACGTTTGATCTTATTTTGCTTGGCATTGGCTGTGTGGTCGGGACTGGTATCTTTGTCATAACGGGGGTCGCTGCTGCAAATGATGCTGGACCTGCGATTATTATATCTTTTATTTTGGCTGCGATCGCATGCGCCCTTGCTGCTTTTTGCTATGCAGAATTCTCATCGTCTATTCCTGTATCAGGAAGTGTTTATACGTATTCTTACGCAACACTTGGTGAATTTCTTGCCTTCTTAATGGGATGGGACCTCATGCTTGAGTATGTTGTAGCGCTCTCTGCTGTTGCAAGCGGATGGTCCTCCTATTTTCAATCACTGCTGAGTGGATTTGGTCTACACATTCCGAAGGCTTTATCAGCCGCACCTGGAGCCGCTGATGGTGCTGTCTTCAACCTACCAGGCGCACTCATTATCTTATTCATTACCTCTATTGTCTCAAGAGGTGTGAAAGAAAGCACCAAATTGAACAACATCATTGTGTTGATCAAAATTGCGATTGTGCTTCTCTTTATCGTTTCGGGTTTCGCTTATGTAAAACTTGAAAACTGGACACCATTTATGCCAATGGGCTTTAGCGGCGTGATTGCTGGGGCAGCAACTGTCTTTTTTGCTTATCTTGGATTTGATGCTATCGCCAATGCATCGGAAGAGGTCAAAAATCCGCAAAAAGCCATGCCAATCGGTATCATTGGTGCCTTAGGTGTCTGTACGGTCTTATACATTGGGGTTTCATTTGTTTTAACAGGGATGGTTCACTATACGAATCTGAATGTCAATGACCCTGTCGCTTATGCCCTGCAAGTTGTTGGTCTCAATAGCGTAGCAGGTATCATATCAGCTGGTGCCATCATTGGGATTACGACTGTTTTAATTGCCTTAGTGTATGCACAGGTCCGCTTAACCTTTGCGATGAGTAGAGATGGTCTGATGCCAAAGGTGTTCTCAAAGGTGCACACTAAATCCAAAACGCCAGTTGCCAACACCTGGCTGACAGGTGCTGTTGCCGCTTGCATCGTTGGGTTCGTTAATTTATCGACGCTCGCCAACCTAGTCAGCATCGGTACACTTGCAGCCTTTACAGTGATCTCAATTGCCATCATCGTTTTAAGGAAGAAACACCCAAGCGTAAAAGCCGCATTTAAAGTGCCTTTTGTGCCAATTCTTCCGATTGTTAGTGCAATCATTTGTATCATCTTAGCCACCACGCTATCATGGGTCACATGGCAAGCCTTTCTCATTTGGGTCGCCATTGGCGTCGTTGTCTATTTCACCTATGCAAGACGAAAAAGTCACCTCAATCAAACAAATTAGAAAGAGACACGGGATATTCCCGGTCTCTTTTTTGTTGAAATGACACTGTATTTGAATGAAATTGACTTATAAGACAAAGTAGACTAACAAGTGGTGAGCAACATTATTTTCACCAACTCCTTGGTTCATTTCACCGAAAAAAAAGGAATCGACTTGCCGATACGGACTATCGCCAGTGATACGCCCCGATTTATTGCGCTAATCTTAAAAGCAACCACATTCACGACTGAAAGTGAGAAAAACATTGGTGACTGTCCATTGACTAGCTTCAAGATATTGTCGTGACCTATTGTATGCCCCAAAAACAACCTACAAAAGCCCGTACTGTTCCGATCAAATTCCTCATCTACTTAACTGCTCAACTTTTCAAGATGATCGGTAGCAAGAAAATAATTGACGTTTAACCAAAAACCGGCTTTCACCATATCTGATATTTTCAACACATCTGCACTAAATATTCGCATTCGGTGGTGTAGAGATCGGCATCAAACAGCACAAGAGGAGACTAAAGTAGCAGCTACCACCTAAAAAGAGGATGACGTCTTAGTTAGGAGGAATGATCGAATGAGGCCTGTCATCGTCTTTTACTACTTTGCAAACGCATACACCTTCCTTTGATAGAGTATTTTGTCTCTTTTTTACTAAAACATAACAATTTGCTATTGCTTCATAGTTCACCTTATGAATAAAATAAGAGTAATGCGGAAAAAAACAGTTGAATGGAAGGAGGAATTCTCATTGGCTATTGCTGCTCGTGCGAATAATCAACCACCACATAAAGCCGTAACTGGCTCAACGGTTTATCCTATTTTATTGATTATTGGCATCTGCCATATGCTCAACGACACATTGCAAGCCGTTATTCCCGCAATGTTTCCTATTTTAGAACGCACAATGGGGCTGACCTTTACACAGTTAGGTCTCATTGCTTTTACATTAAATATGGTCTCCTCAGTGATGCAGCCTGCCATTGGCTGGTATACAGATAAGCGTCCTATGCCCTATGCACTTCCTATTGCTTTATTCTCTAGTGCTGTCGGTATATTCGGTCTCGCTTTCGCTCCATCCTTTGTGACCATTTTGCTATGCGTTGTCTTTATTGGACTTGGCTCTGCCATCTTCCATCCAGAGGGTTCCCGTGTTGCCAACATGGCAGCTGGTCCAAGGCGAGGACTCGCCCAATCCATTTATCAAGTGGGTGGTAATACGGGTCAAGCATTTGCACCACTGATTGCTGCATTAATGCTTGTTCCGCTTGGTCAACTTGGGGTCGCTTGGTTCACGATTGTTGGAATGGTTGCTGTATGTTTTCTTCTCTATATTTCGAGATGGTACGCTCAGAAACTACAAACGATCAGAGCCCAAGAAAAGAAAGTCAAAACGGCGGCTGCAAGACCTGATATTCACCGAAAATCAGCACTAACGGCTCTTGGCATTATCGTCTTTCTTATTTTTGCACGTTCTTGGTATGGGAATGCCATCTCGAATTTCTATGCTTTTTATGCCATTGAACAATATGGTATCACCATTAAAGAATCACAGACATATATCTTTTTATTTCTCATTCTCGGTGCAGTAGGGACCTTTTTAGGCGGACCACTTGCAGACAAATTTGGCAAAAGAAATGTGATTTTGGCTTCATTACTTGCCTGTTTTCCACCTGCAATGATATTACCTTTTGCCGGACCTGTCCTTGCATATGTCTTACTTGGATTGATTGGACTCATTCTAATGTCAAGCTTCTCTGTGACAGTGGTTTATGCACAAGAACTATTTCCCGGGAAAATTGGCACAATGTCTGGTTTAACCGTCGGGCTGGCTTTTGGAATGGGTGCCATTGGATCGGTCGCACTAGGCTCATTGATTGACGCCTTTGGATTAACACCAACGATGATTGGGTCTGCCTTTTTACCGATTTTAGGCATCCTAGCCGTATTTCTTCCTAGTGATCAAACGCTTTCTAAATGGAATGAATCATAATATACAAAACCGCTCACCTAGATGAGCGGTTTTTTGTGCACCTCATAAAAATGAGTGTCAGGAACATGCTTCCTCGCAATAAACCCTTGTTGAAAATCCGGGAATATTTGCTGTACACGTTCAATCTTTGTATGAACCAAATTGGCATACGGGATATAAACATAATCCACCAGCTTTTGATCCTTCATATAGTAATACCAATTTAGATTAAAGGTTTTTTCATCAATGATCGTAAAGGCAGAGAAATGATAGAAAAGCAGCGGATTCTCGTCGAGATACACTTCCCCATCAACAAATGAGAGTTGATAGTTTTCAATATTCCAAATCGCTGCATTGGCTCCCTTAGATTGTACAACATGCACTCCCTCAAAATTGTCGACCCATCCTTCGACATAGCGCTGATCTCCGTATCTCTTTTTTTCCTTATCCATTTCAACAGTACAGTGTGCAATACATTGATCTTTCCACTGCGTCACAGCCTGTTTGGCAATATCCGTATTACGGCAGCCCACAAACCCAGTATTAAACCTCCCGGACAGTTCATAAAAGTGATAGAACCGCTCGGAATTCATGTGATCGGTCAGAAATAAATGAGCCAGTGGATTCTCTGCAAAAATAGCCTCTGGATTATGATAGAAATACAAATCCGTATCCAAATGAGCGAGATAATCTGCTTGAGATGTCTCAAGAATTTTCAGCAGGAATGCAGGCTTTAATGTCCAGCAATACTCATGAAACGTTCGATCTTCTTTTGCCTTTAATAACGCATCATCCTCAATTTTATGCAGTTGTTCGTATTGAACGTGAGGACGAGGAATCTGACTCAGCACCTTGTAGGCTAAAAGATCTGCACATAAGACAGATAGCTTAAATGAATGTGCCGTTTGTTCAAGCGAATGAATCAGCGCAAGCAGCTTAAATACATGTGTATTCGATACAATGGTTGTAAAGTGATATGACGCCATCTACATCACGTCCGCTTCAAACAAGTCAGCGTGTAATAGCTCTTTCGTTAACCCTTGTATGGCTTCAACTAGGACCATGCAGCCGTATTCCTGTCTTGCAAGCTGCGCCGCCTCGGCCAGCTTTTTGAAAGAAAAATGTCCCGCAGACAGCATATCGTGATAATCCCGTTTCACCCCTACATTCCGCTCTGTTATCAAATGGAGAAGCTCTAAAAAGTATGAAAGTAGCCCATCAAATGCCGAGTTCTCACGTAGCTGACAAATCTCTTTGACCATGTCGTTTGTCATTGTGTGAGAAAAAGGGCTAGAGAAAGCCAGATGAACATCAATTGCATCAATATGATTGTATTTGTCGCACATATACAAAATGTTATATTTAATGTCATCAAATGAAGTCAAATTACTCGGATGCTCTTGATGCACACTCATGATGTCTTCTCGCAATTCAAATGATAAACCAAGCTGATGTAGACGAATGCCTAAGTCATAATCCTCAAAGCCGTAACGAACAATCTTCTCATCAAACATCCCTAGTGCTACAACGTGCTTTCGTTTCACAGAAGAGTTATTCGTAATAAAAAAACGCCAAGGCAGTTCATAAGAGCTTAGATCATAGTCATACGTTTCCAAGATTTCTTTAAGAATATCAATAAACGGAGACTGTAAATCGAAGCTTTTTTCCAAGAATACGCCATTTTTCACTTCTTCCATTGATAGAAGCGGGGTTTTGTCCTTCATTTGACTGTGATAAAGACCTTGATTTTTCAATTGTTTGATATGCTCCTGATCAAACGCTGTATAAAAATAACGATAGATTCGCTTCCAGCACACACCGCAAATGACTAAATGCTCTTTTTCAGCATGTGCTTCTGCATGCTTTTGAATAAATTGCGGCTCGGCCAGCATATCACTGTCATGAAAAATGAGGAGATCTCCTTCAGCCTCTCGAATGGCATCATTTCGTCCCTTTGCAATTCCTTGATTGACAGGAATTCGTACTTTTTTAAACGGATAATTCAGCTCTATTTTTTTGAGCATTTCCATCGTGCCATCGGTTGATCCATTATCAGCTACAATGACTTCAAACGGAACGTCTGTTTCCTGAAGCGTTAAGGAATACAAACTCCCCTCTAAGCGTTCTTTGGCATTATAGCTTGGAATAATGACGCTGACTTTTGGCTTTTCGTTCATGCGTCATCCCCCTCAAGTTTGGCATAGCCATTAAAATACGGGTCAACTTGTTCCACTGATGCAATGACATGGCGAAGCACCTCGCGATAAGACCTTTGAAAAAACGGCAAATCAGTTCTACCTTTTTCATGGATTTGCTGCATGTCATCCTGACTGACGATCCGAAAACCACTGAAATGATAGCAAATAAGCGGATGTCCATCATCAAGCAAGATACGTCCATCTTTTTCGTAAAATGAATGCTGTCCATAGTTCCAATGTCCAATATTGACACCCTTTGTTTCGATATCTTCCACTCTTTCAAACAGCGCTGGCATATGATCTAGGTAGCCTTGATCGCCAAACTTCCCTTCTCCTGGTGCATTTTTGCATTCTTTCAGACACTCTTTTTTCCACCAACTGAGACACTTGCGTCCTGCTTTATCTCCCTTGAAATGGATGAAACCTGAATTATAACGTCCGAGGAGTTTTTGCAGTCTCTTCACTTCCTCCGGATCAAAGCTTGGAATGACAATATCTCCTCTCGAAAGAAGAATAGATGCATTTGGCTGGTTCTGAAATACCACTTGTGGGCTCTCATAAAAGAACAAGTCCGCATCAAGATACGTGACTGCATCTACCTCGACATGTTCAAATAACCACTCAATCCAAATGGGTTTCAATGTCCAGCAATATTCCGAATCGTTCCGCTCCTCCTTTTTCTTCAAAAGCTCGGGCGTTTCAAGCTGACGGACATGAACAAGCTCCACATGCGGGAAATTCATTAGATGAAGCAGATCAAATGCAGCATCATCCATACACAGTGTCTTAATAACAGCATGATCTTCCACTTGCTTCAACGATAAGAAAAACGCAATAGCTTGATAGAGCCTTCCACTTGATAGAACCGTACAATATATGCTGTTCATCTGCTTACACCTCTACTTTTTAAAGAATTCTCGGTACCACTCAATCGTTTTCGCTAACCCCTCATCAATGGAATAGTCAGGCGTCCAGTCAAGCAGTTTTCTAGCCTTTTCTGCTGACAAATATTGATGCTTAATTTCATAAGTTCCTTGATTGAGAATGCGGGGCTTCAGTTCACTTCCCATCGCCTTTAAGATTTTATCAACGAGCTCAAGAACCGTTAGCTGGATTTCATTGCTAAAGTTAAAGGCTTCTCCTGCAAGAACTTTTTCCTCCATTTTCTCTGCCAACAGCAAATAAGCCTTCACAGCATCTTCAATGTAAAAATAATCACGAATAAATGTGCCGTCACTTCTAATTTCGGGTGCCTCTCCCTTTAAAACAAGCCGAATGGTCTGCGGGATGATTCGGTTGAAATGAAGATCCCCACCTCCATAAAGATTGCCGCATCTTGTAATACAGACTGGAAGACCATACGTGTTGTAATAAGTGTGAGAAATTAAATCTGCACAGCTTTTCGACACATCATACGGATGTTTTCCATTAAGCGGCATCTCCTCATCATATGGAAGTTGCTCTTGATCACCATATGCTTTATCACTTGATGCTACAATCACGCGTTTGATGAGTGGTTGTCTTCTGCATGCCTCAAGGACATTCCACGTGCCTAAAATATTGGCTTCAAATGTAGAAATAGGATGCCTGTTTGCCACCCCAACTATTGCCTGTGCCGCCAGATGGAACACAGTATCTATTTCGTATTCCCCTAACGCACGTTCAATCGTTTGCATGTCCTCCAGAGAGCCTTGCACCACATTCATTTTTTGAAATTGAATGCCTTGATATAAATAAGATCTAGGCACTTGATCACGTACAAGCCCTGTCACATTTGCACCTTGATCAATCAGCTCCTTGACTAGATAGCTCCCTAGCAACCCTGTACATCCTGTTACAAATACATTCTTACCATTCCAAAATCCGCTCATGCCGTCACCAAACCTTCCATGGTTGTTTTCCCTCAATCCACATTTCATTGACTTCTTTTAGGTTTTTATACGTATCGATTGCTGTCCAAAATCCATGATGTTCATAAACCGCAAGCTCTCCATCAATCGCCAGCTTCTGAAGCGGTTCCGCTTCAAACACACATTGGTCATCGTCCGTAAGATAATGAAACACCTTTGGAGACAACACAAAAAATCCTCCATTGATCAACCCGATACTTTCTGACTTCTCAGAGAAGGATTGTGCCAGCTTGTTATACACCTTCAATGTTCCGTACTGTGACATCTTTTCAATCCCTGTCACAGTGGCAGCTGCTCCAACATCTTGATGACATTTGAGCAAATGAAACATGTTGATATTGGCGAGCCCATCACCATATGTCATCATAAATGTTTCATCACCAATATAGTCCTGTGCCTGCTTCAAACGACCGCCTGTCATCGTATCCTGACCCGTATCTAAAAAGGTGATTTTCCAGTTCTCTGACTTTCCTAAAAGCTGCATTTCTCCTGTCGACATATCCAGCTTCATGCTGTGATGACGCCAATCATAATTGAGAAAATACTCTTTGATCTTCTCTCCTTTATAACCAAGCAATAAAATAAACTCGTCTACACCGTAATACTGATAGATTTTCATAATATGCCATAGAATAGGCCGATCCCCAATCATAGCAAGTGGTTTAGGAAGCGCTTGTGTGACCTCACTCATTCTCGTTCCCTTTCCTCCGCAGAGAATGACTGCCTTCATCTTCTCCCCTCATCTCTCTATGAAAATTTCGATTGAAAACCCCAGCTCCATGCGGAAAATCAGTACATGTAACTCCATACTTTGTCCGACATCAGGTTTTGAATCTACTCTATTCATATGTAAAAATGAGAGATCGTGCATCTAGCATTTAACTATTTTACAAACAAAAAAAGAGCGAGATTTGCATTCACGCTCTTAATATTATCTAGGTATATGGTATGATAAAAATGTGAGCTAGTCTCTTATTACGAAGAGACTGCTAGATTGAATAAACTCATTTGGCAGCTTGCTTCATTCATAATATGAATCACGGAGGTGAAATCCCATGGCACAAAACGTACTTTGTGAAGTGAACTCTTGCCGTTTTTGGGCTGAAAACAACTGTACGCCTCGACAATTAAAATTGGTAAAAACACAATGACTGACGTTACTCGCAATGCAGACACTGATTGCGAAACATTTGAAACAAGATAAATGGCCTTTTTAAAATGAAGGAACTGGCCTAAAAAATTGACAATTACTACTATGGCATTTAACCGATAAACATTTCTCGGGAAATAATGACACGATTTCTTCATTCGTTGACGATTTTCACTCCTTTTTCTATACTCAACATATCTGACGAAGAAAAAGTGGTGACAAACAATTGGATTTTACGATACGTTTCCTATCATTTTTTGTGATTGAAGTTGAAGGCAAAGATGAACAGGCAAATAAACGATTTAAACATTATCAAACATTGAACCAAGAAGAATTTGAACAAAGTGAACTGAAAGACTTTCTAGACGGAGAGTTAAAAAAAATAGTGAAACGAAAAGCAGACAGACACCCGAAGTCTGAACAAGTGCCAACCAAAATTGGTCGTTTCATTGTAGAACCGGGTCATGAACTCGATTCAAACCCCAATTACAATTTATTTCATCAGACGAGATTCGCTGACACAAAGGAAATCTTTGATGAGTGCAGTGAACAATTTGTTCGTACGTATTTAGACACAAGTGCTGTCAGAGGCGGGGTCTTCTTAGTTGCATCTGCAGTTCCTAAAAAGTATGTCGATGATTCCTTTGTCTTTATCATGAAATGCGATTTCGAACAGAAAGTCGCCTCCATTGCTGATACATCGACATTGATTCGCAAAGTCGAAATGGCCATTACAACAAAAAATATGAAATCGATTCAATATCCGCATATGCCAGAAGAAGGCATGACCGAGGAAGCAGAAGTGAAAATACATCAGTCTTCACATGCTCGATATTTCGAGGACTTTCTGAAATTTGTCGAATACGGAGAATCCATGCCTGAAATCATGAAATCACAGGTCATGAATATGGTGCAGGAACAAGTATTTGAAACATTACAGGATGAAAGTGAAGCATTGAAGCAATTTGAAGAAGACCTTGAAATATGGGAAGCGAGTGAAAAACGAGAGATTAGGGAGCGACTCGATACAGAACAGGTCACATTAGCGGCTTCACACATTGTTGAACAAACCCCTGACATTACGATGAAAATGCGTCTAGGTGAAACCGAAATCAAAGGCCTTCTAGCCGACTTTGGCCACTCGATTCATATTGCAAAGGTCAACAATCGATATGTCGTGCTAGTTGAAGCAGACCAAATTGTATTCGAAAAAGGAAGCACCCCTGTTGAATTCCATAAACCAAATGGATTGAAAGAGGTTGTCAGCCAACTGACGCAAAAAGCATATGATTCAGACATAGATTAAGAGAATACCACTGCCTCTTGCGTTCTGCTGCATGAGGCAGTTTTTTGACTGATATCAGCTTTTGCATATGCTGACATCAAGAGGTTTGTCTAACATCGTAAAGCGTAAACTTTTTACGCTGCACCAGAAGAGACATGGAGCCGACCACCTCTCGCCCACATGCTTAAAAGCAGTAAGCTTATGATGACCATCACGTTTGTCATCTATCAAGATACACAATCTGTTGCCTATGCCGCTGTATTTCCGCTAATTAGAACGCTATGCCAGCTATTGGCTGGGCTCATCTCACCTGTTTTGACAGATCGCTTTCATGGTGCAGAAAAAAAGAGCGGCTGTTTAATGCAGCGGCTCTTTTACTTTTCTTTTAACATCGCAAACATTTCTCGTGCCATTGTTTCTAAAATAGATACGACCGGTGTCTGTGTTGTGATGTTAGCACGGTGCATTTGTTCATCTGTTACGTAATACGCAATGTTTAAGTCAGATATACGTGAAATCGTGCAGTGCTGGTTATGTGTAATATGGCGCAAGTGTTCAAAACACTTGCATGGTGGTGATTCCTTTCTATTTATGATGAATCTTTTATATGTCTAAGTAGCAAATAAAGCAAGCGATGTGAATCTACTCACTCATTTCACATTTCATATTTTATTCCGATAATAGAAGTGTCACTGACGAATCATTTATACCAAAAGGAGGGGTGAAGTAAATGTCTGATCAACATCACAATGCACCACACGAAGAAGAAGAAGAGGAATTTAATGTATACGATATGCTTCCACCCGCAGGGACCATCATAGGAGAAGCAACAGAAGAAGAGATGGAAGCTGCGGCAGCACTAGAAGTGAGACATGTCGCTTTTATGCGCCTACAAGACATGTTCATTCAATTTGATGGCTCTTCTTATAAAGAGTTATTAAATGACTTCCAAGAATTTGAACTTGATTCCACAAAGTTTTGGAGATCCGTGGCCAGACGTCTACACATTCCATACGAATGGCCAATCCGTATCGATCACGCAAACGGACCGATTTACATCGGCGAGACTGAAGATAGCCGTGAGGTTGTGGAGAGTGCGGAGTAGTAAATTTGTTGGCCCCCTTGTTGGTAAGGGGGTCTTTTGTTGAAATAATAGATCTCTCACTAAAAAAAGATTTATTGCCCCTCTAAATCAAATTCCAACGCGATCGATATATTAAAGGCTATATCTCGCATTTCATCTATTTCTGATCGGTTCAAGTTTTCAGCAAAACGACGTGCATTTTGGACAACATCTTGATTCCTCTTGATCATATCTTCATTCAGTATAAAGATCGTATTGATCGCCCAGCCAGCAGTCGCTAACATACTTTCGTCTTGAATGGAGTTCATGTATGTTTCTACTTCAGAAAAAAACCACTTAACATCATCAATATGTTCCACTTGAAAATTTGCGATTTTTGAAAGCTGTTCAGGGTCTTTGGTGATGAAAATGTCCTTCACTTCTTCTTTTGATAATGGTTTATTTTGCTTTTCATATTCAGCCAGCCATTCTTCATCTGACATCTCATCTTCTACGCTACCCTCAGGAGTATAGTGACCCGCAATCAGTTCATCAAACGAATCCGCTAATTTGAAATCCGTCTCATCCTCTAGATCAAAGTAATGAATAGGTGGATTTTCTTTCGTTTGTCGATAATCCATCGCAATCCATGTATGGCCATCACCACAGATGAGCACAAGTCCTTTCGGAAGTTCCCATTCTTCTATTAAATAATCGCTATCCATAATCCCTTCGCCTTTGGCAATCCCTTTCAAATGATCAAATGGAACATGATCATCTGCCCATGAATTCGGATGATCGGTCGGAAACGCATTATGAATCGTATATCCACCATTTTGCTCAAGAATGAGTTTTTTATATGTATCCGGCAGGATGACGCCTAATTTCTTCTCAGCTTTTGCAATTCCTTTCTCATTGATTTTCTTACATGTTTCTTCGCTTTCTATGTCTTTATCCCAGAATGGTTTCAAAAAAATTCCTCCCATTGTCATTTATATCTCATCTTACCATTTATTCAAAATAGTTTCATAGTCCTATTACAAAGAAAAAAGAGAAGGGCTCTCCCTCCTCTTTTGTCATCATGATTGTTCTTGATTTCTCGCTTCAAATTCATCAAGCATCGCACGCACTTCATCTGTTGATGATGTGTTCATTAATTGATTTCTTAGGAAACTCGCTCCTCGGAACCCTTTCACATAAATCTTAAAGAAGCGGTGCAGTGCCTTAAATGGACGCAGACCTAGTGATGAATATTGATCATGGAGATCAAGATGTAATCTTAAAAGGCCTAGCAATTCATCACTCGTATGCTCCTTCGGTTCTTTTTCAAAAGCAAATGGGTTATGGAAAATCCCACGCCCAATCATGATCCCGTCCACTCCGTATTGCTTAGCTAGCTTTAAGCCCGTTTGTCGATCAGGAATATCACCATTGATCGTCAAAAGCGTATCAGGTGCTACTTCATCACGAAGTTTCTTAATCTCAGGAATGAGCTCCCAATGCGCATCCACCTGGCTCATTTCCTTTCTTGTCCGAAGATGAATGGATAAATTGACAATGTCTTGCTCCAATATGTGTCTGAGCCACCCGCGCCATTCATCGACCTCATTAAAACCAAGTCTTGTTTTCACACTGACAGGTAATCCCCCTGCTTTTGCGGCTTGTATCAGCTCTGCGGCAACGTCTGGGCGAAGAATCAATCCACTGCCCTTTCCATTTTGCGTGACATTTGGAACAGGACAGCCCATATTAATATCAAGCCCCTGAAATCCTAACTCCGCCATTCCAATACTCATTTTTCTAAAGTTCTCAGGTTTGTCTCCCCAAATATGAGCGACAATCGGCTGTTCATCCTCTGTAAACGTCAAACGCCCTTTGACACTTTGAATGCCATCAGGGTGGCAATAACTCTCACTATTCGTAAACTCTGTAAAAAACACATCCGGTCTCGCCGCCTCACTCACAACATGACGAAACACAACATCCGTTACTTCTTCCATTGGTGCTAATATAAAAAATGGCCGCGGTAAATCACGCCAGAAGTTTTGATTCATCTTTCGTTCAATTCCTCTCATGACATAGCACCTTAAAGGGCTTGTCCATCTATAAATTCTTTCAGCAATTTTTATCATTATATACTTTACTAAGGATTCAACGCAAACGTTCGTTCTTGATGTTAGAAACCTTATAATAACAGGCTTTAATCATATTCAACTATAATCACTCATTGCAAAGACTTGCAATTAAAAGTATTCTTTTGGGGGAGGATTGGGGGACGTTTTGGGGAACGTTTCTTAATAATGGACAGACGCAAAAGGAGCTTAAAATGAACATTAATAAAATACGATCAGCACTATATAAATTATCAAAAATGTTAGGTGACGTAAACGCCGTTAAAAAGGTGCTATCTTATATAAAAGACCTATACGATTTTAAGACATATTTCACTGGATTTTCTTAAGATGTATCTTATAATTGTGGCTGGACAACAAGATTTTTCTAGCATTATAAACAGCCTCTACATTAAATTTTCGGAGGCGAAATTAACATGACTCTTAGAAAAAAATTTGTTCCTGTACTACTAAGCGTAACTTTATGAACTTCCGGTCTTGGTGCGACTACTGCGTTTGTAGCAGAGCCGGCTAAATCAACAGCAACAGTACATACGAAGGTGTATAAAACTTCTTTCCAACAAGCCGCAACAAATAACAGTACTAGCCCTATTCAGTCAAACACTTTAACGACTCTAATAGCGCTTTTTTATGGAGGGTCTTCATGTCTTTTTCTTACGTGATTTCATTGACTTTTTTAATACTCCTTTTAGTGTCTATCATACTCTATACTTTTTTAAGAAAGAAAAACGTTGTAGATGAAGCCCCTGGCGCTATTGCTGCCGTTCTTCTTATTTTACTACTATTTTTTCCCTAAGTTTCGTTATTGCCCTTCCAACTGTCATGCTTTATCTAGTTTCTTTAGGAGTGAATTTTCTTTTCGGTGAATACATAACTTATGATTCATTTTTTTCTTTGATTACCTTCTCATTGTTAGTCAGCATCATTGTGATTTTTTGGTCATTTATCGTTTTATTTATAGGGAAAGGAATCACTTTTTTGTTAAATGTCCCAAAATGGATAACTTATATTTTAGATTTTTTTGCTTCGTGGGCTCTTATTTACTTCACGATTAAATATGTACTAAATTTGAAGATAATTGAAGTTTCTATATGGGGAAATGGTGTATTGATTTTATCTTTCTTTGTTAACTTTTTATACATTGGTCTTGATATCATATCCTCTGCTCTTGATCAAAAAAATCAGAACATAGAAGAAGAACCCCCCATCAGATAATGGAGAAGGTTATTTATTTCATAGCTTTTACTATCCATAGTCATATGTCTATAGATTTTTATCTAAATAGCTTTTCTAACGCTGCTTTAGTCTTTGGACCATAGATGCCATCAGCAGCAAGACCATGCATAAGTTGTAATCGTTTGACCACATCCGCAATTTTCGGTCCGTAATAGCCATCAACGCCATTATTTATCGCCCCTTTGTCAGGGTAGTAGTAAGCCGTCGCTAGGGCTTGCTGTACGGCTTTTTACTTGTATGAGCAACGGCGGCGGCGGTCCCGACAATTAAACAGCCTGCGAGGCATTCTTCGAACTATTATGGACGGTATATTGGATAAAGTGAGAAACCCCAAGGGATAGAGGAGATATAAGAGAAAAGAGGAGTTATTTGACAAGAAAAATCCCGAAATCCAATTGAAGGATACCGGGATAATATTGAGTCAAACATGGAAATCGGAAATGTTAATTATCTGTGAGAGAAGATTATTTTAGTTAGACAATTTAAGGGATAAAGACGCCACGCACTCCACATGTGTCGTCACTACTATGTGGATACACTTTATTATTCTCGTTACCTGCATGTGAACGCAATTCATTAGATGTTTTTGCCGATTCCTTTTTCGCATTTTTTCTAGCAGGTTTAAATTTTTCTCCATCAAGACTGTTACTCAATCCAGTTTTATATACAAAGGTAATCATGGCAGGATCTTTGTTTCCGTCTTCATCTATTCCACCAACGATTACTTTTTCAACTACACTTTCAAATACATAACGATCAAAAGTATCGATAACCTCATTTTGTTCTAACACTTTTTTGAAGGCTAATAACCGTTTTTTAATATCTTTTTCTTCTTCTAAGTTCACAGAAGTACACGTCACTTTTTAAAGAACCAATATATAAGGTATTTCCCATGTCAGGCTTGCCTTCACTCTGTACGAGTTCACCAGAACGGTAGCTTTTGAAACTACGAAAAACAGAGATACATTCTTCATTACGGCATTTGTTAGTTAAAAACGGAATATCCAATATACCTGTTTTATCGTTTATCGCAAGATCAATTCGTTTAAAAACGCCACCAATACGGAACACGTCCATAAAAAAATCGAACCATGTTCGTTGCTGGGCTAATAAAAAGTTTTCAAATTGGCGACATCCTTTTCCTTTGAGTTCAAGTAAACAACCTTTGTCTTCGTCCGGAGAAATCATGACGACAATATCGCCAAAAACGTATTGTTCCATATAGGAGTAAAACGCATAATCTTCATGTAACATATACTCCATTTTCAATTTCAAAATATCTTCAATGACAGGCTTGAGATTTGTTGTTAAAAATCGAATCCACACATAATCAAACAAGATTTCCAGCGGAGCATTCGGATTAAATTGTTCTAAAATATCGAACAAGGCATTTTTTAGTGAATCGGAGGGAACCACTTTTCCTGTTTCAATTTCACTAATATATTGTCTTGAAATTTCAATATGAACAGCCAGTTTATTTTGTGACACACCGTATGCCAATCGCTTTTCCTTTAATCGTTGATACCAAGTCACTTGATTCATGTGCATTCCTCCAAACTCAAAAAAGATGTCAACTAAAGGTTAAAAGCTGACATCTTCTTCATATGCTCCAAACCGTTGTGCCATCAGGTGTTATTAGCTTTTAGAACAGTTTCTTATTGTTTTTCTACCCCCTGTTTTAGAAATAGGAGGTAAGGCGTGGCTATCGCCACGCAGGCTTAGCCCAGCACAGCGGCTTTCGCTTCGCACGCCGCCGCACTGGGCAGCCTTTATTGGGCTAGTTTAGCAATTTCTTTTAGAAAATCATGTCTTTTCGAGACAAGTGGTGTATAGAATTCAGAAATGACATTATCTCCTTTATCAACATACTCTCGTCCTTTAATTTGTTTTAAGAAAAATTGTTTTTGTACGTCACTGCCAAACATTATGCCATATCCAAGTTCACTCATACGACCTAAAGCAACCCGAAAATTAAACTGATCACGGATCCCATCCCCGAGGTATTTTGCGTCTGGACGTTGACAGGCAAGAATAAGAAAGAATCCAGCTTGACGCCCCAACATCACAATCTGTTTTAGTTTTGTTAATACTGCTGTACTTTCTTTAGAAGCAAGCATTTCCATAAACGCAACGTATTCGTCAAAAACTAAAAAATGGGGAGCTAAGCCCAAGTAAGCATAGTTTTCCCCTATTTTATACCCTTCCATCTGTTTCATTTCTTCACTTCGAACCATCATAGCTTCATAAAATTGATCAATACACGCCGTCATGTCTTCTTTTTTATAATACACATCAGACATTACAGTATTTAAGTCCGCTAAATCTGCATTTTTCGGATCTAAAATATACAATTTCGCATTGGTTTTTAACAGTGCTTCAATCAACGTAAGAATAAAATATGTTTTTCCACCACCTGTTCCGCCGGCAATTAATATATGTGGTAACTTATCATATTCCCAATCTATCGACTCCATAAGCATTAAACGACCGTTCTGTGCCATGACTTCATCAATAGAAATACGATTCGCGATTATATCATAAAAAAGGACATACTCTACATAGGAATCATGTAACTCCTTTGATACCATTTCACAGTACAAGCCGCTTTCTAACTTTTTCTCTAAATTTAAAAGTGGTTCTTGATATTTGCCGAGTGTAATTTCTACTTGGATATGGATCATCCCTTTTTCATACTGATAATACATCTTTGGAAAATGACTAATTTTTTCTTTCGCCTTACTAGATGGTATATCTTTGAAAAACCCTTCTTTCGTAACTTGTTTTGTTTCATACCACTGATTTTCTAAAGTCATTTTTGCGAGCTTTTGCCGCTGCATCATCTGTTTTATATGGTTATAACGATACCGATAATAAACAAAAGCACATATTGCTACCATTACCAAACTAATGATTAGTGAAGTTAACCCATACATACTTAAAAAATGAATTTGAAATAGCGCAAGTTCCCACGTTGTTGAAAGCAAAAATTTTACATAAAAAGGGATAAAGAAAACGAGCCATACACCAAACGGTCCAAAGAAGATAAATTGAAAAAAGAGAGATGCGTTGCTAGGTCGGATTCGCTTCCCTCATTTTCGGTAAAAGTTCATTATTTATCTTTTTTAGGTGTAGATTTTTGATTATTAGTGTTTGGTATCGCTGTTTTTCCTTTTAAAATTAAATCATCTGCCTTGATATACCAATCCACATCCGCACCACGAAATGTTGCATTTGCGACTGTATCTGCCACAGGATTAATAAGTTCCACTTCTGCATTATAATCAAAATCTTTTAAAGGAACAGAAGCAGGGACACTCACCTGAATCATACGTCCCTGTTCACGAGACTTTAAATCATATGTGCGTTCTTTTACTTCAGATGACACCGTTCCATCTTCATTTTGAAGAAACACTTCCCGACGTAATGAAGAAAACTTTAATAATCCGAATGTCTTTTCTTTATCAATCACAATTCCTTGTGCTAATCTCATCTTTTTTCCTCCTTATGCTTTTACCATGTCATCTGCATGTAAATATAATTTGTGAAACCACGTTCTCAAATTTTATAACCTTCTGCGGTGATTCTAGCATTGACTAGTTTTACTCTTTCCTCATGTTCAAAGAATTTTTCTCCTGCTTCTTGTGGAAGAACCACCTCAATATCATCTGCACGTTGAATATCGGAATACAAATTATAACTACGTGACAATGTTGTCATACGACCATTAATACTGTGTTGTTCCACCTTACCTTCACCAGCATATTCTAAATTACCAAGGGTTTTTTCCATGTTCGGAATAACATATTTAAGTTCCATTGTTCATTACCTCTTTTCTTTTTTTAACTTTCTCTTTAAAAATACCAAAATCCCCTTTTTTCAGGATTTAACCAGTTAAAAGGGGATTAAAGTTGTTCTTAAATGATTCTAAATCAAACTAAAAGGTAAAATATAGACTTTTTTAATAATGGAATAATAAATAATCCCTGCGTTTTACAAGGATTATTATTATTTAATGCTTTTTATCTTGATGATTTTTTAATGTTTTACCCGCTTTAGATTTCGCAGATTTACTACTATTTTTTGAAGCAAGCGTTTTACCAGCCTTACCTACTTTTCCGCCACTATGTTTTACCAAAGTTTATCACCTCACATATCTCTATTACTAAGACATAATCATAGTTTTAATTTTTATACTCCTATATTTTTACTCCCAATTACTAAATGCCATTTCAACTTTTAATATTTAACCTCTTCTCATTTGAACAATTTTTCCTCTATTATTGTCTGTTAACTTTTCCAATGGAATTCCTAAAAGTTCTGCCAAAATATCATTCGGCAAACTAATTCTGTATTTCCTTTCCAACAAATCTGAAA
>NZ_JBIVPN010000008.1:0-130061 GCF_044754665.1 Bacillus sp. NPDC093026 | reverse complement strand
ATAGACATTTGCCTAAAACGACGCGCTTCCTTCAATCTATCTCCATTGAAAGATATTGTCATTGTATACCACTCTCTCTAATTACTTAATCATCTATAGTTTTATTTATATCTTTTAATGTTACTAGTGACTGTGTTGACTCAACAGAATCACTTGCATTATCACTCATAATGTTATCGCCAAAATATTGAGTATCCAATAAGTCAGAAATATCCCTCTCACTAGACAGTAAAAAATCAGAAGTATATTCTTGTAATAATGCTGCAATTGCTTCATCTTCGTGGTAAGTAACGCTTACCATTTTCACCTTTTTTATATTCGTAGCATCTTTTCCAATCATTTTTTCAATATCTTTTTGTCTTTTGAGATTTAGTTCTTCTCTCTCCTCATTAGCAATCGGAACAAGCTCTAATTGTTCATTATCCATTGGCAGTAATCCTATGTTTTTTAGTAAAAAACTAACAGAATAATGGGATCTTTTTCCTTTCTTTATATATTTATTTCTGACTTGGGACAAATTAATTTCGGAAAATAATAGATATAAGACTCCATTACTACGATCGAAAACAGGATCAATTTGCCAAAGACTCGTCCTTTTAATATGAAAAACTTCGATTTCATCGAACTTGCTAAATTGAGCTTCCAAGTCATCACTTCTTCTTGCCCATACACTAGCATGTAATCCATTCTTATTGCTTTTTGAAATTGCTTCTTCAAAATCATCTACAACATCTTTGCCAGTAATCGACATTGCATGTAAAATACCTTCTATAACAATTTGTTCCATATCGGTAGCGATAGTCATTAGAGACACTCCTAACTATGTAGTTTAGAAGTATCATATCATTACAGTTGACGTTTCGCAATACTTTTCCGCTTAAAACTTACTATTAATAGAATTAACCTTAATACGTCCCGTATTACCACTTAAGTAAAACGCATACAATAGAAATATTTATCTTCATAACTAATAAAATAAATAGTATTGTCTTTTAGACTCAATCAAAGTAGTTCAAAGTTTTGAATGACCTAATTTCATTTATCAATTAAGGTGGAGAACGATAAATATTCATTCAATATCACACTCTTTACGCTTCTTGAAATGAAAACGGAAATTCTTCAATCTCTATGTCATTCAAAACAAAATGATCGTCAATCCAATCCATCATTTTTGCTTCATTTCCTTCCAAAGAATCACCTCCCCCTTGATTTAGTCGCACGTTAGTTTATTTATCTATTAAAACTTCTGCAATATCAGCCATGATATATTCTGCACATGGTACGGCAATTGCATTTCCAAGCGCTTTGTATCTTACATAATCACTAATTGCTTCACCTTCACCTCCTAAACATTTCCATTTCTCTGGTAATCCAATTAATCATTCACATTCCAATGGGGTGAGTTGTCGGATAACCCCCTCTTTTTCCTTGCCTTCATACCAAAAAGAATAGATATTGATTGCACCAGCTAACAAAGTAAGGAAAGGGTCATTTTTCGGTCCAAAACTTCCAATGAATTTGTTTTTATCTTTTGCTGTACTTCGCATGCGTCTTTCTTGAAAGGGACGGACGACGGGTATTTTCCTCCTTGTTTTTTGAGCAGATATTCGACTGGGCGCTTTCTCTACTTCATTTGCCCATGTTGGCGTTATTCCGTAACGAGAGGCTGCTAATGGAAATACACCAATTCCGTCAAACAGACTTCCTAATGTTAGTTCGATTATATTTCACCTCTACTTTTCATTTTTTAGACATAAAGAAAAGACGCTCATTTTAATTGAACGCCTAAAAATTTTGCATCTATTTAAGTTAGACTTATTATCCTATTGTGTTCCCACACCCCAGATCAATTACCACTGAAACAGTAATATGATCTTTCAGTACCTTATTTCTAGTTTTTTCACCTTTTCCGACAAATACAAAATGCTTGTAAAAGTGCTTGAAACTAAGGATTTCTATATAGTTTGACGTTGTATCAACGCTATAGCCTCCACATGATTCGTATTAAACATCTTCCTCGTCAATATTTTTCGACTTTCGCAACCGGTATGTAGGAGAATATACGTTCGCAAACGTTCGCAAACTTTTAGATCAAATGTGGTCAATTTTGTGGTCAGTGGTCAAAAAAAGCCGTCCTTTTGGGCGGCCAAGGTGTGAGTAATATAAGAAGAAGTTAATCATTGAAATATACGAATTTTTTTAAATCCCGTTTCCGCGGGTAAACCGTATATTTTAATTATACATCACTTTTAGACACCTCGAAAACATTCTGATAAAATGTTTTCGAGGTGAGAGCATGACTGATCTCGAAAGAAAAATTTATCGAATCATTTATAACATGAGCCTTTGGAGGGTTTTTCTTAGTGTGTATTTTCTTGTCGGTTTTTATTTTTATCGTATTTGATATCCAACTTCGAACGAGAGCTTCTAATATCAAAAAACAGTGCAATATACAAAGCGTGTCGTAATCAGCTGAGCCACAGCGGGAAGCCCTTTTCACGCATTAATTTGTAAGCTGCAGACTCCGACACCCAGATCTCTGCAATAGTGCTTGCCTTAAGAACAATTGGATCTGATTCGATTGCTTTTTCCATAGATTCACCTCCTTCAAAAATGAATCATGTGACATGAGACCAGGTTCCTTGCTGTAACTGGTTGACACCCTATTTATATTTCGCCGAGCAATAAAAAAAGGCAAACGGATGGCGAATATCACCAATCCATATGCCCGGTTCTTCCAGCCGAAGATGCATAGAATAAAATATAAAGTAAATGAACTTAAAGATTACACAAGAAAGCTATTGGTGAAATTTCACTTTAAAATACAATTAAAAATAGTTAAATCGTCCTTTTGAAGTGAATTGCTAAATATAATCCTATAGAACCTATAAGCAGAATCAAGAGCATATATACTGTCATACCAAAAACAGATAAGAAGGTACCGAGAATAATTCCCAAGCGTGCAAGTAACTCTGACAAATTGAAACCTACATTTCCGATAGCTGAATATGATCCTCTTTTGTCTTGGGGAATAAGTTTATATTTTTGTTCTTGAACGATAGGAGAATAGATAATTTCTCCTATTGCAGCTATAGCCATAGCAAAAATCAATAAATAAAAAGAATTTAAATGCGTGATATTTGTATAACCAATGAGATAAAGAGTTAGTCCGATTATTAAGCTAGCCTTATTACTAAACTTTGAAAAGACTTTTAATATAAGAAATGACATTGAAACAACAATGATTGTATTGGTAATCATAACTAGAGAAAACATTCTTACTCCATCAATAGTAAAGTTCATAAAACTTAAGGAGTTAAAATCTTCTTGCAATCTCAGCGCAACATACGATGAGGTAGAAAGCTCTGCAGTCACTAGTAAACTAAAAGCGACTATTAGTAGAACATAACGTTTATCTTTAAAAACTTGTTTGTAACTTTTAATAATACTTGAAAATTTATAAATTTCTTTATTTGTTTTATTAACACTAATTAAGTTTGGAAACCATTTCCAAAGAGACAATAAAACGAAAAAAAAGATTAGTGACGACAAAAATATTAAAGCAGACTTGTTTGTATGGTAGAAAACTCCCCCTAAAAACATTCCTAATGCTATTGCAGTGTTTTCAAGCCAATAATCAAATTTAAAAACAAAATTTTCTACTTTTGGTGTTATAGCATCCATTATAATAGCGTCCATCGCAGGAAATTGCAATCCCCATATAATACTGAATATTATATAACTCAAACAAAAAATAAATATATTTTCAAATTGACTTGTTAGGGATAATCCCATAAAAAATAGAGAAGTAGTCATAATGAATTGATAAATAATCACAGTTTTTTTTCTAGAAAAAACATCAATAATATAACCTCCAATAATCCCCAAAGGCATATTGATTAAAACCAAAGTAACCAGAAATATTCCTGCAAATTTAGTGCCCATCATATCATTTAAGTATAACGCTATAAATGGGATAAATGCTGTAGTGATAAGTTGCTGAAAAAAGTTAGATATTAGTCTAACTTTTAAAGTTGTATCCATTAAGTTAAAATTTGACATTACGTAATCACCTTTACTAAATTGTTGAGTGAATTATCAATTTTCTCCAAAGTCTTTGTGTTAAGCACATTAAATTGCAAATCATTATCAAATATGTTTTCGAAAAATTCTAAATCACTTATAGTTTCCCCACATTTAAGCAAACTCAATACTTTATCAAAGTTTTTAAACGAGTAGCTCGAAGCAAGTATAAATGCTTCTATATAGTGTAGGTTATATTCCACTAACAACCCCTCATGCCCTTTAATCCAGTTAAATTTATTAATTTCTAAATCACGAAACTTTTCGAACCTTCTGTAAGATGTAATTACATCAGTATATAAACTACTAATATTAATCTCATCTAATACATAATCATTTGCATTTGACGATAAAGTATTTAATAGTGTTAAGTATTCAAAAGGAACGAGATAATCATCTTTCAAGATTTCTAATAACTTGAAATTTAATTCACCCTTTTCTATACATGCGTAATCATTAGATGACAAGTGTTGCATTAATGTAATTTCATTTAGAAATGATACGAATTCAGTTTTTAATTCAGACGTTTCCGAATAAAGTATAGATTTGCTCTGTTGTGATAAATATTGTGCTATTGCTCCTCCAATTTCATGAGCAAGCGCAAACAGACTTTCTAAATCATTTTCCCAGTTCATTAATATGTACGGATGGCTATTGTAGGAAGTGTATGACCTAGCACCTAATCTTTTATTTCTAGAATTTTCATAGTGAATCCAATTGTCATCAAATATTTGATTTAGAATTTTTGAATAATCCTCTCCATAAATAGAAAAAGCATTTTTCAATATGATTTTTGCGTCTTCATATGAAATATTACTTTTGGCATCTCCTAAATAATAAATATCATAATAGGAAATATAGTCATAACCTAAGAGCTGTCTTCTTATATCAATGGTTCTTTTAAATAATCTTTTTATACTTTCTGACTCGTCAATAAAAGTATTTGTGTCAATATTAAAAAGAGATTTTTGTAATAACATCTCAAAATGATTTTTAAACCCATTAGTATGTGCTATTTTATTTTTCAATTGATAATCTATATTTATAGTGAATGCAGCGTGCGTCTTCACAGAGGAAAGTTTTTCCAATGTGTTAACATATGTTTTTCTTCTAACTTCTCTGTCACTGCAATTTAATTTGCTTAAAAAGTCATCTGCATAAACATTGTAGACTTTATCATTATGATTAAAAGTACATAGGAGTGGATCATCGTAAAATAGGTAATCATAGTAATTTCTTAAGTCCAAATTATTATACAAAGACTCTAATTCATTTGCACTCTTATTTTGTTTAGAGAATATACTTTTATAATATAAATAAAACTTATTTAACTCTTTCTCATTGCGAACGTAGTTGATCACTTGTTCCAAGTTATTTTCTATAAAATTATTAAAATCATAAGTTTTTCTAGAAATCTCATCATACAAAAATTCTACTTTTCGTAAATGCTCTCTTTTATCTTTATTATTAACCTCTAATTCATACTCGATTATCGCATATGTATGCAAGGAATCCAGTTCAATATATATTTTTTCTAATTGCAACAACGATTTTTTTAGGTTCACTTCACTTAGTTTTAAATTCCTGATTTCAAATTCTAAATTTTTATAACTACCTAACCAATCATTTATACTATTGTATAAGTCCCTTAGAAACTCTCTGGATTCCAAAATTACAACACCTCTACATATTTAAAAATAAAATTATCATTACCATCAATAAAAAAGCCATTGAGTTTAGAACTTTGAAAATAATAATGATTTATATTTCCTATAGTCAGTCTTCTTGAGTAATGAGAAATTAACCTATCTATATTATATTTTTCAATATCACCTTGTATCCATTGATTTAATAACAATAAATAGTTATCTAATTTATCTTCTCTAATATAATTTATATGAGAAATAAACCGATCCAAGTCACTTTGGGTTACAGGTGAGAATACATTTATGTATATATCATAATTAGTAGAATTAGAATATTGATTTATAAAATAGTCTAAATCCCCCAAACTTATTTGTACCTCTACACTTTCATATTTAAGTATATCTATTATATATTGAGCAATATTATTATTAGGATAATAATCTGAGTAGAGTATACTACAATCTTTTATCTCTTCTAAAATTGCAGGAGATTTTTGATATTCAAGTTTTAATTTAATATCATTTTTCAAATCACAACTGTTATTAATGAAATTATTCAATTTTTCCAAAATGTTATTTTTGTACTTTAAAAAGCCTTCACTCAACTCTAGTTGGAGTATCAAATTAGATTCTTTTTTTCGAAAAAACAATGATTTTGAAAAGAAATTTATATCTGAACTTCTAAAAACTGTAGTAGAAGTTAAGTCACACTTCCCATCAAAAAAGTGTTCAATATTTTCTTTAGGATTCTTATTTTTTACGATTTCTAATGGCTCTTTAATCGGATTGTGATAATATGGATTATAATCCAAGCTTGTAAGGTCTTTAACTTGATTTAATTGGAAAGGACCATATGAGAGTAACATATTGGGTTCGTACTTCTCAAACCTTATCGGGGAAAAATATATAGTAGAAAATACATATTTATATTGATCACCATCTAATAATGAAGTCATATATATGCTATTATCGTCTGAAGAAATTTTTATATTGGTTAAACTTGTTGTATCACCATCTAGATACTCTTTAACTCCTACTATAAAATCTAAGTAATGGGATTTAGGTAATTTATTTTTTATTATATAAAGCAAGGTGTTTTTTAATTCAACAGGTTTAACTTTTTGGCCATCTGACCAATAAAAATCTTTAAAAGTGAACTTTATCTCTTTATCGACTGTTTCATCTATTACCAAATTTTCCTCAAAATTAAGGCTTTTTTTAATAAACAACGGCTCATATAAACAAGAACAAAGCAAACAGGATGAATAATCCTCTGCTAAAAAGGGAATTGAGGTTTTTGGTTCGTCATCTACATAAACAATCACTATTTAATCACCTACCGTAATACTTAAATTCTTAAAGTTAATAGTTTTTCTCTTATAAAAAGAATAATCTTTTATTAAGTTGGTAAGATAAAGCATAACTTCGTTTGCAATAAAACAACCTATTATACTATTTGTAGGTGAGATAGAACCTTTAATTTTGCCTTTGAAACCGTATATATTTTGGTGAGAAAAAGGATTACTCTTGTCATATACAGGTCCCCACTCACCTGTTTCTATACCCACTCTACCTGAAATAAAGGGAATCCTATTATCGAAGCAGAAAGAACCTACTATTTCATTTATATTAGAAGGTGTATCTGCACAATTTACTACAAAGTCAGCATCATATAATTCTTGAATTTCTAAATCTTTTCGCTCTTGAATTTTGATATTCTCACCATCAACAATTACTGAATTTATTACTTTTTCTGATATAGCATGTACTTTATTTTTTCCGACATCATTCTCATTGAACAAAATTTGTCTATTCAAGTTACTATGTTCTACTACATCAAAGTCTATCAAATAAAACTTTTTAATCCCTATTCTTTGGAGATTATCAATAACTACTGTACCAATTCCTCCCCCACCAATAATCACTATTTTTTTTTGTGATAAATCTTGTTGAGTTCTAATTGGATTAATATTACTGTCTTCAGATATTGCTTCAAAATAATATAAATTTCTCTCTAAATAGCCGTCAACATCATCTTGATTATATTCATTGCAAACCAAACCATTCTCTTTTAAAAAATTCATTATTTCATCAGGTGTATCTTTGTCAAAAAAACCTTTGGACATAATTTTGTAGTAATATTTATCTGGATCTATTATTGTATATTCCATTGTGCCTTTGTTTAACACACAACAATCTTCTACATATCTGACCAAAACCCCATCTTTAAGTTTCATTACATCCTCCCGAAAATAAAAGATAAAAAATAAAAAGGAGCATGGCTAGCCATGCTCCTACTAGCCTAAAAGCTTATGAGCGGTGAACTAATTCTCTAGAAGACTTTTTAGATACTTTCATTACTGTTCAACTCCCCTCTTTATGCATTTTTGATAACTCAATGCTCCCTTGGAAGCTTATGAGCGGTGAACTAATTCTCTAGAAGACTTTTTAGATACTTTCATTACTGTTCAACTCCCCTCTTTATATTACACTACTTTATTTTAACAATAATAGAAACTTTCTGTCAATAATGTAAACTGATTTGTTTTAATTTTCAGTATTTAAGTCCCAGAAATTACCCGTTATACATAAGGAATCTTTACTATTTTTCACTTGATGCCAGAAACCACTTGGTATGTAAACTATTTCATTACTTTTTTGATAAAAATGTGCATGATCATATTCTTCTAATAACTCACTATTTTTCTTTTCAAATAAATTTAACTTTCCTTCATATTGTTCAATTTCTGAACTTCTCGGAAATACAACCCATTCCTTCTCTCCAAAAATTAAACCATTCCATGCATGGGAATTGTGAACGTCTGTATGTAGAGGAGTCCCTGTACCTTCTCCACCAAGATAAACCCATTGATATAGATTGCCATCTTTATATGATGTGGTACCCTCTGTAAAATATGTAGGAACTATAAATTCGTTTTGTATTTCTGGTAACTCTTCATAATCGGTAGGAAAATCACAATACCATTGATCAGGATTATTTTTCATGTTCTCTATATAATGAGATACATTGACTTCCATAAAATCTTTAAAATCATTAATATTAGATCCTCTTACAGGTACTACTCGCTCTCCATATTTCTTTTCAAAGGTACTTAAAGTAGTTCCACTTATATTCCATTTTTCCATTTCACCTAATATTATTACAGGCTTTTTATCATAATACTCTTCTACGAATCTTTCATTTGATAATTCACTACTTTTAATTCTTTCTATCTTCATTTCGACCTCTCCTTATGTAATCTTTTCTATTTAATCATAATAAATCAAATTATGAATTTTTTCCACATTTTTTAAAATCTTACTGAAAGATGATTTAAAGGTTGGTAATTTTACTACCTTTCCTCCTCACTGAGCAAGACACTTCTGTATGACCTATAGTTTTATCCAATAAAGAATTCAATTGACGTGGTGCAGCATACAGTCGGACATTCTTCACACTAGACAACTGAGGGTATATTGATAAGTATTTAGATAAGATAAAAGAGGCTACTTGGAGTTGAGACTAAGGAGAATCTCTTAGCTTTAATGTCAGTAAATAAGTTTTATCGTTAACAAACATAGGACTTTACTTAAAGAGGTGAGTAAAACCCTCTTTGCCCGATGAAACTTTGGCTTCGCCCTTTCAAGATAAATTGTACCCAGGTACCCAGAGTAGCTCCAAGTTAAGTCTTTAAACGCTTACCTGTGGTTACACATGTAAAAACAGATAAGAGTTGCTTTCTATTAACCTTTATGAACTGATACTATATATAACTTGACGTTACTTCAACAACAGTTAGAACTGCCCTTACAACAGATCCAAAAGAAATCCTCTTGTTGGTAAATCTATAACCAGTAATGTTGTAAGGCACAACAAATGATCCGGTATAAGTGTGATTCTACTTCAATTAACGCTTACCATATCTACAGAAGGTTTTTCTGCCGAAATTTAACGTATGTAATTATACAAAAAGACCTGTTTGTTCTATATATGTGAAAACATTACATTATTTTTTTATAATATTCAATGTATTCAAAGTTAAAAAAAATAAACTTGACGAACTGGAGAAAGAAATAACCTGGAAGTTTAGTGTAGAAGTTTCTTCTTCCTAACCAAACTTCCATGACAGTAAGCGTAAGCCCGGTAGGTGTGATAGATAGGACCATTCAAATTTATTCACAGTGGGCTTGTGTTATGCCCTTAAAACGTGTATCTAGAACTACGTGCAATCGACGATAAAAGGTGTATTCTTTCACCATTTTCGAGCTGGGTACTGTAGATGAGCGTTAGTGGTGCAAGTGCAATCCTTCACACTGTATCTTTATTGCTTATGTTTAGTGACAATAAGGTAATTAAATATTGATACCAAAACACGCATAACCCCGTCTTCATATTAGGACGTAGTTAAAATAAAGTTGTTTACATAGATGTAGATGACTTTATTTCACTTAAAAATATAACAATAATAACGCTCAGTATAATAGATGTTATTGTTGAAAATAACAATATAATTTATTTCTTATATAGTATTAGAAATCGTTCACATACAACTGGTATTTTATTATGGAACTCTTGATTAGTCCCTTCAAATTCTTTTTTAAAAAAATCCTCGTGAACTTCACGCCAATACATCAATGTGCGGTCACCCTCACCCTCCAAATATGCATGTTCTGCTGTAACTTCATCGAAAAGAACGATTTCTACTGATGTAGTCTCTGCTATTGCAACTGCGATTCGCTTTCCATCAAGAATAATATTAAGAAGACCGACATATGGTAATTCCTCTTTTTTCAATTCATATAACTGGTAACTTGATGCTGTCGCTGTTTTCGTTCCTTCTAACACTAACTTTGCAAGTTCGTCAGCCATTTCTTTTGAATTTCCAAATGCCCATGCAACATAATCTTTTGGAGCATTTGGATTTATTTTTTGGTAGTGCTCCCACATTTGATTAATGGATTCATTTTTCATATTAAACCTACTTTCCTTTTAATTTTCAAGCTGATCACAAAGCTCTTCCCATTCTTGCTGTAGGTCTTCTTTTTTCTTATATAACTGTTGTAATAACTCCAAATCCTCAACTTCCAATACCTTTTTGTCCAACTCTGCAATTCTTTCCTCCAATATAACTAAATCCCTTTCTATGTTTTCATTGTCTCTACGCTTATTTTCTATAGTCTTCTTTTGTTGTGAGGGAATTTCTTTCTTTTTATTCATTCTTAACTGAACTGCATCTTCTCTAAGTTTAGTCACTTTTTCCTTGGCCCAGGTATAGTTACCCTCAAAGCAATGGATTTTCTTTGCTTCAATCCAATAAATCTTATTAAATAACTTGTTAAGAAAATACCGGTCATGGGAAACAGTTAATAAACTACCTTTAAAATCCTCGAGGGCTTCCTCCAACACTTCTCTTGATTCAATATCTAAATGATTCGTTGGTTCATCTAAAATCAACAAATTGATGTCTTGGTACATTAATTGGGCCAACCTTAGTCGCATCCTTTCTCCCCCGCTAAGCTCGGTAACTTTCTGGAAAACCGTGTATCCATAAAACATAAATCTCGCTAAAATATGTCTTGCTTCCCCTTCTGTTACTTTCACTACATCTCTAAACGCCTCTATAACTGTTTCGTCTTCCATAGAAGAGAAAATACTTTGAGATAGGTATCCTATTTTAACATTGCTGCCTATCCGTACCTCGCCTTTGTCTGGATAAAGTTGTTGGAGAATTAATTTAAGTAATGTTGATTTTCCTGTTCCGTTTTCTCCTATTATGGCAGTTCGGTTTTGGTAAGTAATATGCATATTTACACCCTCGAATAACAACTTGTCGCCGAAACATTTCGAGACATCTTTAAGCATAATAACATCATTTCCACTTCGGTCCGAAGCCTCCATCTCTAGCTTCATTTTCTTGCGATTTAAAATCGGCCGATTTAACTTTTCCATTCTCTCTAACGCTCTTTCCATGTTCCTTGCTCGTCTATGAAGATCGGCATTTGGTGGGTTAGCTCTGTTTGCCCAATCTCTTAACCGTTTAATCGCTTCCTTCATCTTTTTTATTTTCTTTTGCTGTTCCTCATAGGCTTGAAATTCCCTTAGAAGCTTTTCTTCTTTTTCTTTTACAAACCCTGTAAAATTGGTACGGTAAGAAGTTAATTCTCCGTCTTCCAAATCAATCACCTTGTTGACTATTTCATCAAGAAAATAACGATCATGTGAAATAACAAGGACTGTCCCACTATATTCTCTTAAAAAGTTCCCAAGCCATTCGACTGCCATTAAATCTAAATGGTTCGTTGGTTCATCCAATAATAACAGGTCTGGTTGTTTTAATAGCATCAGACCTAGCCCAACCTTTGTCTTTTCTCCTCCACTTAATCGGGAGAAGGGCTGATCAATTAAGAGGTGAATATTTAAACCGTGAACTATTTTTTTAATATTAGATTCTATTTCATAACCACCATTATTTGCATACTGGTCTTGTAAATTCCCGTATTCAACGATGAGATCTTGAAGTTTATTTGTGTTCGTCTCCATGGCCATTTCAATCTCTAGCTTTTTCATCGTTTCTTCCATTTGAAGTAAAGGGGAGAAGGCGGACCTTAATACATCCTTTGTTGATGTGGAATTATAGTGATCTGGGATTTGTGTAAGATAACCAATCGCAGCCCCTTTTTTCCAATGTATTTGTCCTGCATCTGGTGTCTCCTCACCAGCTAGCAAACGAATTAAGGTCGTTTTTCCGCTACCATTTCGACCAACTAGGCCAACCCGTTCTTTTTCTTTTATTTCAAAGGATATATCTTCAAAAATAGAGTTTCCTCCATACATCTTAGCAACTTTATTAACGCTACATATAATCACTTTTATTCCTCCTTTAAAAGATACAAAAAAGCCATGAGAAGACATATCTTCCCATGGCTAAGCTTTAATAGAACACCAAAGTCAATTGATTCACGTTCTATTCCATTAAAAAAAGGAAAGCATGAAAATGCTCTCCTATAAACGTCCTTCTACCATGTGGGTTAAGAGATGTTTTTCACTGTTTTAGTTTGCTATTGAATTGCTAAAAAAGGACACACGTATCCCGTTAACAACTGAAGCAGCAAATTTTGCACGGTATAAATAAAGGAATTCAACCCAAAATTCGTGCACTAAAACAGCTTGATTCAACATCTAACCCACCTCCGTTTCATTAGAATCATCTATATATTACCATTTGGAGAAGTTTTATTCAACATCAACATTAATCAGGTTAAGATGTTTAACCAACCCAAAATTCTTATTCGAGTATATTTCTTTCTCATGGACTATTCATGAAGAGATATTTCGAATCAGAAATCTTTACCAGTCTTGATTTTCCTGATTAACAAATGCTGAATTGAAATCCTCGTCTAATCGTTGAAAGCAATACTGACAAATTCCAACTAGTGATTGCCTTCGAAGAATATCTTGCTCTTTCTGACAAGACGGACAAGTATTGGTCAAATAATATGAATGAATGTGACATGTATTAATACTCTTTAAATACCAAATAAGTGGGTAATAAACTGACTTCCCATTTTCTATCCATTCATTTATACAACAAGAGCACCATGTTAATAAAGATTTTATTAACCCTCTTAATGGGAAAATACCTCTCCAGTGTAGTAATGTTAGTTCGTGTAGATGCTTCTACATGTTAATTTTTCCATCACAGTTACCGCTTCATGGGCATTTTCCATATATCCATTTAATATTTTAGCTCCTTCATAGTAGCGATTACCTCCAAAGTCACTACTTCTAGTAAGATATCCCCTAAAGAATACGTTATTAGATAAATTAAACAAAAAGAAACAACACATTCTCAGAGCACTCGAGGTAACACCTTCTGAAATTGAAGCATTAAAAAACAAGAAACTCGATTACGTCAATCTGTATACGGAAAATGTCATTACAAAAGATGAACTAGTTGATTATCGTGAATTAACCGATAGCAAAATCAATTCTCTACAATTAAAGAAAAGTCAACTTAAAGAAGATATGCAGGAATGCGACATTGAAAATTATACAATCCAGATTGGTAATAAACTTAAGGATGTCTTAGCCCTGAAGGAATTACCTCCTCAAATCCTGCATTCTTTAATTGAGAAGATCACTTCTAGTAAAGATGGTGATGTTCATATCCATTACAACTTCGTCAATCCTTTGCAAGACACGTAAAAGGCAACACCCGAAAGGGTTAGTTGCCTTCTTTTAAAATGAGTTGCAAGATACACTCCACGTGATTCGTATGCGGAAACATATCCACAGGCTGTACTTCCTCCGTCACATACCCACCCTCTTCAAGAATACGCAAATCACGAGCAAGCGTTCCTGGGTTACAGGACACATAAACAACGCGGTTTGGTTTCATTTTTAAAATGGTGTTAAGCAGCGCTTCGTCACAGCCTTTTCTTGGTGGATCGACGACGAAGGTGTCTGCTTTGATGCCTTCTTTGTACCAGTTTGGGATGACGATTTCTGCTTCGCCGACAGCGAATTCGACGTTGTTGATCCCGTTTAACGCAGCGTTTCGTTTTGCATCTTCAATTGCTTCCGGCACGATTTCAACGCCGTACACTTTGCCTGCTTTCTGTGCAAGAAATAAGGAAATCGTACCGATTCCACAGTATGCGTCGATAACGGTTTCTTCACCTTGCAGCTCTGCATATTCAAGTGCTTTGTCATAAAGCACCTTTGTTTGGGCTGGGTTGACTTGATAAAATGAGCGAGCTGAAATAGCGAATTTGATGTCGCCAATGGTGTCATAAATGTATTCTGCCCCCCATAAAACGGTCGTTTCGTCTCCAAAAATGACATTTGTTTTCTTAGAATTCACATTTTGCACAATTGACCGAACGTGTGGGAAGCGTGCTATAATCTGCTCAATCACCTGCTGCTTATTAGGAAAATCAGCCGTTCTTGTCACAAAGACCACCATCATTTCACCTGTTGCGATGCCGTAGCGAACCATCACATGACGAAGCCAGCCTTTATGTCGTTCTTCGTTGTATGCTTTTATGCCGAACGCATTGCATATTTCTTTGACCGCCTGTACGACTTCATCATTTTCTGATTGCTGGATGAGACATTTTTCCATATCAATGATTTCATGGGTACGCTGCTGATAAAATCCTGCAACGAGTCCGCCTTCTCGTTCCCCAACTGGAACTTGTGCTTTGTTTCGATAATTCCATGGGTCGTTCATGCCGAGTACAGGATGAAATTTTACACGGCTCATATCAAGCTTTCCGATCCGCTCTAATACGTCCTTCACTTGTTTTTGTTTAAATAACAACTGACCTTCATAGCTCATATGCTGAATTTGGCAGCCGCCGCATTGCTTGTAAATGGGACATGGCGCATCTTGCCTGTACTGACTTTCCTTTGTCAGCTCCATGAGCCGTCCAAAAGCAAATCCTTTTTTGACACGAGTTACTTTGATGTTTCCTTGTTCGTCTGGAAGGGCATTCGGCACAAAGATGGGAAATCCCTCAATCTTCGCTACTCCTGCACCTTCGTGTGTTAAGTCATCGAAGGTTACATTGTAGTATTCATTTTTTTGAACAGGTGGTTTCATTTTCACCAATTTTATCACCTCATTTGCAAAGAAAAACTTGGTCGCCTCAAGGAACCAAGTTCAATCTCTACCCTATTTTTTCAGCTGTTGCTTTTGGCACAATAAATTCAATATGGCGATACAGGTTTTCAAATTCACCTGGCAGCATGCCGCCGTATTCACCATCTAAATTGAGTTGCATTTTATCTTTTACATCTACTTTGACGCGATTCGCTTTTGTGTAGATGACATTGTTATCATGAATATGTTCGCCTCGTAATGCAAGGCTTATCACTCTAATGGCTTCGGCTAAATTCACCTTTTTCAAAATAATCAGGTCAAACATGCCATCATCTAAAATGGAGTCAGGCGCTAGCTTTTCAAAGCCTCCTACTGAGTTTGTTAGTGAAACAAGAAACAGCATGATTTCTCCATGAAATAACTTGCCGTCATATTCAATTTCGACTTCTGTCGGACGGATCGACGGAAGCATCTCCATCCCTTTCAAATAATAAGCAAGCTGCCCAAGCATCGTCTTCAGCTTACTTGGCACCTCATAGGTCAGCTCTGTCAACCGCCCGCCGCCCGCAATATTAATAAAATAATGTCCGTTGACTTTACCAATATCAAGCGGCTTTGCAACACCGTCAATGATCGCATCTGTCGCTTTTAAAACATCTTCTCTTGGAATCCCAAGTGCTCTTGCAAAGTCATTTGTCGTTCCGACTGGAATGATTCCCAATTTCGGTCTTTTTTCAAGCGGTGCTAACCCATTGACGACTTCATTGATCGTGCCGTCTCCACCTGCTGCTACAATTAAATCAAATTCTCTTTGTGCAGCTTTTTCTGCTGCTTGTGTCGCATCTCCTTCACACGTTGTCGCATGACAAGATGTTTCATAACCGGCTTGTTCAAATTTTTGCAAAACCTGCGGTAAATTCTTTTTGAATATTTCTCGCCCAGATGTCGGATTGTATATAATTCGAGCACGTTTCATTCATCATCATCCTATATTCATTATGCAATCTATTTTCAACACTAACAACCTTTAATTATACTATGAGTTTTGAAAATGGCAACAGAACTGCCGCCTAATATTTGAAATCTCTTATGATACTCCTCCTTAAAAAGAATGCATTCTGATAAGATAAAAAAACGCTACAAAGGATGGTATGCAATAAAAAAGCCTGTTTATTTCAATCATGACGGCGGTGTCGAAGACCTTGCCGCCTTGTTTCTTGTTCTTCAAATAGAGCGTATTGAAGGTATTGGAATGTTTGTTATACCTGCTGATTGTTGTTTAGAACCTGCACTTCGTGCATCTCAGAAAATCACGGATCGTTTTGGGTCTTATGACATTGAAGTTGCAGCTTCTCACTCCAGAGGTGTTAATTCATTTCCAAAGGAGTGGCGTACGAATGTAGATGCACTTCCAATTTTAAATGAAAAGGGTTCGGTTGATACAAAAGTATCTAAATTTCCGGCACACCTTCATCTCGTTGAATCTGTCAATAAAGCAACAGAACCTGTCACACTCCTCTTTACAGGTCCGTTCACAGACCTTGTGCGCGCCATAGATGAAGATCCTTCCATCTCAAGCATAATTAAGAATTTGGTGTGGATGGGCGGTACATTTCTTGAAAAGTGCAATGTAGAAGAGCCTGAGTATGACGGAACAGCAGAGTGGAATGCCTTTTGGGATCCTTATGCCGTCAGCACTGTCTTTCAGGAGCATTTTCCGATTGAAATGGTTGCGCTTGAAAGCATCAATCAAGTCCCACTCACACTTGATGTGCGCCAGCACTGGGCTTCCCTTTGTCCCATATCGGGATTGATTTTATTGCCTTTTGCCCGCCGCTTATTCATGATGAGACCAACTCGACCTATTACTTATGGAATATACTGACGACAATTCCCCTTGATTCCTCAGCGATTACCCGTTCAAAAGAAATAAGTGCGATTGTTTACACTGAAACGCCAAAACAAGGGCGTATCGAAGAGCATCTAGATGGAAAACTGATTCATGTCATTGACCATGTTAATCGTGATACTTTCTTCCAAGCCTTTGAGAAGTTCATGAGAAAAGCTGTTTGTCGCATTACCACATGAAAAAAAGCCCCACCAATTAGCGGGGCTTCATCTTACTCTTCTTCTACGTACTTCCTTTTACGTCTAAACTTGCTTAGAATTTCGTATACGATTGGTACGATGACCAATGTTAAGAGTGTAGAACTTGTTAATCCGCCAATGACTGCGACGCCAAGTCCTTTTGATACGATTTGGCTTCCGCCTTCAAAGCCTAATGCTAGTGGCAGAAGTGCACCGATTGTTGCGAGTGCGGTCATTAAGATTGGACGTAATCTGATGGTACCTGCTTCAAGTAAAGCTTCTCTTGTCGAAAGTCCTTCTTTTTCCTTATGAATTACTCGGTCAATCAAGACAATCGCATTTGTTACAACGATTCCGATCAGCATGAGCAATCCAATCATTGCGTTTAAGCTGATGGTTTCTTTCGCAACAAACAATCCAACGAGTGCGCCGATAATCGTAAATGGAAGCGAGAAGAGGATTGCAAATGGTGCAAGGCCTCCGCCAAATGTAATGACGAGGACAAGATAGACAATCGCAATGGCTGCAAGCATTGCAAGACCAAGCTGAGTAAAGGATTCTTGAATATCCGCACTTACTCCGCCTGTGTCAATCGTCACGCCAGATTTGAGATCAAGCTTGTCGACTTTCTTTTGTACTTCCTGTGTCACGCTTGATACGTTATCTGTTGTCATGTCTCCAGATACTTCTGCATAGATTTTCCCATCACGCTTTGTCACAGTATTCGCTGTTGTCCCATCTTTGACATCCACGACATCACCAATGCGGACTTCCTGCCCTGTTGGCGTTGTGATTTTTTTATTCTCCAGATCTTTTTTGCTCTTATATTCATCTTTTTCCGTTTGAAGCTTCACATCAATTTCTTTACCGTCCTCTGTGACTTTCGTTAACGTCGTTTCACTATTTTGAGGTGCAATGGTCTGAGCAATTTGTGAAGCAGTTAATCCTAGCTCAGCCAGTTTTTCTTGATCTGCATTAAATGTATATTCGTCATATTTGTCAGATAAGCTTGTGCTGACGTTTTTCAGGTTTTTCTGATCTTTTAAGATTTTCTCTACATCTTTCACTGTGCCTTCAATATCACTTACTTTGTCACCATACACATAGTACGTTACCGTATTGCTTGCACCAGTAGATGAGAAGTCTTGTGACTTCCATTCACCTTGAGACGCTTTGTCTTGCAAAGCTTTCACAACTTTATCTTTTTCCTTATCAAAATTCGGTGTGTCATCATCATATTTTACGAAGAATAGTGCACCATTTGTGTTGCCACCTACACTTTGTGTTAATGCATTTGAAGAACCTAGTGAGTATTGAACTGTGTTCACATGATTACGTTTCATCAAGTATTCTTCTGCTTTTTTTGTTTCATCTAATGCTTGTTCTCGTGTTTGTCCAGGTTCAGGTGTGTATGTCACCATTGCTGTCTTTTCCGCTTCCTGCGGTAAGAAGCTGACTCCTACAAGTGGTGCTAAGAATAAACTTCCAACTAACATGAGAATCGCAATTCCTGATGTGATCCATTTGTGATTAAGTGTCCAATTCAGTACACGTCTATAGCCGCCAGCAAGCTTACTTGGCTTATGTTCTTTCACCTTTGTTGCTTTGCCATATAGGTTCTTTTTAAACAAACTGTGCGCCATCATTGGTACAATTGTAATCGCTACAAGCAGTGATGCGAGTAAAGCAAATACAATGGTTAATGCAAACGGGATAAACAGTTCACCAATCATTCCGCCCACAAATGCTAACGGTAAGAATACCGCAATTGTAACAATCGTCGAAGACATGATCGGGATAAACATTTCTTTTGTCGCTTCTCTAACGAGTGCTTTGCCTTTTAATGGTTCATCCTTTAATGACATCCGTCGATATATATTTTCTATGACAACAATGGAGTCATCGACTACACGCCCAATTGCGACTGTCATTGCACCAAGTGTCATGATGTTCAGTGTGATATCTAGCTGATTCAAAATTAAGAGAGCGATCAACAGTGATAACGGAATGGAGATGACCGATATTAACGTTGATTTGATATCTCGAAGGAACAATAGGATGATCATGATCGCAAAGATGGCCCCGATGATGGCCTTGTTCAGCATTGTGCTGACTGACTCTTTAATCGGTTCTGCTTGATCATATGTTGTGCTTATCTTGATTCCTTTGTTTTCCTTCTTAAATTTTTCAAGTTCTTTTGTGATCGCTTCTGCTACACTCACTGTGTTGGCATCAGAGCTTTTGACAATTTGCAGTCCGATACTGTCTTTTCCATTTGTTCTTGAAATCGACTCTGCTTCCTTCACAACTTTTATATCTGCAATTTCAGAAAGCTTAATCGTCGGCAGTTTTACAGATTGACTGTTTGCCGAACCCGCACCTGTTTGTTGCTGAGCTGCCGCTTGTTGCTGACTTGCACTGCCTGTCTGCTGCTCTGCTCCTTGTGCGCCTGCAATTCCTGAAGCGTTAGAAGATGCACTAGCTCCAGTGCTTCCAGCACCGCCACTTGCACTTGATGTCACAGGGATACGCATGTTCTTTAAATCTTTGACGCTTAAAATATTGCCATCGACAACCACTGATTTTTGTTTATTGCCAAATGTGTATAAACCTAATGGTACATTTACATCAGAGCCTTTGATTATGTTTTGGACAGTTTCTTCATCTAAACCGTACTCTTTTAGTTTCTGTTGTTTAAATGAAAATTCTACTTCTTTGATTTGCTGTCCTGAAGCTTCAACGGAAGATACGCCGTTTAGTCCTTCAAGTGAAGGAACAAGGTCTTCTTCGACTTTTTTCGTTAGGTCTTCTAATGATTCTTTATTTCCAGATACACTAAGTGCTAAAATCGGAACCGCATTGATACTAAAGCGTGCGATTTTTGGTTTTTCCGCATTTTCTGGGAAATCAATATTGCTAATAACATCTTCAATTTCCCTTTTTGCTTCATCCATGTCTTTGTTGTAATCGTATTCGATTTGAATGGACGATGCGTTCTCAAAAGAATTGGATGTGACGACTTTTACCCCATTGAGGTTTTGAATGGACTTCTCAATTGGATCGGTCACCTTATCTGATACTTCATCCGGCGTCGCGCCAGGATACGTTGTAGAAATCGTAATGACTGGAGTGTTGATATTTGGGATTGATTCTTGTTTCATATTCAATCCGGCATAAAGACCAGCAACTGTTACGATAATCGTCATGAGCCATACAGCGAACTTATTCTTTAATACAAAATTGATGATCGAATTCATTATGTCCTCCATTTTTCTTTACGTATTGACTGACTGGTCATTCTATATCATAATAAACGGTGATCTACAATGCCGTCAACCATTTGACTTGTGTTGACGTAACATTCTAAAGCTGAAGGGACCTAATGTCATGAACGAAAAAAAAGAAAAAATCATTAAAGCAAGCATCCAGTTGTTTGCGAAAAAGGGTTTTTCTTCTACGACCATTCAGGAAATTGCGGATGAGTGCGGCATTTCTAAAGGCGCATTTTATTTGCACTTTAAATCAAAGGAACAGCTTTTTAATCGTGCGTTTGAATATTATATAGATACTTCAATGCAAGGGATGGAGAATGTTCGCAAAGAGTATCAGCATCTGCCGCCTAGAGAAATTTTTCAGAAACAAATTGCTAAACAATTTCAACATTTTGCAGAGAATAAGGATTTTATCATTTTGATCCTCAGCGAGAACATTATTCCGGAAAATCAGCAGATTAAAAAGTACTCTAAAACTGTGAAAAAGCAATTGAATGATGAAATGCAAATTTCTATTTTAACGACTTATGGACAGAATATTGAACCATATATAACTGACCTGTCAGTCATGATGCAGGGGATGATTCAATCATATGTGCAAGTGCTGCTTCTGCAAGATGAGATACACTTATCATTTGACGAGCTCTCTGCCTTTATACTAGATCGATTTGATGACTTGGTTCAAGGATTGTTGCGTTCTACCCCTCCGCCCATTTTAAGTCAAAATATTTGGGAGGATGAAGCACCTAATGCCTCTTCCATCCAAGAAGAACTTCGCCTGTTAAAGCATGAGCATATGCTTTCTGATGATACAATCGTTTCCATCGAGGTGATTGAAGAAGAATTAGCCAAAGACGAACCTCGAAAACCTGTCATCCAAGGGATGCTGTCTAATTTAAAAATGAGTGAGGACCCTACTGTCCTTAGAGTAGCGGAACAATTGAAACTTTTCCTCCAATGATTTGCGCTTTCGTTCACCTTTCCCCCTTCGGTTATGCTTAAACTTATGCTTCATTATAAGGAAAGAATCTTGGAATTGATATACGGCGGGGGTCTGAATTATGATAAGACCCTGCCTTTTTTCGCTATCAAAAAACCGCCTCTTCTCTCATGAGGCGGTTTTTGATAGTTAGCGTTTTTTGATTTCTTCTAGAAGGATTTTGTTGACCATTGGCGGGTTCGCTTGTCCCTTCGATGCTTTCATGATCTGTCCAACTAAGAAACCAATTGCACGGTCTTTTCCGTTTTTGAAATCTTCGATTGATTGCGGGTTCTTATCGAGCGCTTCTGTGACAAGCTTGAGCAATGCCCCTTCGTCAGAAATTTGGACGAGTCCTTTTTCTTTGACGATTTTTTCTGCGTCTCCCCCATTTTCAATTAACTCTTTGAATACCTTTTTGGCAATCTTAGAGGAAATGGTTCCTTTTTCAATGAGTTTGATCATGCCCGCAAGTCCTTTCGGCGTAAGCTTCGTATCGTCCAGCTCCTTTTGAGCAGAGTTGAGATATGCAGATACTTCACCCATAAGCCAGTTAGACGCTTGTTTTGCTTCTGCACCTTCTGAAATGGTCGCTTCAAAGAAATCAGACATTTCTTTCGTCAACGTAAGCACCATCGCATCGTAAGCAGGCAATCCAAGTTCTTCAATATAACGTTTGCGACGTTCATCTGGAAGCTCTGGGATTGATGCTCTTACGCGCTCTTTCCATTCATCATCAATGTACAGCTCAACTAAATCTGGTTCTGGGAAGTAGCGATAGTCATCAGAACCTTCTTTGACACGCATTAAAATCGTCTTTTTAGACGCTTCATCATAGCGTCTTGTTTCCTGCTGAATAATGCCACCAGATAGCAATACTTGCTCTTGACGCTTTTCTTCGTACTCAAGACCCTTTTGCACGAAAGCGAATGAATTCAAGTTCTTCAGTTCTGTTTTTGTTCCAAACTTCTCTTGACCGATTGGACGAAGAGAAATATTGGCATCACAGCGAAGTGACCCTTCTTCCATTTTACAGTCAGATACGCCTGTATATTGAATAATAGACTTTAGCTTTTCTAAGTAAGCATACGCTTCTTTTGGCGTGCGGATATCTGGCTCAGAAACGATTTCGACAAGCGGTGTGCCTTGGCGGTTAAAGTCAACGAGCGAATAGCCGTCGCCTGTATGCGTCAGTTTCCCCGCATCTTCTTCTAGATGAAGGCGTGTAATACCGATTCGTTTTCTTTTGCCATCTACTTCAATTTCAATCCAGCCATTTTCACCAATTGGCTTATCAAATTGTGAAATTTGATATGCCTTTGGATTATCAGGATAGAAATAGTTTTTACGGTCAAATTTTGTCTCTGTTGCAATCTCACAGTTAAGCGCCATAGCCGCCTTCATCGCAAAGTTCACAGCTTCTTTGTTTAAGACTGGTAACACGCCAGGATAACCAAGATCAATGACACTTGTTTGTGTATTGGCAGCTGCACCAAAAGGTGTCGGCGAGCTTGAGAAGATTTTTGATTGTGTTTTTAGCTCTACGTGGACTTCAAGTCCAATTACTGTTTCAAAGTTCATTCTGTTCACCCCTTACAGTTCAGGTTTTGTTTTATGATGATCCGTTGCTTGCTCATATGCATGAGCCACACGATAAACTGTTCCTTCATCAAAGTGCTTACCGATGATTTGTAGACCGAGCGGAAGACCATTCGCAAATCCACAAGGCACACTGATTCCTGGAACGCCTGCAAGGTTGACAGGGATCGTTAAAATGTCGTTTGCATACATGGTGAGAGGATCGCTGGTCTTTTCACCAATAGTAAATGCAGGGGTTGGTGTTGTTGGTCCAACAATAACATCATACTTTTCAAATACATCTTCAAAATCTTTTTTGATCAATGTACGGACTTTTTGTGCTTTTTTATAATAAGCATCGTAATATCCTGAGCTTAAAGCAAACGTTCCAAGCATGATTCGACGCTTGACTTCATCTCCGAATCCTTCAGCACGAGTATATTTATATAAATCAATTAAATTATCTGCATGATCTGTACGGTAGCCATAGCGAATCCCATCAAAACGAGCAAGGTTCGCTGATGCTTCTGAAGAAGACAGCAAGTAATATGTCGCAAGTGCATATTTAGAATGTGGAAGAGATACTTCCTCCCATGTTGCACCAAGTCCTTCTAATACTTTGAGCGCTTGAAGAACAGATTCTCTTGCTTCTTCGCCAACACCTTCTCCAAGATATTCTTTCGGCACAGCAATCTTTATGCCTTTTATGTCACCAGTTAATGAAGAGAGAAAATCTGGTACATCAACATTCGCACTTGTTGCGTCCATTTGATCTACGCCAGCAATCGCCTGAAGAACATAGGCATTGTCCTCTACAGTCCGAGTAATCGGCCCTATTTGATCTAATGAAGAAGCAAATGCGATTAAACCGTATCTTGATACACGACCATATGTCGGCTTAAGACCAACAACACCACAGAATGATGCCGGCTGACGGATCGAACCACCTGTGTCAGAGCCAAGTGACAACGGAACTTCACCTGCTGCAACAGCTGCTGCTGATCCACCGCTCGATCCCCCTGGAACTTTATTCAAATTCCATGGGTTTTTTGTTACTTGATAGCCGGAATTCTCAGTAGAAGAACCCATTGCAAATTCGTCCATGTTTAATTTACCGATTGTGACAGCTTCCGCATCTTTTAAACGGTTCACAACGGTTGCATCATAAATAGGATCAAAGTTTTGCAAAATTTTACTTGATGCTGTTGTACGCAAATCCTTTGTCACAATGTTGTCTTTTACACCAATCGGCATACCGAACAACAGACCAAGTTCGTCCTTTTCACCAACTACCTCGTCTAATTCCTTTGCATACGCACGCGCTTTCTCTTCGTCCAGTGCAAGGAATGCTTGTACTTTCCCATCTACTTCATTAATTCGTTTATAAGACTCGTCCACTAAATCAGAAACAGACAATTCCTTTTTATGTAAAAGCTCTTTTAATTCAGATATTTTGTGATCAAACAGTGACATGTCTCGGGCCTCCTTTAGTCCAAAATAGATGGCACACGAATATAGCCGTCTTTATGATCAGGCGCATTTTTCATGACTGCCTCAATTGAAAGACTTTTATTCGGAACATCTTCTCTCATGACGTTTTTCATTTTTAGTACGTGTGTTGTTGGTTCAACGTTTTCCGTATCAACCTCGTTTAACTGCTCTGCAAATGAAATGATGCTATCAAGCTGTTCTGTAAACATTTCAGCTTCTTCTTCTGTAATCGCAAGTCTTGCTAAATGCGCCACGTGCTTTACTTCTTCTATTGAAATTCTTGACATGCAGGTTCACCTCCAAAATTGATGAGTTGATGGTCATGATTATAAGTCATATACACTTTATCATATCAAATTTTACTGTTCTAAAGCAACTATACCAAGGCAGTACAGCTCATTTCGCTTCATACGTTTTTGACATAAAGAATCATCCGAAATATCCCTTTTATTTTTCAGAAAATTTTTACTTTTATGCATTTTTGTAAGCGATTACAATTTGATTCTTATCACTGATTCTTGCATTTTTTATTGGTAATCAAGAAGGTGAAGAAGGTTGATCACTTGAGAATACTCTGATAGGTTAAGTAACCATAGCAGTGAGCAGAAACCGGATGTTCTGTCCACCGCTTCTGTATCTTCCGGATGAGGTGATGTCACATTAATACGAAAAAGGTGATATGGAAACATGAGTATTGAAATTGGAATTTCTTTATCTATTTATTTTATTGGGATGCTTGTCATTGGCTGGTATGCTTTTAGAAAAACGAATGACTTGAATGATTACATGTTAGGTGGACGCAGTTTAGGTCCTTATGTCACGGCTTTATCTGCCGGCGCATCTGATATGAGTGGTTGGATGCTAATGGGACTTCCAGGGGCAATGTATACAACTGGACTTTCATCTGGATGGCTTGCTGTTGGGTTAATTAGTGGAGCTTACTTAAACTATTTATTCTTAGCTCCTCGCTTACGCTCATATACAGAGGTTGCTGATGATGCGATTACCATTCCTGATTTTTTTGATAAACGATTTAAAGATTCGTCTACTTTATTGAAAGCTGTATCAGCTGTCATTATTATGATTTTCTTTACGCTCTACACCTCATCAGGTATGGTATCAGGCGGACGTTTATTTGAATCAGCGTTTGGTGCTCATTATATGTTTGGTTTAATCTTAACTTCTAGTATTGTGATACTATACACATTATTCGGCGGCTTTTTGGCAGTTAGTTTAACTGATTTTGTTCAAGGAGCCATTATGTTTTTAGCATTAGTGCTCGTGCCGATCGTTGCCTTTACTCAGTTAGGTGGCCCAATTGCCACATATCAAGATATTCAACAAATTGATCCAAAATTACTTGATCTATTTAGAGGAACGAGCGTCATTGGCATTATTTCCTTTTTAGCATGGGGACTTGGTTACTTTGGACAGCCGCACATCATTGTCCGATTTATGGCTATTACGACAATAAAGGATTTGAAACCTGCACGGCGTATTGGGATGAGCTGGATGATTGTTTCGGTCATTGGTTCACTTTCTGTTGGATTAGTTGGTGTCGCTTATGTACATGATACTAGTACAACTTTGGCCGATCCTGAAACGATCTTTATTGTTTTTTCAAAAGTGCTATTCCACCCATACATGACTGGATTTTTACTTTCTGCCATTTTAGCTGCGATTATGAGTTCAATTTCTTCTCAGCTGCTTGTCACTGCAAGTGCAATGACAGAGGATTTATACCGTACATTCTTTAGAAAAAATGCTTCTGATAAAGAACTTGTTATGATTGGACGCATATCGGTATTGGTCGTTGCCATCATTGCGCTTTGTCTTTCACTCAATCCAAGTGATACCATTCTCGATCTCGTTGGTTATGCTTGGGCAGGATTTGGTTCTTCCTTCGGTCCAGTCATCTTATTATGTTTATACTGGAAACGAATGAATCATCATGGCGCCTTGGCAGGTATGATTGTTGGAGCAGTTGTGGTCTTAACTTGGATCTCAACAGGCTTAAATCATACAACAGGCTTATACGAAATGGTTCCCGGGTTTATTTTAAGCGGGATAACCGCTATCGTTGTCAGCTTACTGACAAATAAGCCATCTATCGCTTCTAAAAAGCTCTTTCACAAGATGGAAGACCATCTTGTGAAAGAAAGAAAATAAGTCATCTGTGCGATGCAGATGACTTATTTTCAATTTGATATAAAAAGCTTTTCTTTCTTCCGATTCTGTATAAAATAGAAGTTGTGTAGCCATATGGACTATGGGAAAATCATATACATGTTGTGAAACGTACATGAAGTGAAAGGAGCGATACACATGCCTTGGACAATTGAATGGGATACTGTCTTAAAATTAGCCGTGGCTACCTTCATTGGTCTCATTATCGGCCTTGAACGTGAGCTTAAGAAAAAACCGCTCGGCTTAAAAACGTGTATTGTCATTGCTGTCAGCTCCTGCTTATTAACCATCATCAGCATTGATGCAGCCTACAATTTCCCTAAAGTCTCTAAGCTCCAAATGGACCCGCTCAGGTTACCGGCGCAAATCATATCTGGTGTTGGTTTTATTGGAGCAGGTGTGATTCTTCGTAAAAGCAATGATGTGATCTCAGGCCTGACGACTTCCGCCATGATTTGGGGGGCGGCAGGTCTTGGTGTTGCAACAGGTGCAGGTTTTTATAAAGAATCCTTCCTTGGTCTTTTCTTTATTCTTATCAGTGTGGAATTCTTACCATGGCTCTTCCAAAAGTTCGGTCCAATCCGCTTACAGGAAAAGGAAATCCGCATCAGATTATCTCTTTCTGACAGAAACCGAATGACGGAGATTTTAAAAGAAATGAAGGCACTTCATATCCGCATTCATTCAGTTCGCATTGATGATTTAAAGGAAAAAGATTACCCTATCATGGAAGTGCGCGTTCGTGTGCACAAGGATCGTTATACAACAGATGTCTATTTTGATATTAAAGATTTAGAAGGCGTTGTTGGAGTGAAGTGTGATACGGTGTAATACAAAGAAAATCCCTGGCTAGCAGATGTCAGCCAGGGATTTTTTCAATGTGTCAACTGCATAAAATCAAAAGGTGTAATCGGTGTTTGTTGCTCAATTTCCTCTCGAAAACGTGTCAACATGGCTTTTTGATTGGAATCAATCGTTTCCAGATCGAATGCTTGGTGCAAAAGCCCGTAAATAAGCATATGACGCAACCTAAGAAAATCAGGTATCGTCTTTAGCCATGCGTCATCCAACTCATTTTCCTTTCGATAGCCTTTCAGAAAATGCCCCATAAATTCAGCAGTGAATGCTGCCTTATCATCATATGGTATAACAGGGTACCATAGAACATTATATAGCAATATACTAATATCGTTGATAAACCAGTTGTATCCAATATCATCAAAATCAAAGGTCGTGATTTTCCCTTGATCCCAGTGAAAATTTCCATGATGAAGATCAGCATGAACCAACCCATAGCTATCCTGATCTTTCGGAAGCTTTGCTAGTTTTTCCATTAACTGATCCGTTTGTTCAAACACAAGAGTCTGATCCGCTGGAACGTATTTTCGTAACTTTAGCTGCTCTTCTTCATCCCACTCTTGTCTTTTGTAACGAGGGTCAGATAGTTGATAGCTCTTTGTAAGCTGGTGCATCCGGCCTATATATTTCCCAAGTGCATAAAATAACTTATCATTCCAATCTACCTCTTCGACTTTTCTGCCAGGGGCTTTCTCATACACTCGGAGTAAAAATGCACCTCCTGCTTGATCCGAAACCATTTCAACATCTCTCCCGTCAATTGAAGAGATTGGTTTAGCTACAGCAAGTCCACGACGAGATAAATATCGAATCCAATCCATTTCTCCTAAGATATATGTGGGTGAACGTCGAATCGTATGGGTAATTTTTAAAATATAAGTTTCCCCATTCTTCGCCTTATATTCATATACATAGTTTTCTGCATCTGCTAAAAATGTGATTTGTTCTGGCTGAAAGTCATATAATTGAGCCGCTTTCTGCAAGACAATATGTTCATCAAATCGCTCTTTTACTTCTTTATGCATGCTGATTCTCCTTTTTCCTCTTTTAATGAAAATTCATTGACGATGGTTTTGTCAGCATTTATTCGAGCATCAACATACCAGCCTTTCATTTTAGTGTCATCACTTATTTTGACAAAAGAATGAGAATACCTTTTTTCAACAAACAAAAATCGCCAAAAGTCGGTGAGCTTGAATCAACATAGAGAAAATTTTAGTTGATGGCAAATACTTAGAGCGAAAAGGCTTGCTTGAGCATTCATTGAAATACTATAAAAGAGCCTTGTTAGCTAGCCAATATGTAGGAAAAGGAGTGAATTAGTTGAAGAAATCTATTTTAATCACATTATCACTAGCAGTTGTGGCACTAGGTATACCTTTCTTTACAAATGGTGTGAACCTACAACAAAACGATCATACTCAAATAACAGTCACATCAAGAGGAAGTTCCGGAGGATGATTGGTTAAAAATTGATAAAGTGGTTAGGCTCCTTATGATATTCTGTTAAAAGAATATTTCATAAAAGGAGTCTTTTTAATATGAAGATATTAGACGCTCCCTCGCTTATATCAGCTTTAGAACAAAGGACAAAGGCATATGAGCAGTTTCGGAAAGAATGATATCAGCTTCATAGCAAAAAGCCTTTCATGAAGGTATTGCGGTGTAGTTGCCGGAGCTGTAGTTGCGGCACCGGTAGCAGAAATGAACGATAATAACACTTTTTCAAACGAAATACTTGTGAAAAATATGGTAGAAAGATTAAATTAACTAAAATGAACCTTAATATTTTTGATATTAAGGTTCATTCTTGACCTGCCCCTAACAGTCAACCTTACAATATAAGTAAATTCATTGGGAGTGATAAGAGTGAATATAAAACAAGTTTCTGAGATAACAGGACTAACAAAAAAAGCGATAAAGTATTATGAATCACAAGGCTTGATCGATGTAAATAAAAATCCTCATAATCAATATCGTGAATACACGAATGATCAAATATCTCAATTAAAAGTGATTGCTTCGCTTCGTTTACTTCACTTGCCAATTAAAGAAATTAAATCTTTTCTCAATGGAAACAAAAATCTCTCGGAATTATTAATTGACCAGTTGAATCAGATCAATAACAAATTAAAAGGACTTCAGCAACAAAAAATTTTAACTGAAACCTTAATTGAAAATTTAAATGAAATTGAGGATTTTGAAAGTAAAGTGGAAACTTTAGAAAGTACATTGCAGCTTAATGACATTGAGAAGAAAGAGTATGTCAAAGAAAAATTAGTAAGATTGTTTCCGGGAAAGTTTGGAGAGTTTATTGCAACTAGTTTTGAGCCATTTTTGGAGTTTACAATTGACAATGAAAGTAAATATTCGGATTGGTTAAGCTTGGTGAATTACCTTGATAATATTGATGAAGTAAGCATTCAACATCCAATCATGCAGTTGATTTCAGAAAATCCACTTCAATTAGAAGATTTTAAAGAGAAGAATCGTGATTTTATAGACAGGTTAATTGACAAAGATCATGAACTGTGGGAAGAACAAAAAAAAGCCATTATTCATTTAGTGAAAAATATGAAAGAGAATGAAGAATTTAAGAAACAATATATACAACAAATGAAGGATAGTGAAGATCTTCCTCAATTAAAGGAAGGTAGTCCATTCAGTGATCTACTCTATAAAATGAGTCCCAAATATAAATTGTTCTTAGATCGTCAAAAACAAATCAAAAAAGAAGCAGATATGGAATTAGGTTTTGATTCAGAGAATTTTTTGAAAAAAATATATAGGATTGATGAAAATTGTTAAATTACATGCTAGGCGGATGTATTTGTATTTTCTTTTCCTATTTAATAGGAGTAAAAAAAATATTAAGTCTAATCATTGGATATAATGAATTCACTTTCTTAGGAGATAAAGAAAAGTTATCCAAAAAAATCAGTTTATTGCTTTTGATCATTGGCATATTGACTTTATTCATGCCATTCATGCTAATGATGTTTGGCAGTGTCATAAAGGGTATCTATGTTTTCATCGTGATTGTGATTATTTTTATCGCTAGTGCATTGGTCATTATCCCTTATTTTCAAATGAAATAAATTTGTAAGCAAAAAGTGTTTGATCTTCACCTCATTCTCAACATGTATTCTCTGAACTTATCTCCTTTTCCAGAGATTAAAAAGATAGAGGTTTGATTTGATGAGTGGACTACTTTTTCTTTATGTTGTTAATAGTGATTTTATTATTTGTAATTCTTTTTAAACGAATGATTTTAGGGAAAAGAATAGGTGTTCACTATACTCCCTTCGACAATATAACTGGCAACACAAGTATTGAATTTCATGAAGAGAAAAATGAAGAAGAAAATGAAGACGATCAGGCAATGATAAGGATAAAAATGATTAAAAAATTCTAGCTGGCAAATATTTAATTGTGATGAATTGTTTGAACGTTTTCTAAAAGAAAAAAGTTTAATTAAAGGATAATGTTTTTGTGTAGTACGTTAAGAAAACAAAGCTGAGTTGTCAATTGATTTCTAGAGTTTCTTTTTTCAAGGAAGCTACTTGATCATAAAGAAGGAAAAGCCTGATCTTTATCTATTTGAAGACGGTTTAAATATAGGTTGCTTGATGTAGACTTTGGAACTTTTCTTCAGAAATATATTGATTCTGAAGGTGATGCGTTTTGGGAGTAAAAGAAACTAGAGGGAGTGTCCATTTTTATGGACACTTTTTTTATAGGTCAAATATGCACGGAAAGGACGCCTTATTTTCTGAGAAACACCGTATGATAGAGACAAACAACACGAACGAAATATTTTGCCCAGAAAAAACTCACGTGCTGATCATTCAATACAATAAGGTGTGTCTTGATTCATATCCGATTTTATTGTGTTTTTTGTATCTTTTTTCCTATTTAATACCAATCTTTGTATTGGTAAAATTGACCTTGTTCAGAATAGGAGGGAGTGACTTCTTCTGGGGAAAATACTTGATGCAACAGCACTAACAAACGTTATGGAAGAAAGAGCGAAGCACTATCAGGAACTTAGGGAAGAAATGATAGATTTGAAACAAGCATTACAAGGTGTGGCTAATTTAGGTGATGAGTTCACAGGTAAAGGGGCAGATAACATCAAAGCCTTTTATGCTGATCTTGCACTTTATGCCGATACCTATCTTGATTTTATTGACATGCAAAAGGCTTTTTTAGATGGAGTGAAAGGAAAGCTTGATGATGCATCTTTAGGAGGCCATACGTTTATTGACGAGCACTTTCTCGAATCTCAAGTGAAACAAGGCATTCAAAACAATCAAGATATGGTGGAAGAACAAAAGGAAGCTCTTGCAAATATTTTTGATGACATTCGTGATCTGATTGAGTTAGATGTATTTTCTAGCAAAGAAGTAAACGAACACTTAGATGATGCGAATATAAAACGACAAGAAACGATTGATGCCTTACATAAAATAGACCATGAACTCAAAACGGAATACGCAAAGTCAGAAGAGATCGAGCAACATCTTACATCATTTTATACCAAAATGATGGCAGCCACCGGTAAAGGGAAACACGCACAGCCCATGTATTATGATGCAAAAGCGTTTCATGAGACAGAAGTGTACAAAAATCATGATAAAATAGATGCACAGGTGAAAACGTATTTAAAGGTGAAAAAAGAAGAAGCAGAGAAACGAAGAATCAAAGAGTTCATGGCAAAACTTGATGATCCATCATGCATATCAGTAGATCAATATTTTGAGATAGTAGATGAGATTGGATATGAACATCTCTCTTACGATCAAAAAATGTACTACAGTCAGCTTCTTCAAATGAAAGCACAAGAAGAAGCGTCAAATGTATTGATTGATGGCATAAAAGGAGCAGCAGTTGGTATTTATGATGTGGCAAAAGATACAGTGATCGGTATGTACGATCTTGTCACTGACCCTGGTGGAGCTGTAGAATCTGTTGTCACCGCTATTTCTCACCCGATTGAAACATCAAAAGTCATTAGAAAAGCCATTTCTGATTCATTTCAAAAAGAGGTTATTGAAGGTGATGCCTATTCAAGAGCACACTGGTTTGCCTATGCCACTGGCTCTTTAGCAGAAATCGTCTTTGGTTCTAAAGGTGTAGGAGCCATCACGAAAACAGGAACATCTGTAGCTAAAACAACTGTTAAAAAAGGACTTGAACAAGGAGCAAAATCAATCGATAATGTCTCCATTCCGAATTTATTGCCGTACTCACCAAAGTTTCAAATAGCTGGTGGCGGAAAACTGCCATATAACGTGTTTGATGGCGAAAACATTAAAAATAAGCTTCTCTCCATGGCAAAACGTTTAGACAACAATCCAAGCTATGGAATCTCCAAAACAGGCAGACGATTACCAGCACCAAAAACACCGCCAACAGTCGTTACATATGGAGAACATTTCGTCAGATGGAAACGAAAGAAAGTGTTAAAACCAAATATCATTTATACAACAAAACAAGGCTACACCTACACAACAGATCACTATGGCCGCATTGTCAAAGTCGAAGCAAGGGATTTACAATACGGAGAGATCAAAAGAAACCAATATGCACAATCAAATGCTGGGAAACCAGATCGATTACTAGATGATGATGGTGGTCATTTAATTGCCTCTATTTTCAAAGGATCTGGGGATATTGATAATCTTGTTCCGATGAATTCACAGATTAATCGAAGTGGTGGAAAATGGTATGAGATGGAGCAGGAGTGGTTAAAAGCATTGACTTCAGATCCGCCTAAGCGTGTAGAGGTTGTGATAAAACCAATTTACAGTGTTGATTCGATAAGACCCACTGAATTTCTAGTGAAATATACAATTGAAGAACTAGAGGAACGAAAAATAATTAAGAACAAACCAGGAGGTTAAAGCATGGAAAAAATAGAAAAAAATTATAAAGAAATAGCGGGAATACTAAATGAAATGATTCCGACGGAATGGGATAAGGTTTGGATGTATGCGGAAATAGTAGATGATTCATTGGAAGCTATTTTTTATTTCAGTACCCCGGATGAAAATTTAATATATGGACATAAAATTCCAAAAAAGTATAATGTGAGCGAATTGATTTATGATGAATTGTTAGTCGATCTTTTACATTCCTTTGAAAAGTTGAAGGAAGAATATATAAAAAATGGTTTAGGAGCTTGGACAACAGCTACTCTCCAGTTGGAGCAGTCGGGGAAATTTTCTATTGAGTATGGATATGAAGATATTTACTCTATTGGATTAAATGGAGTGCAAAGAAAAGCTGTATGGAAATATGAAACGTTCGGAATTCTCCCTGAGGATGAGGAAGATAAAGAAGCTGTACTGAATTTTATAAAAAATAAAAAAAGTAACTAACACAATGCCCTCCAAATTAATGGAGGGTTTTTGTTTGTCATGATTTAATGAAAAATTGTCAAAATCGAAGTAAGTGATTTACAATACGGAGAGATCAAAAAACCAATACTCCCAATCAAATACAGGAAAGCCAGATAGACTACCAGATGATGATGGTGGTCATTTAATTGCCTCTATTTTTAAAGGTTCAGGTGATATTGATAACCTGCTTCCGATGAATTCGCAGATTAATCGAAGTGGTGGGAAATGGTATGAGATGGAACAAGAGTGGTTAGCTGCATTGAAAGAAGTTCCTCCTGAGAAAGTATCTGTTTCAATTGAACCAGTTTATAAAAGTGATTCATTGAGACCAGAACGTTTTGTTGTTGAATTTAAAATAGGCAATGACGAATTACAAAGATCAATTATTAAAAACCAAAAAGGTGGATAAACAATGGAATTAGAGAAACTAGATTCTCTGTATGGTGAAATTGCACAAACTGTTAATGAGATGATACCAAAAGAGTGGGATGAAGTTTGTTTATATGCCGAAATACTAGACGACTCTGCAGAGATTAATTTTTATTATAGATTAAAGGGAGAAACGGAATTTCTTTACTCACATAATATACCTGAAGATCATCATGTAAGTAAGTCAATCTATAACGATTTGTTAATAAAATTACATGATTTGTTTGAAGAGCTACAACAAGCATATGAATTAATTAATCCGGAAAAATGGACAAATTTAACTTTGAAGTTAGATGCGAATGGAAAATTCTCTTTAGATTTAAATTATGAAGATGTATTGAATCAAGGAATTAACGGATCTCAAAGAAGAGCAATATGGGCATACGAAAATCTTGGAATACTTCCTAAAAGAAAGTCAGTTAAAGAATTTCTTGATCAATATATCAAGAACAAAGAAAAGGGCAACAATTAGCTTATTACCCTCCAAATGAAAAGGAGGGTTTTTGCTTTCCAAAATTTATATTGAACAAAGGTTCTGTATTCCACCACCAAAGAACGTACATTCTATTTCAAGCTAAATGTAAACACTTAAGAATAAACAACCTTTTGTTTTTTACTAGACAACTATATTCTCGAATGAAAAAATGATAAGGTGACTGATAGTGTTTATTTCTATTCATTTATTCCATATATGTGTTCCTATATCTTTAAATTTCTCGACAGTCTGACCGCTAAAAGGGCTTTGAGGGCGAAAAAATTTTTAATGCAGGGTCTGCCATGAATCTACACAAACTAGCAAACTGGACATGGAAAGAACCATGTCCAGTTTCAGACAACTTATATAGTTTATCAAAACAAGTGGAAACCCCACTTTCACTTCAAGTAAAGGTGGGGTTTGTCTGCACGCTTGCAATTGCCTTTTGCGGTTTTTTGTTAGTCATATATATGCACAGTTGGTTCTTTGTCTTCAGCATTTTTTGTAATAAGTGCTTCTTGCTGATCTGAAGATGTGATGTTGATCTCTACATTTGTACTCTTATAGTAGTCCATGACTTCACCCGTTAAATATTGTGTGAATGCCACGACTTCTGTTTTTCCGTAGAACTGCATCGGAATATCAATTGTCATTTTTTGAAGGTTCCCGTTTTTATAGAAGCCTTTGCCAACCACTCCCGTGTAGTTTGGGAAGTAATCTTCTACCTTTGTTTTGAAGCGGTCAAATCGTTCTGAATCATCTTTGTAATTGCTTTTGGCATTATCTGAAGGGAAAAAGACGTTCTCCTCTTTGAGGATATCCCAGTTGCCAATATCAGATGAGCCTGCTTTCACATCTGCCTTAGCAATAAAGTTACCTGGAACGATCGACGATTTTGGCGCTTGTTTGTAGAGTGCAATCATTACAGGCACTTTTTGCAAACCGTCCATTTGACGAATTCGTTTGATCACTTGGGCAGCAATTTTTTCACCTTCTGCCAAGAGCTTTTTCGAATCTTTAGATGAATCGATTGTGACTTCTTGCTGAGGATCACCGACATTTTCGCGATAGTAATAAACGGAGTTAAGTGCAAGACCAATAACAACTCCACCAAGCTGTAAACTATTTTTGTCTTTTCGAATAAGGTAATTATGTTCTAGCATAGAAGCTAAGTATATTGGACTATTTTCATTTTTGGACTTTATTGAACCTGAGTTTGGAAGAGCAGGATTTAAGCCAAGGTTCTTAAAGTTTTTATCTTCTTTTTCCGCCTTTTTCAAATCACTGCCTGTTTTTTTACGTGCCAGCCAGCTCAGAACTGTATCTTCATCCAAATGCTGTCCTTCTTGGAACAGATAGTCGTTTGTATTAAACGATTCTGTTGCTAGGCGCATGAGACCTGTTTCAAATTCATCAATATCTAAGCGTGTGTTGAGATGCTCTGCTGTTAAACCTCTTGCAGCTCCTTGTTTAAACGGCAGCACCATTTTGTAGTAAGAGTCAGAGATATTGTACATAGGGATGATCGCTGTTTCCTTTGTTTCATCCGTCTTTTGTGTAACCTCTTCTTCATCTTTTCCCCCAAAAGGTACACACGCTGACAACACCAGTGTAACCATTGTCAGCAGCACTAACAACTTTTTCAATAGAAAACACTCCTCTTATTTCTTTAGCTCCTCGAGCATTCTAGCTTCGTCCCATATTTCAATATTGAGTTCTTCTGCCTTTGTCAGCTTACTCCCAGCAGCTTCCCCAGCTATCACTAAATCAGTTTTTTTACTCACACTTCCTGCTAATTTACCACCTAATGCTTCGATAGCAGCTTTTGCATCGTTTCGAGACATCTGCTCTAATTTTCCTGTGAGAACAATCGTTTTCCCTGCAAAGTAGGAATCAATTTCCTCTGCTTTAACCGGCTTAGGCCCTGTGTAGGTCATATTGACCCCAAGCTCTTTCAGTTCATTCAGCAAGTCCAGAATTTCTTCTTTTTGAAAGTATGTGATAACAGCATCTGCCATTTTTTCACCGATTTCATCTACTTCGAGTAACTGTTCTTTTGTCGCTTGCTTCAATTGATCAATGTCTTCAAAATGCATCGCCAATGTTTTGGCAGCTTTAGATCCAATGAATCGAATGCCTAAGCCAAATAATAAGCGCTCAAGGGAGTTTTTCTTCGATTGTTCAATAGAGCGTAATAAATTATCCGTTGATTTCTCACCCATTCGTTCAAGGTGGATGAGCTGTTCTTTTGTTAATCGATATAGATCTGACACACGAGACACGAGTTGCTCTTTAAAAAGCTGTGTAATGACTCGTTCACCAAGACCATCAATGTTCATTGCTTGACGAGAGACAAAGTGAATGAGTCCTTCACGTATTTGTGCTGGACATTCTGGATTAATACAGCGCAACGCCACTTCGCCTTCGATTCGCACAAGCTCACTTTGACATTCTGGACACTCGGTCGGCATATGAAACGGCTTTTCTTCACCTGTACGCTGATCTATAAGCACACCTGCCACCTCTGGAATAATATCGCCAGCCTTCTTCACGATGACTTGATCATATAAGCGTATATCCTTTTCTTTAATCAAATCTTCATTGTGAAGAGACGCTCGCTGCACAGTGGTACCTGCTACCTTCACCGGCTCTAGTATCGCCGTCGGAGTGACCACACCTGTACGCCCAACGCTTAATTCAATATCGAGCAGCTTTGTAATGACTTCTTCTGCTGGAAATTTGTAAGCGACAGCCCAACGAGGACTTTTTGCTGTAAAACCCAGCTCTTCCTGCTGAGCTAATGAATTCACTTTGATGACAATCCCATCAATTTCATATGGAAAGTCTGCTCGCTTTGTTTTGATTGTTTCGATGAGCTCGATCACTTCTTCAATCGTTCGGCACATCCGTCTTTCTTTGTTCGTTTTAAACCCAAGCTCATCGAGGAGATCAAGTCCTTCGCTTTGCGTTTCCACACCGATTTCATCAAGCTCCGCTATACTGTAGACGAAAATATCAAGATTTCGTTTCGCTGCAATTTTCGTATCGAGCTGACGAAGTGACCCCGCAGCCGCATTACGCGGGTTCGCAAACGGTTCTTCACCGTTCTGTAATCTTTTTTCGTTTAATGCTTCAAAAGAGTGCTTCGGCATAAACGCCTCGCCTCTTACTTCAATTGAAAGAGGACGATTGATTTTCAGCGGGATGGAACGAATGGTTTTTAAGTTTTCCGTAATATCTTCACCTATTGTCCCATCTCCACGCGTGGCACCTCGAACAAAAATCCCGTTTTCATAACGGAGAGAAACAGCGAGTCCGTCAATTTTCAGTTCGACATTGTATGCTATATTGTCACCAACTGCTTGACGAACACGACGGTCAAAATCAAGAAGATCCTGTTCATTAAAAGCATTTCCAAGACTAAGCATCGGTGTACCGTGACGTACTTTTTGGAAGGCATCTAAAACAGCTCCCCCTACTCTTTGTGAGGGGGAATCAGGTGATTTTAAATCTGGATGTTCCTCCTCTAGGGAGATCAGCTCACGCATCCGCGCATCATATTCAGCGTCAGGAACACTTGGACGATCAAGTGTATGATATTCATAGTTGTATTGATTCAACATCTGGTGCAGTTCCTCGATTCGGCGTTTTGCTGCTTCTTTATCCATCTGCTTCTTCCTTTCAATTCATCCGTTTTGTCAATCCAAAGGTTATTGTTTCTCGATTGGCGCAAATGCAGCAAGGAGTCTTTTAATGCCTGTAGGACTTGGGAAAGCAATATCAAGCTCCGTGCTATCTCCGCTTCCTTTCACACTCACAACGGTTCCAACGCCCCATTTTTTATGTGCGGCTTTATCGCCCACAGCCCAGCCAATACTGTCAGCTCCTGTATGTTGAATGGTTTGGGTCTGCATTCGTGAGACGGGTCCACGTCTTTGAGGTCGCTCTCTTGTTTGACCAAACGGGGTGTTGACTTCTTTGTTCTCATTTAGGTTGTCCAATAATTGAGCAGGTATTTCTCCAATGAATCTTGATTCAAGATTCATGTTCGTCCGACCAAATAAAGTCCTCATTTTTGCACTAGATAAATAAAGCTCTTCTTCTGCTCGAGTGATCCCTACATAGGCAAGACGTCGTTCTTCTTCCATCTCTGCATCTTCCATTAATGAACGGCTGTGCGGGAAGACACCTTCCTCCATCCCCATTAAGAAGACAACAGGGAATTCAAGACCTTTCGCTGCGTGAAGGGTCATCAAAATGACCGCATCCTGCTCTTCTACCTCGTTTTCGTCTAATTTGTCAATATCGGCGACTAATGCGAGTTCTGATAGGAAGGTCACAAGAGATTTATCTTCATTCTGTTCTTCAAAGTTTTTTGTCACAGACAGGAACTCGTCAATATTTTCCAGACGACTTTGCGCTTCAATGGTTTTTTCCACCTTTAGCGCTTCACGATAGCCTGTTTTTTCTAATATTTCTTCTGTTAATTCTGTTACAGATAAATACTCTTGCATATTTGTCATTTGATCAATGAGCTGTTTGAACTCATCGAGGGCGTTGGCTGCTCTTGCACTCAGCCCGATGAAGTCCACCTGCCTGAGCGCCTCAAACATTGAAAGATCGTTCATTTCAGCGTAAGCAGCAATTTTATCAACAGATGTTGCACCAATCCAGCGCTTTGGTACGTTGACAATTCGCGCAAAACTAATATCATCGTCTGGGTTCGCCACAAGTCTTAAGTATGCGAGAATGTCTTTAATCTCTTTTCTGTCATAGAACTTCGTGCCGCCGACGATGTTGTATTGAATGTTTGCCTTCATTAATGTTTCCTCAATGACACGAGACTGGGCATTGGTTCGATAGAGAATAGCAACATCAGATAATTTACGCTTGCCGCTTTGATGAAGCTGACGAATCTTTCCAGCGACAAATTGTCCTTCATCAAACTCATTTTCCGCTCGGTAATAAGCGATCTTAGCCCCTTCCTCATTTTCAGTCCAAAGATTTTTTGGTTTACGGTTCGCATTGTTTTGTATCACCGAATTGGCTGCATGCAGGATTCGTTTTGTTGATCTATAATTTTGCTCAAGCAGGATGACTTCACAGGACGGATAGTCTTTTTCAAAAGAAAGAATGTTGGTAATATCCGCTCCACGCCAACGGTAAATCGATTGATCCGAATCACCGACCACACAAATGTTTTGAAAACGTTGGGCAAGCAACTTCACAAGCATGTACTGCGCTCTGTTAGTATCTTGATACTCATCTACATGAATGTATTGAAATTTGCGTTGGTAATGCTCTAATACTTCTGGTATACGTTCAAACAGCCTGATTGTCATCATAATCAAATCATCAAAATCAAGCGATTGATTTTTGAGTAATCGCTTTTGATAATCTGTATAAACGTCGCTTACCACTTGTTCATAGAAATCGCCGGCTGTTTTTGCATATTCCTCTGTATCAATTAATTCATTTTTTGCACTGCTGATTGACCCTAAAATACTACGCGGGTCAAACTTTTTAGGATCGATATTTCGTTCTTTTAAAATGCTCTTGATCACTGAGAGCTGATCAGATGTATCCAAAATGGAGAAATTGCGATTCACACCAATTCGGTCGATATCTCTCCTTAAAATTCGAACACACATACTATGAAAGGTAGAGATCCAAATTTCATCTGCTCCAGGTCCTAAAATGGCTTGCACTCGATCACGCATTTCACGTGCCGCTTTATTTGTAAAAGTAATCGCTAAAATATTCCATGGTGCTATATGCTTTTCTGCCATTAAGTACGCGATTCGATGTGTGAGCACCCGTGTTTTACCACTTCCTGCTCCTGCCATTAGTAATAGTGGACCGTCTGTTGCTTTGACCGCTTCTTTCTGCGCCTGATTCAGCCCTTCTAATAGCTGATTCGATATATCATTCATTCCATTCACCGCCATTTCGAACTTATGTTCTATTTTAAACCGTTTCATCTTGTTTGACTATGACTACTTTTTGACTGCATCCACTGTTTTTAAAGCTTCTTTAAAATCTTCATAAATGACATTTCCGACGACTATAACGTCTGCATGTTGTTTAAATTCTTCTGCATGTTGAGCTGTCTGAATACCGCCGCCATAAAAAAGAACTGTTTCCTCAAGAACCGCTTTTGTTTCTTTGACAACTTCTATGTCTCCAAGCGTCCCGCTGTATTCTAGATAAAAAATGGGCAGTTTCATCAAATGCTCTGCTACTCTGGCATAGGCGCGCACGTCATCAATGTCTAGAGTGGTATTTGCGTCTGTGAGCTTGGCCGCCTTACAATCTTCGTTTAAGATCACATATCCTTCTGGCACAATTTCTTCCATTGACATCAAATCACCGTATTCCTTCATGGCATCCTTATGAAGCCCAACAATCCAATCCGGATGAGAGCTATTTAACACAGCCGGGATGAAATAAAGATCAAAGCCCGGCACAATCATCTCATGTGCCGAGATTTCAAGCACACATGGCACAAGAAACCTTCGAACCTTTGACATCAGGTGCAGGACGTTGTCCTCTGTCACATTGTCACTGCCGCCGATCAGGATGGCATCCGTACCAGATTCGCAAATTGCTTCTAGCTGTTCATCTGTGATTTCTTTATTTGGATCGAGTTTAAAGACATGCTTCCACTCGGTAACATCATACATGAAAAACGTTCCTCCATTCATTTCATTCCATTTAAATATTATAACAAAATCAGTGACCGCAAAAAACGGCGAACCCGCTTCATTTAAAAGTTTCATTCTTTTGAAAACAGTTTGTCGTTAAACGGAGATAAGTCAGTGGGGAGTATTGCTGAAAAAAAGCCGTGAGACGGATATCTTTTGTGGGAATGAAATGTCCGAAGTGAATGTAAATAACCAGTCTATCTGTTCATGATTACCGATAATTCAGAAACTAAATGTAAAAGGTGAAAGAAGAAGGAAGTTTCATTCAGATGAAGGAGATTCATGACATCAAAAAGACAGAACCACGAGATTGTTCTGCCATTTTATCACTTTATCTTTTTTAGATTTAAACGTTGGTTTGATACCGTCAAATACAGCGGGCAAAAAGCCGTTTTGTTCTGTTCAAAGCGGCTTTTTTAGTCTATTGACTTACTTTGTTAAAATATTGGACAGATGTCATAGCTCCTTCATCGACCATCTTATTATCTTGAATATCAAGTGGATCAGGATGACCGGCTTTTTCAGGAACCTTTTGATTTGACCGAAATACGCTTGCCCATTTTTTAAGATGCTGCTTATTTTTCACCGCTAATAACACAGCACTTCCAACCCCTATTCCTGCAAGTACATACGCATTTACTGGACGTATATTCATGTGTTTTCCCTCCCCATTGATTCTTGTTTGTATGTTACCCCGCCTACTCATTTCTAAACGTCACAGTATACGTTAGCCGACATGTGGTTTCTTTTTGTAAGAAAAGAGGTATAACAACAACAATGAAAGAGAAAAGAGGAGATAACATGACCACAACTGTGATTGTCATTGTCGCAATGTTGACCATTTGCTTGATCGTACCACTCATCCTATTTACATGGATTTGGGTGAGAGATGAAAAGCAGGAAGAGCATTCTGTCTTACGAAATTATCCTGTCATTGGCAAACTGCGATTCATTTTTGAAAAGATAGGACCTGAACTTCGCCAATATCTATTTCTCAACGATCGAGAGGAGCTTCCTTTTTCGAGAAAAGAGTATGAGCAAGCAGTGATGTCCGGTAAATACAACAGCCGGACGATGGGATTTGGGTCAAAGCGTGATTTTGACAAACCTGGATATTATATTCGCAACGTTCTCTTTCCAAAACAGCGAGATGAACTACGGATCGATCAATCAGAAAAAATTCACACAAAAGTGTATCAGATCGATCAAGATAATTTACTGCGAAGAAGCGAACATTTTAAAGAAGTCAAAGCAAACCCATATTACTTACATGAAGAAGACGTTCAAATCATTGGAGAACACACTTGTAAGAAACCTTTTTATGTAAAGGGTCTCATTGGTCAATCCGCCATGAGCTATGGTTCTTTAGGCGATCGGGCAATTACGGCTCTATCATCTGGCTTAAAGATGGCTGGCGGAACATGGATGAATACGGGCGAAGGTGGTCTTTCTCCATATCATCTAAAGGGCGGTGCTGATATTATTTGTCAGATCGGTCCTGGTCTATTTGGTGTGAGAACAGAGGATGGCGCATTTTCTTTCGAAGAATTCAAGAAAAAAAGTGAGTACGAGGAAGTTAAAGCCTTTGAACTAAAGCTTGCCCAAGGAGCCAAAACACGAGGCGGTCACATTGACGGAGAGAAAGTCACCGAGGAAATTGCGAGTATTCGCAAATTGCCACCTCACCAATCCATTGACAGCCCGAACCGCTTTGAGCTTTTTGGATCTATTCCTGAGATGTTTGATTTCATTGAACAACTTCGAGCCATTGGCGAAAAGCCAGTCGGGATTAAGCTTGTTGTTGGTCATAAAGAAGAAATTGAGGAGCTTGCGGCCTATATAAAAAAGAGCGGGAAACACCTTGATTTCATCACCATAGACGGCGGGGAAGGCGGCACGGGAGCATCTTTTCATGAGTTAGCGGATTCCGCAGGGCTGCCCATCTTCACCGCACTTCCAATGGTTCATCAAATTCTGAAAGAATATGGTGTAAGAGATCAAGTTAAGCTATTTGCATCAGGCAAGCTTCTCTCACCTGACAAAATTGCCATTGCCCTTTCCATGGGAGCTGACTTTGTGAATATCGCAAGAGGGCTTATGTTTTCAGTTGGTTGTATTCGGGCGCAAGTATGTCATACGAATAAATGTCCAGTAGGGGTTGCCACAACTGATCCAAAGCTGCAAAGAGCTTTGTCGATTGAAGAAAAGAAATATCGAGTATGCAATTATATCCTATCCCTTAGAGAAGGTTTATTTAACTTATCGGCAGCTAGTGGAATTGAATCACCTATCCGTTTTAACGAAAAACATATTATTTTTAGACAAGAGAATGGCCAAACAACTGAAGTGCCTACGTTCTCAAGCACACATCATTCTGTCTAGCTACAAAAAGGTGCGCTACCGTACCTTTAGATTGTAGAGAAACTCATGTTTTTCTACAATCTTTTTTATTCTTAAAGTATGTATTAAGAGTGTGGCAGCAACAGAGATTGAGCTTGATCAGAACATTGCAAATTACATTCAGAGTTGAGAGTGTTGGCTACATCCACAGAAGTAATACTGTCCAAATAAAAACCCTCCTGACTCTTATATACCTTAATTTTATATAATAAGAAATGATTAGGATGGTGATTAAAAAATAAAGCTGTCGAGATTTTCCCGACAGCCTGAACTGTTACCGAACTTTTTTGCAAAAAAACTGCAAACAATTCCGTTTTCTTGAAAAGGATTGTTTACAGCTAGAGCGGTGTTATTTGGTTTCTTCTTTTGCTTGTTGTTCCGCTATGCGGTCCAGTGCCATAATATATGCATCATTTCCGTAGTTCAAGCAGCGTTTCACACGTGAGATGGTAGCGGTACTCGCACCTGTTTCCGTTTCAATTTTATGATACGTATTTCCCTCACGAAGCATTCGAGCTACTTCAAGACGCTGTGATAAAGATTGGATTTCATTGATTGTACACAAATCATCAAAGAATCGATAGCACTCTTCCAGGTCTTTAAGGGATAAAATGGATTTGAATAACTGATCTAAGCTTTTGCCCCTTAATTTATCAATTTGCATCTTTATACATCTTCTCCTTTACTATTGGCACACCGCTAGAGGAAGCGGTATCTTTCCTGACTAATTTTTTAACATCTGCAATGAGCTTTGAACAAATCATGACAGTTTTGGTTCTACACTGAAAATGCCGTCAGGTTCTTTCGTAAGCCGAAGCTTCTTTATCGTAAACAAATTCGACAAGTTTTGTCATATTCCTTGTACGACAATCTGACAAACTTGTTTGCTTCCGATATAAGAATGACTTCTGCTATTGTTCGATCTGCCCTATGAATAAGCTACGGTATGTGTTGAAAGTTTGGCGAGACAACTAACATGTATCCCGCCATGCTTTGATGTTATTTCAAATATAGTATCGGTCAGCATAACCGACAAATCCATTTTACATTAGGGCACTTCTCTCGTCATGTCAAAACCCTCTGCTTTGTCTACATGTAACGAAGTGTATGACTTGCTGATTTTCTGCCCTATAACAGCAGGAGAAAATCGGGCAAAGATGATACAGCTTCCACTCTGTTATATTTTAACGCATTATAGACGGAAAGAGTACAGTTTTTTTCATGACATCAAATATTCCTCTTGGTGTCACTCGAATATAAGGCAAATGCGTACTTTGGAAAAAGACAAGTGTATCAATCGGACAGTCAAATGGATACCCACGTTCAATGAGAAGCTCCCGCAATTTTTGTTCCTGCGCTAGCACGGTCTCAAACGGTTCAGCTGATGCACAGCCGGATAATTGTAACGGTATTTCGTGCAATATCTTTCCGTTCTCTGTAAGGACAATCCCTCCACCGATTTCTTTCATTCGTTTATGGGCTAGGATCATATCTTCTTTATTCTTCCCGATGACTAAAATATCGCCAGTCGTCGAAAATGAGCTAACAAAGCCCTGCACCTTATGCGCAAAACCTTTTAGCATCGTATTCACACGCCACTCACCTTTTCTGTCAATCAAACTAAAAAAACTTTGATCATGATCACATGACAGTTGGTTCACAGAGTTATCAATCTCCACTGTATACGGCTCCATAATGACGGCATTTCTCATTTTCACACCAAGCGGCATAGAGAATTGCAGGTCGCTCATGGTCAGATCATAGCCTAAATCTAGTGGAACAAGCCCGCCTTTTCCCCACTTTGTTTCTTGAAATTGATGCTGATTCGCACCTTCTAATTTCAGAATGACCCCTTTTGATATAACCGTTTCAGGATTTGGATTCAATAGCTCGTCTAAAATATTCAAAGAAGCCAACCTACCGGGTCCGACTACCCCTAATAAGTCATCAATTTGATAATATTTCGCAATGTTAAATGTCGCCATATTGTAGGCATCGAGGATGGGCACGCCTTCTTCAAGCGCTATCGAAATCAATCGATTAATCATACCTTCCTCATAAAAGTGAGGTGCGGCTCCATCTGTTGTATAAAAAAAGTGGTCATACTGCCTAAAATCACGTTCATGCAGCTCTCTTAAAATCGGCGCTAAATCTGGACGAATAGAGGAATGACGCAGTGAAACATAATAGCCAAGCGACAAGCGTTTTAACACATCATCTGCATTCATGGCTTCATGATCACTGTCAGCTCCAAACAGTTTCATTTTTGTTAGCGTTTTCTCAGAAGCGCCTGGGAAATGACCTTCAATTCGTTTTCGCTGCTTCTTCGTTTCTTGCATGCAATATAAAATGAGGTCATCACCGTCCATCAACCTTGGCCAGCTTGTTAATTCTCCGCCTTGAAGAACGTCAGGATGATCAATCCATTCTTTTCGATAGTTAATTGGCAGCATTTCATCTTCATATCTCACTTCTGTTTGAAGATCATATCTGGACCACCAGAAGTATTGAAAGGGGTGCTTTTTTAATTCACATAAAGTGGAAAGCGCTTTCTTTTCATTGCTCTGCAAAAGAAGAAATAAGTTATCACTGACCATCGTTGTTGTGCCAAATTGAGACACATATTCTGCAAGAGATTGGGGATTATAAATATGGAACGGATGCGCATGAGGTTCAATATAACCTGGCACAATGTATTTCCCAGCACAATCAATCACACGTTTAGTTGATTTATTTTGAGGAAGCTCTGCTCCAACATAAACAATTCGATCATCATGTATCCAAATATTTGCCTTCACCCATTGTTTTAAAAACGGGTTTAGCACGAGTCCATTCGTTAAAAGGAGTGTTGGAACTATTTTTGAGTCGACTACATCGATTTGTGTACGGATGTCATTGTTTCTCCAATTAAAAGTACGTTCGGACATTCACATACTCTCCTTCATTTGTATTAGACTTATCGTAACATAATGAACCACATGACGCATTAATGAAACGTTACAATTTTTTGAAATCACACTTAAAATAATTTGAAAAGGAATTGATATTTAATGAAACCTAATCTCAGTTTAATGGAAGCTCTCATCAGAATTGCCTGTGGAATGACGGTATGTACTGTGGCTGGGTCGTTATTTTCAAGGAAACCATGGTGTAAAACGCTCCTTCTTGGCGTGTTTCTTGGCGGCATGAAGACGGCATCTGGCATTCTTCGTTTTTGTCCTGTGACTTACATGTGCGAGCAGCAGAGCACACATAAAGAGAAGGCTGAGTAAGACAGCCTTCTGTAACCGATTCTATCCATCCGATGGTATCGGTTTTTTATGAACATGTTGAAAAATTATTCTGCCATTTCACACCATTTCACAATTGTGCCTGCAATGATTTCGGCGGCTTCTATGACGTGCTCGATGTCGATCGATTCATTTGGATAATGTGCAAGCTCTGTTGTTCCAGGGCCAAACACAATGACAGGTATGTTTGCCACTTGTGACAACAAGCCTCCATCTGTTCCCCAAGGAGCAGCTTCTACTTTTGGCGGCTTCTTTCGCACCTCTTCGTATTGTTCTTTTAATAAATCTAAAAGCGGATGCTGGATATCAATTGAACCTGGAAGCCATCTTGCACCAAACCACTCGACTACCACAGGGTGATCCTTGAACCATTCATCCTTTTCAGAAAGACCCGCAACCCAATTCTTTAACTCCTCTTCTGCTTGCTCAACCGTCTCGCCTGGCATCACACCTAATCTGCCTTCCATTGTCACAAGGTCTGCTACAGAAGACGGCCAGTCGCCGCCTTGAATTTTTCCAATGTTGATCGGGATAGGAATTGGAATATGCTGAAATAGCGGCTCGGTGATTCGCTTATTTCTCTCTTCTTCAAGTGCTGCTAAATGTGAAAGAACGATGGTGCTTTTTTCAATCGCAGAGACACCATGATATCTTGTTCCGCCATGAGCTGCACGCCCTTTGATGTGAAGCCTGAACCACTTAGAGCCTTGCTGAATCGGAAAAATTTTCATATGACTTGGTTCCGGAATGATGGCAGCATCTGCTGTATATCCCTTGAGTATCGCCGCAAGTGTACCTGCACCGCCGCTTTCCTCTTCAACAACACTATGGAACACAACATCTCCTTTCAGCGGAATATGGAGTGTATGAAGTGCCTCAAGTGCAAAGAGTAAAGAAACGTTCCCACCTTTCATATCTGTTGCCCCGCGTCCATAGAGTCTCCCACCTATGATATGCCCGCTGTAAGGTGGATATGTCCATTGATTCAGATCTCCTTCTGGCACCACATCTACGTGTCCGTTTAATAAAATAGATTTGCCATTTCCCTTCCCTTTCAATCTCCCAGCGACATTAGGGCTCCCATTAAATGAACGCCTAGGTGAATAAAAATAGGGGTGATTCAGCAATTCATTGCCGCCTATTTCCCAAATTTCTGTATCAAAGCCAATCGCTGAAAGTGTATCCGCAACGATTTGCTGCACTTCTTTTTCATTTCCTTGTGTGCTGTCACATTGAACCATTCGCTGAAGGAGCTCAATGGCTTTCTCTTGATGATCTCTCATCCACTTTCTAATACGTGTGATTGGTTGCACTTTGGGTCATCCTTTCTACACAACAGACTTGATATCAGGAGCTAGGATTAAAGGTGCTTCTGTCGCTCTGATGACATCTTCCGGTTGATATGGCGGCATGACTTCACGTAAGATCAAAAGCTGAGACTTGACCTCAATAACAGCCATATCGGTAATGATTAGATCCACACAAGCTTTAGCGGTTAAAGGCAGTGTACATGTCGACTTCACCTTTGACTGACCATGTTTATCGAGATGACTCATCACCACCACGACTTTTTTGGCTTTTTGCGCCAGTTCGATCGCTCCGCCCATACCAGGTACTCTTTTTCCCGGAACAATCCAATTCGCAAGATCGCCCTGACTGCTTACTTCAAGTGCACCTAATATCGTCATGTCCAGCAACCCTTTTCGAATGATGCCAAAAGCGGTTGTGCTGTCCATATAAGAGCCGCCTTGTTTTAAAGTAATCGGGAAACCGCCTGCATTGCACAAATTCGGATCTTCTTCGCCGCTGACAGGAGAAGCTCCCGCCCCCATAATGCCATTTTCCGCATGTAGCCACACATGATCATGTGCAGGAATATATTCTGCAGCGAGTGTCGGAATCCCGATGCCGAGATTGACAATCATGCCGTCATCTATTTCCTGCGCCGCTCTCTTGGCAATTCGATGTCTTACATCGATGTCTCCCATGCCCATGTCCAGTTCACTCCTTTTGATTGCACGATCTGGTCTACAAATACGCCGGGTGTCACAATTTCCTCTGGGTGAAGACGCCCAATCGGCACAATTTCTTCAACTTCCGCAATGGTCCAATCTCCCGCCATCGCCACAATAGGGTTCGTATTCCGTGCACTTTTATCAAAGATAAGATTTCCTGCTTCATCCGCTTTTAAGGCATTGACGATGGCGATGTCTGCTGTCAGTGCAGGCTCAAGGATATATTCCTTCCCATTTAACGGAACCAATTGCTTCTCTTCTAGATTGATACTATCCATCCCTACATCTGTCACAATACCGGCAAGACCCATACCTCCCGCTCTTATTTTTTCCGCTAGAATGCCTTGCGGGTAAAAAAGAACCTCTAATGTACCGTCCTGCATTTTCTGCCCAGCAATCGGATTTGATCCAATATGGGACGCAATCAATTTCTTGACTCTGCCTTCTGTTATTAACCGTCCGACCCCAATTTGAGGGAATCCCGCATCGTTTCCGATCAATGTCAAATCTTTCATATTCGCTTCAAGAAGGGCATCAATTAAAGATGGCGGTGAACCAACTCCACCAAATCCGCCAAACATGATCGTCATCCCATCTTTAAAACGTGTGATCACTTCATCAAATTCTGCAATTTTATTCATTCTCTTTCCTCCCTACATCGCAGATGGGAAAAATCCTCGATTGATCACTTCTTGCTCTACTTGCGTTATCGTTTGTCCGAATAAATGAAGGAGTTCTTCCATTTCCTGCTGTGTGATGGTCAGCGGCGGCGCAATCATAACGGCAGCCCCTCCAATCCCGTCTTCTCCAGCGCTTGCCGGATAAACCAGCAACCCATTTTGTTTTGCCGTTTCGACCACCAACCTCGTCATTTGAGCATGTGCGGGAAACGGGGTTTTGGCCAATTGATCTGCTACAAATTCGACGCCGATGAATAGCCCCTTCCCTCTCACATCTCCAATGATAAAATGGTTCGCTTGTAAATCCTTTAATGCGTTCATTAAATATCGTCCTGACATATCGGCTCGTTCTGTGAGTTGATGCTTTTTCATATAACGGATAACAGCGAGTGACACAGCGGCTGAAAGCGGATTGGCACTATACGTATGCCCTGCCATCACTGAAGCTGACCCATTGAGAATAGGTGCCATCACATGATCTGCCGCTACTGTTGCTGCAATCGGTGAATAACCGGCACTCATTCCTTTGCCGAGTACCATCATATCCGGCACGACACCCCAGTGCTCCATTGCGAACATTTTCCCAGTTCGTCCAAAGCCTGTCATCACTTCATCTGCAATCAATAAAATATCGTTTTCCTCACAGACATGTTTCATCGCCTTAAAATACCCGTCTGGCGGAACAAGCGCTGCTCCAGCAGCGCCCACAATGGGTTCTGCAATAAAAGCGGCAATTCTATCTTTTCCTAAACGCTGGATGACTGTTTTTAATTCCTGCACATACCACTCGACCTGTTTACTCTCTTCTTTTGGTAGCCATGAGCGATAGGCATACGGAGGAGATAATACAGGGTGCTTCTCAAGCAGTGGTTCAAAGCGCTCTCTCCTTGCAATATGACCTGACATCGACAGGGCGCCAAGTGTGATGCCATGATAACTCATCCACCTAGAAATGATGTGATTCTTTTCTGTCTTTCCTTGCTCCTGCCAGTGTTGAATCGCTATTTTCATTGCTGTCTCCGTTGCCTCTGAACCGCTCCCTACAAAAAAAGACCAGTTCAGATTGCCTGGGCAAAGCGTACTCAATTCATAAGCCAATGCTTCCGCTGGTTCATTTGTAAATTGCGACCTGTACGTAAAACTCACTTTTTTCGCTTGCTCAGTCATGGCTTCAATCATTTCAGGTATGCCATGTCCAATACTTGCCGTCACCGCACCAGATGAACCATCTAAATATTTTTTTCCTTCCCGATCATATAAGTAAATCCCCTCTCCTTTCACAGCCACAGGATAATCCTGATTCAACATCGGTTTGATTAAGTAATCCCGAGTCTCCACTTTGTCATTCCTCCCTCTCTCGAAAGTAGCTGCACATATCTTTTCACATGAATCGTTAGAAAATTTTGTATAATTGTTATAAGATTAGCTTAATCAAGAGGGCAGTCATCCACCATTCGCCACATGCCCGAATTTCACACGCATTTTTTATACATTGTGTATAAAAGGGGTCAAAAGGAGGTCATAAGTCTATGGCGATTTTCGTCAAAGATGCACTCTCGCTCGATATCATGAAGGAAACAAAACTGCTAGCCGGACAAAATGGACTGGAGCGCCTGATTCAGTGGGTGACCATTGTGGAAATCATCGAAGATACATCAAGGCTGTCAGAAGGTGAGTTACTTGTAACAACTGGGTTTGGTCTTGCTGAAAATGAAGAAAGAAGACTTCGGCTCAAGCGATTGATTCAGTCTCATCGTCTGTCTGCGATTGCCATTTATAAAGGGGTATATTTAACGGAGATTCCAGCGTCTCTGATTGAAGCGGCCAATGTAAGCGGTATCCCGCTGATCGAAATTCCTTCACATGTGAATTTCTCAGATATTACAAAAGCCATATTAGAGCAAATCGTCAACAGTCAGCTTCATCAACTCAAGTACTCAGCCGCCATTCATCAAAGACTGACTCATTTAAATGTCAGCAACAAAAATGTGACACAAATTACGAATGAGCTTGCGCATTTAACGGCTGCGAATATTGTGGTTCTTGACGTTTTCTTACATCAAACAGCTGCCAGCCTCACCAAAGATGAAGTGACATACTCCCCTTCATTTGGCTTTATGACAGAAAGTGAAACGATTGCGACCAATTCACTTCTCAAACAGGCAGAGGAGAAAGGGCGACTTGTCTTTGAAACAAACGGAGAATTTGTTTTGGCTGCGTGTCCTGTGATTGCAATGGGAGATATTTTTGGGTTTATTGTGGCTTTGAAGAAAAAGAAAGAATGGCATCATCTCGATGCAATTGCCATTGAACATGGCGGAGCAGTGTATGCCATTGAATGGCTAAAACAAAAAGCCATCCAAGATACAGAAAATCAAATGCAAGGTCATCTGTTAGATGATATTTTACAGCAACAATATACAGAAGAAAGCTATGTGATGGAACAAGCTACAAAGCTTCAATACGATATGAATGATGAACAGGTGGTCATCTATGTTCAATTTCAGCATCAGCACACACAGCTAGATCACCAGATGGTGCAGCGCCTTTCCCAATTACTGACGTCCATATTTGAACGAAGACAGATTCCTTTCTTACTAAAGGCAAGGCTCGATTCAATTTTTGTATTGACACCGGCGGGGAAAAAAAGCTTTCAGGCAACCGAGTGGTATAGAGCGGCGGATGAGTGCCGAAGCACATGGTCTTATTTTTTTCCCATCCATCCGATTGTGATTGGCATTGGCAAATCCTATGATCAGATCAGTCTCTTTGCAAAAAGTGCAAAAGAAGCCCAATATGCCGCAAAGCTTCTTCCTCTTCTAAAGACCGACCAAAGCATCATTCATTATCAAAAACTTGGTTTATACGGCATGCTCCTTGAAATGAATGAAGCTGGTATGAATTTGCATGACTTTTACGTGGAGCTCTTAAGCCCATTGCTCTATACAAAAAAACAGGGCGCTGACCTGATCCATACACTCGAAGTGTATTTAACGCACAATGAAAATATTCAAAAATCTGCGGGAGAATTGTTTATCCACCGCCATACATTAAGCTATCGTCTCAAGCAAATTGAAGCAAAGACGGGTTGCAGTCTTAAATCCACTGATGATCGGATGAAGCTGCAGCTAAGCATCATGGCCTACCGTCTATCTGGTCTGCTCGATCAGATGAGAACCATTTCATGATTTGTTTGGCGTTTTCACCCATAGATTCATATCTTCTATTTTGTCAAAAATGTAGCAGTTATTTTGAAAACGCCCTGTATACGTATAGCCAAGCTGATAAAACACTTGATTCATTCCATAGGATAGCGCACGCGCAAGCGAATAAAAGACATAAATATATATAGATTGAAGCTCTTTTTCCAGTGCAAGAATCAAATGATGCATGAATCCTAGTTTCCGGTAAGACGGAAGAGTCGCACAATCTGTCAATTCAGCATGTCCATACGTTGCATTGATTTCAGCAGATGCCGCACTCACAATTTGCCCGTCATGTTCAACAGCATAAAAAACGGTCCCTTCCTCCATCACCTTTTGGATATAATCCGGCTTGTTCATGGGCGTGGGATACGTTTCGAAGACGGTATCATAGAGCTTAGCAAGCATTTGAGTATCACTTATATTTGCTTTCCTCATAACATAATCATCCTGCCATTTCTCTGGATCGCTTTTGATCGGCTTTTCTTGAATGGATGCCACGATCTCATCTTCTTTGAGCCAATACGGGCATCTCATTCGCTCCTCCGTTAAAAAGAGAGACATCCCGTATGCATCACTTCCAAGAAAGTAATGAGAAAACACCCCTTCAAGCCGAAAGCCTTTTTCTAAGAAAAAAGGCATATGCTCTCGCCTTACTTTCACAATCACCTTAGAAGCCCCACAACCAGCGGCCTCCTGAAGAACAGACTGAATGACATCCCGCACCTTGCCGCTATAATCATCTAATCGAACCCTTTGATTAAATGGGTCGATACAGATTAAAGCAGAAAAGCGCTCGTTCGCAAATTTCTTCAATTGCACCATTTACTCATTCCTCTCTTATGATTCTGATTCAACTAAATGATGATAAATTCTTTTATGACCATAATGCCTTCTAAATGCAATCATTGACCTCTTACTAATTCTTCACATTTAAAGACAACCCTTCTCATGATGAAAAGAAGAAAAAACACCTTTCCATTTCATCAGATATATTCCGATGACATAAAAGGTGTTTTTTTCCAAACTCATTTCTTTACTGCCTTCAGCGCACGAGCGCCAATGTCACGGCGATAAAATAGCCCTGGTTGAATGATTTCTTCAACCGCTTCATACACTCTTGATCTTGCCGCTTCAAACGTGTCATCAAATGCAGTGACATTCGCTACACGACCGCCATTTGTGACAAATTGCTCATTTTCTTTTTTCGTTCCTGCATGGAAGGTTACAACATCAGACACAGTCGTTTGCAAAGCACCTATTGGTGTGCCTTTTGCGTAGTCCTCTGGGTACCCCTCTGATGCAAGAACGACACTGACAGCCGCAGTGTCTTTCCACTGTAAGTCCACATCTTTTCCATCTAGAATATCGAGGAATACTTGAACTAAGTCCGATTCAAGACGAGGCAGTACGACCTGTGTTTCAGGGTCGCCAAAGCGTGCATTAAATTCAATGACCTTCGAACCTTCTGGTGTGAGCATTAAGCCCGCATATAATATCCCTGTAAAAGGGCGTTCTTCCTGCACCATTGCACGAGCCGCTGGCTTTACAATCTCTTCAACGGCTTGTTTCACAATCTCATCTGAAATGTGTGGAACAGGAGAATATGCCCCCATGCCGCCTGTGTTTGGTCCTTTATCATCTTCAAAAGCACGTTTGTGATCCTGTGCGATCACCATTGGGTACACCTTTTCTCCATTGACAAAAGCCATAAGAGAAAATTCTTCCCCTGTTAAAAATTCCTCAATCACAACAGATGCACTCGCATCACCAAACTTTTCATCCTCTAAAAAGTCATGCAGGCAATCGATTGCTTCTTCGAGTGTCATTGCGACTGTCACGCCTTTTCCTGCTGCGAGACCGTCTGCTTTAATGACAATCGGCGCGCCCTTTTCCTCAACATATGCCTTCGCCTTTTCAAATGAAGTAAAGGTCGCATAAGCGGCTGTCGGAATATCATAATTTTTCATTAAATCCTTGGCAAATTCCTTTGAGCCTTCAATGACTGCAGCTTTTGCATTAGGCCCAAATACTTTTAGACCTGATTGTTCGAATGCATCCACAATGCCTGCAATTAAAGGAACCTCCGGACCAATGATGGTTAAACCGATATCGTTTTCTTTTGCAAAGCGAATTAACGCCTCATGATCGCCTTCGTCGATCGGTACAAGATTTGCGACGCTTGTCATTCCATCATTGCCAGGTGCGACAAATACTTGGCTGACAAGCTCACTTTGATTCACTTTCCATGCGATCGTATGCTCTCTTCCGCCTCTGCCGATAATTAATACGTTCACACTGCCATCCCCTTTTAATGTTTGAAATGTCTCACGCCAGTGAAAACCATGGCGATGCCGTATTCATCTGCCTTTTGAATCGATTCTTCATCACGAATCGATCCACCCGGTTGTATAATCGCTGTCACGCCTGCCTTGGCAGCAGCTTCCACCGTATCGCCCATTGGGAAGAACGCATCAGAGCCTAGCGCACTTCCTTTCGCTTTTTCTCCCGCCTGCTCAATCGCTATTTTAGCAGAACCTACACGATTCATTTGACCAGCGCCAATTCCTACTGTCATTTGATCCTTTGCAAGCACAATTGCATTTGATTTCACGTGTTTCACGACTTTCCAAGCTAGCTTTAAGTCTTTCCATTCATCTTCAGTTGGTTCTCTTTTCGTTGGAATGGAGATGGTAGCTTCCTCTAAGCCGTATGTGTCGATCTCTTGAATGAGCAGTCCGCCATGTACACTCGTTAGTTGCTTTTCTTTCTTCTGAAGATCGGCTTGTACATCTAGTGTTAATAGACGAAGATTCTTTTTCGCTGTTAACACATCAAGCGCTTCTTGGCTAAACGATGGTGCAATGATGATTTCTAAGAAAATCGTATGAAGAACTTCAGCCGTTTGTTTATCTACTTCACGGTTTAGAGCGACAATGCCGCCAAAGATAGACGTCTCATCTGCTTTGAATGCACGGTCAAATGCTTCTGCAATCGTCTCTCCTGTACCAACTCCACATGGATTCATATGCTTTACTGCTACCGCTGCAGGTTCGGTAAATTCACGTACAATTTGGAGTGCAGCATCTGCATCTTTGATATTGTTATAGGAAAGTTCTTTCCCATGTAATTGTACAGCCGTTGCTAAAGACCCTTTGCTTGGGAGCGCATGTTGATAGAATATCGCTGCTTGATGCGGGTTTTCTCCATAACGCAAGGATTGTTTTTTCTCAAAAGTGACCGTGAACTGTTCTGGCTCTGTTTCGCCAACATAGGTCGTGAGATAATCAGCAATTAGGGCATCATATGCTGCTGTATGACGGAATACTTTTGCTGCCAGCTCGCGTTTTTTCTCTAACGAAACGCCGCCTTCTTTTAATTGCTGAATCACTGAATCATAATCACTCGGATCGACAATGACCGTAACGTCTTGATGATTTTTAGATGCAGCACGAAGCATGCCCGGTCCGCCAATATCAATGTTTTCAATGGCTTCTTCATATGTCACATCTTCTTTTGAAATGGTTTCTTTGAATGGATACAGGTTCACCACGACAAGATCAATCGGCTGAATGCCATGCTTTTCGATTTGTGCCATATGGTCATCGTTTCCTCTAACTGCTAAAAGACCACCGTGAATGTTTGGATGAAGGGTCTTGAGTCGTCCGTCCATGATCTCTGGAAATCCTGTTACCTCAGATATACCAATCACATCAATGCCGTTTTCTTGAAGAAGCTTATGTGTACCTCCAGTTGAAATCACTTCAACACCAAGTTCTGTTAATTCTTTCACAAAAGGAACAATATTCGTTTTATCAGAAACACTGATTAATGCGCGTTTGATCGTCATGCCTTCGCCACCTCATTCAGATAATTCTAAAAGTGATTTGATCACTTTTGGATATAATGTATGTTCTAGTTCATGTATTCTTTTTTCAATTGTTTCAAGATCTTCTCCTTGTTCAATGTGAATCGCTGCCTGATCAATAATTGGTCCCGTATCCATACCTTCATCGACAAAATGGACGGTGATCCCTGCCACTTTGACGCCTGCTTGATACGCCTGTCCAATGGCATCAAGTCCTGGGAATGCCGGTAATAAAGACGGATGAATATTCACGATTTTTCCTCGGTACGCTTCAAGTAAAGTTGGACCAATGAGTCTCATATAACCCGCTAGGAAAATCCATTCCACTTCATGCAATTGGAGCTGTTCAATGATCGCTTTTTCAAAAGCCGCTTTGTTTGGATAGGACTTCGGTCTGAAAGCAAATGATGGGATGCCCTCTTTCTCTGCTCGTTCTAATACCTTCGCACCCGGCTTATCACAAATAACTAGTGCAACCTCTGCCTGCCATTGTTCTTCCTTTAACGTATCTATAATCGCTTGAAAATTCGTCCCGCTTCCAGAGGCGAAGATCGCAAACTTCTTCATGAGAGGCTTCCACCGCCGAACTTGACACCTTCTCCTTTTTGAACACGCCCAATGAGAAATGCTTTCTCTCCGTCTTTTTCAAGACCGCTGATTACATCCACTAAATGCTCTTCTTTCACAGCTAAGACAAAGCCAATGCCCATATTAAAGACATTAAACATGTCTTCCGCCTTCAATTGCCCTTTTTCCTGAATAAATGAGAAAATAGGCGGGACTGGCCATGAGCCGTTGTCAATCTCAACGCCAAGACCTTCTGGCATCATACGCGGCAAGTTTTCAATGAAGCCGCCGCCAGTGACATGTGCCATGCCGTCGACCTTGCCGGCTTTCACTTGTTTTAGTACAGGCTTCACATAAATTTTCGTGGGTTCAAGCAGTTCTTCTCCTAGCGGTCTTGTAAAAGGTTCATACGTTTGATGAAGGTCAAGACCTGCATCTTCCAGCAATACTTTGCGGACGAGTGAGTAGCCGTTACTATGAATGCCGCTTGAACTGAGTCCGATCAGCAGATGACCTTCTTTGATGTTGTCTCCTGTGACGATTTCATCTTTTTCAACCACACCTACTGAAAACCCAGCAATATCATATTCGTCTTCCGTATATAGACCTGGCATTTCTGCTGTCTCTCCACCTACAAGTGCTGAACCTGACTGCTCACAGCCGTCAGCAACACCTTTGACAATGGCTTCAATTTTTAGAGGATCTGCTTTTCCCACAGCTAAGTAATCTAAGAAAAACAGCGGTTCTGCTCCTTGTGCTAACACATCGTTGACGCACATTGCGACCGCATCTATACCGATCGTATCATGCTGATCCATCATAAAAGCGAGCTTTAATTTCGTTCCAACACCGTCTGTCCCCGATACAAGAACGGGCTTTTTGTATGGCAGTTCGGATAAATCAAACATACCGCCAAAACCGCCTAAAGCACCCATAACACCCGCTCTTTTTGTACGTTCCACGTGTGTTTTCATCCGTTTGACCGCTTCGTAACCTGCTTCGATGTCAACACCGGCGTTTTTATATGCTTCTGACATCCCATTCACTCCTTTTATCCGCTTCTTTCAATCTAATTCAGGCAGAATGAAAGAGCAGCATATCAAACCCTCTTGACTGCTGCTCGATTATTCGATTATTTCGTCAGTACTGTTTCCTTCACATGTGGAAGGACAGTGTCTTCATAAATTTCAGTCGGATATTTTCCAGTAAAACATGCCAAACATTGACCACGCTGCGGATCATCATACTTTCTGCCAATCCCGTTCATTAAACCTTCTACAGATAAAAAAGCAATGGAATCTGCACCGATTTCCTGTCTAATTTCTTCTACTGAGTGAGAAGAAGCAATCAGCTCTTCGTGTGTCGATGTATCAATTCCATAAAAACACGGATGTGCGATTGGCGGTGAACTAATGCGAACATGCACTTCTGTTGCACCAGCTTCTCTTAGCATGGTAACAATTCGGCGACTTGTTGTACCGCGAACGATCGAATCATCCACCATCACGACTCGCTTCCCTTCGACAACACCACGTACAGCAGAAAGTTTCATACGTACGCCCTGCTCACGTAATGATTGAGATGGCTGGATAAATGTCCGGCCAACATAACGATTTTTGATTAAACCAAGCTCATATGGAATGCCTGTTGCTTCTGCATAACCAATCGCTGCGGAAATACTAGAATCAGGTACACCTGTGACAACATCTGCTTCAACATGTGCTTCCTCTGCAAGTTTCTTACCGAGATTCTTTCTTGCACTATGCACATTGATTTCATTGATATTGCTGTCTGGTCTTGAGAAATAAATGTATTCCATGCTACACATACTGCGATTAATGTTCATTGAGAAGCGTTCAGATTTTAGTCCTTCGTCATTAATGATCAGCATTTCACCAGGCTCAACATCTCTTAAGTACGTTGCACCGACGACATCAAAAGCACATGTTTCAGAAGCGATAACATAAGCGTCTCCAAGCATGCCAATCGAAAGTGGACGTAAGCCGTTCGGATCGAGCGCAACAATCATTTCAGTTTCCGTCATAATTAAGAAAGCATATGCTCCTTTAAGCATGGAAAGGGCATTTTTGATCTGATCTTTTAAATTCACATATCCGCTTCGCTTAATTAAGTGGGCAAGCACCTCTGTATCAGAGGATGTTTGGAAGATACTCCCTTGGTTTTCAAGCTGCTGTTTTAATTGTGTGGCATTGACCAAGTTACCGTTATGAGCAAGTGCAAGACTTCCGTTATTTTGCGAGCGGAAGAAGAGGGGCTGCACATTCTCAAAGCCGCCTCCGCCTGCTGTTGCATAACGAACATGCCCGATCGCACCTCTTCCTTTTAACTGCTTCAGCTCACCATTTTGAAATACTTCCGTAATCAGTCCAAGACCTTTGTGTGACGAAAGTTTTTCACCATCTGTTGCAATTATTCCCGCACCTTCTTGCCCTCGGTGCTGAAGGCTATGCAATCCGTAGTAAGTGATTTGAGGAGCTTCGGCATGTCCCCAAATTCCAAAGACACCACACTCTTCGTTTAAGCCTCTGATTTCAGCAAGCATGGGATCGCTCCTTTCCATGCGCTTTCAAGCTCGTGAACAGGCGCATGAATCCATTGTTGTCCATCCTGATTCTTTATTGTAAGTACTCCATCATTTGTAACCGTTCCTACCTCTTTTGCATCCTTCACTGCCTCAGCAAATGCAGTGCGGTGCTCTCGTTTCACTGTGACAACAAAACGTGATTGTGTCTCACTGAATAATGATGCTTGACAGCTTAAATCGATTTGTATATCGGCTCCAAGACCGCTCGTACCAAATGTGCTCTCCGCAAGTGCAACACCAAGTCCGCCTTCAGACACATCATGTGCTGATTGAACAAGTCCATTTTGAATCGCAGCTAGAAGGGCTTCTTGACGTGCAAGCTCTACTGTCAAATCAATTTCCGGTGCTTTTCCGTAGATGCGTCCCTCTGTCATCTTTTGAAGCTCACTGCCTGCATATTCTTCCTTCGTCTCACCAATGACGAAAATCACATCGCCAGCCTGCTTAAAGGATTGTGTTGTAATATGTGCTATATCTTCAACCAAACCAACCATACCGATGACCGGCGTTGGGTAGATCGCTGTTCCATTTGATTCATTATATAATGACACGTTACCACCGATGACCGGTGTGTTCAGGGTGCGGCACGCTTCACTAATACCGTCAGCAGATTTTTCGATTTGCCAGAAAATCTCTGGTTTCTCCGGGTTACCAAAGTTCAGGTTATCTGTCACTGCAAGTGGGCGAGCACCTGAGCAGACAATGTTACGTGCTGCTTCTGCGACTGCAATTTTACCGCCTACCTCTGGATCAAGATAGAGATAACGTGCATTACAGTCTGTTGTCATCGCAAGCGCTTTTTTCGTCCCGCGAATTCTAAGGACACCGGCATCAGAACCCGGCGCAACCACTGTGTTTGTACGAACCATGTAGTCGTATTGATCGTATACCCATTCTTTGCTTGAGATCGTCGGCTGCTGCAGAAGCTGTTTTAATGTATGAGCTGCATCTGTGATCTTAGGTGCTTCTACCTTTGTCTCTAAGAACTCACGGTAGTAAGCAGGCTCACTTGAAGGCTTGTGATAAACTGGCGCTTCTTCTGCAAGAGCATCAACTGGAAGCTCACATACCACTTCACCTTGATGAATTAGTCGAAGCATTTTATCATCTGTCACACGACCAACTGATACAGCTTCCAAGTCATATTTTTTAAAAATATCAATGATTTCTTGTTCACGACCTTTTTCAATGACCAAAAGCATTCTCTCTTGTGATTCAGACAGCATCATTTCGTATGCCGTCATGCCTGTTTCACGTTGCGGGATGAGATCTAGGTTCATCTCAATACCAGAGCCTGCTTTACTCGCCATTTCTGCACTTGAGCTTGTTAAACCAGCGGCTCCCATATCTTGAATCCCAACGAGTGCATCATTTTTGATGACTTCTAGACATGCTTCAAGCAACAGCTTTTCCATGAAAGGATCGCCCACTTGGACAGCTGAACGCTTTTCTTCTGATTCATCAGAAAATTCTTCAGATGCAAATGTCGCCCCGTGAATGCCGTCACGGCCTGTTTTTGCGCCAACGTACATGACTGTGTTGCCGACGCCTTTGGCTTGCCCTTTTTTAATGTCCTCATGGTTAATCAAACCGACACACATTGCATTGACGAGCGGGTTACCTTCATAACTTTCATCAAAGTGAACTTCTCCACCTACTGTTGGGATGCCGATACAGTTTCCATAGCCTGCAATCCCTGCCACTACTTCTTCAAACAAGTACTTCACGCGTGGTGAAGTCAGTTCACCAAAACGAAGAGAGTTTAAAACAGCAATTGGACGTGCACCCATAGAGAAGACATCTCGGATGATACCGCCGACACCTGTTGCTGCTCCTTGATATGGTTCAATCGCAGAGGGATGGTTATGTGATTCGATTTTAAATACAACCGCTTGATTGTCTCCAATATCAACAATTCCAGCGCCTTCCCCAGGACCTTGAAGGACATGTTCTCCTTTTGTCGGGAATTTGCTTAAAACAGGCTTAGAGTTTTTATAACTGCAATGCTCTGACCACATAACGGAAAAGATACCCGTTTCTGTGTAGTTCGGCAGCCTACCAATAATGGATTCGATTAAAGCAAATTCTTCATCACTCAATCCCATTTGCTGATACAATTTCTCTTCTTTAATTTGCTTGTGACTTGGTTCAAGCAGTAGTGACATGAGTGTCCCTCCAATTTTTCACGATAGATTGAAACAATTTAAGTCCGTCTGCACTGCCTAGTAATGAATCAACTGCGCGTTCAGGGTGCGGCATCATGCCGAGTACATTGCCCTCTTCATTTGTTACACCTGCAATTCGATTCACACTGCCGTTCATATCCTCTCCGTAAGTGAAGACGATTTGGTTCTGGTCAATGAGCTTCGCTAAAGTATCTTCATCACAGTAGAAGTTGCCTTCACCATGTGCTACAGGAATTGTAATGGATTCACCTTTTTGATAGCCGCTTGTAAATTGCGTTTCGTTGTTCTCTACAATGAGTTCAACTGGACGACAAATAAATTTCAACCCTTTATTGCGTCTCATCGCACCTGGAAGAATGCCTAACTCCTGAAGAATTTGAAATCCGTTACAAACGCCAAGAACAGGTTTTCCTTCCTCTGCAGCTTTTTTCACAGCTGGCATGATGTTTGAGAAACGGGCAATCGCCCCGCATCTTAAATAATCCCCATAAGAGAAACCGCCTGGTATGAGTACACCGTCAAATCCGTCAAGGCTCGTTTCGTCATGCCATACATATTCAACTTGTTCACCTAGCTCATCTTGAATTGCATGGTACATGTCAATATCACAGTTAGAGCCAGGCAAAACAATCACTGCAAACTTCACTGTGCGACAACCTCCTCCACCTCATAGCGGTAATCTTCAATGACCGTATTGGCAAGTAATTTTTCACACATTTCTTTGACAACTGTGTCTAAATCACGATCTGATTTTTCAATGACAAGCTCCATGTATTTCCCGATACGAACATCTTTTACTTCTTGATAAGACATACTGTGCAAGGCGTGTTGCACGGCACTTCCTTGTGGATCAAGAACGCTCTCTTTTAAGCTGACAAAAATTTTCACTTTATACATGTTTATGGCCTCCAAGTCTTTTGAAAATTTCCTCGTATGCATTCGTTAAGCCGCCCAAGTTTCGTCTGAACACGTCTTTATCAAGCTTTTCATTTGTGTCTTTGTCCCATAGCCTGCACGTATCAGGTGAAATCTCATCAGCCAGCAAAATACGATTCTCGTGATCTATTCCAAATTCAAGCTTGAAATCTATTAAGTTCACATGACAGTCTGAAAAGATTTGTGTTAATTCTTTATTCACTTGTCTTGTGATTTGTTTTATTTCCTCGACTTGCTCCGTTGTCGCTGCGTTTAAAATGCGAATATGATCTTCTGTAATGAGCGGATCACCCAGTGCATCATCTTTGTAGTAGAACTCAATGAGTGGTGTTTCAAGCTTCGTTCCCTCTGGAATCCCGAGGCGCTTAGACATGCTGCCTGCCACAACGTTCCTTACAACAACCTCAAGCGGGATGATTTGCACCTTTTGAATGAGTTGCTCCGTTTCGGAAATGCGTTTCACAAAGTGATTGTTAATCCCTTTCTCATGCAGCCTTTGAAAAATCAAACTGGAAATTTCGTTGTTTAGTCTGCCTTTGCCCTCAATTTCAGCCTTCTTTTCACCGTTAAATGCTGTTGCTGCATCTTTATATTCGACATATAAAATATGTTCGTCATCGGTCTGATAGATTTTTTTCGCTTTGCCTTCATAGAGAAGTGCTTGTTTCACAGTCATTCAGTTCGGCCTCCTAATTTGAATGTTGGCAATTTTCAGGATTGGACGCCTGACTTTGCAGGTCGCCCATTTCTTACACAAGACCTAGACGTTCGAAAATCATATCGACATTTTTCAAATGATAGTTGTAATCGAAGCAGTCAGCGATTTGTTCAGGTGTGAGACGTGATGTGATTTTCTCTTCTTCTTCTACTAGTGAACGGAATGGAACTTGCTTTTCCCAAGCTTCCATCGCCTTTGGTTGAACGGTGTCATACGCTTCCTCACGTGACATGCCCGTATCAATTAAAGCAAGGAGTACTCGTTGTGAATAAATCAAACCAAGTGTACGATCCATGTTGCGTTTCATATTCTCTGGGAAAACCGTCAAGTTTTTCACAATATTGGAGAAACGGTTAAGCATATAGTTAAGTGCAATCGTTGCATCTGGTAAAATGATGCGTTCAGCAGAAGAGTGTGAGATATCACGCTCATGCCAAAGCGGCACATTTTCATAAGCTGTCAGCATATAACCACGGATGACGCGGGCAATCCCTGTCATGTTTTCAGAGCCAATTGGGTTACGTTTATGCGGCATCGCAGACGATCCTTTTTGTCCCTTTGCGAAAAATTCTTCCACTTCACGTGTTTCACTCTTTTGGAGACCGCGAATCTCAACAGCAAATTTTTCAATGCTTGTTGCAACTAAAGCAAGAGTGGCCATATAATCTGCATGACGGTCACGCTGCAAGGTTTGGGTCGAGATGGGTGCAGGTTGAATGCCAAGTTTTTCACACACATATTGTTCAACAAACGGGTCAATGTTTGCATATGTGCCAACAGCACCAGAGATTTTACCGAACTCAATGCCGGCTTTCGCTTGTTTAAAACGTTCCAAATTACGCTTCATTTCTTCGTACCAAAGAGCAAGCTTGAGGCCAAACGTTGTCGGTTCAGCATGTACACCGTGTGTACGGCCCATCATGACTGTATATTTGTGCTCTTTTGCTTTTTCTTTTAGTATGTCAACAAATCTCTCAATGTCCTTGAGTAAGATATCGTTCGCCTGTTTTAATAAATAAGACAGTGCAGTGTCCACTACGTCTGTAGACGTTAATCCGTAATGAACCCACTTCTTTTCCTCACCTAGAGATTCAGATACAGCACGCGTAAAGGCAACCACGTCGTGGCGCGTTTCTTGTTCAATCTCTAGAATACGCTCGATATCAAAGCTTGCATTCTTGCGCATTGTGACAACATCTTCTTTCGGAATGATGCCAAGCTCTGCCCAAGCTTCACAAGCGAGAATTTCTACTTCAAGCCATGCGTTAAATTTGTTTTCCTCTGTCCAGATTGCTGACATTTCTGGTCGTGCGTAGCGTTCGATCATTTCCCGTTTCCTCCATCTCTTTCAGTCCACATCTTTGTGATGTTTGTCATCCACTCATCATCGAGTTTTTTCATAAAAGTCATATGCCCCATCTTGCGACCGGCTTTCACTTCATGTTTCCCGTATAAATAAAGCTTCGCTTCCTTTAAAAGCTCTGGGTGCTCTTCAGGAATAAACATTTCATCGCCTAATAAGTTCACCATCATTCCTTCTGATAAAAGGGCTGTTCCGCCAAGCGGTAAACCGCAGATCGCACGAATGTGCTGTTCAAACTGACTTGTTTCACATAAATCCAATGTATAATGACCAGAATTATGCGGACGGGGTGCCAACTCATTTACAAGCAACTTCCCTTCGTTTGTTAGAAAAAGTTCAACTGCAAGTGTACCGACTAACTCTAGCTTTTCTGCAAGTGTTGTTGCCAGCCTCTTCGCCTTCTCTTGAATGTTGTCATCTACCCTTGCAGGCACAATGCTTTGGAATAGGATGTTGTGTTTATGAATGTTCTCAGCGACCGGGAACACCGCAATTTCCCCATGAACAGAGCGTGTCACAATAACAGATAATTCCATTTGGAAAGGAACCCAGCTTTCTAAAATACATGTACCATGCATGAGCAAGTTTGCGGCTTCATCAAGCTGATTTTTCTCCTTGATGACATACTGACCTTTTCCATCGTAACCGCCTCTACATGTTTTTAGCACTGCCGGTAAGCCAAGCACATCCGCTGCTTCTGCCAACTCCTTTTGATCATGAATAATTCGGTAAGGCGCTACTTCACAGCCTGAAGCTTCAATTCCTTTTTTCTCGGTTTCACGATTTTGCGTCATCAGAAGAAGCTCACTTCCCTGTGGCAAATACGCCTCTTCCTGCAATTGATTGAGGGCATCATAATCTATATTTTCAAACTCATATGTCACCACATCGCTTAGCTCAGCCAGCTTCCGAATGGCTTCAAGGTCATTATATGCTGCCGTAATCTCTGTATCAGCAACCTGTCCACATGGAGAATGTGTGACTGGATCCACTACAGCCGCTCGGTACCCCATTTGCTTTGCGCTAACAGCCATATATCTGCCAAGCTGTCCTCCGCCGATAATCCCGATTGTTGCGTTTGGAAAAATGGTCTGCTTAGCCAAGCTGATCACTGCTTTCTAGTACAGTCTGTTTTGTTTGTTCTCTTCTATCTTCAAGACAAGATGCGAGCTCCTCATCAAAGGCCGAGATCATTTGTGCTGCAAGTAACCCTGCATTGGTCGCACCGGCTTTGCCAATTGCGACTGTCGCAACTGGAACACCGCCCGGCATTTGAACGATTGATAATAGGGAATCAAGTCCATTTAGCGCCTTTGATTGAACCGGTACACCAATGACCGGAAGTGTCGTTTTGGCTGCGACCATCCCCGGTAAATGTGCTGCACCTCCTGCGCCAGCAATAATGACCTTTAGTCCTTTACCTCTCGCTTCATTCGCATATTCAAACATTAAATCAGGTGTCCGATGTGCTGAAACAACCTGTTTTTCATACGGAATGTCTAGTTCTTCTAAGATGTCGCACGCATTCTTCATTGTTTCCCAATCAGATGTACTTCCCATGATGACACCTACAAGCGGCTTCATTTTGTCCCCACCTTTTAAGCTTATATTTCATCTTGTATCGTTTGACATGCTCCCCAAACCTAAGTAGCTTGTCAAACGCCGAACAAAAAGACCCGATTTGCATTGCATTGTAGGAAGCAACACAAACCGGGCCATGGTAAGCGCTGTTCGCTTTTGAAACGCCATGTCAGTTTTGTTCACTATCCTGCATAGTCCAGTTATTTACGGTGACTGGGTAGAAACTTATGGGCCATATTCCCAAGATTATATGAGGTTCGTGTTTTGATTTCATGTTTATCTTAACAACGGATGTCCATGATGTCAACGATATTATCGAACAATCTATGAGTCTGTTGTTTTAATGTTCGGATTTAGACTATTTTCCCTTCAAATACGATTTTTTTCCCAATTGGAATGATCTGAATTGCCCCATTTTCCTTCTTTTCTTGGAAGATGGGCTCCTCCATTCGACGGATAGGTGAATAGCCTTCTTTTTCCATTTGGGACAACACTTGATCAATCGTCATGTTGTCTTCTACGTAGAATTTCTTCTTCTTTGGTTTTGCGGTCATTCTTTAATTCTCCTTTTCTTCACAGCCTTTACCCAGAAGCCACCATGAATGGATTTGGGCTCATATGAAATAATAAACGCCTTAGAATCCAGCGTTTTAATCGTTTCATATAATTGCAGTTCATATTTTCTCGGTGTTAAAATTTGCATTGCTGAACGGTCTCCTTCAAGACCACCTGCTACCCAGCTAGTGACGCCATATCCTTTTTCCCTCAACTGCTTCGGGAGATCAAGATCCAATTCTTTTGTAATCACATTTACAGTAATGTAGCCAAGTGCCAGCTTCTCTTCAATTTTCATCCCGACAATAATTCCGATCCCATACCCAAGCGCATACGCAATGATATTTTGTACTTGATCTAAGTTATCCAGTACAATACTTAACCCAATTACATAAATCAGCATTTCGACCGTACCAGCAAAAGCGGCTGCATACCGTCTGCCTTTCATTGTTAAGATCAATCGCATGGTGGAGAAAGAGACATAGACAATGTTAATCACTAAGATAATCAAAACCATGGTGAAGGCATTGGATAAAAGTTGTTGAAGCACGATTAGAACCCCCTGCACTAAAATCAAATAAAGCACTCCATATTCTACTAAAGAACAACCCTTGATACAATCAAATTCATACGAGAATAACACATAAATATTTCGACAAAAATGTTGGTCTTTGCTCCCATATGTTTACCCGTTTTTTCAACTTCACAACATCAAAAGCCTCCTTTTCAGACAAAGGAGGCTTTCACACATATTATGCAAAATGAACGGGAACAAGTGAAGGAATCAAATAGGACCCGACAATACCCCAGAGCAACGCAATGATGATAAGCTCGACCAATAAAAATATCCAGCCCGCATACATGAAATCTCCGCGAGCTGCTTCATGCTCCATTAGAATCGAACGAAAGAGCACAACTGCGATTAACTGAAGACCGAAAAACATCATGACGGATATAATGACCGTTACATAAGGAATATTAAGCATTGCAAAAACAAGCCAAAGAATGGATAAAACCATAACAGGCACAAGTGCCGCCCCAAACTTTAAAATGACGGCTTTTAATGACATTTGCCCTTTTAGCATGTACTTACCGAGCACCCAGACGGTAAGCATCATCACTGTGATTAGTACTAATGTAAAAACAGCTACAGTCGAAAAGGCTTCCCCAAATGAAAAGTGAACACCAAAACCTAATAAACGGTCCTTTGACGCCTTTAATTGAATATAATTGCCCAAAGCAAAAAACACACTAAATAACACAATTGAAATCCACGCATACTTCATGCGTAATTGTTCAGTTTGGTTGATTGCTTGACTAGGTGACTTTAACATCGCAAATCCATACGAGCCATAACGCTTAAACGCCTCTCCTGCATTTCTCATGATGCGCTGAAGTACTGAACGCTCATCATCAGTTGCTTTTGAGATTCTCCCTCGTTTTGCAGCACTGCGGCTTAACCGTGATTGTCTTGTTTCTTGATCTATTGATGGCTCTTCATTTTTCATTTCAGGTGTGACCTGCTCTTGATCTTTCTCTAGCATATCATGTCAACTCCTATTCCAGACAATTCGTACGAGCTCACCAAAGTGACCTGCCGAATGACTCCGACTCCTATCTAAAGTAGCGGAGTCTCCCTATTCAGTCAAGATTCCTTGACCCTCATACGAGTAGTAGACGTCTTAAACACACAAGAGGTTTTAAAAAAAGAGACAAAACAAAAAAGCTGATGACCGCATCAGCTTTTACGAGTAACCTTCTTATTAATAATGTACAATCGTTAGCGATAGCGACTGCTCTCTGTCTTCTGAACCCGAACTTTCTCCTGATGAAAAGGGAATCGAGTCTTTTCAGTCGTATCGACCTGTGTAATATGTCCATTATGAATGGTGATCACCACAGAACCGTATTCAATACTTTTTAATGCAGATAAAATGAAATTTAATTTTTGCTCATCCATCTCATTCATCCTCCATCCCCTCTACTTTTGATGCATTCTTTTAAATAGAGAACCTCATTTTCTAGTTCATGAATCGTATAATGAAGAAGGTCTTCCCGTTTTTCCTCATGACCCCATAAAAGCAGTTCCTGAATCAATCCATGCTTTTTTCGCTCAATGGCCTGCCTAAGCCAATGTGACAAGACATTCCCTCCTTCCCAGTCGGTAGACTAAAAGAAAAAAGGCACTCTGAACCTTCTATCTAAAAGGAGATCAAAGCGCCTTTGGTGATCCAATCAGCGAATTATTTCTTTATATGATAAACTCATAATTCCTATAAGTCAACTATGTTTTATATTTTTCAATAAAAAAACAACAGCTACCATGAGCTGCTGTTTCAAATGATCGATTAATGATTTAAGAAAGCAAAGTACAGAATAAAGATAACAAACAATCCGTACATTATCGGATGCACTTCTTTTGCTTTTCCTTTAAAGATCATGGTAATTGGATAGAAGATGAATCCAATCGCAATCCCTGTGGCAATGCTGTATGTGAGTGGCATCATGATCATGGTCAGGAAGGCTGGTACCGCAATTTCAAAGCGATCCCATGCAATTTTTGCAAGCGGCGCAACCATGAGTGCTCCCACAATGATGAGTGCAGGTGCAGTCACATTCGACGTCACGACAGATAAAAGTGGTGAAAAGAACATCGCAAGCAAGAAAAATATCCCTGTGACCACTGCCGCAAATCCAGAACGTGCACCAGCTGCAACACCTGAGCTAGATTCGACATAAGACGTTGTAGTTGATGTCCCAAGAATAGAGCCAACAACAATGGAAGAAGAATCCGCAAGCAGTGCTCTTCCTGCACGTGGCAGCTCGTTATTTTTCATTAAACCAGCTTGCGTCGCAACTGCAACAAGCGTACCCGCTGTATCAAAGAAACCAACGAAAAGAAAGGTTAAAATCACGACTAGCATTTGAATAGAGAAAATGTCTGGCAAGTGAATCAACGCTTGACCAAAAGTTGGAGAAAGACTTGGAACACTACCTACAATTGAAGATGGAACTGGCACAAGACCAAAAATCATCCCCACAATCGCCGTCACAAGCATCCCGATGAAGACACCTGCATTCACACGAAGTACCATCAAAATGACCGTCACAACAATACCGAACACAGTCAAAAGAACAGGACCACTATGAATGTTTCCAATTGATACGAGTGTATTATCATTGTTGGCGATTATGCCAGAGCCTTGTAAACCAACAAACGTAATGAACAAACCAATACCCGCACCAACAGCCAGTTTCAGCTCAGCAGGAATGGCATTGATGATCTTTTCACGGAAACCTGTTAAAGAAAGTGCAACGAAAATCAATCCAGAAACAAATACACCTGATAATGCTGCCTGCCATGAAATGCCCATCCCAAGAACAACCGAAAAGGCAAAAAACGCATTAAGCCCCATACCTGGTGCAATCGCAATCGGATACCTAGCGATCAAACCCATCAGGAAACACCCTGCCGCAGACGCTAAAGCAGTTGCCGTAAAGACAGCCCCCTGATCAATTCGTAATTTATCTGGAAAATCCGGTACTGCCACTAAAGCAAGTGTGATCGGATTAACAAACAAAATGTAAGCCATCGACAAAAATGTCGTCAAACCGCCGATGATCTCTCTGCGATAATTCGTACCTAACTCATCAAACTGAAAAAACTGTTTCAAAGCCAACTGACTCCCTTCATGTCCTTTTGCTTTAGCCTGCCCCATTCACAAGTCAAATAAAAAGCGCCCCAACAGATTGGGACGCTTGACTACATTTGAATTCAGGGCGTGACATAAAACAAGAACAATGCATGATTTATATCAAACGAGTGTGAATTGACGTAGTCAAGCTATTTACGGTAGCTTGGTAGAAACTTGCGGACCATATCCCCGCGATTATACGACTTCTAACTATTTGATTTCTGTGTCTATTGTACCAACTTCATTTTTAAAACACAATACAAAAAGCGAACATTTTTCAAAGAAATGTCCGCTTCATTCGTCTTATTGTACGTATTTGGAAAATCACATCTAGTTCTTTATACACCCTTCACCAAATCCCTCTCCTTTTGGAAAACCGTTTCAGCTACATGGAAAAACTCTTTTACTGAAGGAGAAGCTTGGGAGAGAGACACCTGTTAGAGCAAGGTTTCTCACAAACGGTTTCAACAAACGAAAATTTCTTTTCCTTACCATATGTCGGACAAAAATAGAAAAAGTGAAGAACGGGCCGCAAAGATTATGTTGCATATTTGATATAATGGAAGAAATATCTACAAAAAGGAGTATGTCGATTGTTTCTATTTGAAGAACCTACGTGTACTAGCTGTAATAAAAAGATAGAAGGAAACGAAAAAGTGTACGTCAAGCTCGTCTATCCAAAGAGACGAGGAATGACAGAAGTAAAGGCTTGGCTGAGGAATAGACTAACCTAGTCAAATGGCAATCACTATGTTTAAGACGTTCTGCCTTGTTTCTTTCAATAACTAGCAGCTTCTGTGAACCTTCTATTTCTGCTATACTCTTGCACAGAAAAACTTGTAATGGCTTGAAACAAACGCTGAAAAGAGGATTTCGCGAAAATGTCCTTTATACTTATATCGTTTTGCAGATTCTTCTCAATAAACGTAATCGAATCTTGTATTCTCTTTAGTAATCCATTGTTTCTCCTGCCCCTACCCTATATTTTATTACTTTCTTCATCTTTCTTTTGATCATTTTTGCTAAATTGATTGTTCCTTCATAAACTTTAAAGGAAATTCAACAAACCAATCTTACTGCTTACTGAAATTATCAAAGGTGAATTTTATAAGTTAAGAATTATGAGTGAGTTGAGTATTTTGAGAAAGAGTAGTTTGGCTAAGTGACCTAGTAGCTTTTTTAAAACGGAATTAAAAAAGCCAATTCCTTTTAAAAAGGAATCAGCTTCTCTTCACTCGGTGAAATCAGAGCTAGTTTATTTAGGCTTGTTTCTTATTGTGTTCAAGCATCAAAAATTTTTATAAACCAACATTCCAAAAGCTTATACTCTTATTTTCTCTGCATTCACGGTGTTAAGTACATTATCAAGGGTGATTATTAGTTATTTTCATTTTTAATTTTATTTAAAATTTCTTGAATAATTTTTACGTTTTCTTGAATATAATCGGAACTTAATAGATTATCATGTGTTCCAATTCCCTGATACTCAACATAGGATTGAGTTGTGAAGTTACCCCATTCCTTTTTGAACGATGTTGTTACTGTATCAACAACTATATTATGGATATTAGCATCTATAGACCCTGAATTTTCTAATGTTTGCAAGTATAACAAAAACTTATTTTGTTTGTTTTGAGTGTAAGGTGTCGTTCTCTGTTGGATCATATCTAAATTCGTTTTATTAACAGGTTCATTAAGTATCTTGGAGGCAATTTGTTGAACTTCTTTGTTCCATGGTGTTGTGTCTAACATTACAATATTGGATACATGCTTGCCTCTTTTTTTCATTTTCTTGGCAACTTCAAAGGCTAAATTACCACCTCCAGAATACCCTAAGAAATTATATGAACCTTTGGCTTGAATAGATATAATATGATCGACATATCTGTCTAACATCACATCATGGTTATCATTATTAATAAAATCAGTTACATATATAAGACACTCTTCTTCAAGCAACTTAGCCATCTCAAAATAAATTACTCCGAGCCCAGTTGGAGGAGGGAAACAGAACACATTCAACTCTCCAAATTTGTTTAAAGGGAAAAATCCTTTCTTTACGATGAGATTTGCGTTCTTATTCACTAATTGCATTGCCATTAATTCAATTGTAGGGCTGCCAAAAACGGTCTGAAAGTTCAGTTCAACATTCATTTGCTCATTAGTAAATTTAATTAATTTTAGTACTTTGATTGAATCACCTCCAACCTCAAAGAAATTATCTTTGACACCTACTCGACTTAATCCTAAAACCTTCTGCCAAATTTCAGTTAATGTTTCCTCGACTGGATTACGAGGTGCTACATATTCAGTACCCGTTTGAAGTTCTTCTTCAGGTTTAGGAAGAAGTTTACGATCAATTTTTCCGTTCGGTGTTAATGGCATCTGTTTCAGTTGTACTAAATAGGACGGAATCATATAATGAGGTAACAGTTCTGACAACTGTTCTTTCATTTCATTGATTAGATATGAACACGTTGCCACAAAATAGGCGCAGAGTGCTTTTTCCCCATTATCTTGCTCTTTTGGAATGACAATGGCCTCTTGCACACCTTTTATGTTTAATAAGGCCATTTCTATCTCACCAATTTCTATACGGTAGCCTCTTATTTTCACTTGGTGATCCATCCGACCTAGATATTCAATGTTCCCATTCGGCAGCCAACGGGCTAAGTCACCTGTTCGATACATCCGTTCTCCTGAAACATATGGGCTTTCTAGGAACTTCTCAGCTGTTACGTCTGGGCAATTTAAGTATCCCCGGGCTACTCCATCGCCTGCCACTACTAATTCACCCCATACTCCAATAGGCTGTAAATTCAGAGAACGATCCAATATATACACTTTGGAGTTAGCGATTGGTTTTCCAATTGGCACTGATCCTTCCTGTTCACCTTGTATAGCGAATGTGGTGGAAAATGTAGTGTTTTCTGTGGGTCCATAGCCATTAATCAATTTTAATCTTGGATTATTGCGTTTTATCTTATTAACATGAGTTACTGATAATACATCACCACCTATAATTAATGTCTCTAAGTGCTCAAATAAATGAATATTTTGTGCTGTTAGTTGATTAAATAAAGGCGATGTTAACCACATCGTATTGATATGATAACGCTCTATTAATTCTTTCAAATTAACCACGTCTAATATTTGTTTATTTTTCGTCAAATAAAGCTGACCACCATTTAGAAGGGGCCCCCATATCTCAAATGTAGAGGCATCAAAGACCATGTTTCCAGTTTGAAGTATGCGTGTCTCTTCATCTAACGTCACATAATTTGTCTGTTTAACCAAACGTATGACGTTTCGGTGTTCTACCATGACTCCTTTTGGTTTACCCGTTGTGCCAGATGTATAAAGTACATAGGCCAAATGGGTTGGACTGACGGATTTCTCCATATTGGTTCCATCTTGATGATAACTAGACTGTTCATCTAAATTGAATATCTTCAATCCTTGTGATTGTATATTTCTCTGTAAATGACTTTGACTTAATACTATTTCCACTCCAGCGTCATTTAACATATATTGAACCCGCTCTTTTGGATAGTCGGGATCAATCGGGATATAGGCTCCACCTGCCTTGAGAATGCCGAGTACCCCAACAATCATATCTAAAGAACTTTCAGCCATAATACCAACTAAATGATCAGGTCCTATTCCCTCCGCCTCTAATGTTCGGGCTAATTGATTCGCCTTTTTATTTAGTTCTTTGTATGTTTGGTATTTATCATCACATACTACCGCTATTTGGTCAGGCGTACGCTTCACCTGTTCTTCGAACAATTCTTGAATGACTTGGTTTCTCGGATAATTAGTTCTCGTGTTGTTGAATTTTTCAAGAATTTGCTCATTATCTTCCTTTACATTCATTGATATAGATACAAGTTTCTTATGTGGACTCGAAATAACTTGATTTACTAATTGCTTAAAGTGTTTCTCCATTAATTTTATGCTTTGTTCTCTAAATAGCGAAGTAGCATATTCAAACATGCAGTGAATTTTCATATTTTGCTCAATTGCAGTTAAAGTTAGATCAAATTTTGAAATGTGATATTCAAGCTTAGTAGGAGTGAAATTCAAGTTTTCTATTGTTTCAAAATTTTGTTCTATATTTTGCATTGCAAACATTACACTAAAAATTGCACTTCTACTCATATCTCTAGGAAAATTCAAATTATCTACCAACTCTTCAAATGGATAATCTTGATTTTCAAAAGCATTTAAAGTGTTTTCTTTTACTTCCATTAAATAATTAGTAAATGATTTTTCTCCTTCTGGATAATTACGCATCGCTAACGTATTAACAAACATACCAATAACACGATCTAAATCAGAATTTAACCTTCCTGCAATTGGACTCCCAACAATAATATCTGTTTGATTACTATATTTTGATAACATCATTGTATAGATAGCCAACAGAACCATATAAAGTGTAGTATCTGTTCGCGCAGCTAACTCTCTTAACGCATTACTTGTATGCTCATCGATATCAAATTCGACGATTCCCCCATTGAAATCTTGTATGCTTGGTCTTGCAAAGTCAGTTGGTATTTGCAAAACAGGTAGTTCTCCACTTAATGTTTCTAACCAATATGATTTTTGTTTCTTAATATACGGTTGATCAAATTCTTTTTCCTTCCAAATTGTAAAATCTTTATATTGTATTGGTAATACTGGTAAATTATCTCCCTTATATAATTTAAACAAATCCTGCATGAATACATTCATTGATATTCCGTCTGAAATAATATGGTGAATATCAATCAATAAAATATGTTTTTGTGGTCTTACCTTTAATAATTCAACCCTAAAAAGTGGGGCTTTGGCTAAATCAAATGGAATGATGAATTTACGAGCATATGCATCTATTTCATGTTGATTAATTTTCTTAACCTTTAATTTGAAATTAACATTAGGGTAAATATGTTGTGATAGTTCTCCCTGTACTAATTTAAAAGACGTTCGTAATGACTCATGACGTTCAATTAGTTTTACCAAAGCAGACTGTAATTTTGCAATATTTAAATCCCCATCAATCACCAACATATTTGGTATATTATAGCTAAGTTTACTACCTTCTCGTTGATTTAAGATATACATTCTTTTTTGCGCAGAAGATACAGGATAATATTCTTTTTTTTCTACATAAGGAGTTAGTATACAATCTTTTTGTTCCCTATTTTCAATAATTGTTGCTAATTGCTCAATTGTTGGATCGCTAAATATCTCCCTAAGCGATATATCCACTTTAAACTTTTTATAAATTTTCGCAACTAAATTTGTTGCTCTAAGAGAATGGCCTCCAATATCAAAGAAATTATCTTTCACTCCAACTCGCTCAACCCCAAGAATTTCTCTCCAAATATCCACAAGTTCTTCCTCGACAGAATTACGAGAAACTACAAACTCATTTTCTGTATGTAGTTGTTTTTTATGTTTAGCAAGTGAATTGCGATCTATTTTCCCATTCGGCGTTAAGGGCATCTGCTCCATCTGTACAAAAAATGCGGGAATCATATAACTAGGTAACAGCTCTGATAATCGATCTTTTAACTCTCTTATTGGATATGGATGCTCTGCAACAAAATAGGCACAAAGTGCTTTTTCATCATTTCCGTCCTTGTCCGCAATGACAATGGCCTCCTGTACCTCTTTTATATTTAATAAGGCAGTTTCCACTTCTCCAATTTCAATACGATATCCACGTATTTTCACTTGATGGTCAACCCTACCTAGGTATTCAATATTCCCATCTGGTAGCCAACGTGCCAAATCTCCAGTTCGATACATACATTCTCCTGAATTGTATGGGTTTTCTATGAACTTTTCCTTGGTAACATCAAAACTATTCAAATATCCACGAGCTAAACCATCACCACTTATACAAAGCTCACCTTCTACACCAATAGGAAGTAAGTGATTGAATTTATCCACAATATATATCGCTGTATTACTAATAGGTTTTCCAATTGGAATGTTAAGCTCTCCATCTTGCATTTCCTCAACATCATAATATGTCGCAAATACAGTACTCTCTGTCGGACCATATACATGTTTTATTTTATTTGGGCCAAGAACTTGGAACGCCTTACGAACATGTTTTACGGAAACTTGCTCTCCACCAAAAAGAATTTTTCTAATCCCGCTTAGACAATTCACATCAAGATCAACAAGAACATTAAAAAAGGCAGTTGTGATAAACATAACTGATATTCGCTGATTTTTTATTAAGTCAGCTAAAGTGCTGATATTTAAGATTGTTTCTTTAGGAGCTATTATTAATTTTGCACCATTTAATAACGCTCCAAATATATCAAATGTTGCCCCATCAAACGAATAACTAGACAACTGCAAAACATTGTCATCTTTAGTTATATCAATGTAGTTAGTATTTTTGACAACCCTAACAATATTACGATGTAATGTCATTACACCTTTTGGTTTACCAGTTGTACCTGATGTATAAATTACATATGCTAAATGAGTTGATTCTATCTCGCTTTCCAGATTTGTTGCATCTTGATGATAACTAGATTGTTCGTCCAAATAGAAAACTTTGCTCTCTTGCGGTATATTGCTCTGTAAGTAACTCTGACTCAATAACAATTCCGCACCTGAATCCTCTATCATATAACGGACGCGATCTTCAGGGTAATCAGTATCAATAGGCAGATATGCTCCGCCAGCCTTCAAAATACCTAAGATCCCGACAATCATGTCTAAAGAACGCTCTACCATAATAGCGACTAATCGATCAGGTCCTACTCCCTCTGCTTTCAACATACGTGCTAATTTATTTGCTCTCTCGTTTAAATCTTTATATGTTAATTGTTGATCTTTATATGACACTGCAATTTGATTAGGGACTAATTCAACCTGTTCTTCAAACAGTTCTTGAATTGTTTTGGTCCTCGGATAGTCTGTTTTGGTATCATTAAAATCAGTTAGAATTTTATTCTTCTCTTCAATCGAAATCACACTAAGTTTTTCTAATGGAATATCTGGAGTTAAAACTACTTGTTGTACTAAATTGGAAAAATGACTACTTATCTGTTCGACGTTTCTTTCATCATACACGTTCTGATTGAATTGGAAAATAATCTCCAATTCACTTCCTGGTATTACTACGATATTAAAATCATAGTTGGTTTGCTCGATTCCACGTAAATTAGCAATGTTTAAGGTTTTTTCATTAGATATTTCCCTTTTAGTTAGTTGCGAAATTGGATAATTCTCAAATACCATAATATGATTAATTAAATTCTGTTTCTGTTCTGTTTGCGCTTGAATTTCATATAAGGGATAAGTACTATGGGGAGTTGATAAAATCGCTAATTCACTCATTTTTCTCGTTAACTCAGTGAATGTCATTCCTTCCTCACTCTGGACACGTACCGGAACAGTATTTATAAATAAACCAATCATATTTTCAATATTAGGGATTTCTTCTGTCCTTCCGGATACTATACTGCCAAAAACGACATCTTCACTTCTATTATATTTTTGGAGTAATATTCCCCATAGCGCTTGAATAACTGTATTCATAGTTACTTGATTCCGATGTGCTATTTGCTGGAGTTGACTGGTTAATACTGCATTTATTCTAGAAGCTACTGTTTTCGATTGATATTTCTTTAATGGCTTAGCTGATTTAGAATAAGGTATAGTGGTTTGTTCTTCATAGTTAGCTAAATAATTGCTCCAGTAGTTAGCAGATGTTTTCTTATCCTGTTGAGAGAGCCACTTGATATATCTACTGTATGGAGGAAGATTAGTCTCATATCTATCATCTTTTCCCAGCATCAACGATTCATATTGTTTGAGCCATTCCTTTAGTAAAATCGAAATACTCCATCCATCCATCAAGATATGGTGGAAAGTCAATATTATACGGTGTGTTTTATTTTCGGTATGAAATACAGCTAATCGTATCAATGTATCTACTTCAAGATTAAATCCTCTTGTTTTATTTTCTACCGTATAAGCTTCTATAAATTCCTCTTTGTTCATTGTACGTAAATCCTCATAAATCCACGGACATGATTTATATTTGTATATTATCTGAAGTGGAGTATCGTTCCAACCCTTAAAAATATTCATCCTAAGAATCGAATACTTTTGCATAAGAATTTCAAGGCTTTTGACCCAAGTATCAACATCTAAATTTCCGCATAAATCAAATTCTAATTGCTCAGTATATAGTGATGAGTCTAAATCACTGTGAAACAACATTCCTTTTTGCATCGGAGATAATTCAAAAATATCCTCAACCTTACCAATATGCTTAGTTTTTTTAATGACTTCTTCTAAATCATTGATATTCAATTCTTTCAAACTCAGATCACTCGGTGTTAATTCAGTATCTTTTTTCCTTAAACAGTGAACAATAATTTCCATCAAATTCGCCTTATATAATTTAGCAAACTGTTCTACTGTTTTAGTTTCATACTGATCTCTACTATACTCAATCATAAGAGACAACTTACCATTTTGTACAAAACCATTTATATTTAATACATATTCCCTATTCGTCTGTTTACTTATGATCGAACCACTCGACAAAGAAGAAATTTTCAAATCATTTCGAATCAAATCTTGATCAAATTGACCTAAATAATTAAAACTTATTTCAGGGTTTAACTTTCCGATACCACTCTGTTTTTGAGACAGATATCGTAGAATACCATAACCTATTCCTTTATTAGGAATTTTTCTTAATCCTTCCTTCACAGTTTTGATATTATTAGACAAGCTCTGATTCGGATTTATCTGCAGTATAACCGGGTACTGACTTGTAAACCATCCCACTGTACGAGTAATATCCATCCCTGATAATATCGATTCTCTTCCATGTCCTTCTAAATTAACTATTACATCTTTTATTCCTGTCCATTTATAAACCGCTAAACCAAGAGCAGATAGTAATAAATCATTAATTTCTGTATTGTATGATTTATTCGTCTTTTTTAGCAATTGCTCTGTTTCCTGTTCATTCCACTTCACGGTAATAGTATGGTTATTTTCATTAGTTGGAATCATATTCTCATGATCCTTCGGCAATGGAAGATGTTGAACTTGCTCTATTTGATTCCAATATGTGCGTTCAAAATCTATTTCGGAACCTTGAGCATAATCAAACAAAAGTGTCGACCATTGTTTATACGAATCAGTTTTAGGAGGTAGATGAATAGGTTCACCATTTTTTAATTGTTTGTACCCTGTCGCTAAGTCTTCAAATAGAATTCTCCACGAGACCATATCGACCACAAGATGGTGAATTACGATCAATAAATGATCACCATCTGCGCATTGGAACAGACCTAATTTCACCAATGGTCCTTTGGCTATATCTATACTACTTTGTATTAAATTCGCCTTATCCTCAATTATACTTTCTACATCTTCCACATTTTTTAAATCAAATAGCTCTAGTGAAAATAATGGTCCTTCTTCATTGCCACGTATCCGTACTTCATATTGATTATTTTGTCTTATGAAAACCGAACGCAAAGCATCATGATGTGTAATTATTTTTTTCATTAGTTTTTCCAAAAGCGATGTATCAAAACGTTCGAAACTATAGAGCATCATAGCTTGATTAAAATAATTATCCACAAAATTTTTCTTAAAAAACCATGATTGAATTGGCGTTAGTGATGCATTCCCCTTAATTTCCCCTTGTTCTATCGTATTCGTAATAGGGTATACATGATGGCTTAACTCTGCAATAGTGGGATACTTCAATAGTTGTGTCATTTCAACTTTGTAACCTAGTTGAAATAGTATAGAAGACACTTGTATTGATTTAATCGAATCTCCACCCAGTTCATAGAAATTATCTAATACTCCTAATCTTTGTATACCTAATATATCTTTCCATGCTTTCACTAGTGCTTGTTCAATCTCTGTTCTTGGAGCCATATATATACTTTTAACATGTAAATCTTCATTAGGGGAAGGCAGAGCCTTACGATCAACTTTTCCATTTGGTGTGATTGGTAGTTGTTCAAGTTGGACAAAATATGATGGAATCATATAACTTGGTAATTTTTCTAACAGTTTTTCTTTTAACTGGCTCAAAGAAAAATCTCTATTCCCTACTATATAAGCGCAAAGTGATTTATTTCCGTGTACATCTTCATATTTTGTAACGATTGCTTCTTTGATAACTTCCTCATCTAAAAGAGCAGTCTCCACTTCCCCGATTTCAATTCGATATCCCCGTATTTTCACTTGATGGTCGATTCTACCTACATATTCAATATTGCCGTCCGATAACCTACGAACCAGGTCACCTGTACGATACATCCTTTGACCTGAGATAAATGGGTTCTCTACAAATTTTTCACTCGTTAAATCGGGGGATTTTAAATATCCTCTTGCTAGGCCTTGGCCACTTAAACACAATTCTCCGACTAAACCTATTGGTTGTAATTGATTATCATTATTTATAACATAAGCTTGCATATTTCTAATAGGTTTGCCTATAGGTGTATTGACGAACTCTTCCATGTCTTGATTGGTTGAATATTGTGTTGCATATATTGTGGCTTCTGTCGGTCCATATATATTTTCTAATATTGCGTTTAAAGACAAATCATTAAATTGTTTAATTAAATTAACAGGTAATGCCTCTCCAGCTGCAAATACATACTTTAACGAACTTAGTTTATTTGAGTGTATTGTTTTCACTTCATCTAAAAATACTTTTAACATTGTTGGCACAAAATTAATATGAGTGATTTGTTTCTCTCTTATTATATTTAACATTTTGCTTGGTTCTTTTTCAAAATTTCGCTTTAATATAACTAACCTTCCCTGACCAAAAAACCACCCAAATAATTCAGTTATTGACACATCAAAGGTATAGTTTGTTTTTAATAATATAGAGTCATTTCTCCCTAAAGGATATAGACTTTCCAAATGTGTGAGTGTATTAATGACTGATTGGTGTTCAACCATAACACCTTTTGGTTTTCCAGTAGTACCTGATGTATAAATCACGTATGCCAAATGATGCGGCAATACATTTATTGTGAGATTTGAACTATCCATATAGTCATAAGATTCTTCATCTAAATATAAGGTTTTCTTTACAAATGAAACCTCTTGTAAATTCCGTTTTGTCAATAATTTCTTAATATTAGAGTTGGAAATTATATATTGGATACGTTCTTCTGGATAATCAGGATCAATTGGTACATAGGCTCCTCCTGCTTTCAGGATACCTAGTATTCCAATAATCATTTCAAGAGAACGATCTAACATAATGCCTACTAGTTCTTCTTCCTTCATACCATCTTCTCTTAATAAACGCGCTACTTGGTTTGCACGTTCATTTAATTCTTTATATGTTAAAGTTTTTCCTTCATGTTCAACAGCTACATGATTGGGTTCACTTATGACTCTATGCTCAAATAAACGATGTATAGTCGTATTTTCCTGACAATTTATTTTAGATTGATTAAATTTAGTTAAAATTTGTTCTTCTTCTATTTTAGAGATCATTTTCATTTGACTTATTTCAAGACTAGGTTGAAATAAAATTTCAGAGAAAATTCGATTCAAATGGTTAGTAACTCTAGTCATAAATGCAGGATCATACAAACCTTGATTATAGGCTAATCTATATTTAATAAGATTATCTTCAATATAAAATTCAAATCTAACATCTGAGGAAGTTGTTTCTTTAAAATGTGTAGTATGTAAATTGTCTAATGAGATTATCGTATTTATTTTAGGCAAATGATTATCATCATACTGGATGTTAAGATTCTCTACCATTTTTCTAAATGGGATATTGTGATTTGCTGCTGCCTTTTTAATAAACATATTTAATTCTTTAAATATCTCTTTAAAAGAACTTGTCTTGTAAAACTTAGTCTTTATCATTAAGATTTCGTTCAAACTAGACAGATTTTTGTCCTGTAACGATGGCATTCCTACAATGATATTTTCATTTCCTGTATACTTATATAACAAACATTTAACACCTGAGAGCATAACTATATAAATAGCCATCGGAGAACGGTTTGTTAGTTCCATTACTCTCTGTGAGTTTTCAAACGACAGCATACCATTAATTATATCCTCAGAAGGTATTCCTTTATGATGAAAAGATGACGCTTTATGCGGCAAGTGAGTTATATTATCTTCATAATCAAATACCTTATCCCAAAATAATGATTGTTCTTTAAATATAGACAACTATTTACACCCCTTTTTACCCTTATACTGATTTACCTTTGCTAATCAGCACCTGATTTTTAAGCTATTTGTTCTCTAAAAAAGAATCTTAGAAATTTAATTCAAATAAATCAACTTGATTATGATTACCTTTTATATCTAGATCTAATTTAATATCGCTTAATTTAATACTAGGGTTTTTACTAATGATTGAAATTATTGTTTTTAAATTTCTCACTAACAATTCCACTGAACTTCGTTTGAAGAGTTTTGTGCAGTATTCAAAACTCCCTCTTAATTCATTTTGACCTACATGTATGAATAATGTTAAATCAAACCTTGATACTGTATGCACTTGTTCAAGGGATTTTAAATTTAGACTACTTTTGTTTTTTTCTATATAGTCAACATTTTCAATGGCTAACATCGTATCAAATAGTGGATTGCGGTTCTTCACTTTTTTTACATCTACTTTTTCGACTAATCTTTCATAAAGATAGTCTTGGTTCTCAAAAGCATCTAGTGTTGTTTCCTTTACTGCATTCAAGTAGTGAATAAACGTTTTTTCAAAGCTTAGGCGATTTCGGATTACCAGAGTATTTACAAACATACCTATTATTCCTTCTATGTCAGTATGGTTTCTCCCTGATACTGGAGTTCCAACTGAGATATCTTTTAGACCAGTATATTTTGATAATAAAATAGTATATGCTGCCAATAACACCATATACAATGTGCTGCCAGTTTGTTCTGCTATTCTGTTTAATCCCCTATACAAATCATTGTCTATTTTAAAATTTACTAAAGAACCTTCATAACTTCTTTTAATCGGTCTTTCATAGTCGGTTGGCATATCTACTAATGGTATGTCATCTGTAAATACTTTTAGCCAATAGTCCTCATTTCTTTTCATTTTTTCACTATCTTGTAATTCTAGTTGCCATGCCACATAATCTTTGTATTGAATACGAAGTTCTGGTAACTGTTTGCCTTCATACAAATCAAATAGTTCTTTCATGAAAATGTTTATTGATGTACCATCTGAAATTATATGATGCATATCAATCATCAAAATATGGCACTCACTATTGATTTTTAATAATTTAACTCTCATTAAAGGTGCTTTCGTTAAGTCAAATTCATATAAAAAGTCACTTTGGTTTTTCTTTAAATCCTCAAAGGTTGCTTGTATAGATTTAATAGAAAAATCTATATTTTTCTGTATGAACTGCTTAGGTTCACCGTTAATCATTTTAAAACTTGTACGAAGCGAGTCGTGGCGTTCAATTAATCTCTTAAAAGCAGATTCAAGATTCTTAATGTTTAATTCCCCATCTATTTGAACGGAATGAGGCATATTATAAGTTAATTCATTGCCCACCATGTGACTCAAAATATACATTCTTTTTTGCGCTGAAGATACAGGATAATAATCTTTCTCTTCTATAACTGGGATAAAATCATGGCTCTCAACACTACTTTTTTCTATAATTTTCGCTAAATGCTCTATTGTTGAACCCCTGAATATTTCCTTAATGGATATATCTACTTTTAGCTCTTTGTTAATATTCACCACTGCATTTGTTGCTCTAAGAGAATCACCTCCAACCTCAAAGAAATTATCTTTGACACCTACTCGACTTAATCCTAAAACCTTCTGCCAAATTTCAGTTAATGTTTCCTCGACTGGATTACGAGGTGCTACATATTCAGTACCCGTTTGAAGTTCTTCTTCAGGTTTAGGAAGAAGTTTACGATCAATTTTTCCGTTCGGTGTTAATGGCATCTGTTTCAGTTGTACTAAATAGGACGGAATCATATAATGAGGTAACAGTTCTGACAACTGTTCTTTCATTTCATTGATTAGATATGAACACGTTGCCACAAAATAGGCGCAGAGTGCTTTTTCCCCATTATCTTGCTCTTTTGGAATGACAATGGCCTCTTGCACACCTTTTATGTTTAATAAGGCCATTTCTATCTCACCAATTTCTATACGGTAGCCTCTTATTTTCACTTGGTGATCCATCCGACCTAGATATTCAATGTTCCCATTCGGCAGCCAACGGGCTAAGTCACCTGTTCGATACATCCGTTCTCCTGAAACATATGGGCTTTCTAGGAACTTCTCAGCTGTTACGTCTGGGCAATTTAAGTATCCCCGGGCTACTCCATCGCCTGCCACTACTAATTCACCCCATACTCCAATAGGCTGTAAATTCAGAGAACGATCCAATATATACACTTTGGAGTTAGCGATTGGTTTTCCAATTGGCACTGATCCTTCCTGTTCACCTTGTATAGCGAATGTGGTGGAAAATGTAGTGTTTTCTGTGGGTCCATAGCCATTAATCAATTTTAATCTTGGATTATTGCGTTTTATCTTATTAACATGAGTTACTGATAATACATCACCACCTATAATTAATGTCTCTAAGTGCTCAAATAAATGAATATTTTGTGCTGTTAGTTGATTAAATAAAGGCGATGTTAACCACATCGTATTGATATGATAACGCTCTATTAATTCTTTCAAATTAACCACGTCTAATATTTGTTTATTTTTCGTCAAATAAAGCTGACCACCATTTAGAAGGGGCCCCCATATCTCAAATGTAGAGGCATCAAAGACCATGTTTCCAGTTTGAAGTATGCGTGTCTCTTCATCTAACGTCACATAATTTGTCTGTTTAACCAAACGTATGACGTTTCGGTGTTCTACCATGACTCCTTTTGGTTTACCCGTTGTGCCAGATGTATAAAGTACATAGGCCAAATGGGTTGGACTGACGGATTTCTCCATATTGGTTCCATCTTGATGATAACTAGACTGTTCATCTAAATTGAATATCTTCAATCCTTGTGATTGTATATTTCTCTGTAAATGACTTTGACTTAATACTATTTCCACTCCAGCGTCATTTAACATATATTGAACCCGCTCTTTTGGATAGTCGGGATCAATCGGGATATAGGCTCCACCTGCCTTGAGAATGCCGAGTACCCCAACAATCATATCTAAAGAACTTTCAGCCATAATACCAACTAAATGATCAGGTCCTATTCCCTCCGCCTCTAATGTTCGGGCTAATTGATTCGCCTTTTTATTTAGTTCTTTGTATGTTTGGTATTTATCATCACATACTACCGCTATTTGGTCAGGCGTACGCTTCACCTGTTCTTCGAACAATTCTTGAATGACTTGGTTTCTCGGATAATTAGTTCTCGTGTTGTTGAATTTTTCAAGAATTACATTTTTTTCATCTTTTGATATAAAGGAAATGCTTTTAATTTCTTCATTTTGATGTTCTGTTATATATTTTATAATTTTTCGAAAACTTTTGATTAAAGTTTCCATTTCATCATCATTAAAAATATATTTTCTATAGTCAAAATTAATAATTAGATGATCTTCTTCTAATTTTTCTACTATATGAATAGTTAAATCATTTGCTTCATCACCACAAAACTGGTCTTCAAAATCAACTTTCTGTCCATTTAACTCAAAAGTTTTAAACGGCCTGTATTCCATAGCTATCTCAAAAAGTCGATGTAAGTTTGGTATATTCTGTTTTTGCCTTATCTCTTGAATTAATTCATTATAGGGGTATCTTTGATGGCGCATATTTTTTGATGTTTGAATAAAAAGTCGTTTTAAAAAAGAAATTATTGTTTCATCGGAATCTAATAACATTCGTGATGCTACTGTACTTGTAAACATTCCTATTGTGTTTTTTTCTCTTTTTGTTACCCTATTCGAATAATTTGTTCCAATAACTATATCCTGACTATTTGTAGTCTTATTTATGTATATATATAGGATTGCTTGAAAAAATGTAAAAAGATTAACTCTGGATTCTTTACACAAATTCTTAATACTTCTTAAAGTTTCACCTTCTATTATGAGTGTTTTTCGATTTGCTGCTGTACTAGTAGTAAGAGGATTATAAAGATTTGTTTTTAGATTTTCCGGCAAATGTCGAAAGGTTTCTAACCAGTAATTTTGATCTATTTCATATCGTTCAGACTCTTTATATTCTATTTCATCATGTATGTAGTCAATATAAGAAGGGGTGTGATGTTCTTTTATAGCAGCTTTCTGTTCTAAACGCTCATAATTATCAAGAATTTGTTTAAATAAATTTTCCATAGAAACACCGTCAGAAATAACATGATGAATTTTCGCAGTGTAACCGTATTCATTATCACTAACTTTAAAAATTAAAAAATCAAATAGTTCTGAATTAATTAATTCCAAAGGTTCTAAGTTATATGCTTTTAATTGGTCGAATGACTTAAACCGACTATTAGGATCATCAAAGTCTATAAAATCAATATTCCGATACTTATAATCTGCTATTAATTGTTTTGTTTCATTCTCTATCTTGATTAACCTAATTCGCAATGCATCGTTTGTTTTAATTACATTATTAATCGACTTCTCTAACAAATCTTTATTAATACGAGTACGAATTTTAATCTTTATTATTCCTGAAAGAAGGCACAATGCGGTATTGGGATATAGTATCTCTGTGTTCCATATTCTTTGCTGTGCATCAGTTAACGGATACGATTGATATTCTCCTAGGCTCATTTTTATCTCCTTTATTTTTTATTGACAACCATTGAACAAAAAGATCTTCATCTAATTTTGATCGTGAATAACAGACTAAAAAGATATTCAATAGAATTAATCTCTTATGTCAGTTCCTTAACAAGAGCTGAGCTTGTACTACCAGATAAATCATTTGCAGTTATTAAGACTTTTTTAATATCTTTTAATAAATAGTTTTGGTCTTTTTTGCTTTGTATTGCGTTTATTGATGAAACTAATTGAAAAATCCCTGCGGCGCCACTGGTTTCTCCTATTGTATCCTTAATCCTTATTATTGGTTTTTTTGGAAACATTTCATTCAATGCGCTTATTTCTATACTGTCTAACTTTCGCAATCCGTTCGCTCCTGAGATTATTAAATCTATATTTTCATTGTATTCAGCACCCTTTTTTAGGGTAGCATCCATACACCTAATACACCCCTTTATTTTATCTTCTCTACTATCAGTTGAAGTAAAGCTCGAATGCCAAGATACGATTTCACCTAAAATGGTTGCTCCTCGTTTAACTGCATTTTCATAACGCTCCAATACAACAGCTGCTGAACCTTCACCAGGAACAACACCTTTACTATCATAATGAACCCCCTTACCTTTTTCTTCCGCATCCTCATCAGATAATAACCCTGCGGCTTTATAAAACCATTCTATCTCTTCGTTCCACTCTTCTGTTCCACCAACAACGACTGTATCAGCATTATTTTTTTTTAGCATATTTACTGCATAGCCTAGAGCATCTAATCCAGCGCACCACCCAGAAGCTATTGTTGTATTAAAGGCTTTAGATTGTAAACGAATAGCTAAATGCGATGCTGGTGAATTGGCCACTGTATTAGGAGCCTGCATAGGACTAACAAAATTTGGTCCTTCATTAATAGATGTTCTATCAAACTGACAACTCATTTTCAATCCACTATAATTAGTACTGACAACTATACCTAATCTATCTGATATTGTCGTTTTTATATCAATCTGAGAATTTTCAAGTGCTATTATAGCCGCTACTGACAAATATAATGATGCGGGTTGCATAAATTTCAACCCCTTATTTCCTAGAAATTTAGTAGCTTCTAAATAATTTATCTGAACAACTCTTGGGTTTTCTATATAACCTGAACTAGTTGAAGTACTAGATGTAGTACTATTTTGAATAGCAGCCCATAATGCTTTATTGTCTACACCAAAAGCTGAAACAGTACCCAAACCAGTAACTACAATACGTTGTTTATCTTGATACACTAGTTAGATGCTCCTTTCAAAACAATCGTAGAAATATTGCCTCCGAAAGCAAAGGCATTACTTATTGCAACATTGACGGGTTGACGAATAGCCCTATTAGGCACTATGTTTTTAACACATTGTTGATCAATTTCTGTAACATTCATTGTTGGAGGTAGGATTGAATGGTATATAGCTAAAGTAGAGGCAACTGCTTCAATTGCACTTGAAGCTCCCATGGAATGACCCAGCATGGATTTTATAGAACTAACTGGAATTGAATCTGCTTGTTCTTCGAATACGGAATAGATCGCTAAAGACTCACTACTATCATTTGCTTTTGTACCAGTTCCATGAGCACTAATATAGGAAACATCTTTTTTATTCACTTGAGCGTTTTTTATTGCTCTTTCCATTGCTAACGCTGCTCCTGCACCTTCTGGATGAGGTGATGTAATATGGTATGCATCACTGGATAGACCATACCCTGCAAGTTCGGCATAAATTGTAGCCCCCCGTTGCTTTGCTTTTTCCATATCTTCTAGTACTAAGCTTGCTGCCCCTTCACTAACAATCATACCGGTTCGATCTTTGTTAAACGGTTGACAAAGATTTCGAGTCATTGCCCCTAGTCTATGAAAGACGGTATAACAAAATCTCGATATTCCATCTGATCCACCCACAATAATTGCATCTACTTCACCTTCTTGAATTAAATCGGCACCATAACTTATTGCATTATTCCCAGAGGTACAAGCGGTGGATATAGTTAGACTAGGACCTTCAATTCCTAATTCAGCAGAAACGGAGTTAGCAACATTAGTTAATGAAGAGTTCAATATGTAATCAGGTTGCACATTAATTTCTTGATTATTGTTTTGTATATCATGAATATGTTCTAAGATAGAGCTATTACCAAGTGAACTCCCCATACACACACCAATACGATGTTTTGAATAGGTACTTTTCAAAGTCCCAGCATCACTCCACGCCATACATGAAGAAGCTACAGCTAACCGTGAGGTCCTTCCCAATACTTCTGGATCTAACTCCTGTATAAAAGTGGTTGGATCCATATTAGTGACTTCTCCTCCACAATTGATGTTGAATAGTGATGTATCAAAAGATGTAATCTTGCTTGTACCTATCTCACCATTTATCAACGCATTCCAAAAATCTCCCTTACCAGAACCAATTGGAGATAGGACACCTAATCCGGTGATCGCTACACGACTTTTCATTCGAATCACCCTCTTTAAATAAATTTATTTATTTTCTATTAACTCTTGTACAGCACTATGCATTGTGTTTAGGTCCGTAAATCTAGGAATATAATCTTCCGTTATTGTGATTTTAAATTTTTTTTCTACACGGACTAAAATTTCAATTATCATCATTGAATCTATACCTAGTTCTTCAATAAAATTAGCATCATCTTCAAAAGTATCTTCCTCAATAACTTCGGATATAATGTTCTTTAACACTTCTTTACTGTCTTGGATAATCAATTTAAAACCTCCATAATTAATTTATAGTGTTTCTTTGTATTATTTAAAAAAGAGATTCAGTTTAACCAATAGAAAAAACAAATAATAAGTCTATTCTAAAGAGAAAGTCCACCATCAATTGTAAGAATACTACCAGTTATATAATTAGAAACCAATAAAAAACAAATCGCATCAGCAACTTCAGAAGGAACTCCAGCTCTCCCTAAAGGAATATCATTTAAGAGTTTGTCTTTGTCACTTTCAGCTATTGAATCCCACATACCTGTCTCTATTCTTCCCGGGGCAACTGCATTTACAGTTACATCATAACGTGCTACTTCCTTTGCCAACGTTTTAACAAAACCCATTTGTCCTGCTTTTGTAGCTGAATAGTTTGTTTGTCCTTCAAAGCTTTTAAACGCACTTACTGAACTGACACAAACAATTCTTCCATGATTTTGTTTGATAAAATCAAAAATTGCAGCTCTTGCATAATTAATTGTTCCATTTAAATTAGTTTGTATTACATTCTCCCAATCTTCTTCTTTCATTAAATAAAAAGGCTTATTTTTAGCAACACCTGCATTAATTACTATTCCATGCAATTTATTAAATCGTTCTTTCACCTTTAGAATTGTTTCTTTTGCTTGCGAGAAGTTTCTAGCATCTGCTTGAACCGCAAAGATTTTATCTTTATCGCCTAACTCTTCACAAATTTCTTCCGCTAGACTTTTATTGGTATTGTAAGTAAAAGCAACATTTGCTCCTAATTCGATAAGAGCTTTAACAGTCGCTTTTCCAATTCCACGAGTTCCACCTGTCACTAAATACGCTTTATCTTTTAACATTAAATACCTCCTTAAACTAAAAACCTCAATACTATTACAAAATTATCAAGTTAATAAATATATCAAATATTTTTACTAATCCGCTGAAGCTCTCTCCTACGTACTTTACCTGCAGAAGTTTTTGGTAGAACCTCTCTGATCACAATTTTTCTTGGTATTTTAAAAGCAGATAATCTTTGATTACAAAATTGAAAAATTTCTTCCTCAGATACAGTTTTATTTGTTACTACAAAAGCAACGGGAATTTCTCCTCTTTTAATATCAAGTTTTCCTACTACAACAGCCTCCGTTATAGCTGGATGATTATTTAAAACACTTTCCACCTCATAAGGGTTAACCTTTTTCCCATTAACGTTAATTGTTATATTTACTCTTCCCGCTATAATCAACTCACAATTTCCATTTAAATATGCTAAATCTCCAGTTCTCCACCAACCATTTTCTATTGAGAAAGATCCGCCGTCTATACCTTCTACATTCAAATAACCAACAGCAAGAGATGAACTTTTTATAAGCATTTCACTTACTCTTCTACCATTCTCCTCAATAATATTATTTTCATCAAATTTTACCTTAACACCTTCTAAAAGCTGTCCAACATTATCGGAAGAATCTTCAGCATTTCGACTTTTTTGTAAAGATATTGCTCCCGCTTCAGATGAGCCATATATATTATGTATATTTAAATTCAATCTTTCTCTACAAGATTGTAAAAGTTCCTTTGACAAAGGAGCGGTGGACGATAAAGCAAAGCGGATATTATTAAATGGTGGCTCAACATGTTCTACTAACAAACGATAATGAAAAGGCAAAGCCATTAATACAGTACACGATAATTGACGGGCTCTATTTTCTATAGTCGAAGGCAGTACGTATGCCCCCTGAAAAGAAACACTACATCCACTTAAAAAGGTGGCAAAGCACCCGCATATTAAACCAAATGCATGATAAACTGGAGCAGCACAGAATACACGATCAGAGGAAAATATCCCAAGAGAAGTTCCTATTCTCACGCCATCCCCAACAATACTATCTATTGTTTTCACAACTCCAGATGGCATTTTTGTAGAACCCGATGTTAAAAGAACGAGGTAACTTTGTTCATCCTCGGCGATGATATATTCACTCCAACAACTTGAAGCTAATCCAGTATATACAAGTGAATATTTATCAAGAAAACATTTTATAACATCTTCTCCTTTGATTTTCGTAGATTTCGAAAAGTTTGTCGGATGCAATTCATAACAGGTTTGATACATACTCATTATTTTTTTCATTTCTGTATCTTTTAAATTTGGATCAACTAACATTACAGGGATCTTCAAGGAACTTGCAGCAACTACTATTGCCCAGATAACTTCGTTTTGTTCAAGAACAATAGCCAAAGGTGTTTGAGATGTCAAACCAGATTTTTTTAACTGTTTTTTAAGCTTCATTACTTCTAGCACAAATTCTTCATAGGTAATTATTCTATGTTCAGTTAAAATTGCAGGCGCATGAGGATTTACCTTTGCTACCTTTTTAATTGATTCAAATAACATGAGCAAGAACCACTTCCTTTAAATGAATTAAAAACTATTCCGAATAATACCTATCTCATTAATTAACTATAAAAACCAAAAACAGGAAAAAAATCACAGTTTAATTTTGAGTGTATTCTACTTTAATCTATTAATCATACATTTAATACTAACACTTTTTTAAAAAATTACAACAAAAATCCATTTTTGTTATTTTAAATATTAAATGTTTATTTGTAACTAATTCGTTATATTTTATTCATTTGCACTTATATTTGTAAATGATATATAATTAATGTTAAACCTAAAAACAAAATCAACTAAAAAGCACAATGGTTCTTTTGATTATAAAAAAGTATTTAGTGACCTGAGTGATAAAGTTTGTTTCATTTTTGGATAAATATCTGTCTGCTTTAAAAAAGAAGAAAATACGCAAAATAAAAGAAACATTTTATACTTATAATGAAGTTAATCATTATCCGCTTGTTCAGCTAATGGAATATAAACAAATTTGTTTACTTGAGGAGGAATAAATATTAAAGTCTTCTGTTTAGGATATGCTGGCTCCTCTAAAACCGTTTTTAGAGATTGGATCAAAAAGATACACGATATTGAGTTTATCCCCCTAGAGTATAAAGGTCGGGGTACAAGATTAAATGAATTTAATTATGCCAATTTTAACGAAGCAATAGATGACATATGCAGGATAATTAAAAAAGATCAAGGCAATAGCCCATACGCAATATTCGGCCATAGCATGGGTGGTTATATAGCCTATGAATTGTTTTATAAACTTAGCAAATTTAATATACAGCTCCCTAAACACCTTTTCTTAAGCGGAATAAATCCGCCTATGCTTAGGAAAGAAACCAATATATCTCATTTAGATGATGACAGATTTTTAGAAGAAGTTATTAAACTCGGGGGTATATCAAAAACCTTACTTTCACATAGGGATATATTAAATGTCTTCCTCCCTACATTAAAGAATGATTTCAAAATTGTTGAAGAATATAAATACGAAGATAAAAAACAGAAAGTTAATTGTAATATGACGATTATTTTGGGCACTGAAGATACTCTTACTCAAGAATATAATAGGGTATGGAGTGATTTATGTAAAAAAGATATTGAGTTTTATAAATTAACAGGTAATCACTTCTTTTTACATAAAAAAACAAAAACATTACAAGATATTATTATTCATAACATTTATTTATAAACAGATTCTATGATAATCATAAATAAAATTTATTTATTCTTAATAAATTAATATAATTTCAAGACAGATATAGGTTAGGTTAACTCACTTTCTACCTTCCTTGTAATAATATCTGGCTATGTTAAATATACATTATTTCGTTTCAATTAGGATAAACACATTTAAATATAGTATAAAGAAAGGGAAGATGAGAATAATGCAAACTGAAGACTTACAAATAGAAAAAAAAAAGAACTTAAACAATATATTAGGGAAGACAATCAAATCTGGTATTATTAAATCGAATTTAATTCCTATGTTTGCTGGATTAACATTGGCTATATATACATATCACTTTAGTTTAATTGAAAAAATTCCTGAAATGTTATTTTCTTTAATAGGATCTGCTTTGGTCATAGGAGCAGCTGGATCTTTTAATAACTTATATGATCGTGATATTGATGCCATTATGAATCGAACTAAAAACAGACCCACCGTTACTGGAGAAATTAAACCCAAAACTGTTTTATGGCTTGGAATTTTCATGTCTTTTTTTGGAATTTTAATACTTTCCTTAGCTACTCCTCTAGCAGCTATTCTGGGGTTTATAGGATTATTTTTATATATTGTACCCTATACAATGGTAAGTAAGCGAAGAACAATATATAATACTGAAATCGGAAGTATTTCTGGCGCTATGCCTCCTCTTATTGGATGGGCTTCTATATATCCAGATATCCGACATCCTGCTATCATGGGACTTTTTATAATCTCTATAATTTGGCAAATGCCACATTTTTACTCGATAGCTATACGAAAACATGAAGAGTACAAGGAGGCAAAAATTCCTATGCTTCCCGTTATCAAAGGAGTTAAAAGAACATATTTACAGACTAATATTTATTTAATTTTTTTAATTGCGTCGAGCTTTCTTTTTATGACTTTAAGCTTTGGACTTACCTCGGTAGCTCTCCTTCTAAATGTTACCTGGTTAATTTTAAGCGTTTACGGTTATAAAAAAATGGATTCAAAACAATGGGCAAAAACAATGTTCATATACTCTCTATTACATATGACTATTTTATTTACAACAGTAATCATATACTCTTTAGCGGGTACTATTTTCCAACTATAACCTCTTTTTTTACAATCCTAATGTTATCACAATAACCTAGTGATTGACCCTATTTAAACAACTAATATAGGCAAGCCAAAATAACTTTTACTCTTTATGTCTCTTTATAAAGTGTTGATAAACAACTTATCTTTAAAAATAAGTTGTTTTATTTTTTCTTAAGAGCTTCTAAATATAGGCTTTCTAAGGTACCTACGAATTTAATTTCAATGTTTCTATTAGAGACATTCCCTCAAAATATAAAACCTCTTAATAAATAGAGAGGTTTTCACAGATTTTATTATTAGGGAATTTTCAGACACTAATTGCATTAGATGAATCAAATTGGAATATGTCGCTAATCTAAAGGATTCCTAAGAGGAGTTGTCTGGAGTTACTTTATATTCAGAAATACCTTGAAATGTATCCAGATGTATCAAGGTCAAATTTGACAATTTCTTCGTGGAGAATTGCATCCGATTTACGGACGTTGTCTAGTTCTTCAGGAATTTCACCTAGTACACACACGGATACCTAGTCCCGACCTGAGAATGGCTGTCTCAAGACGATGTCGTCAGGAATATCTAGCTTTGAACATAGAGCAGAAAGATCTATTTTAACATTGCAACATAGCATAAAAAGTCAAGTAACCTAAAGAGCATTTCCGATATACTAAACTCGTAAGGCAAGGAGGTGCTCGGTTGTCCCATCAAGAAAATGAAAAAATGATTCAAGAAACATTGAATATATTGAACAACATCTGAAAGATGATTTACAGCTTCAAACTATAGCGAAACACGCTGGTTATTCTAGGTTTCACTTTCACCGTATGTGATTAAGAAGTCAGTTGTTGATTATATACGGGAACGTCGAATGACCCAAGCGGCGAAGGATTTAATTCATACGGACCAAAGGGTGATTGATATCGCATTGCAGTATCGTTTTGGTTCACAGGAATCCTTCACTAGAGCCTTTAAGAAGATATATGACATGTCACCAGCACGATATCGGAGATTACTAAGGAATGTAATTGATAAGGAGGAAACGAATATGGCTGCAAAGAGGAACACACCTACTGGCTGGATTATGACGGGGGAAACACCATCTGATTATGAAACAGGTTTGGGTGACAGAATTGTACACAGTGGTACTTACTCGGCTTACCTGAAATCAAAGAATAAAAATCCGCACGAGGTTTCGCGACATTGATGCAGCAAATTAAGTCTGAACGTTACCGAGGAGAACACCTTCAATTTTCTGCTTTTGTCAAAAGCGAAGATGTGGAAGGTTCAGCTGGGTTATGGGTGAGAATAGACCATTCTTCAGGTGAAATTCTTGCGTTTGGCATATTACTACATGGTCAAGGTCAAATTTGGATGGACGAACTTAGTTTTAAAACTGTAGATGAAAGTGTGCCAGTGACAGAACAAAACACTGTGGATGATTTAGAAGAGACACCAGTCAATTTAAATTTTGAGGGCTAGCAGACTGAAGTTAGGAGGAGGTTGATTGCCATGAAAAAGATTGGTGCGATTTTATTGTTCGCTGTTAATTCACTCACCTATATTTTGGGCCTTGGACTTTATTGGGTGAAGATGACGGGGATACCCACATTAAATCAAAAGTAGTTTATTAGAAATAAAAAACCCTACCAACATTTTTCTGGTAGGGTTTTTTGGTAGGGAACTGTATGTTCAAAAGGTTACACCCTTATCAATCAACGTTCCCAGTTCAAATGAAGTTACTGTCCTATTCCCATTCAATCGTAGCAGGCGGCTTACTCGTAATATCATAAACAACACGGTTCACATGCTTCACTTCATTCACGATACGAGTTGAGATCTTCTCAAGCACGTCCCAAGGGATTCTTGCCCAGTCGCTTGTCATTCCGTCGATTGACGTGACGGCACGGATGCCGATTGTGTAGTCATATGTTCTTGCGTCACCCATGACACCTACGCTACGGATGTCAGGGAGAACCGTGAAGTATTGCCAGATGTCGCGGTCTAGGCCGAAGTTCGCAATTTCTTCGCGAAGAATGGCATCAGATTCACGGACGATTTCCAGTTTTTCTTCTGAAATTTCACCTAATACACGGATGCCTAGTCCTGGACCTGGGAATGGCTGTCTCCAAACGATTTCGTCAGGGATACCAAGCTCTGAACCTAGTACACGCACTTCATCCTTAAAGAGTGTATTGAGCGGCTCGATCAATTCAAATTGCATGTCCTCTGGAAGACCGCCTACATTGTGGTGAGATTTGATCGTTTGTGCCGTCGCTGTTCCACTTTCAATGATATCTGTGTAAAGTGTTCCTTGTGCTAAGTAGTCGATTCCTTTTAGCTTGTCCGATTCATCATCGAATACATAAATGAATTCGTTACCGATGATTTTACGTTTTTGCTCAGGATCTGAAACACCTTTTAGCTTGTTTAAGAAGCGATCTTTCGCATCTACTTTAATGACGTTCATGTTGAAACCTTCGCTAAATGTCTTCATGACCCCTTCTGCTTCGCCTTTACGAAGTAGACCATGATCAACGAAAATACATGTCAGCTGATCACCAATCGCTTTGTGAATCAATACAGCCACAACAGATGAATCAACACCGCCGCTTAGTGCGCATAATACTTTTTTGTCGCCCACTGTTTCACGGATTTTCTGTATTTCGATTTCAATGAAATTCTCCATTGACCATTTGCCTTCACAATCACACACACCAAAGACAAAGTTTTTCAATAGATCATTTCCGTACTCTGAGTGACGAACCTCTGGGTGGAATTGGACACCATAGAAGTTTTTCTCAGCTAAGCTTATCGCTGCATTTGGACAATGGGCACTTGTAGCATCCACCGTAAAGCCTTCTGGCACTTCTACTACAAGGTCACCATGGCTCATCCAAACCACTTGCTTATTTGGAAGGTCTTTGAATAAAGCAGGCGTATCGTTAATGTGAATATCCGCTTTCCCATATTCACGCTGGCTCGCTGCTTCTACTTTCCCGCCCAAATAGTGAGTCATCAGCTGCATACCGTAGCAAATCCCAAGAACCGGAATGTTTAGATCAAAAATCTTTTCATCACAGCGGAAAGATCCTTCATCATACACGCTGTTTGGTCCGCCAGAAAGGATGATTCCTTTAGGCGCCATTTTTTTGATTTCTTCTGCTGTTAAAGTGTGTGGATGAAGCTCACTGTACACACCAAATTCACGAATACGACGCGTAATCAACTGGTTGTACTGACTGCCGAAATCAAGTACCAAAATCATTTCATTTACTAAATTTGTCATGGTGTCACCTCTATGTCCAATATAGTTTTTATAAACGCATAGAAAAAATGAGAGGAGAAAACCTACTCTCAATGTGGAATCACGCTTTTGAAGCGCCCAGACTCACATCCGAACGCCTCATTTCATGTATTGTAGAAGGTTTTAATATTCACCTATTCTAACAACAGGACGGTACGGGGTCAAGACTATCTCCTGTTTATTAAATTTTCCCATAACTTTGCGGATTGGTGCCAAAGAGCCGAGGCATCTTCTTTTCGATAGAAAGCCCGCTCATAAAGCAGCGTAAGCTCTGTCATCTCGTCATCTCCATATTTGCCATCAATAAAGGCGGCAAATTCTCGCAATGTCATACTAGGCTTTTTCTCCATTCCCTTGCGCTTGAGCTGCTTTAATAAGGCATCGTACGCATAGAAGAAGGCTTCATCCTCTGCAAGACGTTTCACCTTTCGTACAATGAAAAACGGCAGCCATCTCGCCCTAAATCGGTACAGAATCCAGCTAGTGTTCCCAAGAAGGATGATGCCGGCTAATATATAGCTCAACATAGAACCAACATTCATCACACTGCGCTCGGTTTGAGTTGTTTGTTCTTTCGGTTCAGCCGGTTGCTTTGTTCCCTTCTGTTGTGGCTGTTCTGCCTGTTGATTTTCCCTTGCTTTAGATTCTGGCTGATCTTCCTCTTCCTTTTGATCTTTTCTTTGATTGCTAAAGTGAGATTCATTTGTGAATTCTTCAGGGTTTGTAAATCCTTTCGTCGGTTCAAAGGTTACCCAGCCTAATTTTGGGAAGTAGACTTCCACCCATGAATGCGCATTGTTATTTGTCACTTCATACACATTGTCACCATCCATCTGCGTCTCAAATAACTGGCCCGATGTATACCCTTTTACCCACCTTGCAGGAATCCCGACCGAGCGAAGCATCACAATCATAGAGGTGGAAAAATTATCACAATATCCAATCTTCGTATCAAATAAGAATTGATCCACATAATCTTGATTTTGCCCAGGTACTGCCACATTTTGCGTTTCATATGAATATGTATCAGACCCTAAGTAATCCTCAATCGCCTTTACTTTGTCATACATTTGATTCTTTGTTTCCGTTAAGCTGTACGCCAATGTTTTCACACGTTCTGGCAATGATGATGGGAGCTGTAAATATTCACGTCCAATCTCTCTATTCACTTGCTGCTTTGTCGGCACTTTCATCTTCTGTAAATCTTCAAGAATAAATGTAGGTGATTGAAAGCTGATTCGATAGTTACCTAAATTTTGGGGCGGATGTTGAACAGCCGGCACAATTTTCTCCGTTTTCCCCATCATTTTCAGAGGAATCTCATCCAAAGGGGTCAGTGAAGTGGTTCCGATCGGATATAGTGCATGGTTAAATTGGTAGTTCTTCTCAATATCCACTCTCATTTCATGTACTTTTGTTTTCACACGCTCCGTAAACCATTGATTTTGAACCTTGTTATCTTCCAAACGAACTGGCTTTGTATCATTTGAAGCATCTTCCCAGCCCTTACCTGTGTAAATACTTTTAGTTTCTACACGAAAATAGGAAGGCTCTTTTCCGCTCCACTTAAATACTGGCGTGCGATCTTCGCGAAACGGCCCGCCAAGTGAAGTATCATCTGCACTATACCCGACCTTATTCTGTCCGCCATCCCCATCTTGATTTGTGACTGTTTTCAAAAACGGTACCGGGTCTGGCCAATTTGGATCAGACTTTGGCAAAGTAGCTCCGAGCGTTGCCGATATGAGGACAAGCGTAAGCATAGGCAGACACCATTTTAGACGTTCTTTCTGTGATATCCTGATACGCTCAACTGATCGCAATCGATCAAAATACAGCAGACCTAGCAAACAAAAGCCAAACACCATAATTCTGACAATCGCAAAGGTTGCGTCATACGGCGTGAATGTATCAAGAATCGTCACATAGATGATGGTCATGAGTAAAAAGAAAAAAATCCGCTGCTGATAGACCACCCAATAATGAAGCAAATAGACGAGTAGCCAAAGCAAAATATAAAACAGCAGTGTGCGGAATGATGGATACATGTCACTCCACATACCTAATCTGATCAATGTGACATTATCCTTAATATCATCAAACAGAGCTGCCGGATAGCTCGGCTCTGTTTGATAAAAAATGAAATACAAGGCAAGCAGAATGAGTCCTATACAAATAGGAAACGTCACAAACCACTTTAGACGGAAGAAAGTAAACAAACACATAAGTGCAATAAACATGATGAAATAAGACGTATGGCTCGTCTCCGTAAAGTCTTGGAGCGGACGAAGCCACTCCCAAAGCAACAGAAACGCTACAAAGTAATAGATGAACAACTCAAAACGCCTTTGCTGCTGATGAGTATGAAACATGAATGCTTGTCACCTCACAGTCCTTTCATGTAACCGGTCCTCAAATAAAGCAGTGATCTTGATCCCAGAAGCTTTCAGCCGATCTACAAACTGTTTGTCTTTTGTCGTCAATCGGTCAATCGTTCTTTTGACTAAAAGAACGGTGATGTTCTTTCTGCTTCGATTCCCTTGCAGGCTGGAGACAAGCTCTTCCTGCAAATGGCCTGTCACCACATACTTGCCTGTGTGCTGATATTCACTGCTTACTAACGGCTTATACACCGGAGATCGAGATGGCTGATGCTGCACCCTTGTTAAATAATAGAGCATGTCCTGTAAGTGCGGCTCTCCTTGATCCACTCTAAACTGCGGCTGATCTACAAGAGGAACAAGTCCTGTAGGAACACCTCTTTTGACTGCGGTTTGGAGAACAGATGCTGCAATAGACACAACCGTTTCAAAGACGGCTTGATCGGTGAAATCGACAAAAACCACAAGCCCCTTCATCTGATTCTGTTCAAACTCCTTTGTCATCAACTGACCTCTTCTGGCGGTCGTCTTCCAATCCACCCAAGCAAAGCGATCCCCCTGCTGATATTCCCGAACGCTCGTCATCACATTTGTTGGCTCATTGAACCACGAGTGCACCGCTTTGGAACCACTTTCACTAAATGATTCGGCAAATTCAACAGAAAGATCGAACATTTTCGGATAGACAAGAAGCTTTTTTTCTAGCGGAATGATGACTTCCTTTTCCACAAAGCCAAACAAATCTCCCGTTCTAATTCTAACCGCTGTCAAATGATGCTCCCCCCGCGTAACATCATTCAATTGATAAGATAAACGCCATGTTTTCTGAAACCATGGGAACATCATTTGTTTCATTTCGATCTGCTCCTGCAAATGGAAGGTGTCAGGTGAATCATCCTCTACAATGGCATAAAAGTACGGAAATGGATTTGTTCGCTTCAGCACAAGGTCAACGGTCAAAACATCCCCTGCTCTTAATCGGGTGTGATGACATGTTCTTTCTGCTGTCACATGAAGTGGGAGGCTTGCAAAAAGCAACGCATACAAAGCATATGGTAGAAATGCATAAAAAAGGAACCAACTTACAAAACTGCCCTGAAACATAGCATAACAAAAGGATGCGCCAGTGAGGGTGATGAGCATGAAAACGCGTAACCATAATGAAACAGGAAGGCGATCACGTAACCTCATTGACTCATCGACTTTTGAACTGGTACCCCAATATGCTCAAGCATATGTTGAAGTAGCGTCTCCGCCTTCTTCCCTTCATAAGTAGCTTCCGATGTTAAAATCATTCGATGCGGAAGAGCATATCGAGCCAAATACTGCACATCATCTGGAATCACATAATCACGCTGATTCAGCAGCGCATATGCTTGAGCCGCCTTCATGAGTGCAATAGATCCCCTTGGGCTAACCCCTAAATACACAGATGGGTGGTTTCGTGTAGTTTGGACAATTTCTACAATATATTCTTTAATGGATGTATCCACATGAACCGCTTGAACCGCTTGTTGCAGTGCATGGATATGTTCCTTCGTCATGACAGCTTGAAGCGTGTCAATTGGGGATTGTTTTTCCTGCAAATTCAATACTTCTAGCTCTTCTAGCATGGTCGGATACCCCATCTGTAGCTTGAATAAAAACCTGTCCATTTGGGCTTCTGGCAGTGGGTATGTTCCTTCATATTCCACAGGATTTTGCGTCGCCATCACAAAAAAAGGATTAGCAAGTGGCATCGTTTCACCATCTACAGTGACACTGCCTTCTTCCATCGCTTCAAGCAAAGCTGACTGCGTTTTAGGAGATGTCCGATTAATCTCATCAGCCAAAATGATCTGTCCCATAATCGGACCTTGGCGGAACTCAAACTCATTTGTCTTTTTGTTATAAATAGAAACACCTGTTATATCTGAAGGCAAAAGATCAGGTGTGAATTGGATTCGCTTAAAATCACAGCCGATTGATTTTGCCAAAGCACGAACCATCATCGTCTTGCCTACGCCAGGCACATCCTCTAATAACACATGCCCTTTTGCCAAAATGGCAACAAGGCTTAAAACTGTAATGTCCTTTTTCCCAACCATGACTTTATTGATGTTATCTACAATTCTCTGTAAATCTGAATGCATCGGTACATCAAATGCCATCCTGAACCTCCTATCACGTTTCCCCCAATTTTTCATATAGTCTAACTTTACCATACAACGAGCACTTGCATAAAACATCAACGCGTGATAGACGAAAAGAAGCCTTCTCACGATGGAAAAGACTTCTTTGTTTCTTCCGGCGCACTCGCTGGCTCCATATGAACGTGAGAGTGTAAAATATCATGTTCTTTCTTCATTCTACGTTCAATCTCATCGGCAATATCGTGGCTCTCTGAAATATTCAAGTGTGGCTCTACCTCAACAACAACGTCGACATGTACCGTACTCCCAAGATAACGGGCTTTAATATCTTTTAGATCACCGACACCTGGAGTCGACTCAATTGTCTCTTTATACTTCGACATATCTTTAAGATGAAAACCATCAGTTAACGAATGAGACGCATCTCTAAAAATGTCCCACGCCGTTTTACAAATCATTAAGCCAATGACAAACGCAGCAAGCGTATCAATCCATGCCAAATGGAATTGGGAAGCAATGATCCCCACAAATGTTCCGATACTCACATAAGCATCTGATTTATTATCAGCAGCAGCCGCATAAAGAGCCTGGCTATTGATCCGCTTGGACAATTTGCGATTGTATATATATACACCATACATCACAACGGCACTCCCTGCTGCCGTCCAAGCAGCGATCATATCAGGTGTTTGATGCTCTGATGAGAAAAGTGACTGACCTGCACTTACCAGAACCTGGAGTCCAACAAGCATCATGATAAATGATGCAACAAGTGATGCAATATTTTCAGCTCTAAAATGACCATATGGATGATCTTCATCAGGCGGCTTCTGAGAAATCCGCAGCCCAATTAACACAGCAAGTGATGCAATAATATCTGTCGTATTATTGAATCCATCTGCCGAAAGGGCTTCAGAATGAAAAACATAACCAATGATCAGTTTAACTGCAGATAACATCACATAGGCAATGATACTCACCCAAGCACCTGTTTCGCCTTGTTTTAATTCGTTATAGCGCTCCATATCGAACAGCGCCTCCTCACACATATCTTTTCTATCATTTATCTTACAAAGTAAAGCCCGTGTGGGTCTACAGCAACATGATTCGCTTGCGTCAGCAAAATAGGATAAATAGAAATGTGTTGACCGATGTAAACTTATTTTTATATGGTCAATTGACCTCAAGACCTTCTCCTATCAGCATTTTCGCCATTTACTTGAAAACAGATATTCAAGCAAATCTGCTCTCTGGATATATTATCAGAATATTTTTATTTTAGGACACAACTTTTGTTTCTTCTTTCTTATGCTATTTTTATGAATGAGTCTGAGAAGAAAGAGGGAACATAATCTCTCAAATCCTTTATATTTTTTAACATCATGTTAAGAGGTTTGAAATGTCAGTTTGATAAGCTGTCCAATGCTGAATGGTAATTCAGTATGATAAAATTTAAAATATTCTAAAAACAAATTCTCTATTTAAGAGAAATGTTTGGAGGTAAAGCTATGTCCAACATGACAAACGGTCTTCAAAAAAATCTTAAGACAAGACATATTTCAATGATCTCCATTGCAGGGGTCATCGGAGCAGGGCTATTTATTGGAAGTGGCGCTGTCATTCATTCAGCAGGCCCAGGATCTATTCTTTCCTATTCATTTGCTGGGCTCCTAGTGATTTTTATTATGAGAATGCTTGGAGAAATGGCGTGCGCCTATCCTACAAGCGGTTCATTCTCTCAATATGCGAGTGATGCCATTGGTCCATGGGCCGGTTTTACCATCGGCTGGCTTTATTGGTTCTTCTGGGTCATTGTGATCGCCATCGAGGCTATTGCCGGTGCCGCCATTATTCAATATTGGTATGGAGATGCACCCGTCTGGCTCACAAGTCTTATTCTCACGATCCTCTTAACATTAACAAATATCTTTTCTGTAAAATCTTTTGGAGAATTTGAATATTGGTTTTCTTTAATTAAAGTTGTGAGCATTGTTCTATTTTTACTGATCGGTTTTGCATTTATCTTTGGTTTTGCCGGACATCATACAGCAGGCTTGCAAAATCTAACAAGCAATGGCGGTTTCCTGCCAAACGGATTTGGCTCTGTTTTACTTGGAATCGTCGTCGTGATCTTTTCCTTCATGGGGACTGAGATTGTTGCGATTGCTGCCGGCGAATCAGCAGACCCAGTCAAATCTGTCACCACAGCCACTCGTTCCGTTGTATGGCGTATTATTGTGTTCTATGTTGGATCTATCGCGGTCGTTGTCACCCTGCTCCCATGGAACTCAGCGAATATTTTAAAAAGCCCCTTCGTCGCTGTTTTAGAATACATCGGCGTTCCATCAGCAGCACAGATTATGAATGTCATTGTTTTAACCGCTGTTCTTTCTTGTTTAAATTCAGGGTTGTATACAACGTCAAGAATGCTGTATTCATTAGCCGAGAGAGGCGAAGCACCGAAACGCTTTATGAAAATTAACAAACGTGGTGTTCCTGTAGCGGCTACAGTCGCAGGGACTTTCTTTTCATACATTGCCGTCATGATGAACTACTTTTATCCTGAAACGATCTTTTTGTTCTTAGTGAACGCATCCGGAGCTATTGCATTACTTGTATACTTGGTCATTGCCATTTCTCAATTAAGAATGCGGCGTCAAATGGAAAAAGAAAATCCAGAACAATTAAAAATCAAAATGTGGCTGTTCCCATATCTCACGTACTTTACCATTCTTGTCATTTGCATCATTTTGGTTTCTATGTTGTTTATCGATTCTATGAGACCGCAGCTTATTTTGACCAGTATCATTACCTTTGGCGTACTAGCAGCTTATTTTATTTTTAAACCGAATAAAAAAATGCCTGCAAACGCTTCACTTGAAAATAAACATCCTTAATTCCTCCCCGCTGAAAAGCGGGTTTTTTATTTTATTCACCTATTTCAAAGTCCGCACTTATAATGTATCAAATTGGATGTAAGTGAGGATTAGCAACCATGAATCTAGAAAAATTTGTTGACGAGCTTCCCATTCCAGAAGTAGCGAAGCCCGTCAAAAAAAACCCAAAGCAAACTTATTATGAAATTTCAATGGAGGAGGTGTTCTTAAAAGTCCACAGAGACCTCCCCCCAACAAAACTTTGGACATATAATGGCAGTTTGCCTGGTCCAACCATTAAAGCGAATCGAAATGAAAAGGTGAAAGTGAAATGGATGAACAAACTGCCGCTCAAACACTTTTTGCCAGTCGATCACACCATTCACTCCGGTCATCATGATGAACCAGAAGTGAAAACAGTCGTTCATCTGCATGGCGGTGTGACACCAGCGAGCAGTGACGGATATCCAGAGGCTTGGTTCTCTCGAGATTTTGAGGCAACTGGTCCTTTCTTTGAGAGACAGATTTACGAATATCCGAATAAGCAGCAAGCATGTACATTATGGTATCACGATCATGCGATGGCATTAACACGATTAAATGTATACGCAGGTTTAGCCGGATTTTATTTGATTTCAGATGACTTTGAAAAATCATTAGACTTACCGAAAAATGATTATGATATTCCTTTAATGATCATGGATCGTACGTTTCAGGAGGATGGTGCTCTTTTTTACCCAAGCAGACCGAATAACATTCCGGAAGATAGTGACATTCCAAACCCTTCAATCGTGCCCTTCTTTTGTGGTGAGACGATTTTGGTTAATGGAAAAGTATGGCCTTATTTAGAAGTAGAACCTAGAAAATACCGTTTTCGCATTTTAAATGCCTCCAACACAAGAATATACGAGCTTCATCTAGACAATGGTGCAACCATCTTGCAAATCGGATCAGATGGCGGCTTTTTACCAAGACCTGTTCATCACCAATCCTTTAGCATTGCACCTGCTGAACGCTTCGATGTCATCATCGACTTTTCAGCTTACCAAAACCAAACGATCACTTTAAAAAATAAAGCCGGCTGCGGACAGGATATAAACCCTGAAACAGATGCCAATATTATGCAATTCAAAGTCACACGTAAGCTTAAAGGAAGAGCACCTAAAACATTACGGCCTATTTTCAAGCCACTACCGCCGCTCCGACCGAGTCGTGCTGATAATGAGCGCACTTTGACACTTAGCGGAACTCAGGATAAATATGGCCGCCCTATTTTATTATTAGATAATCAATTTTGGAGTAACCCCGTCACAGAAAATCCTAGATTTGGCAGTGTAGAAGTTTGGTCAATCGTCAATCCAACAAGGGGCACACACCCTATTCATTTACATCTAGTTCAATTTAGAGTCATTGACCGAAGACCTTTTGATACAGCCATCTATGAATCGACTGGAGAAATTGTGTATACAGGACCGAATGAAGCCCCTCCTTTGCATGAACAAGGCTATAAGGACACCATTCAAGCGCATGCAGGTGAAGTGATTAGAATCATGGCTCGATTTGTTCCATACAGTGGAAGGTATGTGTGGCATTGTCATATTTTAGAGCATGAAGATTATGACATGATGCGGCCTATGGACATCATTCAGTAAAAGTAAAACCATTTTTCCATCACATGCATGAAATCTTGTATGGACGGAAAGGTTGTAAACAAAAATGAATAATTTAGCGATTTAAACAAAAGAAGAGCCTATGCTAAAAAATGGATAAAGGAAGGTTTCTTCTTATCAAGTATTGACATTGATGGCATCAATATATGCCGCTCACAATCAAGATCCTTCATGAGAGGGAATCATTTCGATTCAACAAATGAGCTTCCTAAACTTCAAGGGGGTTCTCAATTCACGCTGATCTGAAAAGATGACAAAGGGAAAGGGCTAAAATAAAACCATTTTAGCTCTTTGTCAACAATCTAGATCAGCAACTTACCGATGATCAGTTTCCTTGTTGAGCAATACTTTAAAAGTTGACGCAGCATACCGATAATACTACTATATACCCATCACATATAAAAAAGGCTATCGAACAAAAGGAAAATTTCGATAAAAAACGGAGGAGTTCCATTTGAATGAGGAAAAAGAGACTTGCCTGGTCAAACAAGAAGCAGCGGTAGGTAAAATGGAGAAGCTTTCAATTCATGACGACGAGAGCATCCGCTCAAACATTGAACAACTATCAATTGAACTCGGTGAACAAAAAGAATTCAACCACTTCATATTAGATGAAAAACAGAAAGCCATCAGCACATTATCTGCCCTCATCACAAAGGGCGAATGTGAAGAAGAATTAAAAGCTCATTTTCAACAAGCATTACATACAGGACTTTCTGTCATAGAGGTCATGGAGATCATTAAACATTGTACAAAGGTCGCTGGTTTTCCCCATTCCATTCATGCGCTATTTGTTTTTCAAAACTTACTAGACAAACACACCAAATAAATTGTAGAAAACGAGATGTCCTCTCGTTTTTTCTTTGCCTTTTTTTCTTCAACTCATTTTACATCCTTTCTCATACATTGTCACAACGTGAAAACGTGAAAATACCATTCATTTTTTCACCAAATAGATGAATCGAATCATTCATTCAATACTTTTCGCTTGCAAACCATATAACAAAATAAAAAAACGTTCAGTTATGTCAAATAACTGAACGATTGATTTAGCGATTAACCGTGAAATTATTAATAATCCCGCCATTCTTCTCCCAAGCGGTTTCTACCTTTTTCTTCTTAAGATCATATTCATAAATGGTTCTGACCTTCGCCTTTCGTCCGGTATCATCCTTTAACTCCTTTGCGTTCTTAGCAACGCCTAAGAAATAAACAGACTCACCATCCGAAGAAAATTGCGGCTGTGCAGCACTTAAAATATGGAAATCTCGGTTACTTTTAACAAGTGTACTCGTTTTCCCCGTTGCTACATCAAGCACTTTGATAGATGACACTTCTTGTTCATTCCGAATTTTCGTTTCCGTGTAGATCAATTTCTTATGATCTGGTGAAAATGAAATATCATTGATCGTTTGCGAGATTTTCGCAATACGTTTTCGCTTTCCATCTTCTTTCAGCGTGATTTTCATGGTTGTTGGTTCAGGGTTTATTCCTTTTTCATTGGCTTCATCTGTCTTTTGATAATCTTCTTTTAATGAATAATGCTGAATTGCTAGCATGTTCGATGTTGGATCATATGCAAACGAACTTACAGTATCATCATTGCTTTTTTCAGGATAAACGAGCTTCACCTGTTTCTTTTTCAAATCAAATACTGCCACATAAAATTGTTCACCAGAATCTTTATTATACCGAATATATAATTGTTTCCCATCACCTGACAGTCTCATGCTGTCAATTGAATCTTCACTTGTGTACAGTGTTCTTTTTTTACCTGTCTTCACATTTAACTCTTGAATACTGACTTTTTGTGTCTCTTCATCCGTATACGTATAGTATAAAAGCTGTTTGGTTGAATCATAGGCAATAGACGGATACGCTGTGAGTTTCTCTGTATTCAACGCACGATCATGAAGATAATATGTGTTGTTTAACTGCTGATCCGTAAATGATACAAGCAGCTCGTCTTTCGCCTCTTGATTCGTTTTGACTTTCCCTGCATTTTCCGTCCCATGATGCGGTTTTAGCAAGAAAAAAATGACCGCAATGGCTGCGACCCCAATCACCGTGATGATCCACCATGTTGATTTCTTCATTTTCATTTCAGACCCTCTCTACAAGAAAAGAAGCCAGAAAATAGACTTTTCCCGCTTCTCCCCCTGCCTATGTATTAATAAGTGTAATGTCCTTTTACAACACCTTTGCTAGTTGAATACCCAAGTGCTTTGAATGCCTTTGGACTAACATCTAATATAGCGTTTGGCATTCTTCCTACATCATATTTATATACTGTAATCACTTTATGTGGTTTCGCTTTTGTTGTCACTTTCAGTTTTGTACCTTTCTTCGGTACGTCAAATCCCATTTTTGTTGCTGCATCCCAATGACCAAGTTTTTTTCCATCTGCACCTTTTTTACCTACACCATTATACCAAGTAATATTACCACTAACTTTTTTAGCACTCGCTCCATTTGAGAAACTAAACGCTAAAAATAAACTAGCTACAGTTACGATTATCGTGATAAGCTTTTTGTTCATTAAAAAATCCTCCGTATTTGATTTCTGCACTTATTATACATGAAGTTGAACCCAGTTGTTTTACAGTCACATTACAATTCAGATACAAGTTGACCACTTTATAACCGAAATGGTTGCTTCACAGCTTTTTAACACTTCTCATTTATTGAAAGAATGATTTCGTGATAACATAGGTATACATACCTCGACAGAAAAAGGAGAAAGAACGTGAGAAAAAGCCTACTTGTTTTCATGAGCCTAGCTGTAAGTCTCTCCATTCTAGCAGCTTGTTCAAATACGACAAAAGAACAAAAATCAACATCCGTTGCACTTCCAAATATCAGTGAGCGAATTCAAAACGAAACAAAAGAGATCATGAAGCAATCAAAGCTCGTAAAAGACACCTCCGTGACAATTGATAAAAAGAAGAAAGTCATTTCTTTAACAGTCACCGCTTCATCTGACACAAATAGTGATTACGCTGAAGTTATCGGCTTAAACTTTGCCAAAACATTAGCCATTGGCGCAGCCACTGAGAAAGAAAACAACCTGCACAAACCTGAAAATGACAGCCTTGGTGCACTCTACTCATTTTATGACCTGCATATCACAGTGAAACAAGATAACGGAAAACTGCTGGCTAAAGGTGAAAAGTCAACAAGTGAAACAAAGATTACGTGGGACAGGGCGGAATAATTGGGCGAGAAAATTCTTTATGGAACTATTAACATCATGAAAAAAACGACAGAATTGTTTTAGGCTTCATTGGAGGTATTTTTGGATTTTTCAGCGCAATGTTTGCCCTTGCCTTCGGAGGAATCGACGCAGCTTTCAGTGAATCCGGTACAAGTCAAATCTCTGGCTTAGGCTGGTCAGCAATGCTCTTCTCTATTCTTGCTATCGTTGCATCTGTAGTGGTAAAGAAAAAAGCAAAGCTTGGCGAAATTTTATTATTAGTATCTGCTGTTGGTGGAATCATTTCTATTTCTATATTATTCCAGATGTATTAATCATCATCGCAGGGTGCATGGGCGTATTTAGAAAAGAACCTGCTTAAACAGCCACTCTAAATAGCATCAAAAAGCTTGTAGAACACCTCTACAAGCTTTTTGATCTACTTTTTGTAATCATATTGAATGGCATCAACTAGCTCTATTATCTCTTGATCTTTCCAAAGCTCCAAGAAAAAGATCATATCGTTCATCAACTGTGACAAACCCTCATGGCTCTTGAACTTTTCTTTATAAAATGGAACAACAAAGAAATAAAGTAGGTCAGCTAATTCAAGAACAACACTAAAGTCATTTTCCTTTATTATTGCCTTATGCAAAGATTGGATGAACCACTTGAGATCATCGTCATTTTCAATAGGTACATACATAAGTTGATGAATATAATCAGTATCCCTTATTTTTAGAATGTGCTCTGCTGATTCCTTTGAAAGAGCCCCAATTGTTTTTGAAGATATATTGATAAACAAGAATTCATGATGACCCTCTCTTTTAACCGTCTTGACTAATGTATCATCCATCTCATTCACTCCCATTCCCTTATCATCATTCTATTATAAGGAAATTCAAGTTGGTTTTAAGAGATCATAAGTGGATTTTATGTAATTTTAAGTTAACTGTTTAATGAATGACTCTTCAACAACCACAAAATACACCTATAAATTACCAAATATAGAATACTAAGTGCATATCTGCGTTTCATCCAATTTTTAAATTAAAATCCATTTTTGAAGAAAATGTATATAATAGATGTAACAATGATATGAGGGGAGTGGAAGATATGAGAGAGGGCGAATTGATTAAACAGACACTTAAGGGATTAAAAAGTATCCTTGACAGTCATGGGACATTTCCATTGCTACAGCCTGGTGGTTTCGTTTTTGAAGACCCCTATTATCTTTTTAATGATCCAGCAACCGAGGAGGAAATTGCATATTTAGAAAATGTCTTTAAGGTTAAACTTCCAAATGATTATAAGGCATTTCTTAGATTACACAATGGAATCAACATAATTGATGGCATTGAAGTCCTTAGTACAAGCGATGTCATCAAATATAATGAGGTTCAAGATCTTCCTGAAGAGTGTATATTAATTGGTTATCATTATGATGGACGATATGTAATTGATACAAAAAGGTATAGCAATGGATTAGATTACATGTTCTTTTTAGATTCAATAGATCCATTTGAAGAAGCCGAGAACTTAGGATCGAATTTTGAAATATGGTTTGACCGTTTGCTAATCTCAAATGGCGTTAAATATTGGGAAATAAATCGAGATGTCAAGGGTTACTACGAAAATATTTAAAAAAGAGACCCGATTGGAGTCTATTAGATTGTAGAGAAACTCTTGTTTTTCTACAATCTTTTTTATTTTTAAAGTATGGATGAAGTATATTGAAAAAGTCCTCCCACTCACCTAGCTGACTTAAACGAAACCCAACAATGAATGATTTAAAAAGAAAAACGGGCAAAGACGAACAATCTATATCAGAAAGCTGTTAAAAATTTAATATCTTGAATAGAAATTGGAATGAGATAAAGAGAATGACGGTTTAAATAGGGAACGCTTCACAGTCTTGCCACAATTAACAGGATTTTTATTTAATGATTTTACCATTTCACTTCAAATTATGGAAAATAAAACCTATTTATTGTTATAATATAGGTATGAAACAATACTTTTAGAGGGAGAGAATGTATATATTGCGTAAGCTCAATTTAAAACTTACTCTTGTATTAACTCTTATTCTGACACTTGGTATCACATCTTCTTTTGGTCAGGCATCCGCAAAAGAACAATGGAATCCACAAAAACAACAAAGAATTGCACAGGCTATTTTTGATGCTGCTACATACAATGAAGAAAGTAAGTCCTTTTCGTTTGACGAATCCAAAGTTATTAATGCTGGATGGCCAGAGGACATTGCGTTAGAAATGAAGAACCACCTAGAATCATTAACTCCTCAAGACGCTCAAAAAGCATATGACGAACAACAAGATGCTAAAGAATAAGGCGAAGTAACTACAATGGTTGCCCCTATCGTTCTTTGGGCAGGAATCAGCTTTAATAATAGGTCAATTATCTGGAAAATCTTTAGGAATTCCTTTAATAGTTAAACCACAATTAAAAAACACTACAAACAACAAATAACAAATAAGCCTTCTTAAATAAAGAAGGCTTATTTGTTATTCAGGCTGTCAAGAAAATCGACAGCCTTTTTAAATTTTCCGGAAACGAAAAGCCTTCTAAAAGTTAATTGGTTGTTATAAGAACGGTGGTTTATAATAAACGATCAAAAGAGCAACAAAAGCTTCTACAAAAGAAATTGAAACAATGACTTTGTGATTTACTGGTGATTTTACGGCTATTAACTTTTGACCAATATAATTTAGGAAATAAAACACAAGAAAGAAGCATACGATTCCAAAAATAACTCCAGACAAGCGGGATACCCCCTATTATTTCCATTTATTTTATAATATAGTATAAGAGCCATTAAATGTAATGGTATCATCATAGTGTACTTTATCATGTTTGGAGGAGATGGGCAATATGAGTTTAGTATCATTAGGTAAAAAATTGTTTTATTTGGCTGTTTTGATTCCGATTACTGTGATGTCCTTAGTTTTTTTATCACTCCCAGCCAATGCGAAAACCTCATCAAGCCATACTTCCACCCTAGATAATCAAACATACAATAAGATTACTGTAGACATTGCCAATAAGGCTCTTGAAGAAGCAATAAAAGATGTGAATAAACAATTAGAAAAAGGAGTAACGAATGCCTCAGTCAATAAAAAGTTAAATATTCAAGGGGATACTATTGAGTTAGGTGTTGGTGAACAAGAGAAAAACAAAGTCGACACTCAAGCTGTACGCAAAAAGAATTATTCTGGTTATGTTAAGTATAATGGATTGCTAGGAACCGGTTTTCAACATAAAATCTCCGGTACATTTACGTATGAAAAAGGAAAAATAAAATCAAATAGTTACGATGTTTATTTAACAGGTCCCCTGTATGGAAAATCACACGAGACAAATCCTTATAAACTTGATAAAAGTGTATGGGAGATAAGAAGTACGGGAACATTTACAGCCCTGAAATACACACCTTTTCAATACACTACAAGACTTATTATTGGCTTGTACGGGAGTGGCGATTATAGAGTGTTGAAAGCTAAAATAAATTAAGCTCAAAAACCCCCAATTAGGGGGTTTTCTATTTCTGAACATAAAAAAGGAAAGGAAGTTTTATAAAATAAATATAGTAGGAAAATTGTTTTTCTCTACAAACTGAATAACTTTTCTAATTCTTCTTTCGTCTTCGGCCCATAAATACCGTCGGCGGACAGTCCGTACATCAGCTGGAACCGTTTGACCGCATTTGCTGTTTTTCGGTCCATAATAGCCGTCAATGCTGTTGTTTTTTTCCCCTTTGTCAGGGAAGAAGAAAAGAGCGGCTAGGGCTTCTTGTAAGGCTTTTACTCCTGCCCCTTTCGTTAAACTTTTAAGATGCCTGACGGCAAGTTGTACGCCTTATAGACGTATTTTTGACTGGGGTTGCTTTGACAGGTTTGGCAGTTGCCTTCTTACCTGTATGAGCAGTCGCAATACCCGCTTTAAAACTATCCCAACGATCAAGCAACTTACGAGGGCATTTTCACAATATTTCCCCCTTTTCTGGAAAGTTACTTTTATAACATAATTAATATATTAGATGTGAGGGGACTTTTCTTCGCTACTATTTTCTTGCTAAGAATAGACTTTTTTCGACTTATCCAAAATGACCAAATTCACAATAAATCCTAAGGCCATGAAAGCAAATGAACCTATAATATATATAAACCGAATCTCATATAACTCAGAAAAAACTCCTGCTATACCCGTAAACATTATTATTAGCAATGCCTCTAAAACCCCAAAAACACTTGAAAATCTCCCCATAATGTCTACTGGTACATTGTTTTGATAAAACGTTAAAAATCCCGTATTTGCAAATGATAAGGCAAACGTTAATGTGAAAAAACCTATAGATGCCCAAATAAAATTCTGTGAGAATGCAAAGATTAAATAACCAAATGGTGTAAAGATTGCACCAAAACCAATAAGGATATTAACTTTCAGACGATTAGCGAGTAAGGCATTTGTTAATGAGCCTATTATAATCCCTATTCCAGATAAGCACTTTCAGATAAAAAAAGAACTTTTGTTGCAAATGCAGCTTCTAAAGAGTCTAACGCAGTCATAAATACTGTAATTCCAATAAAGAGAATATAAACCAATGTAATATGCGTGTTTAATTTACTAAAACTTAGGATTTCTCTCCAATCATTTTTGATTACTGCAATGCTCACTTTTTCAGAAATAACAGTTTCTCCTTTTGTTTCCAAATTGGGAAGTAATAAGATTATTATCGCTGATATCCATAATGCTAAAGAATTAAGCTGAATGGCTACATATGGAGAGCCTATGATAAATAGAACCCCCGCAATTGAAGGTCCCAGAATAAAGCCACTTGAATGAATAAAATTTCTAAGCGCATTAAATCTTTGTCGATCTGTCTTACGTATAAGCTTCGTTATATACACCATAGATGTAGGCCCAAAAATTGAACTTGCAATATTGATGATAAAAACCCATATATAAATTAAAATCAGTGAATCCATAAACGGAAGTAAAAATATAAAGAATGCTCTGATTAAGTCTAAGAAAATCATTAAGTTCCTTTTATTTAACCTGTCAATAAAACTTCCCGACCAAAAATTAGTACATAAAGTGGCAATCGGTTTAAGGATATAAAGAACTGATACTGCTAAGGGTGATCCTGTCATATCCAAAACAATCAGGTTAAGCGCAATTAAATAAATCCAGGCACCTAAATTGGATACGCCAATACCGGATAAAAGTAATAAAGGGTTTTTCCACTTAATAATTTTCAACATCGAACCCACTCCTAAATTCAATATTTGTAGACATCAAAAAGGAATCCCACCCCCATGTCATTAGACTTGAGGACGAGACTCCTGAATTTAGAAGTTCGTGGTGCCACCCCAGTTTGTTCTTGTGTCGCCACAAAAACCTTTTCGAGTACTTCTACAGAATATATAATGTAGGGTATACTCTATCTCTATAACGGGAGAATCCGGCACATCATCAATCTCATAAAGACAATATCCTATGTGCAGCTCCAAGGCTTGGTTCCATGTGCTTCTACATCCTCCATCCCAGCTAACGGAGTTCTCTGTCATGCTTAAGCACATATACTCTACTCTTCATCGCTTTTAGATTTGGATATAATTTACCACAATTCAATAAACTTTAGAATAAGGATTGAATAATTTTTACATAGTTTTTAGTTGAATCCATAATTCACCAATGAGACTTATTCCACAAAATGACCCGATTGTTGTACACAAGTTTACAACGCTCTTCCACTAAACTCCCTCAATATAGTAAGTGAAATCTAGATTTTCATACCAGTTTGATTTTAGTAATTCATTGTGTGGTGGTTGATGTTACCTATCAAGGTAAATTTTGAACCGAGAGAGTAAAAAAGACTTACTGTTCGAGTTAGAAAACATGAGATTGAAAAATTATTACCTTATTTTGCACATTTAAACCTCAGAGATATTAATCTTAAGTAGTATCAAAATGCTCTAGATGACTTAAAAGTAAAATTTGCTAACAATACTGTAGACGGGATTCATCGAACTGGTAGGATGATATTTAAAAAAGCTGTTGAAATGGAAATTATTAAAAGGGATCCAACGGAATTTGCAGTTATTAAGAAAGAACAGAAAACGATTGAGGAATTGGAAAAACCGGAAGTTCCAAGATATTTGGAGAAAAATGAACTGGTCCTTTTTTAAATACAGGGTGCTAAACATGGTCTAGAAATGGATTTTATAGTTTTTTAACACGATCCTATACAGGCATGCGAGTGGGTGAATTAGTTTCCCTTATGTTTATGTTAAACTAAAAATGTAGGTAATGGCACTCCTTTTATGTATGCCTACGGGACAAACAAAAAGAAAAAGCCACTTGCTAACAACTAAATAATTAACTACACTTCCTGTTGGACCCAATATTCTGGCAGGAGGTAGATGAGGAGTGTTAGAAGTCTTCTCCTCATTCTTTAAGACACACCCATACTTCACTTATTGCTGAAGCCGGTGTGGATCTTCAAAGGATAATGGATAGACTCGGACATACAGAAGATCAAACAACAACAAAAATATACTTACACATAACAAAAGACCGAAAAAAAAGAAGCTTCTCAAAAGTTCGGAGAACTAATGAAAAGCCTCTAATTTTTCTATGTGGCATCAAAACGGCACCAAAATGAGTGTGATTTACGGATAAACCCTTATCAATCAAGGGTTTAAATCCGTTATTACATCATTCCACCCATACCGCCCATGCCGCCCATATCCGGCATTCCGCCGCCTGAGCCGCCTTCTTCTGGTTTGTCAGCTACGACTGCTTCAGTTGTAAGAAGCATAGCTGCTACAGAAGCTGCATTTTGAAGTGCAGAGCGAGTTACTTTTGTTGGGTCAACGATTCCTTTTTCGATCATGTTTACCCATTCGTTTGTAGCTGCGTTGAAGCCAATGCCAATTTCTTCGTTTTTCAAGCGCTCAACGATCACTGATCCTTCAAGACCTGCGTTGTGAGCGATTTGACGGATTGGCTCTTCAAGTGAACGTAAAACGATGTTCACACCTGTTTGAACGTCACCTTCTGCTTTAATAGAAGCTACTTTGTTGTAAACATTCACAAGTGCTGTACCACCACCAGATACGATGCCTTCTTCAACTGCTGCACGAGTTGAGTTTAATGCATCCTCGATGCGTAGTTTACGCTCTTTTAGTTCTGTTTCAGTTGCAGCACCAACTTTGATGACAGCTACGCCGCCAGCTAGTTTTGCAAGACGTTCTTGTAATTTTTCTTTATCAAATTCAGATGTTGTTTCTTCCACTTGGGCACGAATTTGGTTCACACGAGCAGCAATTTTCGCAGAATCTCCTGAGCCTTCTACGATTGTTGTGTTCTCTTTTGTTACAACGACTTTAGACGCACGACCAAGTTGACCAATTTCAGTTGATTTTAGATCAAGTCCTAGGTCTTCTGTGATTAACTCTCCGCCAGTTAGAACAGAGATGTCTTCAAGCATGGCTTTACGACGATCACCGAATCCAGGTGCTTTTACTGCCACTGCATTGAATGTTCCACGAAGTTTGTTCACAACAAGTGTTGCAAGTGCTTCGCCTTCTACATCCTCAGCAATAATCAATAATGGTTTACCTTGTTGTACCACTTGTTCAAGTACAGGAAGGATTTCTTGAATGTTTGTGATCTTCTTGTCTGTGATTAAGATGTAAGGATTTTCAAGAACCGCTTCCATCTTATCAGAGTCAGTGACCATATATGGTGAAGCATATCCGCGGTCGAACTGCATACCTTCAACCACTTCAAGCTCAGTTGTGAATCCTTTTGATTCTTCGATAGTGATGACACCATCATTACCTACACGTTCCATTGCTTCAGCGATCAAACTACCTACTTCTTCATCTGCTGCAGAAATTGCTGCAACCTGTGCAATGGATTCTTTGCCTTCGATTGGTTTAGAAATTTCATGTAGACCTTCAAGTGCAACTTTCACCGCTTCTTCGATTCCTTTACGCACACCAACAGGGTTTGCACCAGCTGTCACGTTTTTCAAGCCTTCACGAATCATCGCTTGAGCTAGAACTGTTGCAGTTGTTGTACCATCACCCGCTACGTCGTTTGTCTTGCTTGCCACTTCAGCTACAAGTTTTGCACCCATGTTTTCGAATGGATCATCTAATTCGATCTCTTTCGCAATGGTTACACCGTCATTTGTGATCAGTGGTGAACCAAACTTTTTCTCAAGAACCACGTTACGGCCTTTAGGTCCTAAAGTTACTTTCACAGCATCTGCAAGTGCATCAACACCACGTAACATCGCACGACGTGCTTCTTCACTGAACTTAATATCTTTTGCCATAATAACGATACCTCCTCAGTCTTTTTAAACATGTATCTCGATTTTTTATATGATTAACCAATAACAGCTAAAATGTCGCTTTCGCGAATGATTAAATATTCTTTTCCATCATATTTCACTTCAGTACCTGCATATTTTGAGAAGATAATGCGGTCGCCTGTATTGACTTCTAACGCAACGCGCTCTCCATTTTCAAGTACACGTCCTGAACCTGCTGCAACAATTTTACCTTCTTGTGGTTTTTCTTTTGCAGAATCCGGTAAAACAATACCACTAGCGGTTTTTTCCTCAGATTCAACGAGTTCAATGATTACGCGATCGCCTAATGGCTTTAACATAAGAAACAACCTCCTCAATTTTTCATATGTAGTTTTTAGCACTCATCAACAACGAGTGCTAACACATTTATTATAATAAAGAATGTCGTCAGCAATTTCAAGTAAAAACCTCTAAAAAATTTTACGCTTTTACGATCTTTTTGAATGAAGGCTTCTTTCCTTTTCAACGAATAAGAAGACTTGTGTTACAATAAATCTAGTTCTTTTAGTAAAGGAGTTTTCGTTACTTGAAAAAACAATATTGGTACATCATCTTAACTTATATAGTGGTGCTCTTCTCTGTGTTTCCTTATGTACTGGTCATGAAATGGTTAGGGTTCATTCAAACACCTATGACACAAGAACAGTACTCACAATTGACAGGGATGTGGACAATCATCAGCTTTTGTATTGGACTGATCATCATATTGCTCATTCTTCGGACATTGCCAAAAACTTCGCTTCGTAACGAAGCACCCGTTTCGATTGGCTCTGCCATTGCATGGATCATCGGAGGTTTCTTTCTCTCCATCTTAGCGCAATTTGTTGCAAGTTTTATTGAACAATATGCTTTTGGCATTGACCGAGAGTCAGAAAATACACAAGCCATTTTATCCATTATGGATGCAGTTCCTCTGCTTGTCATCATCATCGCAATGATCGGACCCATTTTAGAGGAAATTATTTTTAGAAAAATCATTTTTGGTGTGATTTATGAAAAGACGAATTTCTTCATCGGTGCTCTCGTCAGTTCAGTGATTTTCGCTGCTGTGCACAATGATTTTGCTCATATCTTGCTCTATTCAGCGATGGGCTTTACCTTTGCATTCTTATATGCGAAAACAAAACGGATTATTGTTCCGATTGGAGCTCATATGCTAATGAACTCGCTCGTCATTGTGCAGGTTGAGCCAATGAAAAAAATGATTGAAGAACAATCTCAAACAATGCAAATGATTATTGGAGGCTTTTTCTCATGATAAACCCTATCGTATGGGGCATCATTTATTTTGCCGTTGGTGTGGCTTTCACCTATATGGCCATTCAAAACCCAGGAAATATGTGGTCATTCTACAGCATACTGCTAATGGTGTTTGCCGCTTATAATATCAATATCGCGTTAAAAATGTTTGCCTTCTCTGTGAAACTGAAAAAACAACAAAAATAAAGCAAAACCATTTTCCGCTGCTTGGAAAATGGTTTTTTAATTTGAAGCATATGAATCCTTAGAACACATAAAAATTAAACATCTCTTGTGAACAAGATGAACCCATTGGTATTGCCACTCGAAATCCCACTGATAGCAAGATGAATTGGCTCGCCTTTACCGGAGGGGATGAAACGATGCATTCAACCTTTTAACAAGGCAATGCAAAAAGATTCGGGTGGAAAGCTTTGAAGTGGTTACAACCAAGATGCGAAATGTTGTTCCCCCATCAATCAGCCGATGATCAAATTCTTTCTAAATCGAAAAAGCATCGTGATCACATGACCGGATCAAGATGCTTTTTTAAGAAACATGTTCATTTTCTTTCTCCTCTTTTTGCTGCATTTTGCGATAGGTCACTCTTGAAATGACAATACTCACTTCATATAAAACAAGCATTGGCAAAGTAACCATAAGATGAGAAACAAGCTCTGGCGGTGTAATCAGTGCGGCAATGACAAGGAGAACAAAATAGGCATACTTCCGTATTTTCGATAAAAACATCGGTGTCATGATGCCAAGTCTTGTGAGGAACATTAAAACAACCGGCATCTGAAACAAAAGACCAAATGGAAGTGTCAACTGCATCAGAAATGTAAAATACTCATGAATTCCAATCACTTGCTCCACATGTAAATCATTTGACATCTGCATCATAAAATCGACGACAAATGGAAACAAAATAAAATAAGAGAAAGCCACACCGCCCAAAAATAAAAGCAGCGCAATCGGAATGTATGCGAGCGTCACTTTTCTTTCTTTTTCATATAAGCCTGGACTCACAAAAGCCCAAAGCTGATATAAAATAACAGGACACGTCAAAACCAATGCAATGACGAATGCAAACTGCATAAACACGTATAGCGGATCAGTGAGCTTAAACGCATTAAGTGTCAGCGATGCGGCTTCATCGGTATTTTGTAAATACACAATCACCGGTTTTGCGAGGAAAAAGCCTGCCACCATAAAGATGACAAAAAACAAAGCAATGATCACTAAGCGCTTTCGCAGTTCCACAATATGCTCCATAAGCGGCATATTTTTAACATTCATGAAGCTCATCCTATTCTTACTGATCTTCTTTTTTCTTTTTTTCTTCCTGATCATCAGTTAAGCCTTTTGTGGCATTTTTGAATTCACGTAATGTATCTCCAGCTGCTCTTCCTAATTCAGGAAGCTTTTTCGGCCCAAAAATAATGAGCGCAACAATCGCAATTAGAACCAAACTCCCAGGACCGATCGGACCCATTTGCTCCACCCCCTTTACCCCTTTTCGTTAGTCTTCCTGCGACACAGAGTAATGCTTTAAGAAATACACAAGTGACTGAAGTTCAACCGCCAAATCTATATGATGAATTCGAATGTGTTCCGGCACATTCAATCGAGCCGGCGTAAAGTTAAGGATTCCTTTAATGCCTAAAGGAATCAAACGATCTGTAATGGATTGAGCTGCAACAGCAGGTACTGTTAAAATCGCAACAGGTATATCCCCTACTTCTTGAACATGCTCCTCAAGCTTATCCAAATCATAGACAGGCACGCCGCCTATCTCACTTCCTATTTTACTCTCATTGACGTCAAAAGCCATTGAAATTTTTGTGTTATTGTTTTTGATGAAATTATAGTGTAAAAATGCTGTTCCTAAATTCCCGACACCGATGAGCATCACGTTGGTCATCTCATCTTGATCAAGGGTTTTTCTAAAGAACGTCAGCAGGTAATCGACATTGTAGCCATACCCTTTTTTACCAAGTGCACCAAAGTAAGAAAAATCCCGGCGAATCGTTGCAGAATCCACTTTGACTGCATCACTAAGCTCTGCCGATGATACCCTTTGTTTTCCTGATGCATGCAGATTTTTTAAAAAACGGTAGTAAAGCGGCAAACGTTTTGCTGTCGCTTGTGGAATTTTTGACTGGTCTATATTCATATAAGATCCTCCATCTTAAATATCAGATGCTCTGTGAAAATCACCATGTTTCCCGCCTGTCTTTTCGACGAGATAGGTAGGTCCGATGATCATGCCCTTATCAATGGCTTTGCACATGTCGTAAACGGTCAGTGCACATACTGAAGCGGAAGTGAGCGCTTCCATCTCCACACCCGTACTTCCTTTTGTTTTGACCTGTACATGAATGTTGAGAATATGCGCATTTCCATCTTCCTCCCAATCAAAGGAGATATCCACGCCCTTTAGTGCAAGAGGATGACACATTGGAATGATGCTATATGTTTGCTTTGCTGCCATAATCCCAGCTACTTGAGCAACAGACAGCACATCCCCTTTTCCAATTTCACAACGCTCTATTTTATGAAAAACTTCTTTTATCATACGAACACTTGAAGTAGCAACCGCAGTTCTCACTGTAGACGCTTTGTCACTAATGTCAACCATCTTCGCTCTTCCTTGTTCGTTAAAGTGGCTAAATTGACTCATCTTTCAACGCTCCCTCACTCAAATCATACACTATTTTTTCCTATCTGTCTTTCATTTGACTATAGTGATCGAATGTAAGATTTGCCGGTTTTCTGCTGATAAGCTACACTAAACATATTATAGCAGAGGTGAAGTTACATGATGATTCTACAAGTGAATCAGCTATCGAAATCGTTTGGAGCTGATACCGTTTTAACAAATATAAAATTGGAAGTCAAAGCAAGAGATCGAATTGCCATTGTAGGTCGTAACGGTGCTGGAAAATCCACCCTTTTGAAAATAATTGCCGGACAAATGTCTTATGAACAAGGTGAGATAATCAAATCTAAAGACCTATCTATCGGATATTTAGCTCAGCATACAGACGTGACGTCTACACGTACGCTAAAAGATGAATTACTATCGGTCTTTGACCATTTAAAAGAAATGGAACTAGAGATGAGAGCCATTGAAGAGAAAATGGCTTCTTCCACAGGTTCAGAACTAAACTCACTCATGAAAACCTATGACAGACTACAGCAGGAGTTTAAAGATAAAGGCGGGTATCAATATGAAGCAGATGTCCGCTCCATTCTTCACGGACTAGGCTTTAGTCAGTTTGAAGATGATACAACGGTACAATCCTTAAGCGGTGGCCAGAAAACGCGCCTCGCGCTTGGAAAGCTTTTATTAATGAAACCAGAACTATTAATATTGGACGAACCGACAAACCATTTAGATATTGATACCTTATCATGGCTGGAGCAGTATTTGCAAAATTATACAGGTGCAATTCTCATCGTTTCCCATGACCGCTATTTCTTAGACAAAGTTGTGAAACATGTTTATGAAATATCAAGAACTGCGATGAAAAAGTTTGCTGGTAACTACAGTAAATATCTTGAACTGAAAGCAGAACAGCTAGAACGTGACTTGAAGCTGTATGAAAAGCAGCAGGAAGAAATCGCAAAGCTACAAGATTTCGTTGATCGCAACCTTGCAAGAGCCTCCACCACAAAGCGAGCTCAAAGCAGACGTAAGCAGTTGGAACGAATGGATCGTATAGATAAACCTTTAGGTGATGAAAAATCTGCAAACTTCCATTTTGATATTACGAGACAAAGTGGCAATGATGTGTTGAAAGTGTGTGACCTAGAAATTAGTTATAATGAGAAGACACCTCTCCTTTCTTCCCTTTCTTTTCAAATTAAGCGCGAGGAAAGTGTGGCACTGATTGGTCCTAATGGCATCGGGAAATCGACGCTCTTAAAAACCTTAACGAATACATTAAAACCTGTAAAAGGTGAAATCAACTTCGGATCTCATGTGAGTATCGGTTACTATGATCAAGAACAAGCCAAACTGACATCCACAAAGAAAGTGCTAAATGAGCTTTGGGATGATTACCCACATATGAATGAAAAAGATATCCGTACATGTCTAGGGAACTTCCTATTTTCTGGTGATGACGTCTTAAAGCCTGTTCACGCTTTAAGCGGTGGAGAAAAAGCCCGATTAGCCTTAGCTAAGCTGATGCTACAAAAAGCCAATTTCCTGATTCTCGATGAACCAACCAACCATCTAGACTTAGATAGTAAAGAAATTTTAGAAAATGCCCTCATTGATTATCCAGGAACAATTTTATTTGTATCGCATGACCGTTATTTTATCAATCGGCTGGCAACAAAAGTACTCGAACTTTCGCCAAATGAGACGAAAGAATACCTCGGCGACTATGACTATTACCTTGAAAAGAAAAACGAACAATTAGCGCTTGATGCACTCGAGAAAAAGGAATCTGTCAAAAAGCAAACAACAGCACCAGTTGGAACAACAAAACTTACTTATGCGGAAGAAAAAGAATTGAAGAAGAAAGAAAGGCAAAAACAGCGCAGAATTGAAGAAATGGAAGAGCGGATCGCCGTCATAGAAAACCAGCTCGGTGACAATGAGCAGCAATTATGTGATCCTACTATTTTCCAAGATCATGAGAAAGTCCAAGCCATCCAAACAGAAAATGATGCGCTCAATCATGAACTTGAATCACTCCTTACCGAGTGGGAAGAGCTATCAGAATCTTAAAGAGTACCTCATTGGTGCTCTTTTTTCTTTTATTGATATTTTGTTATCCACAATTATATCCACAACAAGTTGATGATTATTCTTCAATACTTGGGACTTATCCACTTTATCCACAGAGTTTTAATCACATATCCACAAAAACAATAACATTTATACACATTCTCTTCACTTTCACATAAATTTTTCTAATAATTGTGGATATATTATAGCATTTGCATATGAAAAAAAGCTTTTATCTCAACAAAAAACTCCTGTATATTCACAGGAGTTTCATTCATATGATACAAGCGGTAATCCGGGCTGCCCGTTCATCGCCATATCGCCTCGTATTCCTTTTTCAAAAGCGATTGTACCAGCTGCAGCAATCATAGCAGCATTATCTGTACAAAGAGCCAAAGGCGGAATGGTTAAATTCACATTGGGTTGATCTGCAAATGCTAAGGTTAAGGCTTCTCTTAGTCCTTTATTGGCAGCCACTCCTCCAGCTAGAACAACCTGTTTGACTCCATATGCTTTAGCCGCCTTTAATGTCTTCCCTACAAGTACGTCAATGACACTCTCTTGAAAACTTGCCGCTACATCTTCTGGTGCAATGATCTCACCCTTTTGGGATGCATTGTGTAATGTGTTGATGACTGCTGACTTTAAACCACTAAAGCTAAAATGATACGATCCTTCTTCCAGCCATGCGCGAGGAAGTTTGATGCTCGGTTCTCCCTCATGTGCTAAACGATCAATATGTGGCCCCCCCGGATATGGAAGATCCATCGTACGAGCCACTTTGTCATAAGCTTCTCCAGCCGCATCATCTAGTGTTTCTCCGATAACCTCAAAAGACCCGTGCTCTTTCATCAAGACAAGCTCAGTATGACCTCCAGAGACAACAAGGGCTAGACATGGAAACATGAATTCACCTACCAGATGATTCGCATAAATATGCCCAGCAATATGATGAACACCAACGAGAGGAATTTGATGCGCAAAGCTTAATGCCTTTGCCGCATTTATACCGATCAGAAGAGCACCTACTAAACCTGGTCCTTCTGTCACTGCAATTGCATCTAAATCCTGAAAGCTCATTTTGGCCTGAGCCATGACTTCTTCTAATACGATGGTGACTTGTTCCACATGATGCCTTGAAGCGATTTCTGGTACAACGCCACCAAATCGTTTATGACTTTCAATTTGGGACGCCACAACATTTGCCACAATTTCTTTGCCATTTTTCACAATGGACGCAGCTGTTTCATCACAACTTGTTTCTATACCTAGTATGAATAGATCTTTTTGTTCACTCATTTACATTCACCCACATGACTAATGCATCTTCACCATTATCTGTATAATAGTTCTTTCGAACAGAGATTGGTCTGAATCCAAGTTTTTCATAGAGAGATTGTGCTGGTGAATTCGAAACCCTCACTTCTAATGAAAGATGATTTGTCTTTTTTTCTTTGCAAAATTCCATCACATACCGAAGCAATGCTTCTCCATAACCTTTTCCTCTATGCTCAGGAAGAATTGCAATATTGGTAATCTGTGCATCATCAAGCACAATCCATACCCCGCAATAACCGACAGGCTGATTCTCTTCCTCAATGAGGAAATAATGGCTATATTGATTATGGAGAATTTCATATACAAAAGATTCCTTCTTCCAAGGGGCCGTAAACGAATGCACTTCAATCGTATACACCTCTGGAATATCCTCTATCGTCATTCTTCTAATCTCTACTGTTCTCACATTATTTTTGTCCTTCAAGCCATTTCACTTCCGCTTCTGCCAAACGAATATAGTTAGGTACAAGCTGATGTACTTCTTCAGCACGACGATTTGCACCTAACATAGCAAGCACCGAAGGTCTTGGGTTATGAAGTGAACTCTCTGCTAAAACAGCTATTTTTCCTAAAATTGAACGAATGGTCTCTTGATGTAGATGGACATCATGACCAAGGAACAATACAGGCTTTCCTGCCTTTTTCAAATCATGAAGCCAATCGACTAACAGCACATTCTGGTCAGGCTTGACTTCCTTGATTTTACCTTCTTCATACATATATAGCCCAGTATAAACCTGTCCCCTTCTTGCATCAAATATTGGCGAAATCCATCCATTAAAATAACGAGCATTTGCCGCAAGTGTTTCTAAACTAGAAATGGAGGATATCGGAATAGACAACGTCCATGCAAGTGTTTTTGCAATTGTTACCCCTATTCTTACGCCAGTATAGGAACCAGGCCCTTTTGCCACAACGATCTTGCTTAAATCGCTAGGCATCACACCGCACGCTTTCATTAGAGCTTCAACTGTCGGCATCGCTCGAACAGAATGGTTCTTTTTTAAATAAGTAATGCTTTCCCCAATGACCGTGTCATCTCTAACAAGTGCAATTCCTAATGTATGGTTTGACGTATCAATGGCCAGTATGGTCATATTCTTTCATCTCCTTACAAAGGGCTTCGTAACGAGCTCCTTTTGCATAAAACGTGAGATGGCGTTCTTCTTCACGTTCCGTCCTCAACATTTCAATTTTCAAATAAGCTGAAGGCAATTGCGGTTCAATCAGATGTGCCCATTCAACCAAGCATACACCCTCACCCTCAAAATATTCTTCAAGTCCAATGTCTTCCTCGGCATCTTCCATGCGATACACATCCATATGATAAAGTGGCAATCTGCCATCTGTATATTCTTTAATAATAGTAAAAGTAGGACTATTGACAATACGTGTAATGCCTAAGCCTTCAGCAAACCCTTTTGAAAAGGTCGTTTTTCCTGCACCAAGATCACCTTCTAATGTCAAAACATCTCCTGGCATCACAAGTTTTGCCAAGGCAGTGGCAATACGTTTTGTCTCATCTGCCCCTTTGGTTATCCAAGTTAATTTCACGATCTATGTCACCTCATTTCTTAAAATGATTATATCCACTTTTCATTAACTTTGTTTGCTGATCATGATCTTTTAAAATGACCTCTGCCGTTTGACCTTGCTTTACTTGTCCAATGCGTGTTAACTGGATATCTTTTTCCTTACATTGTTGCTCAAAGCTTTCCCAGTCATCCGCTGGAATCGTGCCAGTTAAAACAAAGTCCTCGCCACCAAATAACACCCAATCAAGCCAATCCGTGCATAGCAACGGCAAATCATGGTGTACAGGGAGACAGTCAGCCTCAATCTCAATTGTCACATGACTGGCTTCAGCAATCTCATTGAGCTCACTGGCTAATCCATCACTTACATCATTGAGGGTCACCCGAGGGAAGCTTGAACATATTTGTCCAGCAGCAATATGGGGCTGTGGCATTTTATGACGATGAAGAAAAAAAGCCGTATCCACCGTAATTGACGGTCTTACTTCGTTCATCAAGAGAGCCAATCCCGCAGCTGATGAACCTAACTCCCCTGTAACAAAAACGATATCTCCAGGCCGAGCACTGTGGCGATAACAAGCGGTTCCTTTTGGAATCTCACCAATGACAGTCACCGTAATGACCAAATCACTTCGTGTAGATACCGTATCACCACCAATTAAATCCATTTGATAAGTATCAGCTAGATCTCTCATTCCTTGATAAAGCGAAGTGACCATCTCTTCATCACAATAAGGCGGAATAGCAATCGAAACAAGATAGTACTTTGGTGTTCCACCCATCGCCGCAATGTCACTTACATTGACTGCCAGAGCTTTAAACCCTACTTCATAAGCTGTAGAGAAATCAAAGCGAAAATGAACATGCTCCACCATTGTATCAACACAGACGACCTCTTCACAATGTGAATGAGGTTGATAAATACTGGCATCATCACCAATTCCCATAATCAAAGAACGCTGATGTGTTCCCTTTGGTGTAATCCGGCGAATGAGATCAAATTCATCCATACAGCACAGCCCCTTCATACAATCTATCTATTGAGTAGACATGTTGTCGACACAGTTAGTATTAGTTTAGCGAATATGAACTTCAGTTCCAACTAAAAATAATATAAAGAAAGCCTGGTTTTCTGATACCAGGCTGTTTAATCGTCATTTATCTCTTCATTGAACCAAGCACGAAATATTTCATAGCGTATGGATACTGTATGAAAGAAGAAAACATAAAAAAAACGAAACTGTACGTTTTCGTTTACATGTAATGAAAATGGCGGTCCGGACGGGACTCGAACCCGCGACCTCCTGCGTGACAGGCAGGCATTCTAACCAACTGAACTACCGGACCAATTTGGTTGTACTCTACAAGTACTTCCTATATAGATATGAATAATTTGGTTGCGGGGGCAGGATTTGAACCTGCGACCTTCGGGTTATGAGCCCGACGAGCTACCGAACTGCTCCACCCCGCGATGATATAAAAATGACAAGCTTGGCGGCGTCCTACTCTCACAGGGGGAGACCCCCAACTACCATCGGCGCTGAAGAGCTTAACTTCCGTGTTCGGTATGGGAACGGGT
>NZ_JBIVPN010000007.1:0-148595 GCF_044754665.1 Bacillus sp. NPDC093026 | reverse complement strand
CTCCATCAGGTTTGGTGGCGATAGCGAAGAGGTCACACCCGTTCCCATACCGAACACGGAAGTTAAGCTCTTCAGCGCCGATGGTAGTTGGGGGTTTCCCCCTGTGAGAGTAGGACGCCGCCAAGCTTTTTGATTATATCCTTCCAATGGAAGAAGTCACTTTATCCATTCCGCAGTAGCTCAGTGGTAGAGCTATCGGCTGTTAACCGATCGGTCGTAGGTTCGAATCCTACCTGCGGAGCCATGCTTCCATAGCTCAGTAGGTAGAGCACTTCCATGGTAAGGAAGAGGTCAGCGGTTCGAGCCCGCTTGGAAGCTTTCCTCTATATGCTGATATGACAAGGTTTCTCGAAGGTGAGAAGGCTTTTTTTGTGTCTATTTTTTTAATTAGGTTCGTATTACCTTGCTTTCAAAAGATTCGAAATTGCATCGGCAACCATGCCTCTTTATCCCCCCTTTTCTCGTTTTTTTGTCGGTTTGAAGTCCAATAAAAACAAAAAACGTGAAAGGTATTTAGTCAATCAAGGTTTTAGAATTGTATTTATAACCGAATTCGTATGTCCATTGTGTATATTGTTCATTAAAATTATTTAATAGGTTAATTAAGATTTGAGAATGTTTTGGTAGCTCTCTTCAACGTTGTTCCAACATTCAAAAATTAAAATCTCATACCTCTTTCTGTAATCGCTTCGCTAAAGTTGTTTGCGGTAGTAAGTCCGTACAAGCTTTTTTGCGATGTTTTTAGGACGTCAAAGGATTTTTGTGATGTCTTATAAAACCGCTCTGACTGCGGCTGTGGTGGCTTGAGTGGTTTTGTAGATGGCTTTTCCGCCTTTGAAAATGCGTCCTGCCTAGCCGACGATGGGGATGTTCCCAAGCTTTTGGGGAGTAGAACCGTGCTTGCCATTAGCTTTTTCCTCCTGCTTTAGCTGTTCCCGTTGTGATTGACATGCTGTTTCAGCAAGTGCTTGCTTCTTATTTGGCAATTTGCTCAATCGTTTTGAGCGGAAAACACCTTTGGTGACCAAGTCTTTATCATGAATCAACCTCCACTTTTCTTGGTGGAGGCTTTTTTGTTAGAAATGTTTTCTTCATTTCATGATCGTTTTTAATAGAGGAGGTATCCCTTTCGTTTCTTTTCAAATGTTTTGAGGTCATGATGATAGCGTTTCATGATGTGTTTGACTGAAGTGCCCTTGTTGATCTCTTCTCTTACCCAACCATTGCCGATAAGCTTATGAAAGCTTTCTGTTTGAAGGAATTGAAAGTCTTCAGGATATAAATCATGTATCGTTTTGATGATGGACAACCCAGTTTTGACGGCTTCAAATGAAGAACGATCTTTCACATATAGTTGGACACCGTGAGAAAGAGTGCCGGCATGCTTTGAAAAGGTTGGAGTGAAAGAGACAGGTCTGAATTGAACGCCTTTTAATTTCAAACGATTTAATCGATCTGCTAGTTCATTACTATTAATATATGGAGCACCAATGAGCTCGAAGGGTTTTGTCGTTCCTCTTCCTTCAGAAACATTTGTGCCTTCAATTAAGCCCGTTGCAGGGTAAACAAAGGTGCTGTCGACAGTCGGCATGTTAGGTGAAGGAAGGACGAAAGGAAGTTTCGTGTCATCGAAAGTCATGGAACGCTTCCAATTTTTCATTTTGATGACCGTCAGATCTGCGTTGATGTTGAATTCTTTATTAAACATACGTGCCAGTTCTCCGGTGGTCATTCCATGTCTTAATGGAATCGGATAGAGACCTACAAATGAGGCATATTCGGGCTCTAATACAGGTCCTTCTACTTTTATGCCGCCTAATGGATTGGGACGGTCTAGGACGACAAATGGTATGTTGTTTTCCTTAGCCGCTTCCATTGCATAGGCCATGGTGTAGATATAAGTGTAATAACGAGTGCCGACGTCTTGAATATCAAACAGTAGCACATCTATATTTTTCAGCATGTCAGGAGTAGGTTTTCTCGTTTTTCCATACAATGAGTAAACGGGTAAGCCAGTTTTTTCATCTGTATAGGATTCAATCCCTTCACCCGCCTGCGCATCTCCACGCACGCCGTGTTCGGGTCCATATAGAGCAGACAATTGAATATTCGGATGTTCAAATAAGAGGTCGACACTGCTTTTCATGTTTGCATCAATGCCAGTTGGGTTGGTAATAAGCCCTACTTTTTTTCCTTTCATCCATGAGAGGTTACTTGAGAGTAGTGTTTCGATACCCGTTTTCACCATTTTTGTATCCGAACGTCCATGATCTGCAGGGGAAGCGGCGGTCAATGTGCTCATCATAAGAATGCTTGAGAGTACAAAACTTGCTGTTTTTTTCATGGGGAACCCTCCTATTTCATCAATTTACCTTTCATGGTTAGTCCATAGCCAAATGGATAAAGGGTTTGATTCGGCTGGGTCACAGATGGGATATCAACTGGCAGTCTCCCTTTAGGTGTTACAGTTCCAAAAATCACTTCCAGCCCAGCCGGAATATTCGGTTGGTTGAATTGTCCATTTGCGTAGCCTTTAAAACCATAGACAGCGAGTAATGCGTCTGCTTCTTCAAAGTTCGCTGCATCATAAGGGTTTCTTAGGCTCATAATTGCCATTTTTTTGTTTTGTGATTTTGTTTCTTTCAATACAGCACGAGGGAAGGCAGTTGCCCATTTCTTTGGATCCTGTACATTGTCATCAATTATCCCATCATTAACAGCAGGGTCGTTTTGTACAACGTAAGAACCGGTAATGACATAGTCAGCTTCTTTAATGAAGTTGGCTATTTCTTTTGAGAAGGCTCGGTCAGCAAAGGCATATGTTTGAATACGCACTGGTTTGATCTTTTTTTGTTTAATCAGTGATTGTATAGTGACCGACATGGCTTCAGTCTGATCTTGATAAGGCGCCATGACAAGAATCCGGTTATTCTTTTTTGGCTTGAAAGGTAAGGTTTTATGGTTGTTCTTCAGCAGTGTGATTCCTTCTCGGGCCATTTTTTGTTCTGTTCTGCGATGTGACTTTTTTCCAACCACTTGTGAGGCTTTTTTGATTTTTTTCTCAAGGCTTACTGGCTTTTTAGTGGAAATGATGCCGCGCTTGATCTTCAATTGAAGGATTTTTTCGACAGATTGGTTGATTTGAGACATCGGGATTTCTTTTGTTAGAACGGCTCGTTTTAAAGCATTAAACACATTTTCTAGGTTTTTCTCTGTTTTTAAGGACGTAACAGGCGCTGGCATGAGAGCAATGTCGACTCCTGCCTTAATAGCCATGATCACGGCTTCTTCCTGTCCAAAATTATCTGCAATTGCTTTCATATTTAAGGCGTCAGTGACAACAACTCCTTGAAAGCCCATATTTTCTTTTAATAAATGTGTGATGACTTTTTTTGACAGGGTGGCTGGCACCATGATGTCCTCGCCATCTTTTTTACTTTTATAGGTGGTGTCATCAATGGCGGGAAATTGAACATGTGCGGTCATGACCATATCAGCACCTGCGTTTATCGCTTGTTGGAAAGGATACAGTTCAACTTTTTTTAATCGTTCGAGATCATGTTCCACAAGAGGTAATCCATAATGACTATCAACAGCCGTATCACCATGTCCTGGGAAATGCTTTAATGTTGAAATGGTATCTTCTTTTTGAAGTCCCTTCATGGTTTGCAGGCCAAGCTTAGTGACAAGTTCAGGGTCAGAGCTAAAGGAACGGACGCCAATGACGGGGTTGTTAGGGTTATGATTCACATCAAGAACAGGAGAGAAGTTTGTGTTAATACCTAATGCTTTTAGTTCTTTACCGATGATTTTTCCTGTGTTGTATGCATTTTTGTTACTTCTAGAGGCACCAATCGACATATTTCCTGGGAAATGTGTTCCCTTTTGTAGTCTTGTGACGATTCCGCCTTCTTGGTCAATAGAAATGAGTAAAGGAATGTTCGGTGAGGCTTTTTGGAAATCATGAGTTAGTTTGACGGTTTGTTTCGTATTCACGACATTTTCTGCAAATAAAATGACGCCGCCTAGATGATATTTCTCCACAATGTGAGATACTTCTTTATTCATTTCCGTTAAGCCTGTAGGGGTGGATTCATCTTTTGTTTGCCAATTGCGAAAGTCTAGCATGAGCATCTGACCAATTTTTTCATCAAGTGACATGCCTTGAACCATTTGTTTGGCGGTTGGAATAGGGGAAGAGTTGACCTTTTCCGTTGGGATGGAAGAGGTCAGCAAGGCCAAAAGAAGAGCAGCAGGGAAGAGAGATTTTAACATCAAATGCCTCCTTTTACTTAAAAGATTCGTAGATTGCTGTCATGATCTTTCCGTAAGTACCCGTTGGAAAAAGATCGCCTTCAAATTGATTTGGGTTGGTATTGGGTGAAACGACTGGTGAATGTTTCTTATTTGTCAACAAGGCAACGCCCAGTTGGTACTTTGGGTCAATTAAAGTCATTGTTCCTGTCCATCCAGTATGGCCGAAAGCTTCGTTACTTGCATGTTTTCCAAACATCCATTCCATGTCAGTATGTCCGTTTTTTCTCCAGCCTAGACCGTAAGTTGGGTTCGTCTCTGAGGAGGTCGTAAAGAGATCAATAGAAGCTTGATCAAAGATTGTCGTTTTCCCATAGCCACCTTTGTTCAGCATGAGCTGAAGCAGTACGGCCATATCTGATATGTTCGAGAAAAGACCAGCATGACCGGAGACACCTGCCATTGAATAATAAGCTTTCTCGTCGTGTACTTGGCCAATGAGTGTGTATCGACGAACGTTTTCAAAATCAATCACACCGTCACGTGTATTACCTAAACGTTCCGTTGCTGCAAAATGCTTTGGTTGAAACCCTTTTTGCAGTGGATTAAATGTTGTATGTTTGAGTCCTAATGGCCGGTAGATGGTGGACTCTACATATTGATCAAGAGGCAGCCCAGTTTTTTTCTCGACGATCATACCTAAAAGCATGTAATCAATGTCACTATAAATATGCTGGGTTCCTGGCACGTATTGAAGAGGCACTTTTGGTAACAATTTCATTGTTGTTTGTCTGTCTTGTGAGAAAAATGAGCCAGCCGCTTTTTTACTATAAAATAATACACTTGAAGGGAGCCCAGCGGAATGAGTCAGAAGGTCCTTCACGCGAAGTTGATCTTTGCCAGTTACCTTTGCATTTGGTTCATCCTTAAAGTCTGGCAAGATGGACTGGATTTTTTCATTTACATCTAGTTTTTGCTCGTATACGAGCTTTTGCAGAGCGTAGTTGGTGGCATACATTTTTGTGTTGGACGCAAGGTCAAAAAGTGTGTCCTTTTTCATTTTTTTATACGATTTGAGTTCCTTTGTGCCGTCATATTTTTGTCGATAGCCGTACGCTTTTTGATGTATGATTTTCCCGTTTTTGATGATGATAAGAGCGGCTCCTGGGAATCCTGCTTTGATATCGTTTTGAATCATTTGATCAACCTTCCTAAGCTGCCTAGAAGAAAAACCTACTTGTTCCGGTCGTTTTGCTTTTTTTAAGATGGGATATTCTTCAGGTGCTGTTTTAGACGAAGACGATACAGGTAGGGAGCTAGTTGCAAATGTTTGTACAGGTAAGCCAAGGAGCATGAGCAGGCATGTCGTTAGTAGAAAACATTTCTTCAAGATTTAGACCTCCTTAATTGGTGGTTTCCTCGAATTCAACAGCCATGTCATCATGAAAGCCAAATAAGTATGTGAAAATAAATCCAGCGACATACGCAATAAACAGGCCGATTAAGTAAAGGACCATTTGATGTGTGTGTACAATGAAGGTAAGCGGAAGACCTGAGACGCCAATAGCCTTTGTTGCTATTTGGAAATAGGCTTGAAATGCGCCGCCTATTCCAGCACCGAGACAGGCTGTTAAAAAAGGTCTTCCTAGCGGCAGTGTTACACCAAAAATGAGCGGCTCTCCAATGCCCAGCATGCCTGAAGGAAGTCCACCTGCAATGGCTCTCTTTAGCTTTTTCTTCTTTGTTTTCATAAAGATAGCGAATGCAGCACCGACCTGACCTGCACCACCCATAGCTAGAATTGGCAAAAGAGGATCATCCCCAATGGAATTGATGAGCTCCATATGAATAGGTGTTAAGCCTTGGTGAAGTCCTGTAACTACAAGTGGAAGGAAGGTGGCGCCAAGAACAAATCCTGAAAAAATACCGCCAATGTTTAATAAGTAAGTCAATCCTGAGGTAATGGCATCAGATATAAATCCACCGACAGGCATGAAGATCATGTACGTGAAAATTCCTGTAATGAGTAATGTGAATGTTGGTGTGATGATGATATCGAGAGATTGCGGGACGAAGCGTCTTATACGGGTTTCAACTAGTGCCATAAAAATGGCTGCAAGAAGAACCCCAATTAATCCGCCTCTTCCTGGAAGAATATTTGTACCAAATAACATAATATCGGCAGAAGCTGGGTTGATAATGAGAATACCAGCTAACGCTCCTAATGCGGGAGAGCCACCAAATTCTTTTGCGGCATTTGTACCAACTAATATACCGAGGTAAGCGAACAAGCCTGAGCCAATGACGGTTAAAATAATCGAAGCTTGGGATTTCTCATCAAGCCAGCCCGCTTGCACGATTGCTTTTGTAATACCTGTAATGAGTCCTGAGGCAACAAGCGCAGGAATAATTGGAATAAAGATGCTGGCAATGCGGCGTAAAAATAATTTGAAGGGTGTGCGATTTTTTTGTGAAATGACTTGTTTGTTCTTTTGTGCTTCGTTTTTCAGGTCATACGTATTGGATGAGTTCAGCAGTTGTTCAAACGCACTTGATACTTGGTTTACGACGCCAGTGCCTAAAATAATTTGGAGTGTTTCAGCTTCAACAACGCCGATGACGCCATCAAGTTCATGGATCTTTGCCAATTGAATCTTCTCGTTGTCGATTGGTGTAATACGGAGACGTGTCATACAATGTGTATGGGAAGAGATGTTATCTGGACCACCGCAAAGCGAAAGAATCTCTTCCGCTAACTGCTGATATTTATTTTGATGACTCATGTTGAATCCCCCTTTGATTTTCTTTTCATGGAGCGGATGGCATGCCTTGTTTTGTCAATATATTGAGCTGTTTGTTCATATTGACGGGAAGCTAGGCTGAGAAATAAGACATCAATTAAGTAAAGCTGTGCCATTCTAGAGGAAGTGGCAGCGCTGCGAAAAGGTGCTTCATTCGAACCAGAAGTCGTTAGGTGAACATCACACAACGAAGAAACGCTGGTATGACCTGGATGCGTTAAGGCGACGGTTTTCACTTGATGATCTTTTGCGAGCTGAAGAGCATGAATAATCTCTTCGGTCTCTCCTGAAAAGGATATACCGAACACGATGTCATTTTTTCCTGCGTTTGCGATGACAGTGGATGCAATATGCATGTCAGTAAATGCTGTCGCCGCATAGTTGATTCTCAAGAATTTTTGCTGTGCATCGGCTGCGACGATACCTGATGCACCAACACCGATAAAGTGTATTTGTTTCGCAGAGAGAAGCAGTTGAACGGCTTTTTCTAAAGCTTCTACATTTAAAATAGAGGCTGTGTCTCGAATGGATTGAATAGAGTTTCCCGCTGTCTTTTGAATGATGGAGTTCAGTGGTTCATCTTGTTCAATATCTCGGTAGCCTTGTTTGTCTGCATTCATTAAATCTCCAGCGATCCTCATTTTTAAATCATGATATCCATCAAGCCCAAGAGATTTACAAAGGCGAACGACAGCTGAACTGCTTGCACCGGCAGCCTGACTGATTTCATGTACTGTGCTCTTAATGACTTTGTCAGGATAGGCAAGAATGTAGTCTGCAATGGTTTTTTCAGATTGGGGGAGCTTTGATTTCATTGTGTGTAGTAGGGTGAGTCCACCTGCTGACATATAACCGCCTCCTTTAAGATTGATGACGTAGTATGGCTTTGTCGATGTGGCCGTTCGTTTGATGAAGTAAATTCTTTGCTGTTTTCTTATCTGTTTTTGCCTGGAGCATGACGATGGCTGTTTTGACTTCTAATTCGGCAGCCTCAAGGGTTTTTAGAGCTTGTTCATAGGAAGCATTTGTCACATGTTGAATAATGGCGATGGCTCGTTCTTTTAATTTATGATTGCTCACTTTTACATCGACCATTAGGTTTTCGTATACTTTGCCTTGTCTGATCATGACTGATGTAGAAATCATATTTAAAATCATTTTATGAGCGGTTGCAGCTTTCATTCGTGTTGAGCCGGTGATGGCTTCAGGCCCAACGATGACTTCAATGGCGCAGTCTGCCAGCTCACTAATTTTTGCTTGTTCATTACAGCTGAGGGCGACTGTTTTTGCCCCAATAGATTTTGCATAGGTTAAAGCGCCAATAATGTAAGGTGTTCTACCGCTTGCCGCTATGCCGACGACAGTATCTTTTGAAGAAAGTTGGATCCGTCTCAAATCTTGTTTGCCGGCTTCTTCACTGTCTTCTACATCTTCGGCAGCTTGAGAAAAGGCTGAGTCTCCGCCTGCCATAATGCCTACAATCACATCAGGTGAGACGCTGTAAGTGGGCGGGCATTCAACGGCATCCATGACACCGATTCTCCCACTTGTCCCTGCGCCCATGTAGATCAATCTTCCTCCATTTGTGATGGATTCATCGGCAAAATCACTTGCTGTTTTCACATGTGGAAGTACGCGATTGACCGCTTGAGCGACCTTCATATCTTCTTCATTAATCATCTGAAGTATTTCAAGTGGATTAGCTTGTGAGATTCTCATCGTGTGAGGATTTCTTGATTCAGTTGTTAAAGAACGCAGTTGAGATGGCTGCATGTGATATACCTCCTGGCATTGCGCCTGTTATTTCTTCATTTTCAGTATATTCATTCTGGCATGAAATTTCAATATTATATTTATATATTGAAATTTCATTTCAAAAATGAAGATGACTTACGATAAGGTGAATTGTTAGAAAATAAAAATAATAAAATTCCCCTTTACAAAAAGGGAACAACCTGTATATAATAACTTTTGTCAGCTTCAAGGAAACAGTAAACTTGACAAAATTGGCCCGTTGGTCAAGCGGTTAAGACACCGCCCTTTCACGGCGGTAACACGGGTTCGAATCCCGTACGGGTCACCATGATGTGGAGGATTAGCTCAGCTGGGAGAGCATCTGCCTTACAAGCAGAGGGTCGGCGGTTCGAGCCCGTCATCCTCCACCATAATATGCCGGTGTAGCTCAATTGGTAGAGCAACTGACTTGTAATCAGTAGGTTGGGGGTTCAAGTCCTCTTGCCGGCACTGTTTTTCTTTATCAATTTTATATGTGGAGGGGTAGCGAAGTGGCTAAACGCGGCGGACTGTAAATCCGCTCCCTCCGGGTTCGGCGGTTCGAATCCGTCCCCCTCCACCATTTTTGGGCTATAGCCAAGCGGTAAGGCAACGGACTTTGACTCCGTCATGCGTTGGTTCGAATCCAGCTAGCCCAGTCAAGACACCTTTTCAAAAAAAGGTGTCTTTTTTTATGTTGTATAACTATTCAAAATGTTGTCGAGTTGAGTCAGGAGGCATCGAGACAGTAGAATAAAAGCATGAACGGAAAGGGGATGTACATATGGGAAAAAATCAAAAGAAGGTTACACTTGTGGGTGTTCCAATGGACTTGGGTCAAATGAGAAGAGGCGTGGATATGGGGCCAAGTGCGATTCGGTGTGCAGGAGTAAAGGAAAAATTGGAATCGCTTTCATTTGATGTGGAAGATCTAGGAGATATTCCAGTCGAGCAAAGGGACGATGAAAAAGGGCTGTATACGAGTGAGAAATTAAAAAATTTAACGGAGAATGCGAGTGCGAATAAGCTGCTTGCTGAAAAGGTAGATGGAATTGTTCAGTCAGGTTCATTCCCGCTGATTTTAGGCGGTGATCATAGCATTGCAATTGGAACATTGGCAGGAGTTTCTAAGCATTATGAAAATCTAGGTGTTATTTGGTATGATGCGCACGGTGATTTAAATACGGAGGAAACGTCTCCCTCTGGGAATATCCATGGAATGCCGCTTGCAGTCAGTCTTGGTCTTGGGCATTCTGATTTAACGAATATTGGTGGTTATTCTCCAAAAGTAAAACCTGAAAATGTTATTTTAATTGGTGCTCGTTCCTTAGATGAAGGAGAGCGTGTGTTAATTAGAGAAAAAGGCATTAAGGTATATACGATGCATGAGATTGACCGGTTGGGGATGACGAAGGTAATGGAGGAATCTATTTCGTATTTAAAGGAGAGAACCGACGGTGTTCATTTGTCTCTTGATTTAGACGGATTAGATCCAGCAGAATGCCCTGGCGTAGGGACACCAGTTGCAGGTGGAATGAGTTATCGAGAGAGTCATCTTGCTATGGAGCTTTTAGAGGAATCGGGCATTTTGACTTCTGCTGAATTTGTTGAGGTTAATCCAGTATTAGATGAGCGAAATAAAACAGCAGAAGCGGCTGTTGCTTTAATTGGCTCTTTAATGGGTGAAAAGTTATTGTAGATCGGGATTTGTTCCCGGTCTTTTTTTATTGTAAGCAAAAGAGAATGAATTTTAAGGATATGTTAAGGTTTTTACCAGCTGATATGCATAACACGCTGTCAAAAATTTGTTACACTATTTTTTAGAGGAGAATGAAACCTTTTGGTAAAAGGTTCGTATACATAAAGACCGGTGAAGGCAGAGGTTGAATATACTATGGAAACAATAATTAAAAAAAGAATTAAGCAAGTAAAAAAAGGCGACCAGAACGCTTTTACAGACATTGTAGACCTGTATAAAGACAAAATTTATCAGCTATGCTATCGTATGCTTGGGAACGCACATGAAGCGGAGGATATTGCGCAGGAAGCTTTCATTCGTGCCTATGTGAATATTGAAAGTTATGATGTGGATCGTAAGTTTTCCACATGGCTGTATCGCATTGCAACCAACTTGACCATCGACCGTATTCGCAAAAAAAAGCCGGATTATTATTTAGATGCAGAGGTTGCAGGAACAGAAGGACTCAATATGTATTCTCAAATTGCTGCCGACGGCGTTCTGCCAGAGGATGAGGTGTTGTCTCTTGAATTATCGAGCACCATTCAGCAAAAAATTTTAAGATTACCTGATAAATATCGTTTAGTCATCGTACTAAAGTATATTGATGAACTCTCATTAAAAGAAATTAGTGAAATTCTGAATATACCAGTTGGTACGGTGAAAACGAGAATACACAGGGGGAGAGAGGCTCTCCGGAAACAGTTGAGAGACCTTTGAGTGAGGTGATTTTGATGAGCTGTCAGGATAAAATCGTCCAGCTTATGCATCAGTATTTAGACCGGGATATCATGCCCGAAGATGAAAAAGAGTTAAAGACCCATCTGCAATCGTGTGAGGAGTGCCGTACTCATTTTCAACAAATTGAGAAATCCGTTGCGCTTGTGCAGAGTACGTCTCATATAGAAGCACCGTCAGATTTCACTGCAAAGGTGATGGGTGGTCTTCCAAAGGAGAAAAAGCGCGTGTCGATTCAAAGATGGATCAAATCTCACCCACTGATGGTAGCCGCTGCTCTCTTTGTGATATTGATGGGAGGCAGTCTGTTTACAAGCTGGAATACTGATCATAATTTCAGTGTGTCTAAGCAGCCGAATCTCGTTGTTGAAAATAGTACAGTAACAGTGCCTAAAGGGGAAACCGTCAAAGGTGATGTGACTGTCAAAAATGGCAAATTGATTGTAGAGGGCAAGGTTGATGGAAATGTAACGGTCGTCAATGGAGAACAGTTGACAGCTTCTGCCGGACAAGTCACTGGTCAAATCAATGAAATTAATGAAGTGTTTGATTGGATCTGGTATAAAATGAAATCCACAGCACAAGAAGTGATGCGGGTGATTGGACCAGAGGAGCAAAAGTAATCAAACAACATAGAGCAGACTCCTAGTGAGGCTGCTCTTTTTCTATTCGATCGGCGGTTATACTTGTCGCAATGTAAACTATATAGGGCAACCATTTTCCTTGCTGAAACAAAATGTGATATAATAGCCACGCTATGTATTTATACATAGGCTCTTTTTTTATAAAAAATGCAACATACGAAGAAACTTAAAAATTCTGGAGGACGAGGAAATGGCTTTAGGGGATATTCCTTTTTTGCAGTACCTCGGTAATGCTGTTGATATTCTCGTTGTTTGGTATGTGATATATAAATTAATGATGGTCATCCGCGGAACAAAAGCTGTTCAGCTTTTAAAGGGAATTGTGGTCATTGTTCTCGTCAGAATGGGAAGTGCGTATCTCGGTCTAAACACACTTCAATGGCTGATGGATCAAGCGATTACATGGGGTTTCCTTGCGATCATTATTATTTTTCAGCCAGAGCTAAGGAGAGCACTTGAGCAGCTTGGGCGCGGCCGTTTCTTTTCAAGAAGCGGGACACCTGTAGAGGAACAGCAGAAAAAAACGATCGAGGCAATTACAAAAGCAATTAATTATATGGCAAAACGTAGAATAGGGGCGCTATTGACAATTGAGCGCGATACTGGGATGAATGATTACATAGAGACAGGAATTCCTTTGAATGCAAAGGTGAGTTCTGAGCTGCTCATTAATATTTTCATTCCGAATACACCACTTCATGACGGTGCTGTGATTATGAAGCGTGATGAGATTGCAGCTGCGGCTTGTTATTTGCCGCTGTCAGAGAGTCCTTTTATCTCAAAGGAACTGGGAACCCGTCATAGAGCGGCTGTAGGTATTAGTGAAGTGACTGACAGCTTAACAGTCATCGTCTCGGAGGAGACAGGCAGTATCAGTGTTGCGAGAAATGGAGATCTCCATCGAGAATTGACAGAAGAAGCGCTTGAAGAAATGCTGATTGCTGAGTTTAGTAAGAACAGCAAAGATGCTTCCTCGACCAAATGGTATTGGAGGGGCAAGAAAAATGGATAAGATTTTAAATAATCGCTGGGCTGTAAAGTTTCTTGCATTGGTCTTCGCTTTATTGCTGTATGGAGCAGTCAATTCAGCGCAAGCGCCCTCGCCGAAAAAAATCGGTGAATCCTTTTTTCCAACATCTACAACTGATGAAGCAACCTTAACAGACATTCCTGTTAAAGCATATTATGATGACGAAAAATATGTCGTCACAGGTGTACCACAGACAGTCAATGTCACCATTAAAGGATCAACAAGTGCTGTGAAAACGGCTAGACAAACAAAAAACTTTGAAATTTACGCAGATATGCAACATTTAACGACAGGTACACATAAGGTGGAGTTGAAGGCAAGAGGTGTATCGCAGGGTCTCACCCTAACGATTAACCCATCTGTTACGACCGTAACGATACAAGAGAAAACATCAGCGGAATTTCCTGTTGAAACAGAATTTTACAATCAAAATAAAATAAAAGACGGCTATTCACCAGAACAGCCAATTGTGAATCCGAAAAAAGTAACAGTCACTGGGTCGAAGGATGTCATTGACAAAATTTCTGTTATTAAAGCATTTGTCAATTTAGAGGATGTCGATGAACAAATTCAAAAAGAAGCGAAGCTCACAGTATACGATAGCAATGGAAATGAGTTGCCGGTTGAAGTAAGTCCATCGGTTGTCGATATTACAGTCCCCATCACAAGTCCGAGTAAAAAGGTTCCGTTTAAGATTGAGCGGACAGGTAATTTACCGGATGGGATTAGTATCTCAAGCATCGAGACAAGCCCGAGTGAGGTCACGGTATACGGTTCTCAAAAGGTACTGGATGCACTTGATTTTATTGATGGAGTCAAGCTAGACCTTAGTAAAATTAAAGATGATACAGAGATTGATGCGGAAATTCCGTTGCCAGATGGTGTGAAAAAGGTTTCACCTGAAACAGTCAAAATCAAAGTGAAGGTTGCAACAGCTGAGCAGAAAAAAATAGATAATGTGCCGATATCCGTCGTGGGCCTTAGTAAGAATCTCACCTCTCAATTTGTGAGTCCATCTTCTGGACGGATTACATTGACAGCCAAAGGGTCAAAGAGCGCAATTGATCATCTAAAAGCTTCAGATGTTGATGCCTATATCAATGTCGCAGATCTGAACGAAGGTTCACATGAGGTCAAAGTGCAAGTGAATGGCCCTCAAAATGTGACATGGTCATTATCAAGATCGAAGGTCAAGGTCAAACTCATCTCAACCGATTCGGAGGATCAACCTGCTTCTAAAAATGATCGAAGGGATCAATCGCCGGACGATGATGATCAAGAAGATAAGAGTAAAGAGCAATCGACACAGGATAAAGGCAAGATAGAATCGAGTCAAAGGCAACGTATCAAAGAAGATACAAAAGAGGACGCTGCGTCCTCTTGAATGGTAAAAAAGGAGCGATTGAAACATGGGCAAGTACTTTGGAACTGATGGTGTAAGGGGTGTGGCTAATAGCGAATTAACGCCAGAGCTCGCTTTTAAGATTGGGAGATTTGGCGGCTATGTCCTCACGAAGGATAAAGAACGTCCAAAGGTACTCGTTGGACGAGATACGCGTGTATCCGGTCATATGCTAGAAGGAGCACTGGTTGCAGGCTTGCTTTCTATTGGAGCTGAAGTCATGCGTTTAGGTGTGATCTCAACACCTGGTGTTTCCTATTTAACAAAAGCAATGGATGCTGAAGCGGGCGTCATGATATCTGCTTCTCACAATCCAGTTCAAGACAATGGGATTAAATTTTTCGGCGGCGATGGCTTTAAGCTGTCTGATGAGCAGGAGAATGAAATTGAGCAGTTGATGGATCAGCCAGTTGACCATTTACCACGTCCGGTTGGAGCCGATCTTGGGACAGTGAATGACTATTTTGAGGGCGGTCAGAAATATTTGCAATTCTTGAAACAGACAGCGGATGAGGATTTCACAGGTATTCACGTGGCGCTTGATTGTGCCCACGGCGCAACATCTTCCCTTGCGACTCACTTATTTGCAGATCTGGATGCAGATGTGTCGACAATGGGGACATCACCAAACGGGTTGAATATCAATGATGGGGTAGGCTCAACTCATCCAGAGGCACTTTCTGCTTTTGTGAAGGAGAAGGGAGCAGACATTGGCCTTGCTTTTGATGGTGACGGCGACCGATTAATTGCAGTAGATGAAAAAGGCGAAATCGTAGACGGAGACCAAATTATGTACATATGTGCACGTTATTTGAAGAGTGAAGGTCGACTAAAGGATGACACGGTTGTATCAACGGTTATGAGTAACCTAGGTTTCTACAAAGCGCTAGAAAAGCAAGGCATCAAGAGTATTCAAACTGCTGTCGGCGACCGTTATGTGGTAGAGGCTATGAAAAAGGATGGCTATAATGTCGGCGGCGAGCAATCAGGTCACTTGATTTTCCTTGATTACAATACGACGGGTGACGGGATGCTTTCTGCGATCATGCTCGTCAATACGTTAAAAGCGACAGGAAAAACATTGTCAGAACTTGCAGCGGAAATGCAAAAGTTTCCGCAACTTCTTGTGAATGTCAAAGTGTCTGATAAATATAAAGTGGAAGAAAATGAAAAAGTCAAAGCGGTCATCCAAGAGGTGGAAAAAGAGATGAACGGTGATGGCCGTATTCTTGTGCGCCCATCTGGTACAGAACCGCTTGTACGAGTGATGGCAGAAGCCAAAACGAAAGAGCTGTGTGAGGAGTATGTTACTCGAATTACAGCTGTAGTGAAGGAAGAAATGGGTATCGAATAAAAAATAAAAGCAAATCGCATAGTAGCGGTTTGCTTTTTTAAAAAATATACGTCATAAGAGAGGCATCCTGTACGAATGATATAATCGAGGGCATTATGCTGTTGCTTGCTCATACATAGGAGAGCACATCAAAGGTAGAACGTGCCAAGCCTCTTCGCATATAGTGTAAAGAGGTATAACTTTCTGAAGGAAGGTGATGCCCGCTAAAATGTGATTGACGGAGGTCAGACCTTGTAGTACAATCATCCTTGTGTTATTGGATTATTATTCTAGCAGGAAAGGCAGGGTAGATGTTCGTAACTCTTATAATGATAGCGCCCGAACTAAGCGATCGGATAAAAGATGCTTAGTTGACGAGGATGGAGGTTATCGAATTTTCGGCGGATGCCTCCCGGCTGATCAAAAGAGATCACAGCCGCAAGTGTTTCTTTAAACCAAAGAGGTGACTCTTTGAACAAAGGGAATACACATGATCTCCCAAATTAAACATGTAGAGAGGGACGAAGAAATGTCCCTTCTATTTTAGTAGGCTTTCTTTGTCCCCTTTCTCATCATCGGGAGGAAGAAAAATATGTGTGGAATCGTAGGTTATATTGGTCAGAATGATGCGAAGGAAATCTTATTAAAAGGTTTAGAGAAGCTTGAATACCGCGGGTATGACTCAGCAGGTATTGCTGTGGCAAACGAAGATGGCGTGCATGTGTTCAAAGAAAAAGGACGTATCGCTAAGCTTCGTGAAGTCGTTGATGCAAACGTGGCATCAACAGCAGGAATTGGACATACACGCTGGGCAACACACGGTGTACCAAGCCATCTTAATGCGCATCCGCATCAGAGTGCTTCTGGCCGTTTTACGCTTGTTCATAACGGTGTCATCGAGAACTATGTTCAGTTGACACGTGAATATTTACAAGACGTCACACTAAAAAGCGACACAGATACAGAGGTTGTTGTTCAAGTCATCGAACAATTTGTGAATAGAGGTCTTGATACAGAGGAAGCTTTCCGTCAAACGCTTCTTCAACTAAAAGGCTCTTACGCAATTGCTCTATTCGATAACGAAAACAAAGAAACAATCTATGTGGCGAAAAACAAAAGCCCGCTTTTAGTTGGTTTTGGTGAAGGCTTCAACGTTGTGGCTTCTGACGCAATGGCGATGCTTCAAGTAACGAACGAATATGCGGAATTAATGGATAAAGAAATGGTCATTGTCACAAAAGACGAGGTCATCATTAAGAACCTTGACGGTGACATCATGATACGTCCTTCTTATATTGCTGAGCTTGATGCAAGCGACATCGAGAAAGGCACATATCCTCACTACATGTTAAAAGAAACGGATGAACAGCCGCTTGTCATGCGAAAAATCATCCAAGAATATCAAGATGAAAATGGTAAGCTGTCTGTCGCTGGCGATATCGCAGGCGCAGTAGCAGAAGCAGACCGAATTTACATTGTGGCTTGCGGAACGAGCTACCATGCAGGACTTGTCGGTAAACAATATATTGAAGATTGGGCGAAAGTTCCTGTGGAAGTTCATGTGGCAAGTGAATTTTCTTACAACATGCCGCTTTTATCGAAAAAGCCGCTATTCATTTTCCTTTCTCAATCTGGGGAGACTGCGGACAGCCGTGCTGTACTTGTTCAAGTGAAAGAGCTTGGCCATAAAGCATTAACGATTACAAATGTGCCAGGTTCAACGCTATCACGTGAAGCGGACTTCACATTACTTCTGCATGCTGGACCAGAAATTGCAGTGGCTTCAACAAAAGCATACACAGCGCAAATCGCTGTTCTTGCGATCCTAGCATCTGTCGCTGCAGAATTAAATGGTCAATCTCTTGACTTTGATCTTGTGAAAGAGCTTGGGATTGTAGCAAACGCAATGGAAGCCCTTGTCGATCAAAAGGATGAAATGGAACAAATCGCTCGTGACTTCTTCACAGTGACACGTAACGCTTTCTTTATCGGAAGAGGACTTGACTACTATGTTTGTCTAGAAGGTGCTCTTAAGCTAAAAGAGATCTCTTACATTCAAGCAGAAGGCTTTGCTGGAGGGGAACTCAAACACGGAACCATTGCTCTAATTGAAGAAGGCACACCAGTTATCGCTCTTGCAACACAAGAGCATGTGAACCTTAGCATTCGCGGTAACGTCAAAGAAGTCGTTGCACGTGGTGCTAATCCATGTGTCATTTCACTGAAAGGTCTAGAAGACGAAGGCGACCGTTTCGTTCTTCCAGCTGTACACCCAGCACTTGCACCACTTGCATCTGTTGTCCCATTACAGCTAATTGCTTACTACGCTGCACTTCACCGCGGGTGTGATGTGGATAAACCACGTAACCTTGCGAAGAGTGTGACGGTGGAATAGGGAAAAGGATGATTGATAAACTAGATTAGAAATAAAATTGTACCGTTTTACCCCTTTGGATATGATTGTCTAAAGGGGTGTTTTTATGGCGAAAAAAGATCATTTAAAGTAAATAAATGAATTAAAGAGAATCGGGAAACACTGGAAGTAGATTTGGCAAAAATTTCTTTAAGCGAAAAATTTAAGATCAAGAGCTTAAAAGGAGAATAAGTAAGATTTCCTGTGTGAAATCTTACAGTACCCAATGCAATTGGGGTGATAAAGAATATTACTTACGATAAAAAAACAATATTGATAAATCTAATTTAGTATTAATAACGCATTCTTTCTAATGAGGATTGTTTCAAAACCACCATATAGAGAAAAGATGAGACGAAAAGATTGGATATTGCTGTCCAATCTTTTTTATTTGTTCAATCTCTCACTACCATTTATATATTTTTCCTAATGAGGATTTTTTTAGGATGAATAACAAAATTCCCCTTACTTCGACACCTTTCATATGGTAATATCAGGGTGCATGGTAGGTGGGTCTATTGACACTATGCAAAATTTAAGAGGAGGTTTTACTTATGAAAAGAAACCAAAAAGAATGGGAATCTGTGAGTAAAAAAGCCCTTAAGCGCCAAGGTGGTACTTCCATTGTGAAGGCGGCTGGATGTATGGGGTGCTGGGCCTCAAAAAGTATTGCCATGACACGTGTTTGTGTACTACCACATCCTGCTATGCGGGCTCTTTAATGGTAACATAGGGAGTTGAGCATATTTTGCTAACTCCTTATACTTCAAAAAGGGGTGTCTATTTATGTCAAATAATCAAGTAGTAGATTACGATTTACCTGAACTAGCCATCCATTTACAGCCTCATGGAGCTGTCATGATAGATAGGAAGTCGATGTATTATTTTAGACTAAGCGGAAGGGGTGCTCAACTGGCATTTTTATTGTCCAAAAATAAAGATCTGGCCAAAACCGCACGTATTTGGGAAATTGTGAAAAAGGAAGAACTGACTGCAGATCAGCTTCGAGACGAACTGAGTGCTCACCCTTTTACAGAAGCATGGACACAGGGTTTGTTGGATCGACCGATTCAAATTTCTGGGTCGCTGCAGACCTATATGCCTGTTAGCTGCACTCTGCAATTAACCAATGCTTGTAACTTAGGCTGTTCCTTTTGTTATGCCAGTTCGGGCAAGCCCTATCCGAACGAATTAAATCGTTCACAGTGGATCATGGTGATGCAAAAGTTAGCAGCGCAAGGCGTAGCAGATGTTACTTTAACTGGAGGAGAAGCAAAATTAATAAAAGGATTTAAAGAAATCGTTATGGCTGCCAGTTGCTTGTTTACAAATGTTAATGTTTTTAGCAACGGACTTAACTGGAGACGTGAAGAAATAGAATTGCTTAGTCATCTTGGAAATGTATCTGTACAAATTAGCATTGATGGCATGAGTGATACGCATGATTCACTTAGAGGTAGAAAAGGTGCTTATCATGAGAGTATGCAAACGATCAAACATTTGGCAGAAGCTCAAGTACCTGTCATTGTTGCAATGACCATTAACGAAATGAATGCAGACCAAGTATCAGAGGTTATTGATCACTGTGCAAATGCGAATGCTTCAATTTTCCGTGCTGGGAAAACATTGTCTGTTGGGCGTGCAACAAAAAATTTTAAAGCGCTGGACAGTGACTTTGAACAGCGTGTTCAAAGTCAATTACAGCAAGCACGTCATAAATGGGGGAATCACTTGAATATAATTGATTGGGGGCATGAAGAGAGTTCTTTTACGACTGATTTTTGTACGCCTGGCTACTTAGCTTGGTATATAAGAGCGGACGGCTATGTAACGCCTTGTCAATTGGAAGATGTTTCTCTAGGCCATATATTACATGATCATCTATCTGATATTGGTTCACCCGCACGTCTATTACAATTAAAGTGTGAAGCGAAAAACTGCAAATGCATAGGGAAAGTTGAATTATCGGAACCAGATTTGCCTTTTCAAAACGAAATGAAAGCTGGAATGGCAAATGAGTAGCTTTACATTCATTTTTTGGGGTGGGCTTGGGTTGATAGGGATTGTGTTATTTCTTAAGTATAAAACGTCGACCATTGAGTCAAACCTTTTAGATAAACGTGAAGCAAGAGAAATCAGCATTGAATTTATCAAAGAATTTGTAGGAGTCAATGTTGATGAATGGGATGTTTATTCAGTCTATTGGTACGATCATGAGACAGTGAACAAACTCCATCATTTAGGGTTACTGAAGAAAAATCGAAGCATACTTCACGATCTAGGTTTGGTTGAATCATGGCGAGTTCGCTTTGTCCATCAACACCAATCATTTGTTGTAGGAGTGAATGCTAGACGTGAAGTGACGTTCTTTTATGCAGATGTGAGTCAAAAATCACTATCTAAAAAAGCTGAACAATTATCACCGGAAATATTAAAGCAGCAATTAACCCGATCTTCCAAAGGACTATGGACGAAGGCAAAAACAACTGGTTCAGGTTCAAAGGAAGAGGACTTTCGCAAAATTCAAACGTATTGGTATCTTGCAGAAGAGGAAGATGTTCGGCTGAAGCTGACGGTTGAAATGCAAGCTGGTGTTATCACCTATATAGGAACAGATGCAGAGATTCTAACAGATCAGATGAATAAAGTGATACGAGATGAACAAGTAGAATCTACTTTTGGCATTTCAGGTATGTTGGGGTCGGCTGCAGCAATGGTGATGGCGATTCTCGTCTTAGTATTGATGGAAGTTCAAACTCAAATCATGCTTAGCCTTATACTCGGTTTATGTATCGTTTTTGTACAATCTCTTACGATCAAGGAAGATATACAGTTGACAATTGTAAATGCTTACGATGCAAGAATGAGCGTGAGTACGGTACGTTTACTTGGGGTCATATCAACACTTCTTGCAGGATTACTTACAGGATTTGTAGTATTTGTATGTTCATTGGCAGGAGAGGCGCTTGCGAATGAATTGAATTGGAAAGGGTTAGATCAGTTCGGTGGTCAGTTTTTTATAGGGCTTGGTGCCGGATTAATCAGTTTAGGGATCACATCTCTTATTTTTTATTTATTAGAGAGCCGAAATCATTTGCGCATTTCCCCAGAATTATCGAATAGAAGTATGTTCTTATCAGGCTTTACCTTAAGACAAGGGTTAAATATGAGTCTGCAGAGTTCTATTGGGGAAGAAGTGATTTATCGACTTTTAATCATTTCCTTACTATTTTGGTTAAGTGAAAATATTGTGTTGTCAATTTTACTCTCATCTTTGTTGTGGGCTATCATGCATCAAGTCACAGGGTATGATCCTAGATGGATTCGATGGATGCATCTTTTTGTATTCGGATGTTTCCTTGGCTTCCTTTTCGTAAAATATGGTTTTATTTGTGTATTGGTCGCACATTTTATTCATAATCTTGTACTTGTTTGTATGCCTTTATGGCAATTTAAACTTCAAAGGTATATACATACGAAAAAGTCTCAGCAAACATCACTCTAATATAAAGGAGAGATTTCATGCCATTCATGGAGGTACAGAACGTAAGCAAACGATATAGCAACGGTGATGGGATAGAGAATTTGTCATTTTCCATCGAGCGGGGAGAAGTCGTTGCACTGCTTGGACCTAATGGTGCTGGTAAAACAACGACGATTCGGTGTTTGACGGGTCTATATAAACCGGATCAAGGGGAGATTCTCATAGAGGGTTCTCCCCCTGGTCATATTCATGTTCAAAAGCAAGTTGCACTTATTCCTGATCAACCGTATTTGTATCCCGAGTTAACGGTTGCTGAACATGTTCAATTTCGTGCAAGAGGATATCATAAAGGCTTAAAGCATATAAAAGAAAAAGTACATGAAGCATTGACAGAAGTAAATATGGAGAAGAAGATGAACGAACTGTGCGGGAGGCTTTCGAGAGGCCAAAAACAACGTGTCGTTTTAGCAGGAGCGATTGTTCAAGATGCTTCACTCTTTTTATTGGATGAACCTACTGTGGGATTAGATATTCCTTCAAAACAATGGCTATCGCATTGGTTGAAACAAAAAAGCCGTGATGGTGGCTCTGTTCTTGTCTCTACTCATAGTTTGGAATTCGTTCTTGATACAGCTAGCAGAGTGATTCTGATTCGAGACGGTGAAATCATGAAAAGTATTCTTGTTCCTCAATTGAAAGAAGAGCAAATAAGATGGAGGTCAGAAGTGATCCAACTTCTGGGAGAGTGGTCAAGTGAATAATACGATTTCTCTTTTATGGACCAAGTCCAAAAGGCGTTTTATCAGCAAAAACCAAGAAAAGAAAATGCCTTTACTCATATTGTTGCTTTTAGTTGGAGCGGTTGGTTTTCAGCTCAGTGCCGTCTTGAGCATGGGTAGTTGGGATCCTAGTGTAGCAGGTTGGATGATTGTTTTTCTTTTTATTCTCTATACTGGATTTGGTTTGTTTTCGAATCGGCTACCTAGTCAAATGAACGATATCATTTGGTTATATGGGAATGGTGCTTCTCTATGGACAGTGGTGATGAGTGTATGGATGTATCATATTTTTTGGAGAAGTGCTCTTCTCATTGTCTCTGCCATTTTTACGGATTTTCTTATTTTTTTCTTTACACAACAATATCCTTTTCTACTCGGAAAATCTTTAATTCTGACTGGCATGTTACTCATGGTTGAAACATGGATGATTGCTGTTTCTTCTGCTAGAACCATTAAAGCGTACAAACGAATCTACTTGTTTATTTTTTTGATGATGTTTGGCTGTTATTTATTGCTTTTTTTGAGTCGATTTATCCTGCAACGCTTCTCATTTTTAAGCGAAGCCGATTCTTTTATGAATCATGTTGGGCGTATGTTTGAAACGGTCTCACTTCTCTATTTATTTATATTTCTCGGGGTTATGGCTTTATCTTTGGTGACTATTTATCTGGCTTGCAACCGTTTGGAGATGAAGGAGTCGTTAGTCAAAGAGGCGGAGTTTTGGGAGGAATTTGAAGGAAAACAAATCCATTCAAATCAGATGCTTCAAAAAAAGAGCAACACATGGTGGGGGGGAAAAAAATTAACCGGCAATTGGGCTTTCCTGTGGCTAGAATTATTGTTGATCAGAAAATATATCACCTTCCACCTTTTGTCTACCATGCTACTGATTGGTCTGTTTTATGTGGTGCTTTCTTTTTTTTCAGAATGGCTGATGTTATTCATTGTCATCATTCTTGCATCAGTTATGCTGAGTTCATATTATGCTGGAATCGTAAGGCATGCACAAACAGGCGTGCTGTACCTTTTTCCAGGTGCCCTTTATCAAAAAATCCTTATATTGGAGGGATTTCAGACCATATGGTTATATGTTGTCTACTTCATCTCTCTTCTTATCAATGAGGTAGATGATTTATTTTATTGGTCTATGTATGGGGTAGGACTTTATATATGGTTTTTGGCCACAAGGCTGTTTGCTTTCACTCAACCATTGAGACGAGAAGCGAGATTATCAATGGTTGTATATTATCAATCGTTGTTCATCGCGGTAGTGATAAGTGCTCTTAGTTTAATAGGGATTCATGCTTTCACTGATGGCTGGTATACAACGATTACATTCATCATAATTGGGTTGCTGTATTGTGCTGTTTGTTATCGATTCCGTGCGACCAATTAATAAGGGGAGTTGATTTTAATGAAACCTGAAGATAAGCTATACAATTCAGTTCAACATTTAGTCAATACAAATGAAGTGACGATCGTTCAAGCGATGGGAGAATTGAAAAAGTCAGGGAAAGATGCAGTTCCAGTCCTTGTTGAAGCCTTGAAAGAAGAGGGGTCTTTAAGGAATATTGCAGCGGCTGTACTGGGTGAGTTTGGAGAAGATGCAGGAGAAGCCGCAGAGTCACTTGCACAGTTACTAGAAAGTGAAGAAGAGGAAACGAGAATGGCGGCTGCGATTTCACTCATGAGGATTGGTCAGCCTAGTTTACCGTTTCTCATTCCGTTGGCTAAGCGTTATGAAGGCCCTACTTGTTTTTGGGCATCGTGGTGTATTTCTTGGATTGATCCGTCAAAAATTGAAAAAAACATGTACGAGTGTTTAAAACACGAACAGGAGAATCCTTCTGGGAATGTCGCACCGTTTGCTGCAGAGGAGGCTCTAGGGAAAATCATTGCTTTTCAATTAAAAGAAAAGGAGGATGAGTAAATGGAGACTCAACTGTTTAAATGGCCTGATCATCTACCTTGGATTCGACGTTCAGATCAACCGCTTTCGTCAGAAGGTCGCATCCAACTCCTTTATTTTTGGTCGATCAATTGTCCTCATTGTGAAGAGTTAACAAAGGATGTTTTGCAAAGTGTGAATCAGCTAGGAATCAATGTAACATGTGTTCATGTGCCATATACGGAGGAAGAAAAATCCATAGACGTTGTTTCAACGTATGCTGAAGAAAAGAATATCACAGCTCCAATTATTTTGGATCAAGATTATGAGATCGTCACAAAATATAAGGTGCAAGGGTTGCCTAGCTTTTGTTTAATGAATGAAGAGGGGCAATTAGTAGATCGAAAAATGGGAGATATCGGCTGGGAGAAGATGTTGAAAAAGTTAGAAAAACAATCTTAATAGGGGTTGTGGAGGAGAGCGTTTTGTTTCAATCAAACAAAGAATTAAAAAGAAATGCGGTCTTTTTCGCAGGTGTGGGAGCTGTCTTACTGACTCTCATGATGCTGAAATGGTTGCCGATTTCAGCAGACTGGGAGCTGACGTTGATTTTGTTCGGATTGGGGATTTTGTTTTATTTGAAGCGTGTGCTGTGGTAAGAGGAAAAAGGTCATAATTCATGTGAACTATACAAAGCTTTATGATAAGAACGGAAAATTTAAAAAACAGCAGAAACCAACAGATAAAAATATTATTTTTAAACAGGGAAAAAAAGATAAAAATATGAATTATTATGTCATTGATCATGATGCAACAGTAGGTTTTAATGACTTTGGTTTTGTTACACCATCTATTAATTATAGAGCAGGCATTGCCATTTACAAAAATGGAAGAATTACTGTCAGTGGCTCAAGAGACCAAGCTCCAAGTCACGAAATGTATGCATATATTCCGTATACAGATGTTAGTATCACCCTTTTTAAGGCATCTAATAAGGGATTTGAGTATCTGTTTCCTGTAGCACCTTCTGCTAGAATGAGCATAAATTCCAAGATATAAAAAGATACAACCTCACTTGGTTTTAGTGAGGTTGTTTTTAAAAATAGGTAAAATTAAGCTCATGATGAAAGCAGAAATGAAAGAATTGATTGTAAAAAAAAGGGCATTAAGTTGAATTTCTAGAAAAAAGCTAATGAAGATAGATGTTAATATAGCAACAATAAAGATTTTAAGCTTTGGATTTAATCTGAAGTAACCAAAAGTATAAGAAAATATAAAATAACTAATAATGGCGAGCAATGGTATATACGATAGTAGCAAAATAATATATACGAAAATTGCATTACTATCTCCTGTTCCTCCATTTATAAATCTATATATAAAGAGGGTGCTTAAAAATATGGAATAAAAAATAATAAAACCATATACAAAACGCTTCAAAATTAACATAAAATTCCCTTTTTCCCTTTTTGTACATAATAACTTAATTCCTCTCCTTTTGAAACCCTTTATTATGTTTTTATGATGGTTAGTAATTTGGTTTGTTAACAAAAATCGTGCTACGGCTTGCAGGGCTTGGCCGTTTGTCCCTATCAAATTATTTGGCGCAGTCGATCATTTGTACAACGATTTTCTATTCTTATGGACTTGGTCTATTTGGACAGATGGGGTCAATGTTGGGACTGATGCTCGCTGTCGGACTGTACACAGCACAGCTGTTCATCAGCTAACTCTATTTGAAAAAATGGAGAAGAGGTCCGGTGGAGTGGATGATGGGAAAATGGGTGTATTGGAGATAAATGTTTTATGAAAACGTGAACAGGTAAGGAGTTTACTATTGAGAATAGACCACTTTAAGACTGTAATCTCCTATGACTCTTTTGGGAATCCTCAAAATTAATTTTTACTAATCATGAGTATTGGAAAAAATAAATATGTATAAATACGGGTTCCATCTTAATTGAATCTAAGAAACTATTCCTACTAGGGTGATGATTGAATTTTATGATTTTCTCTGACACTTATACAGGTCACCGTTATATAACATTCATCCAGTATATTTTAAATCGGATAGAAAATTTAAAAATCCCATTCAAACTTCTTTTTATATTTGAGATAATGACATAAAGTTTACATATTTAGAATAAAAAGAGAGGTGGGTTACATGTCACAAATTAAAGCTAATCATGAAAAGGGGAGCTATAGATGGGTTATACTCATAATAGCTACCTTTTCACAAACATGTGCAACGTTTGTAAATTACGGAGTAGGTCCTTTAGCAACTTTTTGTCAAGAAATATATAACTTATCACAATTTCAAACAGGCTTAATTGTATCAGCTGTAAATATTGGTCCTATATTCTCTATGCTAATATTCGGTAACCTAATGGATAAATATGGTGAGCGGTGGGTTGTAGGAATAGGATCAATTTTATTAGGACTTACCATGTTAATAACAATTCCTATTAATGAATACGTATACCTTTTGATTGTTCTTGCTTTTGTCGGGGTTTGGTACGGGACGGCTCAACCAGGGGGGAGCAGCGCAATCATCAATTGGTTCCCTAAAAATAAAAACAGAGGACTTGCAATGGGGATTCGTCAAACTGGAATACCACTTGGTGGTGCTTTAGCTTCAACAACTCTACCTTTTTTCTTTTATAGATATGGTCTATCTTCAGCTAAATTAACACAAGCTATTGTAGCAATTGCAGGTGGTTTAATCTTTTCAATTTTCTACAAAGATCATGGAATGACTGCGCAAAGACAACAGAATGATCGTTTTTTGGAGAAAATTAATAAGATCAAAGCAAAATCGAGTCTTTATCCAGTATTTTTTATTGGAATGAGTATGATTTCTTTACAATTAATCATATTAGCTCACCTGATGAGTTATCTAAGCAATACCTTACATATATCATTAAGTATTTCTGGAACGTTGTTAAGTGTGGTTTTAATTGGCGGTGCAATTGGAAGGATATTGTTAGCATGGATCAGTGACAATTTGTTTAATGGAGATAGAAGTAAGCCATTACAACTTACAATATTATTAACTGTCAGTATTTTAATTGTTCTAGTCTATTTTTTGAATTATCTTCCACTATGGGGAATTTATATAATTTGTTTCATTTTAGGTTTTTTAGGAGTGGGATGGTACAGTTTATTTATTGTGTTAATGTCTGAAAAAGCAGATAAAGAGTTTATCGGATTAACTGTAAGCTTTGGATTAACTTTAAATCAAATTTTTATTGTGCTGGCACCCTCTCTATTTGGCTTATCAGTGGATTATTTTAATGGATATAAACTACCGTTCTTCCTATTAATATTGTTTATATCACTAGGGGGTATATGGCTTAACTTATCCGAAAGAAACAATAAATTTCAAACGCAAAAAGAAACTGAAAACGTATCTCTAAAATAGAAAAAAACGCCATAGAATGACCTTATTTTCATTCTATGGCGTTTTCACACTCGTTAGTGATTTAAAGCAAGTTTAAAAACTCGATATTTAACAGGTTCTAGAGTACGATGATTCCATAAATCAGGTGCTATAAAAATCCGCTGCAACCACCGAATTGGGTTACCTGATTTATCCAAAGTAGGTTTGAAGGCATCTCTTGAATGAAATGTAAATCGATTATTAATATACACTAGACGACCTGGAGTAACATCAATACCAAATGAAACTTTACGAATCGCATTTCTAAATTTCTCTAATGATGTAGCTGCTAAGTTATTAATAGATGCTACCATATCTGGATAAAATGCAGCTGTAACCTCTGGTAAATCAATTGTTCCTTTTATAATTGGTGAAGGACTTGTCTCTTGTAATTCGACCGGCGTTGAAACGCTCCAGCGATACGGGACTTTAATTCGATAAAGAGGGTGACTTAATTGTTCAATATCTTGCTCGGACAAAAGTCTTCATGCTTTCCGTGCGTCAGACAAACGTGTAAGAGGCTTTTTTGGATCGTTATTTACACCTGTAAGAAGTAATCCAGATGGTGAAAAATTATTTTGTCTTTTTTTATTTATCATTGTTCTGTCTTCACTTAGTAGAAGAAGGTCATGTTTAAAAATATATTTAGTGATACTAGATTACTAAATTCTTTATATGTAAATAACAAAATTGAAGGGGTTTTAATTTCGGAATATTAGGAAAATAGTGTTTCCCTCAAAAAAACAATTGTTTTTTAAGGGTAGATTTATTATGATAATATACATCAATAGATTGATGATTCGTAATCAGAATGAACATTCTGATTTTTTTATGTTTTATGTTGATGAGGGGGAAGAAAAGTGGTTCAAAAGGGATTAAAGAGAGGGTTAAGTGCGCGTCATATTCAAATGATTGCACTTGGCGGTACGATTGGTGTTGGTCTTTTTATGGGATCAGCCAGTGCCATTCAATGGACAGGTCCGTCGGTACTCCTTGCGTACGCGGTGTGTGGAGTCTTTATCTTTTTTATTATGCGTGCCATGGGAGAAATGTTATATCTTGAACCGAGTACTGGATCGTTTGCTACATTTGGACATCAATATATTCATCCGCTTGCGGGGTATATGACCGCTTGGAGTAACTGGTTCCAGTGGGTCATTGTCGGGATGTCTGAAATGATTGCCGTCGGAACGTATATGAAATATTGGTTCCCGGAATTACCGGCTTGGATTCCAGGTTTGATTGCGATGATCATTTTAGGTGCGGCTAATTTAATTTCGGTGAAATCTTTCGGTGAGTTTGAATTTTGGTTTGCGATGATCAAGATTGTGACGATTATCTTGATGATTATTGCAGGTCTAGGCATTATTTTCTTTGGATTTGGAAATGGTGGAACAGCTATTGGTTTGTCTAATCTTTGGACGCATGGCGGTTTCTTTACGGGTGGATTTAGTGGATTCTTGTTTGCATTGTCTCTTGTCATTGCTGCCTATCAAGGCGTAGAGCTCATTGGGATTACAGCAGGTGAGGCGCAAAATCCACAAAAGACGCTGACAAATGCGATTAAAAGTATCATCTGGCGTATTTTGATTTTCTATATCGGTGCGATCTTTGTCATTGTGACAGTGTATCCTTGGGATCAGCTGAATACCCTTGGTAGTCCATTTGTGGCGACTTTTGCGAAAATCGGTATTACAGCGGCTGCTGGTATTATTAACTTCGTCGTGATTACAGCAGCTATGTCTGGCTGTAACAGTGGTATTTTCAGTGCGGGGCGTATGCTTTATACGCTAGGTATGAATGGACAGGCACCAGCCTTCTTTACAAAAATCTCAAAGAACGGTGTGCCGTATTTTGGTACAATCGCTGTGCTTGTTGGTTTGGCGGTAGGAGTTGTCCTGAATTATGTTTCTCCTCCAAATATTTTCGTCTATGTGTATAGTGCGAGTGTACTTCCAGGTATGGTGCCTTGGTTTGTGATTTTGATTAGTCATATTGGTTTCCGAAAGGTAAAGGGTGCAGCACTTGATCAGCACCCATTCAAGATGCCGCTTGCGCCACTTTCTAACTATCTCACAATCGGTTTCTTACTGATGGTTCTTGTGTTTATGCTCATCAATCAGGATACGCGCATTTCTCTTATTGTGGGAATTTTGTTCTTGATTGTAGTGGCGCTTAGCTTTTTTGTATTTGGGATTGGAAAACGAAAACCGATTGAAACAGCTTCAACTGCTCAAACTGTGAAATAATAGAAAGCCTTGCGGAATGAATCGCAAGGCTTTTGTTGTTTATAGCGATGCTTTTACACGCTGAAAGACATCTGGAAAATTGGTGAAAAGGCCGGTGACGCCATATTGCAGAAGACGGGTCATGTCTGCTTCGCTGTTTACTGTATATGGATGAAGAAGGAGCCCGTGGCTTCTGACCTGCTGTACGTTTTCAGGTGTTAATGCTCTAAAGTTCGGGCCGACACCCACGGCGTACGTTTTGATAAAGTCGAGCTGATCGTCTGTGATGGCCGTCATTTGGGCTCTGTCTAATAGCTGTACTTTTGGAAGGCGTGGAGCTAGTTTCTGTAGTTTTAGCAGGCTGTCTTGACTAAAGGATTGAATGATGACCTGCCCTTTTCTCGTATGTTTTCCGAGAAGATGATGTTTCTTTAAGGTGGCCAATAGCTTTTCTTCTATTTGGGGATAAAGATCTGGTTTTTTTGTTTCAATATAATAATTTTCACGTTTGCCAAAATATCGTAATACTTCATCTAATGTGAGTACTTGCTGTCCAATATAGTTGGCATTTTGTTTGTCGGGGTTGGCTTCGTTAAACCATGCGCCGGCATCGAGCTGTTTGATTTCGGCGAGTGTGAGGTCTTTGACCCAGCCTGTTCCGTTTGTGGTCCGGTCAACGGTTTCATCATGCATGACGATGAGGTGTCCATCCTTTGTCATTTGAACGTCGAGTTCGAGGTAATCCGCATTCATCTTTGTGGCGAGTCTATAGGAAGCAAGGGTATGCTCTGGTGCATACCCTGATGCTCCGCGATGTGCAACGGTTAGGATACGATCTGGAGATAAAAGATTTTCGTGTGCCGATATGGTTGTCGGCACCCACGCAAAAGACAGCAAAGCAAAAGAGAGTAACACAAAAGAAAGAAATCTACTTTTCTTCATTTTTTATCCTCCTTTTACGGTAACTGCCTCTATCATAAAAAATAGATGTAAAGGGCATGTTGGGCAGATATAAATCTTTTATGTGAGTTTTATTAAGCTGTCTCTACCCGCTTGCCTGTATTCCACGTCATTGCAAGGAAAACGATGGCAAGCACGCATGAACTGATGAGTAAAATGAAGCCTCCTGTCCAGTCATAGTGATCAACAACAACACCCATCATCGCATTGGCAAAGGCCGAGCCACCAATATAACCGAAGAAACCTGTTAGTCCGGCAGCGGTGCCAGCTGCTTTTTTAGGGGCGAGGTCAATTGCTTGCAGTCCAATGAGCATGACAGGCCCATAGATCAAAAAGCCAATGCTGATGAGTGCAATGTTATCAACCAGCGGATTTCCAGCTGGGTTTAACCAATAGATGAGTACAGCAATGAGAACACCTGCCATAAAGATCACGCCTGCTGGAGCGCGGCGGCTTCTAAAGAAGCGGTCACTGATCCATCCGCACAATAGCGTGCCTGGTATGCCGGCATACTCATAAAGGAAATAAGACCAGCGGGAATTCTCTGGTGAGAAACCTTTTGCTTCCGTCAAATATGTTGGTGCCCAGTCAACGACGCCATAACGGACGAAATAAACAAAGACGTTGGCAATGGCGATATACCAAAGGAATTTGTTGTTCAGTACATATTTAAACAAGATTTCCTTCACTGTTAATTCTTTTTCCTGATCTTCATATTTCTGGGCTGGATAGTCATTTCGATATTCTTCAATTGGCGGGAGACCAACAGATTGCGGCGTGTCTCGTACGAGAAGAATGATGACGAAAGAAACAATAATGGCAGTGATGGCAGGGAAGAAAAAGATACTTTTCCAAGTAGCAAACAGCACAATGCCTAATGTAATGAGCGGTGCAAGAATGCCTCCGCCGATATTATGAGCGACGTTCCAAATGGACATCTTCGTTCCTCGTTCACTAATAGAAAACCAATGCGCCATCGTACGTCCGCATGGCGGCCAGCCCATTCCCTGAAACCAGCCGTTTAAAAACATGAATAAAAACATGATCCATACACTGGATGTCACCCATGGAAATGAGACAAATAAGATATTGATGAGAGCGGATAGAAAAAGTCCGGTCGCTAAAAAGTATCTAGGGTTACAGCGGTCAGAGATCATCCCCATGATGAATTTACTAAATCCATAGGCAATGGAGACTGCCGCTAGGACAAAGCCTAATTCACTTTTCGTGAACCCTTCCTCCTGTAAATAAGGGATGGCAAAGGCGAAATTTTTGCGAAGCAAATAGTAGCCGGCATAGCCAATGAAGATCCCTAAAAAGACTTGCAGGCGTAACCGTTTATAGGTTTCGTCTATCTTGGCATCATCAAGCTTTTCAATATGCGGGGCTGGTTTGAACCAATTCAACATAAAGATCCTCCTTTTATAGATACATATTTGACATGAAGAAAAAGTATGAGAGTCGTTCAGATCTTGTACTTTTTCAGAGACAAAAGAATTGATAACGCTTTCTTTTGTACTCCAATCATATCGGATGAAAGGGGTATTTATGATGAGGCTTTTGTCATTATTTTGGAAAAATCAAGTAACCAAAAAATCCGCACAATGGCGGATTTATTCATAGGGATTATATGGATACTTCAATTTTCGGTTGGTTTCATAGTTTGGTAATCGTATTCGATTTTAAACGTATTCTTGCCTTATTATTTATGTCCGCGCATAAAAGAGATTAGTGACTGTGTTTTCTTTTTTTAATTATTTGATAAAATTCAGGGACTCAACATTGAAGGTGAAATCGTTTTTAGACAGATAATTACGCAAAACCTGCTTGCACAGCCACATGCTGATCAAGACAATCGGCAAACCAATATGGGGAAGAGCTGAATCTAGATGAAGAAAAGCAACGAGAAATGGAATTTGGTCTAACCCATTGTGCGATTTGTTCATGTTCAATAAAATAAAAAATAGAGGAAGATCAGATGATATTAGATCACATTTTAGACGTAACGGGGCTCGCATGCCCTATCGGATTATTGAATCGAAGGTCAAAGCATTAGAAATACATGCAACAGATAAAGGGCTAAAGCTGACTTAGCGGTATGGACGAAGTCAAGCAGTCACACAAAGAATGGATGAAGGAAATGTACTGAAGTTCTGATTGAGAAAAGGGGGTTAAAGGCTGTAAGGTTCTCTGCTAAAGTTTCCCTTTCAAAGGAGGAGACCAACGTGGATGTTGCGTTTTTGATTACATTATTTTTCATCGGATTGATTGGTTCCTTCTTATCAGGAATGGTTGGCATTGGGGGATCTGTGATTAATTATCCAATGCTTTTGTATATTCCTCCCCTAGTAGGTGTAATGTCACTTTCGGCACATGAGGTGTCAGGTATTGGTGCTATTCAAGTCCTGTTTTCAACGCTTGGTGGTGTACTGGCGTATCGGAAAAGCGGATTTTTACATCGCTCGTTGATTTTATATATGGGATGCAGTATATTGTCGGGCAGCTTATTAGGCAGTTATGTATCACATTTCATGCCGGAGAAAGGGATAAATCTCGTCTATGGATTGCTCGCCATTGTAGCCGTTATCCTCATGCTGATCCCGAAAAAAGGACAGCGTGCAGAAGTGGGGGAAGAGGTGACTTTTCATAAAGGATTAGCATCCGTTATTTCTTTTCTAATTGGCAGTGTCTCAGGTGTTTTAGGAGCAGGTGGGGCGTTCATTTTGGTGCCAGTCATGCTGTCTATTTTAAACATTCCAGTACGGATGACGATTGCGTCGTCTCTTGCGATTACGTTTCTTTCTGCCATTGGGGCGTCGACAGGGAAAGTGCTAACTGGTCAAGTGATGCTCATTCCGGCTGTTGTCTTAATAGTAGCAAGCTTGATAGCCGCTCCGATTGGTGCAAAGGTGGGTCAGAAAATGAATGCCATCTATTTGCAATGGCTACTTGCGGTGATGATTACAGCGACAGCGATGAAAATTTGGCTGGATTTATTATAAAGCAGGAGCTGCTAAAAGCAAGTTGGGCTTTTTTATTCGACGTCATCGTGCTCGATATAGGTTTCAAGTGCTGGGTGGTATTCTTTTTGATAATGAAGGTTGGGGCATGTTTTAACGACTTTGCCTTTCAGGGCATTGGATTTTGAGACTTCTAATGCCGTTTTACATTTAGGGCAGCGTTCCGTAAATAAAGATGACCATAACCTCATACGTCATCACTCCATTTAAAGTCTTAAAAACCGATTATTTTAATAAGAATTATAGGTGATCGCTTAGGTAAGGTCAATGGGTTTTGACTCTTTTTAACAAAATAGAAGCATCTTGAAGGATGATTCTTCGATTAGTAGGCTCTTGTCCAGCATCATATCAGTTGTAGGTTTTCCGTAGCAGACACACGTTTTCATGTTTAAATGGAATACAGCGTGAGGTGGCTCCTGTTTTATTTCATCTTCACAGGTCCCGTTGCCGCACAACATGGCTTTGATCAGACGATTTTCTTTTGAAAGTGTTTGTTCAATGTCTTCAAGGGTACTAAATCGGCAGGTTCACTGGAAGATGTCAGTAGGAACTTCCCAGGGAAACGCTCTCTCTCTGTTAAAGATCGATTCAAGCTAATATTCCTGATCTACATTGTTAACGTTCATTGATTTTTCATCAGTTTACCTATAATTGGTGTGTAAATCAAGGTGTGTGGGTGATTCGGTTTTTTAGCTTTGTTCTTATGTTGTCTTTTGTTTTAATCATAATTTTTCTATTCTTACAGCTTGCTAGTTATGTATGGCTATGCTAATATATTTGATGAAAAAAATAGACTTGTATAACCTCAATAATATGGTTTGAGGGTTTCTACCAGGATCCGATAAATCCTGATTACAAAAGCGTGCTTTCCTTTTTTGTAATCAGGGTTTTTTTTGTTTGTCTTCGCCCTGTATCAACAAAAGCGAAAGCCATGATATACAGAAGGGATGTTTGACATGAACTGGAGAGTATATTTATTAGCTGTTTCTACTTTTGCGGTAGGATTGGTTGAGCTTGTGGTCGGAGGTATTTTGCCTAGTCTTGCAGAGGACTTAAATGTGACTCTTGCAACAGCTGGACAGCTGATCACAGTGTTTGCGATCGTGTATGCTATTTCAGCACCAGTACTACTTACTGTCACTGCAAAAATAGAAAGAAAGCGTCTGTATTTAATTGCACTATTCGTGTTTACAATTGGGAACGTGTTTACGTATTTTAGCTCAACCTTTCTTTTTGTGATGATTTCAAGAGTGTTTATTTCGATGAGTACAGCTCTTGTGGTGGTGTTATCGCTAACAATTACTGCCAAATTGGTGGAGCCAAAACATAGAGCGAAGGCATTAGGACTGATTTTTATTGGGATTAGTTCATCACTTGTTCTCGGTGTACCAATCGGTATTTTTATTACAGAGAGCTTTGGCTGGAGAGTGATGTTTTTAGGAATCAGTGTTCTGTCTGCCATTTCAATGGTTTTGATTTATTTCCTATTGGAAAAGATGCCTGTTGAAAAGGTAACACCTCTTAAAAAACAGATTCGTTCCCTAGGACATCCGAAAATTTTTAGTGCACACTTGATTAGTTTGTTTATGCTTGCTGGTCATTATATGCTTTATTCTTATTTCACACCGTTTCTGATGGAAGTCATGCATATGACACCTTTTTGGATTAGTGTCTGTTATTTGGTGTTCGGGCTTGCTTCGATTGGAGGGAATGGTTTTGGCGGCTGGCTTAGTGACAAACTGGGTTCAGGGAAAGCCATCTTGCTTGTGACAATAGCGTTTGCGGCTGTTTTGTTTATCATTCCTTATACAGCGGGTGTGTTTGTGCTCTTTATGGTGATGGTTGTCCTGTGGGGAGCGCTTAGCTGGGCACTGACGCCTGCTTTGCAAAGCTACTTAATTCAAACAGATCCGGTGACGTCTGATATTCAGCAAAGTTTAAATACATCTGCTCTGCAAATAGGCATCTCTATTGGATCCGCCGTCGGAGGGGTCGTGTTTACCATGACCGGCTCATCCGTTGATTTGGCTAAATTTGGTGCTGTGTTTGTTCTGATTGCCTTTAGCTGTGCGATGATCTCATTAAAGAGACCACCACTTTATATGGAAAGTAAAAGAAGCACCGAGTAAGCTGCCTGTTGATTAGGCAGCTTTTTTGAAGGTCGTCCGTGATGTAGCAGATCTATCTATTTGAGAACAACACCATCACTTTTTCCTGTGATGACTTCTTTACCGTGTTGATTCAAATATCGAGAAAAAAGGTGAATACGGTGATATTTTTCATGCTCTTCTACCTTTGTCACTGTCGTATGACAGGTAATTGTATCACCTGTATAAACAGGCCGGATGAAAGTACAAGTTATGTCTTGACCAATAAAATGAAATTGTCCGCCAATTTTCGTTGCCAAACTTGCGGTGAGAAAGCCATGTACCATTCGCCGGCCTTGATCATCCAGCTCTGTATGGTGTTTTCCGAAATCACCTGTCATCTCACCAAATTGAATCACGTCTTCATGTGTATAGGTTCTGCTTGTTTGGAATTGATCACCTGTTTGAACCATCTCTTCATTCAGCTCCTTTTTTTAAATGTACCAAAGGAATGAATGAATGTACATTCATTTTTGTGCACTCTTCCTTCACATATTCCCATCACAGCTTGTTTAACGATCGGCAGGTGAAAAGAGGGAAGATTAGAGGAGGATGAGGAGTTGAAGAAGACTGGAAAAGCTTGATGTGAAAATAGAGCAATCAGCATCTCATGCCAACAAAAAGAATCGCTGTTGGCCAACTGACAGAGAAGAAAACACGTTCTCATTATGAAAGGTAGAATCATAAGGGAAGTGCTCATGTTTTTGTAAAAATGACAAAAGAGCAGGAAGATTGTCCTGTTTCTTTTTCCGCATCGACATTTCTTTTGACTCTTCTCATAATTATTAGTACCATTTTATTAACCAGTTAAGAGTGGAGGTTCAGATGGAAACGAAAGAACACATGGTATTAAAAGCGATTCAAGATCTGATCATGCACAGGGAAAAAAGACGTAATGACCCAACAGATCCACTCATTACCACGACGGACACACTCAAGCAAGATTGGACACTCACACAGCTCCATATTTTATCAATGATTCAAGCCAATCCGGCAGAATCAAATAATACGTTTCTCTCTCAAAAACTTAAGCTGTCTAAGCCTGCCATTACAAAAGCCGTCAAGAAGCTCATTGAAAAGGGTATGGTTCATTATCGTCACCGTCAAGGAGATAAAAAATCAGTCTATTATTCATTGACAGAGGAAGGCATGCAATTGGCTGCGTTACATGATGAACTCCATGAAAAAGCAGTAAAATCCTACTTAGAATTCCTTCGTCAGTTCAATGAAGATGAATTACATGTCATTGAACGTTTTTTAAAGGCTTGGAAGGAAAAACTATAGGTTTTAAAAGAAGAACGTACGCTAAGCGTGCCCCGCAAGAATAAGTCATTTTTACATATAATCAATTTCTAAAAATAGATTGCATGTCTTTTGCTAGTTCATGAGATTAACAATACTTTTTTATCATAATAAACAATACTCTCTTTCGCAAAATAGCACTGAAAATGACGAGTTGACGCCTAATGATTTTCAGTGCTTTTCGATATATACTTGCAAAGGTCAGACATTTAATTCACAGAAAAGAGGAGTTACATGGGGAAACTTCAAACTGAAATGATAAAAGTTTGGTTATCTATCCCAAGATGGTTTAGAATGTTTATTTTGACAGCCGTAACTATCTATGTTTTATGGACATTGCTAGTAAATGGTGTAAAAAATATTTTTCATATGGACACACAATCGTTAATGATTAGTTTAATATCATCTGCCATCATATTGTTTATTTTCAATCAAACCAATAAACATCATCATGGCAAAGGGAAATCAAACATTAAGTAAAAAAGGGCTTTTTGGATTGATTCTATTTAATCATAAGAGATGTAGGATTTTGTAAGTCTGATGAAATGATTTTAATGAAAAGGGGGGTCATCTAAATGGCTAAAGAGATGATGGAAAATTTTAAAAAGTATGTCTTCATCATGCCGATTGTTGGATTGATTGTCAGTCTGTTATCATTCGTCTATTTTTTCTGGATTGTAGGGGTCGAAGAAGATGTTTGGTTAGCTGCATTGTATTGTGCCCTTCCTTTTTTATTTAACATGATTTCCTATTTGCCTTTATGTATCTATTTCAAAATGAATGAGTCATGTTGAAAATAGGAAATGCTCAATGAGTAGAAATAGGAAGATATATGATTGTTGTTAGCGCTTGTCTCGCTGGGTTAAAGGTCCGCTATAATGGTAGCTATCGACTGGACGAGCGAATTTATGGTTTGCCCCCCTGAGCTTCTTGATGTGGCTTTCAACACCGAGAGCTCCGACAGAATCGTTGGCGGAAGATGGAGATGATGGATTAAAGGGCGAGCCTGTTTGTCGATTTGAATGGAATGGATGTCACAAATCGTATGTAAAAAAGCGCAAGACACGTTGAAGCAAGTACAAGCTCTTGCAGCAACGGCTGTTGTTTTAAAAGAACACAGTCCATCTTGTGGAAGCCGTATGATCTATCAGGGGGATTTTGGCAGTGAGGTGAAGTTTGGAGATGGTGTCACTTCAACTTTGCTCAACAGCATGGCATCAAGTTGTTCTCTAAAGGCGGATGACTGGGTTGGATTGTTTTGTAAACGTATGTGAATAGTAGGAGGAGTAAGATTGAAGAATTGGATTGTTGTTTTCATTATTTTGATATTGCTCGTTATTGGTTTTAATTTTACTCTTCATGCAAGAACGTTTTCTTTTCAGGATGTGATTCCTATTGATCGAGACAAAGTCTCATCTATTGAAATTGAGTATAAAGATCAGAAGGTTGTCATGAAAAATAAAGAGAAAATGCTTCAGTTGGTAGATGAACTGTCGATTATCAAGTTGAAGAACACAAAGAATAGAATGGATTCTACTAAATCATCATTGGATGAACCTTATTGGATCAGAGTGTTTGAAGATGGGAAAGAAAAGTACGGTCTCACTTTATATGGTCAAGATGATTTAGAATCATTTGATTTTTCTAAAACGAAAAATAAACCCAGTGAATATCGTATCGTTGATGGCAACCATGTCGATATCGGGAAATATATCAAATAACTTCTTGCGGTCATTGGCTGATCTGAAGTCTATGCATGATATCCAAGACAATTCGGGTAAAGTGCTCGGTAAACAAAAATGAAGCGGAGATTGATTTGATGAGTAGATTAACAGATGAGTCACATTAGCAAACGGAGTAAAAATGCCAAAGTTGGGCTTTGGTGTTTGGTAAGTAATAGGCGGGGATGAGGCTGTAAATGCGGTTAAAGTGGATACATTTCATGATGAGGTGTCCAAAAGGAAGAGGGAGTCATTTCCTCTTTCTTTTTGTTTTTTCAAAATAAGGGTAAAGGTATTGAATCAGTCTAATAGATTTTAGAGCAATTTGTTCTGAAATAAGCATGTTCGACTATTTCAGAAAAAGAAGAATTGAGAGATAATAGAAAAGGTCAAAAAAATGGACAAGGATAGGGATTCCATTCGGAAACCATTTGACAGGAGAATGGAAAAGCTAGATGGCTGAATTAACCATGCTCTGTATTTTAATCGAAAGGTGTTATTGAACATGAATCATTTGCATCGTAGGATAGGAACTTTCTCTTTAATGATGGTAGGACTTGGCTCAATCATTGGTTCAGGATGGCTCTTTGGTGCCTGGCGTGCCGCTCAAATCGCCGGTCCTGCTGCGGTTTTGTCCTGGTTGATTGGGATGGTTGTTATTTTATTTATCGCTTTGTCTTATAGTGAACTCGGATCGATGTTTCCAGAGGCAGGCGGAATGGTTAAATATACGCAATATTCTCACGGTTCATTTATTGGGTTCATCGCAGGTTGGGCGAATTGGATCGCCATTGTCTCCGTGATTCCCGTTGAGGCTGTTGCTTCTGTACAATACATGAGCTCATGGCCTTGGGAGTGGGCAAAGTGGACAAGTCATTTAGTCACAAAGGGTGTATTGACTATTGAAGGACTGCTTGTTGCCAGTGTTCTTCTCGTGATTTATTTTCTATTCAATTATTGGACAGTTGGGTTATTTTCTAAGGCAAATACTTTCATTACGGTTTTTAAGATTGTCATTCCAGGATTAACGATTGGTGCGCTCTTATTCGTAGGATTTCATAGTGAGAATTTTACTTCTGGAACAAGTATTGCTCCTAACGGTTGGGCCAGTGTGCTGACAGCTGTTGCAACATCAGGTATCGTGTTTGCATTTAATGGCTTCCAGAGCCCAATTAATATGGCAGGTGAGGCGAAAAATCCAGGCCGTTCGATTCCCATTGCGATTGTTGGTTCTATTTTGATTGCGACTGTGATCTATGTATTTTTGCAAATTGCCTTTATTGGTGCGGTCGATCCATCAAAGATTGTCAATGGATGGAGTCATTTGAATTTCAACTCTCCATTTGCGGACCTTGCCATTGCACTTGGTATTAACTGGCTTGTCCTTATTTTATATGCGGATGCGTTTGTGTCACCTTCTGGTACAGGGATTACGTATACAGCAACCACTTCTCGGATGATTTATGGGATGGAAAAAAATAAATACTTGCCGAGTGTTCTAGGACGTCTGCATCCCATTTATGGAGTGCCTCGTTCAGCAATGTTCTTTAACTTAGGTGTATCGTTTATCTTTCTGTTTTTATTTAGAGGCTGGGGAGTGCTGGCAGAAATCATCTCTGTGGCCACACTGATCTCCTATCTCACAGGACCGGTCACGGTCATGACGTTAAGAAAAACGGGTACTGATTTATATCGTCCATTGCGTGTTAAAGGACTTGCTATCATTGCACCGCTTGGCTTTATCTTTGCGTCGCTGACGTTGTACTGGGCAAGGTGGCCATTAACTGGGCAGGTCTTGTTCATTATTTTGATCGGACTGCCGATCTATTTTTACTATCAAGCAAAAGCGAAATGGAAAGGCTTTGGCCGCAACTTTAAAGCGGGTGCTTGGATGGTCGTTTATTTACTTGTCATGATGACCATCTCTTGTCTGGGTAGTAGTAAATTTGGCGGTTACAATGTGATTCATTATGGCTGGGATATGGGGCTCATTGCGGTTGTGGCCCTGCTGTTCTATATGTGGGCACTCAAAAGCGGATATCAGACAGAGTTTTTAGAAGAGGCAAGAAAAATCAACGATGAGCTACGTGCTTCCCAAAAAGAAGTAGCATCATCTAAAGAATAAATGGGGAGGCTGCCTGAACATGACAAAGGCAGCCTTTTTATTTTGTTAAAACAAGATGGCGTTTCAGCCAAATGGTCACCCCCTTCAAGACAGACGCTGTGATCAGTGAAATAAGCATGTATCTCCATAGTTGATCCAAACCTTGTCCGCTAAGCAGAAAAACAATTCCTAGGAAAACTAGGGTGAGGATGAGCATGAATAAAAAAGATGTTGACCAGAAGAAAGCCTTCATTTGCTTCACCTCCTTGATATATTGTATGCAGGTCTATAGAGGACCAGACCGGTAAGAAAGCAGTAGAAATAAGTCATCTAAAAACACCAAGGAATTTGACAGTTGTGTCAAGATGAGAGCATACATTGTGTGAATGTGGTTGGTCAGAGATGGAGGTGTTTGGAGATGCTTGATATGGGAAATCAAGCAGTTGTTACTTTTGTTCTTCATCAATGACTACATTTGAAAAAATAGTTAACTTTTTACTTTTTTTAAAACGACCATATTTATCACAATCCCAATGATTAGAAAACCAGTATTCAGCTAATCATCCAATTGAGAACGTAAGAACTATTACAATTACTGATTCAACTACACCAACAACTCCTGAAAATCTCTTCATTATGTAGGTTGGTACGTTGTTTTGAAAAAATGAGAGAAACCCTGTGTTGGCAAAAAAAGAAAGAGAAAATGTTAACCCCACTTGATCTTTTGTGATATGAAGGTCTTCAGCTTTCTTGGAAATGTATTGTAAAATCTCATTCTTTGATCGACCGTTAACTTGTGTAAAAGCATGATCTTTTTGGAACAAAACTAACCCCTTCTCTCTTGTTTATTAAGCGCTTACAAAGTGATTGTGATGTACTTTTAAACAGGACTAAATAGAATCATCTTCCGTTTGAAATGACAAAAAATGATGAAGCAATGAAACTTGCATCTGAATATCTCAAATCCTAGCTTAAAACAAGTTTAATTATGTAAAAAACAGATTTTATTAAAAGACTTTCTGTGATATTCTTCCAAGGTGTGATAAAAGTTAAGGGGGTCTTTCCATGTTTAAAAAGCAAGTGAAATCCTGTTTAATCGTACTCATGACAGTCATCTTATGTATGGCTGTATTACCTGGATACGAGGCAACAGCAGTTAATCAAGGAACAAATGTGAATGAAGCCATGGGGTTAAAAAATGGTGAAACCATCTCAGGTACATTAGAGAATGAAAAGGAAGAATCGTGGTATCAAATCACGCCATCTTCACAAGAAGTAGAAAAACATACACATATGCGTATTTCAGTGAAAAGTAAACAAATCTTGTCCGTTTCGGTCTATCCAAGTAAGGAAAGAGCGATAAAGGATGACACGTATTCGAGATATCGTGTCGATACAGCAAGCGGAGAGACAGAGATTGATTTCCCGCATGCATGGAAAGGTCCGTATTATATCAAAGTGCTATATTTAGGGTCAGAAGATGATAGCCGGGACGAGGAAGAGGATGCGACTTATACAATTGGTTATAAAGGAGCCAATCTTCCACCTTCAGAGCCTATCTTCCCTGAAGAAGAAGAAGAGCCTCTCATCATCATTATTGGGAAAAAGTATGGTCGTGAAATTCTTCAATCGATTCGCAGTATTGAGGACAAACGTCTCAACGAAACAACGGATGGAAAGAGGCTGGCACGTCTTCTTCAACAAACGAAGCCGTTTCTCACATCCAAACTCATCAAGAATACATCAGAGCAGCAAAAGGTATACAATCATTTGCTCACTTTAAAACCGTTACTGAATGATGTAGAAAAAAATGGGGCATTTAGCGGACATATCGTCACAGAGAAAGAACAAAAGGCAATCCGTACCCTTTTTGATATGCTCAAAAATGCAAGTCCGGCTTATTTGAAAAAAGAACTGGATGCGACTAGTCAAAAGATTGGGATTGATCATCTTGAAGGGAAGTCCATTGGATATGTACTAGAGAAGCAAAAGCTTGTTTCTGAAGAAAAAGTCAAAACAAACAAAATCATTTTTAAATTAAAGGATGGTCAAACGCTTCAATCAGCGAAAAAGAAAATGAAAAGCTATGGTATTCAAGAAAATCGTGTGATATCGCAATCAGTCAGTCCTTTATTTAAAGGAATGTATGTATATGATGTCCCAGTAGGGCAAGAGACAGCTGGCAAAACGCTAAAGGCAGGAAAGAGTGCGATCAAAAGCACAGCCCGAAAGCTGTCTAGCATGCCGAATATAGAATTTGCAGAGCCTGTGCAAACCTATCGTGCACTTAGCAATGATATGCAATACTCATACCAGTGGCCTCTGAAAAATAGTGCACAAAACAGCGGGAAAAAAGGCGCTGATGTCAAGTTTGAACAAATGAATACACTGATTGGCACAAGCAAAATGAAGCAAACGTTGATTGCTGTTGTTGACACTGGTGTCGACAGCCGTTTGACAGATTTAAGCGGGACCGTTCGCACAGACTTAGGTGCGAATCTGATTAGTCGACATAAAGATGCCATTGATGACAATGGACATGGAACTCATGTGGCAGGCATCATTGCAGCTGAGGCAGATAATTATTACTCCATGGCAGGACTTAATCAGCACGCTGGCATCATTCCGGTAAAGGTGTTAGATGCCTATGGAAATGGTGATACAGAGCACATTGCACTTGGTATTAAGCACGCGGTGGACAAAGGCGCAAAGGTCATCAACCTTAGTCTTGGCGGCTATTATAGCCGAGTGATTGAATATGCGATGAAATATGCTGCACAAAGGAATGTACTAGTGGTAGTGGCAAGCGGAAACGATGGCATTCCAGAAATGGACTATCCAGCGACCTCTCAATATACAATGGCTATTGGTGCAAGTAACCGTATGGATATAGCGGCTGAGTTCTCCAGCTTTGGGAAAGAACTGAGCATGTCTGCACCAGGATCTGATATTCCAAGTTTGATGCCTGATGGTAATGTCACATACCTCAGCGGCACATCAATGGCAACGCCATATGTAGCAGCAGCGGCAGGTTTACTGCTTTCTAAAAACCCGAATCTGAAGCCGAATCAATTGAGAAATATTTTGCAAAATACAGCAGATGATATTTCATTTAAATCTGTTGATGGAAAAGATGAGATTTTCTATGACGAAAACGATGAGCCAATTGTTGATCCGAAAATTCCGGGTATCGATTGGATGACAGGACATGGCAGGCTCAATGCATTTGCCGCTTTAAGTGCTGTAGAGCTGAATGCATCTGTCAACAAAGTAGAAGATCAGCATCAAAAGGTGACAGGAAAAGCAAAAGTGGGAGCTGCCGTCGCTGTGTATCGAGGCAAGACACTTCTTGGAAAAGGAACTGCAAGCAAAAAAGGAACCTTTAGTGTGAAGATCAAGCATCAGAACAAAAATATAGTGCTTCACATCAAGATTTCAAAAGGAAAGGCAGCCACTTCAATTAAAACCGTTGTGAAAAAAGGTAAGACACCAGCAAAGCCGAAGGTTGGCAAAGTAACGGTCAAAAGTAAAACGATCAAAGGTACTGCAGGTGCGGGTTTGACCATTAAAGTGAAAAACAGATCTAAGAAAGTCATCACTTCAGTTAAAGCCGATAGCAAGGGCAAATTTACAGCAAGTATCAAGCCGCAAAAAGCCAAAACAATCTTGTACGTGACAGCTTCAGATGTGAGAAAAAGAGAAAGTAAAGCTGTGAAAGTGGTCGTGAAAAAATAATCAAAAAACTCGAATTGTTGACGAAGGGCTAAAATGGTTTCATTTTAGCCCTTTGTCATCTTTTCAGCGTGAATGGAACACCCTTGAAGTCTAGGAAGGATGAGCTACTTGTGCGGAACCGAATGTGTGATTTGTGAGCAACAGCGCGCAGGCCTGACAACGAATGCTAGGGTTTGTCTACACGCTGAAAGCTTTCCCTTCTAAAAAAGGGGTAGTTTTTTGGAACCAATTAATCCCAATCGTCATAAAGGAGGGATCGTCGATAAACAAACACTCATCAGCGTGTCTCCCACAAATCGAGCTTCAGCTTTGATTAGGGTTATCGTGAGTTGAACACAAATGATGAGGGAATAAACTTTCCCCTTAGATGTGTTTCGGCTCAACGATTTTCGGCTCATTAACAAAAGGCGCTCGTCTATCAATCATTGCCTTTTAGTACATTACACATCAAGTTTTTCTCGTTTTTTGCGAATCCATGCGGTCATATAATAAGCGGCATAGCAGAGAATGATGAAGGGAATACCGCAAATGAGTGCAATTCGTTGGTTTGGATCAAAGGCAATGCCAATCACTGATGCAAGGCATAGGAGAAAGGCAGCAATAGGAACCACTGGATAGAGTGGTGTCCGAAATTTCAGATCGTTTAGCTGCCCGCCGTCTTGTAAAAATTTTTTCCGAAACATGAACTGTGAGGCGGCGATCCCCATCCAGACGACAACAACCGCAAGCCCCGAGATTGAGACAAGTACAAGATACACAGTTTCTGGGGCAATGACACTCGATAACAAAGATAAGATACCGCCAATCATACTTAAAATGAGTGCATTCAAAGGAATGCCTTTTGCTGTGAGCTTCGCCAATTTTTTTGGCAGTGTGCGTTCCTCTGAAAGAGACCAGAGCATGCGTGAAGACGCATATAAGCCAGAATTAGCCGCTGATAAAATGGCGGTAAGGATGACAAAATTCATGAAATCTGCGGCATAAGGAATGCCGATCCGGTCAAATACGACAACAAAGGGACTTTTGATCACCCCGGCTTCTTCCACGGGAATCAAACCGGCTAGAACAATGATTGTTCCAACAAAGAACAGCACAAGGCGTAGTACTGTTGTGCGAATCGCTCGCGGAATGGTCTCATCTGGATTCACACTTTCACCTGCAGCAATCCCAATGAGCTCAGTACCCGAAAAAGCAAAATTGACCGCAAGCATGGTCATGATAATCGGTAAAAATCCGTTTGGGAAAAGACCACCTTCCCCAGTGAAGTTTGAAAAAAACGGAGCGCCTTCACCGCCTTTTAGTGGAATCACGCCAAACATGGCAGCCCCGCCAAGGATAATAAAGAGCATAATAGCCATTACTTTAATACTAGAAAACCAAAACTCTGATTCGGCAAAGAATTTGACTGTAAAAGCATTTAGTAAAAAAATGAAGAGAGCGAAGACACCACTCCACAACCAAACCGACGTATCTGGAAACCAGCGTTGCATTAAAAGTCCTGCCGCTGTAAATTCAGAACCAAGTGCCACCGTCCATGTCAGCCAGTAGAGCCATGCGACCGTATAGCCTGTACCAGGACCAATATATTTCGTCGCATACGTATGAAACGCCCCTGTGACCGGCATCGCGACAGACAGCTCACCTAAACAGAGCATAACGAGATAAACGATTAATGCACCAACGAGATAGGCGAGAATCGTTCCCGCTGGTCCAGCTTGATTGATCGTATACCCAGAGCTTAAAAAGAGTCCTGTTCCGATGACACCGCCTAAAGAAAGCATGAACAGGTGCCGGCTCGTCATTTTTCGTTGATATTGTTGTGACTGATCTTTTGCTTGTTCCATGTCTTCCCGTCCTTTTGCTTAGAAGTATGTGTGAAGCTTCAAGAAGCTTACGGTTTTGCCCATTGCAGGATGTCGGTAATATCCTCTGGCGTTGTTCGGCAGCAGCCGCCGATGATTTGTGCGCCGTCTTTGTACCATTGATAAGCACAATCGCCAAAAGTATTATGAGAAGTGTCTCCACTCCATACCTTTTGCTTTGGATCATACACTTCCCCTGAATTTGGGTACACCACAATTGGCTTACTTGTGCCTTTTTTCATTTCTACAATTAGGGATGAAATGAATTGCGGCGGCGTACAGTTCACGCCAACAGCTGCAATCTGTTCGTAAGACTCAATTGCTTGTACACATTCTCTGATCAAATCACCCTCACTAATATGTAGATCGTCTTTTGCGCTAAATGTGATCCATGCATAGGTGTCACGAAATTCTTCTTTCAGCAGCCTTGCGATAGCCTTTGCTTCAATGAGGCAAGGAATCGTCTCACAAGCGAGAACATCTGCACCAGCGTCAATTAACGCTTGAATTCGGGGTCTGTGAAAATCAATGAGCGCCTGCTCTGTCAGCCCGTAATTTCCCTTATATTCAGAACCATCAGACAAATAAGCGCCGAATGGTCCAACGGAACCAGCGACAAATGGTTTTACCCGCCCTTGATGATTGTTCTCATCTTGCCAAAAGACATCTCGTGCTTCTTTTGCTAAAACGACAGATTGTTTCATTAGTTCAATGGCTTCTTCTTTTGTAAAACCTTTTTCAGCGAAGCCATCAATGGTTGTTTGGTAGCTGGCAGTTGTTGCACAGTCAGCACCTGCTTGGAAGTAGTCCAAGTGTACTTGCTGAATCAATTCAGGCTGTTCAATGAGTATTTTGGCAGACCATAAACGGTCGTTTAAATCACAGCCTTTTCGTTCAAGCTCTGTCGCAAGAGCACCGTCCAAAATCAATGGCGCATGAGTCTGTAAGCGGCTTTGAAGTGGATTCATATGAATAGAACAGCCTCCTTTTTAGATTGGAAATGATGGATATGATATGAGGCAGTAGTTTAAATGACTAAAGTGTTTTTGTCAAGGAGAGGAAAAAGCATGAATTGATGAAAAAAACCTTAAAACATGCGGGTTTTAATGTATAAAAATGCAGTCAAAATATTAGGAAATCAAGTCATTGACAGTCTCTAAAAAGAGATATATATTATGGAAAGGTTCATATCAGAAAGCATCATCAAAAGGCAGGGTCTTTTGATTTTATTTTGCCTATCGACTGTCTTCTTTCGTGCAGAAAGAGGGTTTTTTATATGCTTAAAAAAGGGAGGAAAGATGAAATTGAAGAAATGTGTAAAAGATATTGTCATGATTCTGATCGGTTCTTTTTTATTTGCAGTAGCTGTGAATATGTTTGTCATCCCGCTGGAATTTGGTGAAGGCGGCGTAACGGGGCTTTCCATTATTTTTTATTATTTGTTTGAGGTTGCACCATGGCTGACGAACCTTGTGCTTAATGCCATTCTACTTCTTGTGGGGTATAAATATTTGGACAAGAAGACCACAATCTATACAGTGGTCGCCGTCGCAAGTAACTCACTATTTTTACACCTGACCACAACATGGGTTGTAAATATACATGAATTGATCATTGGTGCCATTTTCGCAGGGATCATTATCGGGGTTGGTATCGGCCTTGTATTAAGAGCCGGTGGAACAACGGCAGGTTCAGCCATCCTTGGGCGAATGGCGAATAAGTATTTAGACTGGAATGTCAGCTATGCTATCTTGTTTTTTGATCTTATTGTTGTATTTGCTTCTTACTTTATTATTGGTGCTGAAAAATTAATGTTGACTATTGTGATGCTGTACGTTGCAACAAAGGTTATGGATTTTGTCATTGAAGGGCTTAACACGAAAAAGGCTGTCACAATTATTTCTTCTTGTAAAGATGACATTGCAGAAGAAATCAATCACACCCTTGACCGAGGTGTGACGATCTTAAATGGACGAGGTCATTATTCAAAGGAATCAAAAGAAATTTTATATGCGGTTATTCAAAAGCAGGAGCTTATGCGTTTAAAGAAAATTATTAAGAAAATTGACCGAAACGCATTCGTTGTTGTTCATGACGTGCGCGATGTGTTTGGAGAAGGATTTGTGCACATATAAAAGAGTTCGATAAAGCCCCACTCTTTCAAACGTAAAGAGTGGGGCTTTTTCAATGTCTACTTTCTAACCGCATTTTCTTTCTTCTCATGATCTCTCTGGACGCCCCAATCATAAACAGTATGATTGGTGTAAAAGTAAAGGTTGTTTAAAACTGCAACTAGCCAGTATGGGGTGTGTGCGACTGGTCTTAGAATATCGGCTTTGACTTACATACACATAAAACAAAAGGATTTTTACACTATCTATTGTCAGTAGATGATTGATCTAAAACGAAAAGCCCCGATTACACGGTTCTTTTTTTAGATCGAGCGACAAAGAAAAAATAACAACATAGTGCGCCGAGGTCGCAGAGCATGATCATGAGCCCCATTGGGAAGGCTGTTTGACTTCCGGCTAAGCCGACAAGCGGTGTCACGCACGCACCTAGAAGCATTTGCGCAACGCCGATAAGGGCAGCCGCACTTCCTGCATGTGCACCGTGATGCTGCATCGCAAGAGATGGAGCAGAAGTACCGACAATTCCAACGCTTGAAACGACAAAAAACAACGGGATGAGAATGCCAAGCAATCCTGCATCAATAGAGATCATCATGAATAAGGTGACCCCGCCTACAGTAGCTGTCACTAGCCCGATACGCAGCACTTTTTCTTCGCCGATTTTCGTAGCGATACGAGCAAATACTTGTCCTGCTGTGATGATGCCAAGGCTATTGACAGCAAAAGCCGCACTGAAGCCTTGCGGAGAGAGGTGGAAGATCTCTTGTAAAACAAATGGTGAACCAGAGATATACGCAAACATTGCGGCAAAGACAAGACCTTGCGAAAGTGCATAACCGACAAATAAGCGATCACTGGTCAGTATTTTCATGGAGGCAAGGATTTGTTGGAAGCCCCCTGCTTGTCTTCGCTCAACAGGTAAGCTTTCCTGCAAAGAAAACATGGCTCTTAGAAGCATGAGAGCTCCAAGGATACCTAGTAAAATAAACACGCCCTGCCATGTGGTGAAACGTAAAATCTGTCCGCCAACGATAGGGGCCGCTGCTGGGGCAACCCCATTTACAAGCATAAGCAGTGCAAAGAATTTCGTCATCTCTGACCCTTCATAATGATCGCGTACAATGGCACGTGCAATGACAATTCCTGCTGATCCCGCCAGTCCTTGAATCAGTCTTAACAGAATAAACATCCAAATGGATGTGACAGCCGTACATAAAAGAGATGCTGCAATAAAGATGACGAGTCCAACCATGAGCGGTTTTCTTCTGCCAATGGTGTCACTGATCGGTCCAGCAATCAACTGACCGAGGGCAAGCCCAATTAAACAAGCCATTAGGCTTAATTGGGATAAGGTTGTGCTTGCTTCAAAATCACGAGAAATATTTGGCAAAGCAGGTAAATACATATCCATTGCCAGAGGTGCAAGTGCTGTTAAAGAACCAAGCAATGCTGCAAGTAAAAAGCGATTTTTCTTCGATTCTTGCGGGTCAGATAATGAATTCATGTGATGACAACACTCCTAGTGTATAAACTGATAACGTCCTCAAATTAGCATAATGAATCAAGCCTTCTTTTTCAATCAAAAAATACGAAGCCTGATTCATGAAAAATGATTGATCTTTCGGAAGAGACTCTTTACATTGGATGAAGAGAAAAGAAGATGATGATTGACATGCAGCTATCACATGATTTTTATTAGACACTTGGAGGTGCTGAAATGAAGCAATATCAAGAGCTGATCATTCGTGAGGCAGTGAGTGAGGATGGGCATTACATCAGCTATTGTCCGTTTAGGAAAAGGGATTGTAGAGGCGTTATTATGTAAAAGCATTGCGCTGACAGAAACATGGGGCGAGAACGTCCTTTATCTTCATACATCTGATAAAATCAAGCCGCTTTTCGATTATATGAAAAAATGGGCTTCAAGCGTACGTTTGAGAAAGAATTTGTGAATCAGAATGGTACGCAAGTGAAGAGCTACTAATACGAAATACGACAAATTATTCTAAAAGGTGCAATGAAAGTAGATGTCGGAAGGAGCAGTGAAATCTTGTTTCAGATACATGCACATCAATGGGATGAAGTGATAGAGAGAAAAATCAGATATGATGCAGGGGTTGTAGAATATACTTGTCAGTTTTTAGATTCACAAGAACAACAACTTGTGTTGTTTCACAAGATTGAAGACACGTTTTCAATGATCGCCGGTCAAAACAAATTGACGATTCCTAAGGGGAGTTATACCACCGCGTATTATTGGGAAGATCGCCCCTACAATTTATATTTTTGGAGAGATCATCAAGGTAATTACCTCGGCTCCTACTTTAATATTGTAAAGAACACTTGTATAAAGGAACAAATGGTCATCTTTGAAGATTTAATGATTGATCTTTTAGTCTTTCCAAATGGTGACTATTTCATTTTAGATGAAGATGAATTGCCGGAGGCTTTGGAGTGTTTTGAGAATGGTTCGGTTTACAATGTGTTATATCTATTAATTGATTCTTTAGAGAGCATACTTTCTCAAGTGAAGTCTGATGCAGAAGGAGTGTATCATCACGCAACATTTGTTCCGCTATTAGTTGATAAATAGACGCAAAAAAATCGATTCCTTTACGTTAAGGAATCGATTTTCATAGGCTGCTAGCTTTAGTTATTCAGTGGGGCAGAGCCAAAGACAAGTCATACTTTAATGCGGTTTAATCGTTTTTGTAATTCTGTTTTCGTTTTCGATGCCTTTAGCTTTTTTACTGCACGTTGAGCGGCAGCTTTTGTTTTCTTTGTTCGTTTGATTTCGGCTTTTTTTACTTTTTGTTTTGCGTCGGTTACTTTCTTTTGATAGTCCACTTGTTTTTTGACTTGATCGAGCCGTTTTTGCAGACTCTTTTTCTCTGTGCTTGTGCTTAGTTTATAGATTGCGGTTTGAGCACTTTTTATGGAGCCCTGCGTCTTGTTTTTTTCAGCTAATTTGACCTTTGCACGTGCTGAACGGATATTGATGATCGTTTGTACCTTTTTAATCCGCTCAGTGAGCGCTGTTTTTTGTTTACTTGCTGTGAGCCGACTTATTTTCGTTTTGGCTTGATCGACATCCGCTTGCTTTTTGGACGTTTCGGCTTTTTTAACAGCACTGTTTGCCGCCTTTAAAAAGGTGGATTGCGGAATATATTGCACGCGGCCATAGCCAAATTGTGAATCCTTTCCTTTTGCTCCAAGGTCCACCGTATAGCTGCGCAGTAAGGTGCGAAGCTGTACGTTTGTTTTCTTCGGATGAAGCTGCTTTAATAGAGCGAGCATTCCTGTGATATGCGGTGCGGCTTGAGATGTACCAGTTGCGTACCAATATTCATTTTTCAAATAGGTGCTGATGACATTCTCACCAGGGGCAGAAAATTCAATCGCCTTCCCTGTATTGGAAATGGAAGCGAGTTTGTCTTTTTTATTGGTAGCCGAGACAGCAATGACGCTGCTGTAGGCGGCTGGATAACTGATATGGTTTTTCTTCCCGTCGTTTCCGCTGGCAGCAACGACGAGCAGTCCTTTTTTGTAAGCCTTATCTACAGCTGAATGTAAGATAGGAATGTTATCTTCAAATCCAAGGCTTAAGTTGATGATGTCCATCTTATTGGTAATTGCCCAATCAATGCCTCGAAGCAGACTGAACAAATCGCCTTCTCCTTTTTTATCTAATACTTTCACGGCATACAGCTTCACACCAGAAGCGACACCGACTGTACCGTAATCGTTATTCAGAGCACCGATTGTTCCAGCGACATGCGTTCCATGTCCTTCATCATCTTTGTAAGAGGATGTGTAATTCACGAAAGATTTACCGCCAGCAATCTTCAAATCTTCATGCGGAAAAATTCCAGTATCTAAGACTGCTACTTTAATATTTTTCCCTGTGACCCCATCTTTTAATGCTTGTTTTATATTCAATCTCTGTAGGTTATAAGATTTTTGAACCAATTCATCCTGTAGTGTAGTAGTGTGCTTTGTCATGGTAGAAGAAGCCAGTTTCACTTTGACATTCTTTGTCACATAGGCAATGTTTGGGTCTTTTTTTAGGGAGGATACAGCTTTTTCATTCGCTGTGACAGCAACAGCTGGAAGGTGTATGTACTGTGCTTTCACTTTTTCACTTTCCTCAAGTGCTGTTTGTTTTCCTTTTTGGTTTTTATATACGATGATGACCTCTGTTTCTTTTGGCGGTGTGGCTGCTTGTGTTGCTTGTGTGTGGAAGGGCAAAGCAGTTGTCAGGGCAAGAAGAAACGCAATGACAACCAATACTTTCTTTTTCAGAGCAAGGGCTCCTTGCATACGAGATGACCTCCGTCTTTTTTTCTCTATTATATCGGAGAATACAAGTTTTTTGTTAGAAGATTCATTGTGTGTATGTAAGTTTTTTCTCAAAAAGCCTTACATTGAAATTCAATCGCTTCTAGTAGACAATAGAGAGATCATGATCAGAGAAAGAAGGATATGCAAATGAATGTAAAAGAGTATATGACGTATGATGCGACTGGTTTGGCAGCGCTTGTACGAAATAAGCAGGTGACCCCTCAAGAGCTTGTGCAGGCTGCGTTTACTAGACTGGAGGAAGTCAATCCTTCATTAAATGCGGTCATTCGCACAAGAGAAGAACAAGTTGCACAAGATATCAAGCATCTCGAAGCCTATCAGCCGTTTGCGGGTGTTCCATTTGTGCTGAAAAATATATCACAAGGACTAGAAAATGAGCCTTTGACAGCGGGTTCTATGCTGTTAAAAGATGTAAAAGCAAAAAAGGATTCGCACTTTGTCCGCCGGTTGAAGCAGGCTGGGCTCCTGATGATCGGTCATACAAACACACCAGAATTCGGTTTGAGAAATGTAACGGAACCAGCGTTACATGGTCCGACAAGAAATCCATGGAATGAGGCGCATTCTCCTGGCGGTTCAAGCGGTGGCACCGCCGCCGCAGTTGCAAGCGGTATTGTGCCAGCAGGAGGTGCAAGTGATGGTGGGGGGTCCATTCGTATTCCAGCATCATTTACCGGTTTGTTTGGATTAAAGCCGACAAGAGGCAGAACACCAGTAGGTCCTGGCGTAGGAAGACAGTGGCAAGGGGCTTCGATAGATTTTACTTTGACCAAAACGGTTCGAGATAGTGCAGCACTTCTTGACTTGCTTCAAGTCATTCAGCCGGAAGCCGCCTTCCAAACACCGTTATACGATGGCAGCTATCAAGAGGATATAGTGAAGCGTATGCCTCGTATGCGTGTAGCTTATTGCATAGAATCCCCAGTTGGAACGAAAGTCAGTGAGGAAGCAAAAATAGCTGTCCTGCAAACAATGAAATGGCTAAGTGAACAGGGTCACCAAATAGAGGAAGCGAAGCCAGCTATTGATGGTGTCCATCTGATACAGCAATATTATGTAATGAACAGTGGAGAAATGTCTGCATTATTTACATCCTTGGCTCGATCACTTGGTCGACCTGTGAAGCCAGAGGAAACTGATATCGTTGCGTGGGTGTTGGCAGAGGCAGGGAAGAATGTTACGGCTGCTGCCTATACGGAAAGTCTTGATGCATGGGATATGGCGGCTGCACAAATGGCAGAATTTCATCAGACGTATGACCTCTACGTGACACCTGCCACCGCTTATTCCGCTCCGCGCATTGGTGAGCTCATGCAAACAGATCAGGAAATATCAGCACTTTTACGTGTCTCTTCTCTTTCTATGCAAGCACAGCAGGATCTCATTTATGATATGTTCTTGAAAAGTCTCACCTACACACCATTTACACAGTTAGCCAACTTAACAGGTCAGCCGTCCATGAGTGTTCCTGTTCATCTGACGCAAGAAGGCCTGCCTTTAGGTGTACAGGTGACAGCTCCTAAAGGAAAAGAAGATTGGTTGTTGAGACTTGCAGCGGAAATGGAGCAATCCTCGCTGTGGAAAGGAACAACTTGCTATAAATAGACATCAATTCATTGAGTAAAGGGAGTGAATACGAAAGAGAACATTATTCATACAGCAGCACATTTTTAATGTAAACAGGGATATCATTCTACTGGATTAAATCAAATCATTAGAGAGCGCGCGCACTCCTATAGGTTCTCTGAATGAACAAGCTTCTCTACTCCCTTTTTTATGCATAAACCATTCTTTCAAGGTGAAGCTATGATAGATAACTTGCGATAAAGGAGGAAATGCGTTGAGAGCTGTTACCTATCAAGGAAAGAATCGAATTGCCGTGAAGCAAGTGGATGCGCCGACTATTCAAGATCGTGAAGATGTGATTGTTCGGATTACGTCTACTGCTATTTGTGGATCAGATTTGCATTTGTATCAAGGGAACTTTCCTCTGCCGATCGGCTATATTATTGGACATGAGCCAATGGGTATTGTAGAGGAGGTCGGGTCAGATGTAACGGCTGTGAAAAAGGGAGATCGTGTCGTCATTCCATTTACGATGGCGTGTGGCAATTGTCAGTATTGTCATCATCATTTAGAAAGTCAATGTGATGAATCTAACCCTCATTATGATTCAGGTGGATTACTTGGATATAGTGAGAAATTCGGGAATTACCCCGGCGGGCAGGCGGAATATTTACGTGTTCCATTTGGAAACTATACACCGTTTAAGGTTCCTGATGATTGTGAGTTAGAAGATGAACAATTGTTGTTCTTATCTGATGTTCTGCCAACCGCCTATTGGAGTGTGGAGCACGCCGGTGTGAAAAAGGGCGATACCGTCATCGTACTAGGCTGTGGACCTGTTGGGTTAATGGCACAGCAATTTGCTTGGCAAAAAGGTGCAAAGCGGGTGATTGCCGTCGATTATATTGATTATCGCCTGCGTCATGCAAAACGTATGAGCGGTGTAGAAGTATTCGATTTTACAGAAGATGCCGATATGGGGGAAACCTTAAAGGAGCTTACCAAGGGTGGAGCGGATGTCGTCATTGATTGTGTCGGTATGGATGGGAAAAAGTCGCCGCTTGAAAAAATTGAGCAGAAGCTCAAGCTACAAGGTGGGACGATTGGACCGATTCAAATCGCCACCAAAGCCGTTCGGAAATGTGGAACGGTTCAACTGACTGGTGTGTATGGCGGTCTGTATAATATGTTCCCATTAGGCGCTTTTTTCGCAAGAAATGTCACATTGAAAATGGGACAGGCACCTGCAAGGGGGTATATGTCAAAGTTATATCAAAAGGTGGCAAACGGTGAAATTGATCCTAAAGAAATTATTACCCATCAACTGCCGTTAGATGAAGCAGCGCATGCATATCAAATATTCAATGGAAAGCAAGATGATTGTATTAAAGTCATTTTGAAGCCATAAAACGAAAAAGGCTTAAGAGGGATTCCTAAGCCTTTAATGTGCGTTCATCCATCATTTTCTCGATCAATTCAAAGAATGTTTTTTTATCTTCCTCTGATAGGTGATCAAAAAATTGATTGACGAGTAACTGACGATTGTCGATCATTTGTTTTGCAATTTGTTTACCAGATTCAGATAAAGTAATCCATACTGTACGGCGGTCATTGTTATTTCTAGAGCGAATAATTAACCCTTCATCTTCTAAGTGATTGAGAGCGGTGGTTGTAGCAGAGGGAGATAATGAAACTTCCTGCAAAATATTCTTTACAGTACATGATTGGTGACGGTAAATGATACGCAAAATAAACCCTTTCACATTCGTGACATTTTTCGGAATGTTCTTTTCATCTATTCGTTTTGTCGCCTTTAAGTATTTCGTCAGTGCATGGTCTAACAAACTTGCCTCTAGCTCGAAATGTTGCATTCTCCATACCTCTTTTCCTATTGCATTCACTTTTTCCGATCAATTACTAGGTCTATCTTATCATATTCATCATCATCATTTAAACCAAAATGGAAGTCAGTTAGAAAATTACCTATATTATCAATTAATAAAAAGAACAATTCCAAAATGAAATAATTTTACTTTCGGCAATTTTTATTTTAGAATGTGAATGATTGAGATAAAATCTACCAATCCAATTGATTGGAAATCGGTGAATGGAAATCAAACGTTTGGAGATGAAGATATTGAATACTTTACAGGCATTACTAAACGACAGAATGGAGCGCTCTTCTCATCTTGAGGCGGTAACTGGCGGAGGTGTGTCTTATACATTTGAAGAATACGCAAAACGGATCGACCAACTGGCTCATTACTTAAATCGTAAAGGGATTCGAAAAGGTGACCGTATTTGCTTTATTTGTCAAAATCACCACCACTTTTCGACGATTATGTTAGCTGTGATCAAAGCAGGTGCAGTCGCAGTGCCACTTAGCTGGCAGCTCACTTCTTTTGAGCTGGAAGGTATTTTGAAAAAAGCAGAACCGAAGGCGTTATTTTTTGATCGGGAATTTCGTGACATCATTGCCGCTGTGAATGTTTCTTTAGAAGACTGTCTCATGATTGAATCTGGCGTGAATGCAAAAACAACGAAGCTATTTGAAGATATGTTGGATACAAATGATGGGAGTCATATTGCAGAGGCGGTCTCAGAAGATGACCTTGCGATGATTTTGTTTACATCTGGTACAACTGGCAATCCAAAAGGCTGTATGGTCGGACATGGACGATTGTATCAATTCTTTACGAGACCCCGTAATAGAGGATTTGACTTAAGAGGAAAACGATATTTGGCGAGTCACCCTCTGTATCATATGAGTTCTATAAATCATCTAATTTCTGGGGCACTTGAAGGGTATACCATTGTCTTTTTAAATGACGCTACACCAAAACGCATTTTAGAAACCATTGAACAGGAACGTATTACATTCATGATGGCCTTCCCATCTGCTTATACGTATATGTTAGAAGAGATGAAACGTGGTTCGTATGATCTCTCATCCTTTGAAATTGCGATTTCTGGTGGAACGAAGGTGCCGGTACGCTTGATTAAGGACTACAATGAGGCTGGGATTCAAATGATGCATGGATACGGCAGTACAGAGGCATGGATTGTCAGTTCGTGGCATCCTGAAATGGGTGAAGATAAAATGGGATCTGCTGGTAAGGTTGATTCCGAGGTAGAAGTAAAAATTGTCCATCCTGATACGAAAGAGACAATGCCAATCGGAGAAATTGGCGAAGTTGTCATGAGAAGCCCATTTTATTTTCTTGGCTATTATCAGCAGCCAGAAGCCACTGAAAAGGTGCTGAAAGACGGCTGGTTCCATATGGGAGACGCAGGTTATTTAGATGAAGACGGCTTTCTTTATATCACAGGTAGATACAAGGATGTCATTTTGTATGGTGGAGATAATATTTATCCTGATCAAGTCGAGGAAGTCATTGATCAAATTCCAGGTGTGATTGAATCAGCGGTCATTGGTGTACCAGACGATGTATATGGTGAAGTGCCAAGTGCGTTTATCGTCAAAGATGAATCCGCCGATATTGGTGAACAAGATGTTGTGAACTATTGTCAGCAGCGTTTGGCAGATTACAAAGTACCGTCCATTCATTTCACTCAAGAATTACCGAAAAATAAGCTTGGCAAAATTATGAAGAAAGATTTACGTGAATTGGTTATGAAGTCTTAGGATTTATTCTGCTATAATAAAATATGAATGATTTTGTGGTTTTCTAACGTTTTGGAGGGAAAGGATTTGCGACATATTCTTCGTAAGAAACACATTCATGATTTGTTAGAACGGAGTAGACAACAAAAAGTAAAGAAAACGCTGGGAGGACTCGATTTAACACTCCTAGGTATCGGGGCTGTAATCGGGACGGGGGTCATGGTTTTAACCGGCATCACAGCAGCAAAGGATGCAGGACCGGCCGTCATTTTCTCCTTTGCTATTGCAGCGGTTGTGTGCAGTTTAGCAGCACTTTGCTATGCAGAGATGGCTTCGGCGATGCCTGTGTTTGGAAGTGCATACATTTATTCATATACAACGATGGGTGAGCTCGTAGGTCATCTCATGGGCTGGACCTTATTGTCCGTATATATGCTGACCGCTTCGGCTGTTGCTAGTGGCTGGTCCAGTTATTTCAATAGCTTGCTGGAGGGGTTTGGTGTATCCATCCCTCATCAATTCCTAGCGGGACCTGAACAAGGCGGGCTTATGAATCTGCCAGCGATTCTCATTGTTTTACTGATTGCGTGGATTTTATCAAGAGGAACGAAGGAAAGTAAAAAGTTCAATAATATCATGGTGTTTGTGAAACTTGGCATTATTGTTCTTTTCATTGTAGTAGGTGGCTTCTATGTGCAGCCAGATAACTGGCAGCCATTCATGCCGTTTGGCGCGGAAGGTATCATTGCGGGCGCAGCTGCTGTGTTTTTTGCCTTTTTAGGATTTGATGCGATTTCAGCTTCTGCGGAAGAAGTCAAAAATCCACAGCGGAACCTGCCAATTGGCATTATTGGGTCATTACTCATATGTACGATCATTTACATTGCCGTTTGTTTGGTCATGACAGGAATGGTGCATTATACAGAATTAAATGTGACAGAAGCGATGTCCTATGTGCTCCAAAGTGTGCATCAGCATAGCGTAGCTGGCATTATTTCTGTCGGTGCTGTCATTGGATTGATGGCTGTGATTTTCGCCAATAATTATGCGGCGACACGAATCGCATATGCGATGGGGCGTGATGGTCTCTTACCTAAAGTTTTTTCGAAAACAAGCAAGAGTGATACGCCTGTTGCAAGCATATGGATGATTGGCGGAATGACAGCTGTTATTTCAGGGTTTATTGATTTGAAAGATCTTTCAAACTTAGCGAACATTGGGGCATTGTTGACGTTTGCGATGGTGAGTTTATCTGTGCTCATTTTAAGAAAGACGCACAAACAGCTCGAAAGGGGATTCCGGGTTCCTTTTGTTCCGGTATTGCCCATTGTATCTATGGGTTGTTGCCTATTCCTTATGCTCAATTTACCAATCCGGACGTGGCTTTACTTTGGGGTTTGGTTGTTGATCGGTTTTGTCATGTATGTAGCTTATTCAAACAGACACAGTGAATTAGCGAAAACTTCATGAGAAAAAGGTGCAAATCCGTTGACGATTTGTGCCTTTTTTCTTACGATTTGGGATAAGCTATATAAGAGCATGTTGTACGGAACAAGAGGAGGATGAGTCAAATGATCAGCGTTAGTCCTTATATTGTAGTGGATGATGTCAAGGAGTCTCTTCAATATTATCAGGGGATTTTTGGTGGAGACATTCATATTTTAAATGAGCAACAAGATCGTGTGTTACATGCTGAACTGCACCTTGGTGAATCGTTGCTTCATTTCTCAGATACGTTCGGTCGCACACCAAAATCGGAGAATCTTCGTCTAATCATGCAATTTGACAATGAGGAAGAATTAAAGGCCGTATATGAAGCGCTTGAAGCGGATGGAGATGTGCTAGTGGAATTGCAGGATACGTTCTTTGGTGCACTAAACGGACAGGTACAGGATCGGAAGAATGGAATTATTTGGGTTTTGAATTATATGAAATAAAGGAAAACCTTCACCAATACCAAAGGTGGAGGTTTTTTTGTGAGAGTGTTTTTATTTTCTGAAAAATGGAAAATATGCTATGTTGGAAGAATAAAAGGACAAGGGGAAGGGTGGCAAAGGAATGGAACAAATCGAGTTTCAATATATCCAAACAAATGGTGTAACACTCCATACAGCAATCGCTGGTCCTGAGGATGGTCCGCTGCTTGTGCTGTTGCATGGATTCCCAGAGTTTTGGTACGGATGGAAACATCAAATTATTCCGCTGGCTGAGGCTGGCTTCCGTGTAGTCGTTCCAGATCAAAGAGGGTATCATCTAAGCGATAAGCCAGAAGGTATCGAATCATACGTCTTGGATAAGTTGAGAGATGATATCGTTGGTCTGATAAAGGAGCTTAGTCCAAATCAAAAAGCGATTGTCGGTGGGCATGATTGGGGCGGAACTGTGGCATGGCATTTGGTTTCCACGCGTTCTCAATATGTAGAGAAACTAATGATCGTCAATATGCCCCATCCACGTGTCATGATGAAGGTTCTCCCTTTTTATCCGCCACAATGGAAAAAGAGCTCCTATATCGCCTTCTTTCAGCTTCCACATATACCAGAGGCAGCGCTTCAGGAAAATCACTTTCAAAGGCTGGACGAGGCAATAGGTCTTAGCTCTAGACCACATTTGTTCACCAAGGAGGATGTCTCAAGCTACAAACTTGCATGGACACAGCCTGGAGCCATCACTTCGATGCTGAATTGGTATCGAGCCATAAAAAAGGGGGGCTTTGAAAAGCCGATTTCAAAACGTATTCTAGTTCCTGTTCGGATGATATGGGGAATGGAGGACAAATTTCTTAGCAGAAAGCTGGCGAAAGAAACGATCAAAATTTGTCCAAATGGACAGTTGATATTTGTCGATGATGCCTCGCATTGGATCAACCATGAAAAGCCAGACATCGTGAATCAGCTCATGCTGGAATTTTTGAAGTGAAGGAAAAAGCTCTGATCGGATGACCAGAGCTTTTTAGATTTAGCCAATTTGATTTTTTTTAATAGATGCAGGTTCGTCATCCCAGCATTCAATGTATTCATTGTGCGGAACGGCATTTTTATAAAAGATAGGGTCTTTCCCTTCTTTTTTCTGCCTCGTATAATCCTTTAATGCCGCAAAGGCGACCTTAGACAACATGGTTATCGCAATGAGATTGACAATGACCATGAAACCCATAAATAAATCGGCTAGACCCCAGACAACAGGAACTTTGGCAACGGCACCGAAGAGCACCATACCAATAACGGCAACTCGATACAAATTAAGCCAAAATTTGTTTGCTCCAAGAAATTCAATGTTCGTTTCACCGTAGTAATAGTTACCAATTAATGTACTAAAGGCGAATAAGAAAACCATAATCGCAAGGAAACCGGATGCCCAAGGTCCAATGTGATCACTTAATGCCGCCTGTGTTAATTCAATTCCTTGTAAATTGGTTGTTTGATACGCATCAGAGAACAAAACAATAAAGGCTGTACTTGTACAAATGATTAACGTATCTGTTAACACACCAAATGCTTGAATTAACCCTTGTTTGACAGGGTGGCTCGTTACAGCAGTCGCTGCTGCGTTAGGTGCACTACCCATACCGGCTTCGTTTGAGAAGAGACCACGTTTAATCCCTTGCAGTAAAGCACCGCCTAGTGTACCACCAGCAAACTGTTCAAATCCAAAGGCATGTTTCACAATGGTTCCGATAACGCCAGGGAGTTCTGTGATATTTGTTACGATGATAAAGAAGGCAATTCCGATATAAGCAATGGCAAGCACAACGACAATGTATTCAGATGCCTTTGCAATCGCATGGATTCCTTTGAAAATAATCGCTGCGAAAATGACAGCCATGATGATACCAACCATTAAACGATCAAGTCCAAATGAACTTTTGAAGGCGACTGTAATGGTGTTTGACTGAACAGCGTTAAAGACGACTCCAAATGAAATCGTAATAAGGATAGCAAATAAAATCCCCATCCAACGTTTGTTTAAACCCTTTTCCATGTAATAAGCTGGTCCACCGCGGAATCCTGAATGATCTTTCACCTTATATACCTGAGCCAGTGTACTTTCGACAAAGCTTGAGGCAGAACCGATGATGGCTACGATCCACATCCAAAAAATCGCCCCAGGTCCGCCTATAGCAATAGCGATGGCAATCCCTGTGATATTCCCTGTTCCTACACGCGCCGCCATACTGATGGCGAATGCTTGGAACGGCGAAATGCCCTCTTTTTCTTTTGTTCCTTCTTTAAGGACACGCACCATCTCTTTGATCATTCTGACTTGCAGGAAGCGTGTTTTATACGTGAAGAAAATCCCAACTCCAAGTAACAGCACAATGATAATATAAGTCCAAATAAAATCATTTGTATATGTTAAATAAGATAACAAAGCTTTTTCGTTCATAACAACACCTCTTTGAATTCATCACTGTTCTTTTTAAAAAATACTGAGATCCCACTCTTTAGCGAGTTTTTTTAGCATCATGACGCCTGTAATGCTATTTCCGCAATCGTCAATGGCCGGACCATAAATGCCGATCCCACAGCCTGTCTTAAAAGGGAATTCTCTTCTTGCGCTTGGCGGAACGCAAGCCATAATTCCTCCAGACACACCACTTTTGGCTGGAACGCCTACGAATGCAGCGAAATTACCAGACGCATTATACATGCCGCATGTCAGCATTAACGCTTTTGTCAGTCTTGCGATATCTTTTGGGATGACTTGGACTTGTTTAAAAGGGTGATAGCCATCACTTGAAATAATCAGTCCGATTAAGGCGATGTCTTCTGTTGTTACCTCAATAGAACACTGCTTTAAATAGACCTCTAATGTTTCCTCAACATCTGACTCTAAGTAGTTGGTTTCTTTTAAGTAATAGGCAAGTGCCCGATTTCGGTGGGCAGTTTCCCATTCTGATTGGTACACCTCTTCATTTACAGAAGGGTGCTGCCCTATTAAGTTTTCGATTAAATCGAAAATATATGCTAACTTTTCTGTAGAAGTCCTTCCGGGAAGAATGGAGGATACGGTAATAGCTCCAGCATTAATCATTGGATTAAAAGGCTTCCCTGGTTTGTGCATCTCAAGGCGTATGATGGAATTAAATGCATCACCAGTCGGCTCTACATCTACTCGGTCTAAGACGTATGGTACACCTCTTCCTAAACAGGCAGCTATAAAGCTGATGACTTTTGAGATACTTTGCAGGGTAAAGGGAACGTCCCAGTCACCATATCGAACGGATGATCCATCTGGTCCTATGACGCTGATACCCAGTTGAGAGGAATTGACTTTTCCGAGTGCTGGAATGTAGCCAGCATTTTGACCGTTTTTGAAATAAGGTCGTATTTCTTCTGCCCATTGATCGACAGAAGACTGACACGCGTGTTGCGTAGGATTAGAAATAGCTGTTTTCATACGATTCCTCCAATCAAAAATAAAAAAGTACACTATTGAATTGGCGGATGACAAAAAATGCGATCAAATAGGCACGAAAACATGTTACACATCTTCAATGAACTTGTCATGCGCTGCTTGTCCCACTCCTTTACACCTAAATGTATGTTCAAATAAAGGCTTTGGCGGAGAAAGGGTTTTTAGTGAAAATTCAGAAAACGCTTACATATAGTTTCACTAAAATTGTTCATTCAATTTATCTTGGAAACTACACAATCTGACGAAATTCTACAAAAAAACTTACAAATAAAAATCTGTGCGGCTTTATTGTGTTAAATAATTCCGATCATTGTAGAGGATTTTTCAAAAGTCGGATAGCTGAAAGGTCACCTTGCTTTTCCGGAGAATAGTCTTAAAAAATGATTTTGGGGATAAAACTTGGGGTGAAAATTATTTTTTTGTACATTGTGAAGAAAAGCGTCTCCTTGTATACTGTGGCTATGCAAAAGGTGAAGGGATGTCAGTCATTTGAGTATAAATCAGCTTGTTAAAAAGGACGCATTCATTTTATTTTTTATGATCGTAATTGTGCCCCTTGCAGGAGAGTTGAAATTCTATCCTGTGAACGAAACATTTCGCATCAGCTTCGGTCCACCCACATTTTTCTTTTGTTTATTACTCTTAAGGAAATCAAGACCGCTATTGCCTGGCTTCTTAACAGGAACAGCCATTGTTATTGTTCGAGTAGGGTTAGATCTTATTCAGCACAAGGCAAATGTAGTGGAATCATTTTATCAACAGTTCCCAAGCTTCTTTTTTTATCTTACTTATGCCTTCCTGTTTTATTTCATCCGTACCGGAAGTTTTAAGCAACAATCTATTTTCATTGGACTGATCGGTCTTATAATTGAATTACTTGCTGATTTTGTAGAGCTATTTGTACAATTTTTGGTGTTTGATACAACCATGACGTTATCAAAGCTGAGTGATATGGTTTTAATTGCGTTTGCTCATAGCTTTGTGGTCATCAGCTTTTTTAATATGATGAAACTCTATGAGGCACAATCAAGAGAAAAACAAATTATGAAACAGAATGAGCATATGATGATGGTCATTTCGAATTTATACGAGGAAACCGTACATTTGAAGAAGACATTAAAGCACACAGAACACATTACGCAAGAATCTTACCGGCTATACCGCATATTGAATGACCACGAAGCAGGTAAGAAAGTGAGTCAAGAGTTATTAAAGCTGGCAGGAGAAATTCATGAAGTGAAAAAGGATAATCAGCGTATTTTTGCTGGGCTTTCTAAGCTGATTTCCAAGGAAAATATGCAAGACTATATGAAAGCAGAAGAGCTTGTTCAACTTGTGATCGGCATTCAAGAGAAATATGCCCAATCCCTTGGTAAAACCATTTTATTTAAGTCCGATATTCAAGGAATTCATATGCAGGATTTTCATGTCTTTATTTTCTTATCATTGATTAATAATTTGATGTCAAATGCGGTTGAAGCGATAGAAGATAACGGAACAATCTCACTCGTCCTTAAAGGAATTGATGATAAATTAGAGATTCGGATCGAGGATGATGGACCGGGTATTCCTGAAAAGCTGAGAGAGATTGTTTTTGACCCAGGTTATACGTCAAAATTTGATGAATTTGGTACGCCGTCTACTGGGATTGGTTTATCGTATGTTAGAGAGCTGGTTCAAGAGCTTGGCGGTCAATTGTTGATCGAACAAAAAGAAACAAAAGGTACGGCTTTTAAGCTGATCCTTCCTATAAAAAATTTAATACAGAGAGGGTGAGTGTATGCGGTTTTTCATTGCAGATGATGATCGTGCGATACGCTCGATTTTAGGCCAAATCATAGAGGATGAAGATTTGGGAGAGGTAGTGGATGAAGCAGATGACGGAGATGGATTAGAAGCTCATTCATTGAACTTAAAGAAAGTAGACATCCTTCTGATTGATCTCCTGATGCCTGCTAGAGATGGAATTCAAACGGTTCGGCATATTCAACATGAATTCAAAGGCAAGGTCATCATGATCTCTCAAGTAGAGGCGAAAGAAATGATGGCAGAAGCCTATGAACTGGGAATTGAATATTACATTCATAAGCCTGTCAACCGCATTGAGATTGTCAGTGTCATTCGAAAAGTGATTGAGCGCATAAAATTGGAGAAATCAATTTTCGATATTCAAGTTTCACTTCAACGTGTGTTACCTTTACAGCCGATGATCTCTCATGAAACGGGAGCTGTAATAAAGCGAAGAACGATGAAAGAGGCTGGCGAGTTTCTCTTATCTGAATTAGGCATTGTAGGGGAGAGTGGCTCAAAGGATTTACTTGAGATTCTCACATATTTACATGAAACACAGACAGCCAATTCCCACGAAGTAAATTTCCCTCCATTAAAACAGCTTTTTATCAAGACTGCGGAAAGAAAGCTACATCACGGTGCGACCGATGTGGAGGTGATGAGGGAAGTGAAAGCAGCTGAACAGCGTATTAGACGGGCGATTCATCATTCATTGAATCATTTCGCTTCACTTGGGCTAACAGATTTCTCGAATCCTAAGTTTGAACATTATGCTTCGAAGTTTTTTGATTTTACCGATGTCAGCCAAAGAATGAAAGAGATGCAAAAAACATCTTCACATGCCGGATCGACTGGCAGAGTAAATACGAAGAAGTTTATTCAAATCTTTTATTTTGAAGCAAAACAGCTTTTCGAAGGGATGAGCTGAAAAAATCTGTTGGAATGAATGGGGAATATAAACAAGGGATTGGTGTTTTTCCTATGATAAACTTTCATTTCAGTAAGGTTTGCTTATATTTCTGATCATTCTGATTTTTCTTATTTCTTGAAAATGAAACCCTCTTGTACAATCGTTTGTTAAAATAGTGAGGTTAGACTAGAATGTCGGAGGTTTTATTTTGGGAAAAATTAAACGAAATGCGCTCTGCCCGTGCGGAAGCGAAAAAAAATATAAACATTGCTGTGGTCAGAAATCAGGCAGGCAACAAACGTCTGAGCTTGTGTTTAAGGAAGTTGTACAAGTTCAAAAGGATTTAATGAATTATGCGTTTTCTAAGCATCAGAGAGCGATCAATCAATTCATAAATGAATTTTCTTTTCTTGCAGAAATGGATAAAGAAACGCAACAAATCTCAGTATTTCATTTGAGCGTTTGGGGCATCTTCTTCCGTCCATTAACAGAGAAAGGTGAAACGATTTTTAGTGAATTCCTTTCAAAAAGAGCAGGAGATATTACACGTCCTAAAACAAGACAAGTGGTTCAATCTTGGACGGACATGGAGCCATCTTTACTATTACTCAATGAAAAAACAGATAAATCTCTTTATTTTGAAGATATGGTAACAAATAAGAAGGTTGAAGTTGACGTGAAACCGGATCAAACTGTACTGCCTGAAAAGGGCAGTCTCGTACTTGGCTTTCCTGTTCAATTTGAAAAAAAAGCAGAGTTCTTCATTCAATATACGATGTTTGCTAAAGAGTTTACAGATACACTTCTACTTCAAATTCGCCAACTGGTCGAGGACTATGAAGTAAATGGGGGAGAGCGTACCACATTTATGAGAGAGTTATATCCTGAAGTGTTGAAGCGCATGTTTGCAAAACAAGAAGTTGAAGGGTCTGAAATCGCTCATCAAACTGAAGAAGGCACAAGATTATCAGCAGAGCGTATGGACTGGACAAGTGATGCTCAGTTTGAAACAGCGAAGCTGATTGAAGATGGGATGAAAGAACATGGTGATCAAAGCTTGATAGATGGTGCTCTAACTGTTTGGAAAGCATACTGTGATCAGAAATCACCGGTCATCCGTAAAGCAGAGTCATTTGCTGCGGGAATTGAATACTATATTCATTCGCTTACAAGTGAAGCACCACTTTCTCAAGCACAGTTGGCTAAAAAATATGGTATTAGTGCGTCAACTGTATCTAGCCGTTTTAAAGATATTGAAAAAGCGGTCAAAGAAGAGCAAGAGGCGACAGTATCATAGTCATTAAAGAAGACGCGTCAACCGTATTTTAAGTTCCGCACCTTTTTATTTTCATATAAGCGTCTTTGATGTTCTATTCGTTCACCTACAGATTGGTTTTGAGAGAGCGGGAAACTTGAATTTTAAAATGGGTTCATGGGAAAATAAGGATGATGAACCAGACAAGGGAGATGAGGTTTTGAAAAAGGTAACGCTTGGAAGAACTGATTTACAGGTCAATCCGATAGGACTTGGAACGAATGCAGTAGGCGGACATAATTTATTCCCGAACCTTAGTGAAGAGGCTGGACGCGAGCTTGTGGAAACGGCTCTTGATCAAGGTGTCAATTTCTTAGATTCTGCCTTTATTTATGGGTTTGGCCGTTCGGAGGAACTGATTGGTGAAATCATTGCTAAAAGAGGGAATCGTCATGAACTTGTCCTTGCAACAAAAGGGGCTCATAAAGAAGTAAACGGGCAAATCGAACTCGATAATAGTCGTGACTTCTTAAGACAACAAGTAGAAAATAGTCTCAAACGACTGCAAACGGATTATATTGATTTGTACTATATGCATTTCCCAGATGGAAAAACACCACTTGATGAAGTGGCAGGTACTTTAAAGGAATTAAAGGATGAAGGGAAAATCAGGGCAATTGGTGCATCTAATCTAGATTTTGAACAGCTTCAAATTTTCAACCGAGACGGATACTTAGATGTACTCCAATCAGAGTATTCCTTGTTAAAGCGTCAGGCAGAGCAGGATCTTCTCCCATACTGCGTTGAACACGGCATTTCATTTATACCTTATTTTCCATTGGCATCAGGCTTATTGACAGGCAAATTCACTAAAGATGCTACATTTGATGATATTCGAGCGAAGGACCCACTTTTCCAAGGCGAAGCTTTTGTACAAAACCTTGAAAAAGTAGACAAGCTGAAGGCGATTGCTCAAAAGAAACAAGCAGAAGCGGCGCACGTTGCGCTGGCTTGGCTCTTAACAAGGGATGGCATTGATGCCATAATTCCTGGTGCAAAACGGGCAGAGCAGGTTCTACAAAACCTCAAAACAAATGAAGTTCAATTGACTGAAGAAGAAATAAAGCAAATTGATCAAATCTTTTCTTAAAACGAAAAAATAAAGTGCGCTGCTGCACCTTATTTCAGCTTGTAGACAAATCCTCGCATTTGTTGTCAGATATCGAGCACTGGTGCGCAAGATGTTTCATTCGCTCCGCACAAGTAGCACGTAGCACAGGTTTTCCTAGACTTTAAACATTTTAATTCACGCTGAAAAGAAAACAAAAGGGGTAAAATAAATATCATTTTACCCCTTTGCCAACAATCTGTGACCCCCGAGATCGGTGGCTTTTTTATTAGTTCTTGATGAATTTTTCGACTAAACTGCTTGTTTTGTAATCGTTCAAGTCAAGTTTCCATTGGTCAATATCATTTTTCTTCATGTTGACTTCTACAGTTTCTTCAGAAGATGATGGTCCTAATTTTTTAAACTCATCTGGATAGATAGAGAGTAGATATTTTTGTGCATCATCGTAAGACGCTGAACGATTTTTGCTGTAGAATTCAGTTGCTTTCTCTTTCAAACGATCGACAAGTGGGCTTGCATCAATTGGTGTCACTGTAACAGATACCACTGCTTTATCACCACTGATTGATTTTGTTTTTGTCGATACTTTAGATTTTTCAGCTAACGTTTCTTTGACAGCCTTTAATAGCTTATCAAGGTTTTCGTCTTTAGCTGAGCTTGATGAGATACCAGAAGAAGAGATATAGCCTTGTTTGAATGACTTATCAAACTCGTTCACTACGGTTGATTTGTTATCACCAGTTAATTTTTCGAAATCGTCGTTTTTCTTACCAAAGATCATGACATCAATATAAGAAGAAAGAGCTTTTGCAGATGCTTGAAGCGTATCTGCTTTTTTCATTAAGTCTTTTCCTTTAATATCGAATTCTAGTGTTTTGTCGTCTTTTTTCGATTCAGAAGCAGGCTCTGTGTACACAAGCTGATAATCTTTGTTTTTATCAACGACGTAGAAAAGACCACCTTTTGATACTTTTCCAGCATTTAGCGAGCTAGTAGATAATACTTCATTGTAGTCATCTGGAGAGATTGTAGAGACTTGTGCATCATCTTGATAAAGCGTGAAGTTGCTTTTGTCGACATTCAGAGGTTCTTTGCTGATGTTTTTTACAGATACATTCACTTTCAGTACATATTGGTCATCTTGTACAGATGTATCGTACTGAGGTGGTAATGTATATTCAGCACTTTCCACCTTGACCTCTGCTGCATCAAGAGATTTCTTCGTATCGTTTTCTTTAGCGGCTGTTTTATCTTTTCCACTACAAGCTACAGCGACAACAGTCAAACACAAAATCAGGAGAAACAGGGATAATTTCTTTTTAAACATGAATTCATTTCCTCCTCGGGTTCATGGTGAATTTCATTGGGAAATCTTAGCTTATATCGACCTTTTTGCACAAAAAGATAAATACTGTTTGTTTTTTAACTGTAGAATGAAGCGAAAGTACTGTCAATATCTCAGTGTGTTTTAAGAACTAATAGAATTCTATTGGTAAAATTGGCGTTATTTGAAAAGTGAATCTCGTCTTTTAATATTTGTTGGTTTTCCGCATAGACCTCGTGTTGTTGAAATGTGAGACTCTTGTCCTGTATGAAATTCTCCATCATTGTTTTTTTAAGACAGGCTATCGACAGACATAGCGTCTTTTCATGTCAAAATGGCAGTCATCTACACAAAATCGCTACATAAAATAAAAGGGAAATGAGATGGAGGTGGATGTATGGCAGTGGTAAGAGCGACAAGCTCTGATATTGATTTATTGGCTAGACTGCTGAGGGCGGAAGCAGAGGGTGAAGGAAAACGAGGGATGCTGCTCGTAGGGAATGTGGGCATCAACCGTTTGCGTGCCAACTGCTCTGACTTTAAAGGGCTGCGTACGATTCCACAAATGATTTATCAGGAGCATGCGTTTGAAGCGGTCACACATGGGTATTTTTATCAACGGGCACGAGAAAGTGAAAAGACACTTGCAAGAAGGAATATTAATGGAGAGCGATTTTGGCCAGCGAAATTTAGCCTTTGGTATTTCAGACCGCCTGGTGATTGTCCGTCTACATGGTACAATCAGCCGTTTGTTGCAAGGTATAAGTCGCATTGTTTTTATCAACCAACAGCAGAAACGTGTGAAAATGTATATAACACCTTTTAGCATGATCATCAGCACAATCCTTTCAAGAAAGTAGGGGATTGTGTTTTTCCTTTTTTCAAAATGGGTAACCATTGTGTACCAACAAAGAAGCAGGCACGTGATTGGAGGAAACCAAGATGTATCAAGATTTAAAAGGAATTGGACAGGCAGTAGCAATTCGATTTGGACAAGAACAAATGAATGTGGTGGTGAACGATAAAGGTGATGAAGATGGTACAAAAAAAGACTGTCCAAGCCATTCAGCAGCACGGGGTCCAAGGTACATGCGGATGTTTCCAAAAAGGAAGGAATTCGAGCGTTAATGGATGCGGCGCTAGAGCATTTCAAAACAGTGGATGAGTTTTTGAATAATTCATTTAATGGAGAAGAAGCCCCATGAGATGACACTAGATCAATGGCAAAAAGTCATGGATGTCAATGTAACTAGGGCATTTCTAGTTTCAAGTGAAGCTGTGTACATCACGGGTACAGCATGATTTGTCGGTGGAGGGATGACACTTTATCTATCACAAATCAATGATTAAAAAGAAGACATCCGTCAGATTAGCTGGCGGATGTTTTTTGTTCGTAGTGATGTGTTGTTTTGGTCGTTTTGCCGAGCAACATTGGATATTTGCTCAGAAAGGAGATGCATGGAACCATGAGAAGCAAGGTGCCAATGGTATAAAAGAGTGTCCATGAGAACTGCGTTGTGTCAGAAATATCGACACCAAGTCCGTAATAAACAAATGCTTTCATTATATCAATTCCGGCAAACTGTAATACGAGAATCACAATGGAATTTCGTCCGAGATACGTCAAAATAGATGATGTTTTGAATTTGAAGCTCAAATAAATAACAGCGGCTGAGCCAAGCAGTGCACAAACATAAAAGATCAGAATATCGCCAAATTCATTGACTCGCATATCAACCCGTAAATTAAAATGTTGCACGTACCCGATGAGAACAAATAGCCCTGTACACAGAAGAAGGGTTGGGTCTGTTTTTAATTCTACAAACCATTTCTTCGCCAAAAATCCAATTGAATAAAACACGACAGCAGTCAAGGCTACATTGGCATTCCAAGGAAGACTTTGGTGTAAAAATAAGGTAGACGCATATCCAGTTATTCCGCAAAGAACGGTGAGTGAGATCAAAGTGGCAGGCTTTCCTTTCGTCAGACGATGCATAAAGAAAAAGAGAATCTCTACTAAAAAGAGTGTTGTTAAAAACCAGATGGCAGGGTTATGAGTCAGCCTTGCTTCATCTGCATTGGAAATAAAGATACCTGTAAATGGAACAAAAGGGTCAATATCTGTTTGCCCTTTGAATGCGAAAAAGCGTGTCACTAAGAACCAGAAGACATACGTAATAATGGAGAAATAGAGATAGGGCAAGAGCAGGCTTTTTGCTTTCTTCTGAATAAAGGGACCAGCAGGACGTGATGCTGATTGAAACATCATACCTGATAATATAAAGAACAGCGGCATATGAAAGGAATAAATGAATTGCTTTAACGAGTCAGGGATGGGTACATGTGCCATGACCACGAGCAATATCCCTATTCCTTTGGCTGCATCTACCCAGTCGAGTCTCTTCTTCATTGGCATATCGTCTCCTTCCTTCTAGTTGTCATGAACAGTTCATTGAATACTTACCTTTACTATATAAAAGGTACACCTTCAATGCGTTTACAGTTCCCTAACGATTGGAAGAAACATTTGCGTTCAGATGACAGACGAAAGGGATTTTGACATCTTCATGTTACATTTCCCATTTTTTATGACAATGTAAAAAAAGAAGCCATGCTGGCTGAAACACTGGGCTATGAGCGTTGACCTCAAATTCAAGTAGATAACATCAACTTTTTATATCAACATATCAAGTATTGCTTTCATTCACTCGATCAACAAGAGGCTGTCTATCGGCGTATTTCGACAATGTTTCACATGAAACACTTCGTTTATGACATGAACCGTGAATGGCAAGCTTTTCCTTGAAAAAATGTTATGTTCTTGAAACCTTGAATGATCATAGATCGTATATACTAGTAAATAGAAAAAGAGTAAGAGGTCCCATAGTCATTTCATGAATTTTGTCGAATATTCATGTATGATAATTTTAATAGGGTCCATCGCTAAATAAATAGATTTTTATTATGGTGGAGGAGTGAGTGATTTGGCAATTTCATTAGAAAAAGGTCAGCGCATTGATTTAACAAAAGGGAAAGCAGGACTATCCAATATTCTTGTTGGACTTGGCTGGGACCCAGTATCACAAGGCGGCGGTTTTTTAGGAAAGCTGTTTGGTGGGGGCGGGGGAGCTGATATTGATTGTGACGCTTCAGTGTTGATGCTGAAAAACGATCGTTTTACTGAAAATAAAGATTTGATCTACTTCGGCAACTTGAAAAGCAGATGTGGCAGTGTAGAGCATACGGGTGACAATCTAACCGGAGAAGGAGACGGAGATGATGAACAAATTCTCGTCGACTTAAACAAGGTCCCAGACAATGTGAATAAATTGGTATTTGTCGTAAACATTTATGATGCGATAAGAAGAAACCAGCATTTCGGTATGATTCAAAATGCTTATATCCGAGTGGTCGATCGATCAAACAATCAAGAATTACTTAAATATAACTTAAAAGATGAATACGCAGGTAAAACATCATTAATCGTTGGAGAAATTTATCGTCACGAGAATGATTGGAAGTTTGCTGCTGTTGGAAAGGGCACGAACGATGCGAAACTAGCAGATGTTACGAGAAACTACATTTAATCAGAAGGGAGAGGTTCCTGTGGGAATTTCTTTAGCGAAAGGTCAAAAAATTGATTTAACCAAAACAAATCCAGGTTTAACAAAGGTTGTTGTAGGTCTTGGTTGGGACGTGAACAAGTATGACGGCGGGCATGACTTTGATCTAGATGCAAGTGTCTTCCTTTTAGATGCAGCGGGCAAAGCAAGTTCTCCATCTGATTTTATCTTTTATAACCAAACAACTGGCGGCGGCGGTAGTGTCGTACATACAGGCGATAATCGTACTGGCGCTGGAGACGGTGATGACGAGCAAGTAAATGTAGATCTTTCATCTGTACCAGCGAGTATCGAAAAGATTTCTTTTGTCATTACGATTCATGATGCAGAAGCACGCAGTCAAAATTTCGGACAAGTTTCGAACGCATACGTTCGTATTTTAAATGCGGAATCGAATGAAGAGCTCATTCGCTATGATTTGGCAGAGGATTTCTCAATTGAGACAGCCATTATTGCTGGTGAATTATATCGTCATGGTGGTGAATGGAAATTCTCGGCGATCGGGTCAGGCTACCAAGGCGGTCTTGCTCGAATTGCAACGGATTACGGCTTAGATATCGGGTAAGGATTGATTCAAATAAGTTAATAGACAGGAGTGAAACGGTTATGGCGATTCAGCTTTCAAAAGGGCAACGTGTTGATTTAACCAAAACCAACCCAGGGCTGACCAAAGTGATGATCGGACTCGGTTGGGACACGAATCAATATTCAGGCGGATCCGAATTTGACTTGGACGCTTCAGCTTTTTTAGTGGATGCAAACAATCGCTGTCAGCAAGAAACAGATTTTGTTTTTTATAATAACCTTCAGCATCCGAGCGGTGGCGTCACACATACAGGTGATAACCGGACAGGAGAAGGAGATGGAGATGACGAGCAAATTCTCGTTGATTTCTCCAAAATTCCTGCTAACATTGATCGTATCGGAATTACAGTCACGATTCATGATGCAGAGGCGCGAAGCCAAAACTTTGGACAAGTCTCTAATGCGTTTGTTCGTGTTGTAAATGAAGAGAGCGGGGAAGAATTGATTCGCTTCGATTTAGGTGAAGACTTTTCAATTGAAACGGCTGTGGTTGTGTGTGAATTGTACCGCCATGGCAGTGATTGGAAGTTCAATGCGATCGGGAGCGGATTCTCTGGCGGACTTGCGGCTCTTTGTCAAAATTATGGGTTAGAAGTGTAAACAAGAGAAATAGATTCAGAGGCGCTGCCAATGACTCATAGAAGGACTTTCCCAAAGTGAGAAAGTAACAGCGATCAAGAATAACAGCAGGCGAAAGCCTGCTGATGCTTCTACACTTTATAGGAGGAAAACCATTTGGATATTTTGAAACATATGCTTGACACATATGCCTCTTTCTTTGATTGGCATATGTGGGTAGAGGTATTAACAGACCCTGTATCATGGGGGTTAATTGGAACACTTGTCGTGCTTGAAGGATTATTATCAGCTGATAACGCACTTGTTCTAGCTGTTATGGTGAAGCATTTACCAGAAAAGCAGCGCAAAAAGGCATTAACTTACGGATTAATTGGTGCTTATTTTTTCCGTTTTCTATTCATTGGCGTAGGGATGCTACTCATCAAGTTTGCTTGGGTTAAAATCCTAGGCGCTGCCTACTTAGCATGGCTTGTGATTAAGCACTTCTGGTTAGGTGACGGAGATGATGAAGCAAAGGAATTGAAGAAAGAAGGATGGCTGATTCGCGTCTTTGGTGTCTTTTGGGCAACAGTTATTTCTGTTGAAATTATGGACCTTGCGTTCTCAGTCGACAGTATCCTTGCTGCATTCGCTGTATCTGAGGAAGTCTGGATTCTTCTGTTAGGCGGTATGCTTGGTATTCTCATGATGCGTACAGTGGCGCAGTTGTTCCTTGTTCTCATTGACCGTGTGCCGGAGCTTGAGAATACAGCTTTTATTCTCATTGGAATTATCGCAGCAAAAATGGCATTAAGCGTTGCTCATATTGAGATTCCGCATCTATTATTCTTTGCAATTATTATTCTTGCATTTATCGGAACGTTCATTGTTCATAAAATCAATAAGAAAAAGCATCAAGATGTGACGAGCGAAGCGGCAGCTTCAAAAGAAGAATAGCATGACCAAAAAGGAATGGAGTTGAATAGCGGCTCCATCCTTTTTTGAATCTTCAAGTCATTTGATAGATGATCTCTGAACAACAGGAGGAGGGCACTGCATGCGATACTTTCGTTTTTTATCAGAAGCGAGACAGCACGACATCTTTTTGAAACGACCAGCGGCGATTCATCCATTATCGCCAAGGCGTGTACTTGCGCATGCACTAGGTGCTACTTTGTATATGCCTGCGACGAGACAAGATTTAGCAGATATGCTGCTTTCGCAGAAATATGAAGCGCTTTGCTCTGTTGTGTTTTGTTTGGAGGATGCGATTGGCGATCAAGAGGTGGAAACGGCGGAACGGAACTTGGTGGTACAATTGACACGTCTCGCACAGGAGTTGACCCATTCTCCTGATACGGCTGATCAATTGCCGCTCTTATTTATACGGGTTCGTTCACCGAAGCAGATACTGAAAATGGCGGATATGCTCGGTCCATCGCTTCATTTGCTGACGGGTTTTGTGTTCCCGAAGTGTTCTGTGCATAATGCAGTGCAGTATTTGGACAATTTGCAATTGGCAGCGGTACAAACGAATACGAGACTCTATGGTATGCCCATTCTTGAAACACCAGATTTATTAGAAAAAGAGACGAGATTTCCGGTGCTGTCAAAATTAAAGCAAATCATGCTGAATCACGAGGAGCATATTTTGAATATTCGCATTGGTGCAACAGATCTTTGCGGGTTGTACGGCATTCGCCGAAATCACCAGACCACGATATATGAGATCAAGATTATTGCTGATTTGATTACAGATATCATGAATTATTTCGGTCGTTCTTTTGTGGTGTCCGGTGCTGTATGGGAATACTTTGAAGTGGCACGAAAGGACACAAAACCATACTTACGTGCACTGCCTAAGGGCAGTGAATTTTATCCATCAGAATTCAATTATTTACATGGTTTGCTCAAGGAGACCAAATTAGATGTCGCAAATGGCATTCATGGAAAAACAGTCATTCATCCAACACATCTCAAGCCTGTTCAAAGTATGTATGTTGTGACAAAGGAAGAGTATTTGGATGCAGTAAGCATTTTGGAACATGCAGATGGATCAGCGGGTGTGATGAAGAGCGTATTCTCCAACAAGATGAATGAAACGAAGCCGCATTACAGATGGGCAGAGCACATATTGATCAAGTCAAACATTTACGGGGTGTTTCATGAAAATAGAAGCTACATCGACATACTCACCGAAGCAGACGCCGCATACACTGAAAATCTTGGAACATATGGAGGTTGACCTTTATCTGCAACAAGGAGACATTCAATTGGCAAAGGAGCATCTTTTTGACATGGCGGCAAGGGTGAACAAAAAACGGGCCTTTTTATTTGTCAGTAAGGTGCTCGGTAAGCATATTCCCGTCCATCCGGTGAAACCGCTCATTGTTTCAGGTCTTTTGGCAATGGCCTATGTCAAAGAACAAACTGGCGAGACACCGCTGATTCAAGACTCTTTGGTTGAAGCTTTAAAGACGGATGATCATGCTAACCTTACAGAGACATATGATGCTCTTAAAAAGGAGAAGCTTTCTTCGGGTGAACGTCCGATTGTAATTGGTTTTGCTGAAACAGCGACAGCACTTGGTCATGGTGTTTTTGACGTACTTGAAGGAGCATCGTACATTCATACAACACGTGAACGCCTGTTTCATCTTGACCCAACATTAGTGTTTGAAGAAGAGCATTCGCATGCAACAGATCAGCTTTGTTATGCAGAGGAAGAACTTCTGCAAACAAATCGACCCATTATTTTAGTAGATGATGAAGTCACGACAGGTCGTACGAATATCAACATCATTCGTGATCTTCATGCGAAGTTTCCAAGAAACACATATACCATTCTCTCCATTTTGGATTGGCGTACAGAGGAGCATGAAGCAGCATTGCATCAGCTTCAGGAAGAGCTTGGTATTCACATCACATCATTGTCTTTATTAAAGGGGCAAATGGTCTTTCGGGGCAAAACATTAGATGAGCCTATTTACTCGTATGAGGTCCATGAGCATGAGGAGAGGCCTAATCTTTCTTTTCATTCACTTTGTTCTTTCTTTCAAAGTGTTCCGTATTCACCTCGTGATGTAACAGATACTACAGGTCATGCGCCATATATTTATGAAACCGGTCGATTTGGGCTGAACACAGAGGATTCCGTAGTCATAGATAAGGCGGTTTACCAAGCCGGATTGAAACTAAAGCAAGAGCGCAAGGGCAAACAAACGCTATGTTTAGGTACTGGTGAACTCATGTATGTGCCGATGAGAGTGGCTGCACATATGGGAGAAGGAGTTCTCTTTCATTCTACAACCAGAAGTCCGATTCATCCGGTACCAAGTGAAGGGTATGCTGTGAAGAATGGTTTTACGTTTGCGAGCCCAGAGGATGATCGTATTCAGCATTATGTGTACAACATACCACGAGATGTATATGATGATGTGTTTGTATTTTTTGAGAAAAAGGTCTCTCATGATGCGCTGCTTCCACTTGTTCACCTATTTGCAGAGCGGAAGGTGAAGCATGTGCATATTGTGACTTTATCAGATGGGGTGAAGGTGAATGGCTAATGTGTATACAAAGATGGGAAGTTATCCAGAGCAGGATGTGACCTTTTTACTCAAGGACTTATCATCTATTGATATGGAGAAAAGCACAGAAGAGCGTGAGCGTTCGATTCAAAGTGGTACGCACTATTCTGAAATGTTGCCAATTGAGTATAAGCCGACGGCATCTTACATGACCTTATTCTATCAATCTCTTGAAGAAAGTAAGCATAAAGTGGCTGAAGCAGTGGCGGTTGTGGCAGAACAAATCGTAAAAAAGCGAGGCTTCCAAACGGTGCTTTGTAGCTTGGCGCGGGCTGGGACACCGATCGGGGTACTCATCAAACGATATATTCGAAAGACATATGGTCTCGATCTGCCTCATTACAGTATCTCTATTATTCGAGACCGAGGAATAGATGAGAATGCATTGCATTATATGCTCAAAGAACATCCGGGCTTTGAGATTGCCTTTATTGATGGCTGGACTGGTAAAGGCGCTATTTCCAAAGAGCTTCAAAAAGCTGTGATTGATTTTGAACAAAAATATGGCATTCGTCTGTCGAGTGAGCTTGCTGTGTTGGCTGACCCAGGCTATTGTACGAATGTATACGGAACAAGAGAAGATTTCCTCATTCCGAGCGCTTGTTTAAATTCGACTGTTTCTGGTCTTGTCAGTCGAACAGTATTAAACAACCGCTGGATGAAGGACGATGATTTTCATGGGGCAAAATATTATCAAGAGTTATTAGATGAGGATGTATCCAATCTGTATGTAGATACGATTGAAGACGCATTTTCTAGCATTGGATCAAATGTACAAAAGAAGGCGGAGGCAATTCTCACGCAAGGTGAACCCGCTGACTGGCGGGGGATGACGTCCATTGAAGCGATTGGTCAGGAGTTTCATATTGAAAATACGCATTTGATTAAGCCAGGTGTTGGTGAGACAACCCGTGTGTTGCTCAGAAGAATCCCTTGGAAAATCCTGATTCAGCCAGGAGCTCACGATCAACTGAAGCATATTTTGCTTTTGGCAGAAGACAGAGGCGTACCAGTGATCGAATATGCCAATATGTCTTACACTTGCTGCGGGTTAATTCGCCCTATGGAGCAATCGTCATGACGAGGATTGCGTTTGCGAGTGATTTAGACCGAACACTGATTTATTCACAGCGAATGATTCAGCAGTATCCTTATGAAGGAGCGTATGAATTAGTAGAATTGCTTGATGAACGTCCGTTATCCTACATGTCTGTTGAAACGAAAAAGTCCTTAAAGGCGATCCATCAAGCAGGTTGTTTCATGCCAGTGACAACTAGAACGACCGCACAGTATGAACGAATTACTTGTTTTCAAGAAGAGCTCAAGCCGGAGTATGCGGTCACGATGAATGGAGGTTGCATCCTTCATCACGGCAAGCCGCTTGAAGATTGGCAGGCCATTGTGGATGAGAGGTTAAGGCTGTGTATGCCGGTGAGAGAGATGCTGCGGGCGATTTCCGCTCTGTCGATTTCATTTTGGGTCAAGCGTACTCGAACGGCAGAGGGAAGGTTTCTTTATTTGATCATGAAAGATGAGTATATTACTCAAATTCCGCTTGCTGAATTGAGGATATGGGGCGAGGAAAGAGGCTGGCAAGTTTCGCTTCAGGGCCGGAAGCTTTATTTTATTCCACAGCCGCTCAATAAATGGGCTGCTGTTGCTTTTCTAAAGGAAAGGCTTCAGCTTGAACATGTATTTGGCGCGGGTGACTCTTTGTTAGATGCTGAGCTCATTCGTCAGGCTGATACTGGATTTGTGCCAAGACATGGGGAAGTCCTAGATTTTGACCAGTCGCTTGAGCCGACATTGGCTTCTGGGATGGCTGCAGCGGATGAGATAGCCGTATGTGTGGCTGAGCAGATGGTAACAGTAAAAAAGCCTACGATTCATTAGCAGAAATAGAAGGCTGAATGATATGATAGAAGTAGCTTTTATGATGCAGAACGAAAAATATAGGAGAAAGGAAGGGGCGGCATGAGCTATAAAGAGATCAATGTCTTCCATATACGGGCGGATCAGGAAGCTTGGAAAAATCTAATCAAAAAGCCGCTACCTGAACGAGACGGCTTTGTAAAGGACGAGCATACCTTATCATTGCCGCATCTCGCCGCCCGCGTACTTGGAACTCCACATGATGCAACCGATTACTTTATTTATTTACATGAATTATATGAAACAGACGGCATCCATATTTTAAGTGAAGCGCTTGATCGTCGTATTGAGCAGGAGCATTTTCAAGCACTTCAGCGCATTCATTTGATTAATCAAGAAGAAAAGGGATTGTCTGTCAGCCGCTTTGTGGCTTTTCTAGACGGGGAGAAGCTGATTGTGCGCCATCCTAATCCTGTAATGAATCGGCATATCCGCCTTTCCCTCATCAAGGTTTTTGAGCATTTTAAACATCAGCATGAGGGCGGGTTTCAGCATCCTGACTTTCGCAGAGTCTTATTGGATGTGGTGAAGTTTTCAAATAATCATCTAGGGAAATGGCTAAAGGAAGTGAACATAGAAGAAAAGATGCCGGTTGTCATTTGGTATGGAGAGGCGAATAAAAGTCAGCTTTATTTTCTCTATTATTTAATGCTGATTGGCTGTGATGTTGTGCTGTTTCATCCAGAAGGCAAGGATCCATTTCAAGAATTAGATCCAGAGGAAAAGCTGACTTTTATTGATCAGTACCCAGGTACTTCAAAGCTCGAACCTTTTCCTATAGAAAAGCCCGAGAGAAAATCGACGGTGGCGTACCGCTCTACAAGAGAGCTTGAAGAGGTTCTCCACACGGAGGATTCCATGTTGTATAAGCCATGGCAATTTAGAGATCATACACCTTATTCCATTACATTAAAGACTACGTATGACGAGCTATTTTTAATTGCCAAGGAACGTTCCTTTATCCGCCCTAATTTCAAAGCGGATCGGGAATCCATACAGATTCCAAATCTCTTTGCGAAAATGATGGGGGTTACGAGGGACAAGCGTGAATATTGGGATCGTATCCACACATTAATGGAGTGGAAGGAGACAAAGACAATCCGTCATTTTCCTTTCACAAAAGAGGTAACGTCGAATTATCAATTTCATTATCAGCATGCGCTATCTTCTGCTGGAGAGATTGATCCTGAATTATTAATAAGAAGTAATGTCTGGCAGTTTTCTCACTTATATGAAGGCACACAACGCGCAATCGCTGAGGCGATTTCTCGAATATGTAAACATCCGAAGCTTTTACGAGAAGGAAATGAAACCGTATTAGATGTTCAAATTTATCTTTTTAAGCAAATCTTGCATGTAAGCCAAGATATCATTGAACTCATTCAAACATTTGATTATGCACAAACCGTTCCGAAGGTGATTTTATACCATACCGAATATAATGGAGAGCTGACTCGTTCTGATGCGGCTACATTGATCTTTCTAAATGAAATGGGTGTAGATCTTTTTGTGTATCATCCAGCGGGATATCAGTGTATCGAACGTTTTATAGATGACCAATTATTTGATACTCATTGGCTAGATGAAATGGTCATGAATCAGGAGTTTAAGGAGCCGTCCATCGTCAGAAAATTATTTCAATCCATTAAAAACCGATAAGGAGATCATAGCTTATGACAAATACAAACGGAAATGACATCATTTCAATTGATAAAGAAGAAATTAGTATTGAGAAAGCGGATGACATTCGTATTCAGCTTCGCAACGAACCAGAGGTGCAAAATATTGCGAAGCAAATTGATGTCAAAAATCAGCTAGAGCTTCTTGAATACGGAAAACAGCCAGCTGTAGAAATCTCAAAATTCTCTGATCGTATTCTATCTATGATGCGTTCAACGAGTGTAACAGATTCGGGCGCAATGCTCACACAACTGGGGAAAATTATGGATCGCTTTGATAAAAATGATTTTGACGAACCAAAAGGAGGCTTATTGTCAAAAATCTTTAAGCGTGGCGGCAGCATGATCGAAAAGATTTTCAGTAAATATCAAACACTTGGTGCAGAAATTGAAAAAATTAATGTAGAAATCAGTAAATATAAGGACGAAATGACCAAGTCCACGGTGACTCTTGAAGAGATGTATGAGCGTAACATTCAATACTATTTGGAGCTTGAAAAGTATGTGGTGGCCGGTCAAATGAAGATCGAGGAATTAAAGCAATTGCTTCCGTCTTATGAGGAAAAGGCTGCTAGTGGGAATCAACTGGCACAAATGGAACTTGATACGCTCCGTAACGGCATTCAAGCGCTTGAAGAACGTGTGTATGACCTTGATATGGCTCGGATGGTGGCCCTTCAAACGGCACCACAAATTCGATTGCTACAGCGTGGTAATACAAAATTGATCGGGAAGATCAACTCAGCCTTTATTATTACCATTCCAATTTTCAAAAATGGAATTATTCAAGCTGTCACAGCTAAAAGACAAAAGCTTGTGGCTGATTCTATGAGTGAGCTAGACAGAAGAACGAATGAAATGCTCAAAAGAAATGCTGAAAATATCTCGAGTCAAAGTGTTGAGATTGCCAAATTATCTGGTCGTCCAAGTATCGACATTGAGACCATTGAATCATCTTTTAATACAATTGTACAAGGAATGAAAGAAACAAAACAGATCGAAGATGAAAACAAACGATTAAGAGAAGAAGGCACAAAACGGATCCTTGAACTTCAAGATCGCATTAAGCGTGCTGCACTAGAGTCCTAAGAACATAAGCTGTCTGTAACTATAGTTGCAGACAGCTTATTTGTTGAAATCATTAAAATTTGAGTGAAATAGGTTTTTATGTGACCATTTTCGGGTAAATCTTGTTCAGGGAATGGTTTCATTCATGAATGTGAAAGTCCAGTGTCGAAAGCATTCGACTTGTTTTTTAGCACAATAAGAAATGTTAGATAAAATATTGACTGATAAGAGAAAATACCCCGTAAAATATGTAGTTTTTGAAGCAATCTATAGGAATTAAGAGTAAAACGGCGTATGATCTCTAATCACCTGTCATCAAAATGGAATTCATACATATTGTGCTGAAATAAGCGAATTCTAAAGATTGTTCGCATCATGACGATTATGTTACGGTTATAAAGATGCTAATTTGGAGGGAAAAAATGAATTCTGAAGAGAAAAACATCAAGATCAAGATAAATAATGTATCTAAAATTTTCGGTAAAAATGCGAAAAAAGCATCTCAAATGCTTGAACAAGGGAAGACAAAAAGAGAAATCCTAAAAGAGACCGGCGCAACAGTTGGTGTCAATCGAGCAAATTTTGATGTATATGACGGAGAGATATTTGTCATCATGGGGCTATCAGGGAGCGGAAAGTCCACACTTGTGCGGATGCTAAATAGGTTAATCGAACCAACCTCCGGCGAAATTTATATTGATGGGGATATGATAACAAATATGTCAAAGGATCAATTGCGTGAAGTCAGACGGAAGAAGATCAGTATGGTCTTCCAAAACTTTGCATTGTTCCCGCATCGTACAATTCTAGAAAACACTGAATACGGACTTGAATTGCAAGGTGTGGACAAAGAAAAGCGTCGGCAAAAAGCGCTTGAATCTTTAAAGCTCGTTGGACTTGAAGGCTTTGAAGATCAGTATCCTAATCAATTAAGTGGTGGTATGCAGCAGCGTGTTGGATTGGCACGTGCACTTGCAAATGACCCTGATATTTTATTAATGGATGAAGCATTCAGCGCACTCGATCCATTAATTCGTAAAGACATGCAGGATGAATTGCTAGATCTTCATACATCTGTAGGAAAAACGATTGTTTTCATCACCCATGATTTAGATGAAGCGCTTCGTATCGGCGATCGCATTGTTCTCATGAAGGACGGAAATATCGTTCAAATTGGTACACCAGAAGAGATCCTTATGAATCCTTCTAACGAATATGTAGAGCGTTTCGTTGAAGATGTTGACCTTTCTAAAGTATTAACCGCTGGTCATATTATGAAACGTGCAGAAACAGTTCAAATCGACAAAGGGGCACGTGTTGCCTTGATGCTGATGAAGAATCTTGGGATTTCATCTATTTATGCCGTAGACAAGAAAAAGCATTTATTAGGTGTTATTTCTGCACGAGCAGCAAAAAAAGCGGCAGAAGAGGGTATGTCGCTTGAAACAGTTCTTGATAAAGAATTCACAACGGTATTGGAGTCTACGTATTTGACAGAGATTTTCGATGCTGTATCTGATGCGACCAATATTCCAATTGCTGTTGTAGACGAGAAAAACAGAATGAAGGGTATTGTGGTAAGAGGTGCATTGATTGGTGCTTTATCAGGTAATGATGAGTATATCAACATGTCCGACAACCAAGAGGAAGTCAAAGCACAAGAGCCTTCTGCACAGGAGGTAGAATAAAATGTTTAGTATGAGTGATTTACCTAGAATACCGTTTGCGGATTATATCGATCAATTTGTTGACTGGTTAACATTAACCTTTGGTGGTTTTTTTGATGGTATTACAAATGGTTTAGCAGGAACTGTTAACGGTATTGTTTCAGTGCTTGGTGTCATTCCATCTATTATTTTAACATTGATTTTTGCAGGGCTTGCATGGTGGATCAGTACAAGAGGAGTTGCTCTTTTTACACTTATTGGGTTTTTACTGATCGACTATTTAGGATACTGGCAGCCAATGCTTCAAACGCTCGCACTCGTTGTGACAGCCGTTATTATTTCGATTGTGATTGGAGTTCCAATTGGAATCTGGGCTTCTCAGCAAGAAACAGTGCGTAAAATTGTGACACCAATTTTAGATTTAATGCAGACAATGCCAGCGTTCGTCTATCTATTACCGGCGATCTTCTTCTTTAACATTGGGGTCGTTCCTGGAGTTGTGGCATCTGTTATTTTCTCCATGCCGCCAACAATTCGTATGACGATTCTCGGGATTAAACAAGTACCGGCAGATTTAATTGAAGCGACAGAAGCGTTTGGTTCAACAACATTCCAGCGTTTATTCAAAGTCCAGCTTCCACTTGCAACAAAAACCATTCTAGCTGGGATTAATCAAAGTATCATGCTTGCCCTATCAATGGTTGTAATTGCCGCAATGGTTGGTGCGCCAGGACTTGGTTCAGAAGTATACAGTGCGGTGACGCAACTGAAAACAGGTATTGGTTTTGAAGCTGGGATCGCCATTGTTATTGTTGCAATTACACTTGATCGTATTACACAAAACATAAAAGTGAAAAAAAACAGGGGGAATGCTTAATGTGGAAAAAGTTCATCTACATTGGGATAACCGCCCTGCTTGTCTTTTTACTAGCCGCTTGTGGAGCACAAACAGACTCAAATGCAAGTGCTGCACAGCAGGTTAATAAAACCATTATTGGGATTGATCCAGGTTCAGGAATTATGACACTGACGGACCAAGCGAAAAAAGATTATAACCTAGAGGATTGGACGATTGTTTCTGCGTCAAGTGCGGCAATGACAGCGACATTGAAGAAATCTTACGACCGTAAAAAGCCAATTATTATCACTGGCTGGAATCCTCACTGGATGTTTTCCCGCTTTGATTTGAAATATTTAGATGATCCGAAGAAATCATACGGTGAAGAGGAAGAAATTCATACCATCTCACGTAAAGGATTTGCGAACGATCATCCGGATGCGGCTAAAATGCTCAGTCAGTTTAAATGGTCTCAGGATGATATGGGTGAAGTGATGATTGACATCCAAGATGGTGTCAAACCAAAGGATGCGGCCATCAAATATGTGAAAAAGCATAAAGATCAAGTCGCTAAATGGACAAAAGGCGTGAAAAAGTCAAATGGTGAAAAAATCAATCTAGCCTATGTAGCGTGGGATAGTGAGATTGCAAGTACCAATGTAGCGGCTGAAGTACTTCGTGAACTTGGTTTTAAAGTAACTTTGACTCAGGTTGAAGCAGGTCCGATGTGGACAGCAATTGCAACCGGAAGTGCAGATGCGTCATTATCCGCATGGCTGCCGAATACGCATAAAGCGTATGCAGCTAAGTTTAAAGGCAAATATGATGACCTCGGTACAAGCATGAAGGGTCTTCGAATGGGTCTGGTTGTTCCGACTTATATGAAGAATGTGAATTCAATAGAAGATTTGAAAAAATAGCCAACTATATCATGACTCCTTTATAATAGAAGGGAGCATATGGAAAAAAGCAGTCTGCTCAAAAGCGGCTGCTTTTTTCTTATATATAAGGATGGTGGATGTGTTGTCGATAGATCGTAAACCAATGATGATGTTCTTGCATGGCGGAGGGGTTAGTAGCTGGATGTGGAAGAATCAGGTCGAGAAATTGAATGAAGCGTACGAGTGCTACACGCCTGATTTAATAGGTCATGGGACAAGAGCAAATGTACAGCCTTTTTCGATGAGGGAAAGTGCCTATGAAATTATCTCTTGGATCGAGCAACAGGCGCATGGCCGAGTGATTATGCTAGTTGGCTTCTCGCTTGGTGCACAGATCGTCGTTGACATTTTATCTAGGAAGCCGGATTTAGTGGATATTGCAGTGATCAATAGTGCCCTTGTCATCCCATTACCATGGCTCTACCTACTCGTCAAACCCATTTTACCTCTTACGTACCCGCTACTAAAAAAGGATTGGTTTATTCAGCTTCAAGCTGAGAAACTAGGAATTCCAAGCAATGCAGTGAATCACTATGTAAATGATTCTAAACATTTGTTAAAGGAAACCCTTCAAACGATGTTTCAAGAAAATCTTCATTACAAGCTCCCGAAGACCTTCCAACAAGCGAAGGCACGTATTCTCGTCACAGTGGGAGAAAAAGAAAGAGGCATCATGCAACGATCAGCGAAACAATTAACAAACGCACACCCTAGAGCCACAGGAGTCATCATTCCAAACATTGGGCACACATTTCCCTTTGAAAAGATAGAACTTTTTACCGAAATGGTCACTTGCTTTGTGGAGGGGCGTGATTTGCCGAAGGAATTGAAGGATATAAACGGGTAACCTAGAGCGGCATTGCATTATATGAGCATCCTTGACTAACTTCTTGTCTTTTACCATTTCTAAATATTGTTGGTCTTGGGTGTGATTATCTTTGTGGCGATTGATGCTTGACCGCTCGGCGGCTTAGGAGAAAATCATACTGCGAAAACGTTTATCTAGGCTTTGTATTAGGGTCACTCATTGTACCAAGGGCACGCTGTATTCCTGTCTTTCTAGAAGACGGCAAATTACTGATACGGTCGTGAATAGACTGGCATGTATGCTGACAAAATATAAATCCAATCGCCGAGATAATTGGCATCTATATTGCAAGTGCGTTTTTCTCACTACCTCATCTTCACAGGATTAGCAGCGACGGTTTTCGTTATTTCGATACTTGCTTCGTTACTGATTGAATGGGCATCACAAAGCAGATTGCTGTTGAAGCGGTCATTTGTGTCATCCAACATCGGGTGTTCTGATAGAGTTCTATCCTTTGTGTGCTCGTTTGGTTTGTATTTATTTGTCATGAGATCATCATCAATCGGGGAACTTACTAAATTCTTCTGAATGTATGGAGAATGCTGATTGAAACCATAATAAGGAGTGTTCACAAATTCGCAACATATTTATTTTGAGCAACTCTCTTGAAAAAGTTTGTGAAGTATTGCACAATATGAATGTGAAGTATTTCACAAAAATAACAACCGAGTTTTTACTCAGGAGGATGTGGAAACATGACAAACGAAAAAGTCAACAAAGTAGCACTTATTGGAGCAGGTTTCGTCGGCAGCAGTTATGCCTTTACTTTAATAAATCAAGCGATCACAGATGAATTGGTTGTCATTGATCTCAATCAGGATAAAGCAATGGGAGACGTCATGGATTTGAATCATGGTAAAGCTTTTGCCCCGCATCCTGTGAATACGTGGTATGGGAATTATGAGGATTGTCAGGATGCAGATATTGTTTGTATCTGTGCTGGAGCGAACCAAAAGCCCGGTGAAACAAGACTTGATCTTGTAGAAAAGAATTTAAACATTTTCAAAGGCATTGTAGAAAATGTGATGAAAAGCGGATTTGATGGGATTTTCTTAGTCGCTACAAATCCAGTAGATATTTTGACTTATGCGACTTGGAAATTCAGTGGTCTTCCAAAAGAGCGAGTAATTGGAAGTGGAACAACGCTTGATACAGCAAGATTGAGATATATGCTGAGTGAGTACTTTGAAGCAGCCGCTCACAATGTGCATGCATACATCATTGGAGAACACGGAGATACAGAGCTTGCCGTTTGGAGTCATGCGAATATTGGAAGTGTGCCCATTACAGAATTATTGAAGAGAAATGATCAATACAAGCAAGAAGATTTAGAGGACATCATGGAAAATGTCCGCCATGCTGCCTATCAAATCATTGAGAAAAAGGGTGCGACCTACTACGGTGTAGCGATGAGTCTGGCACGTATCACAAAAGCCATCTTGCACAATGAAAATAGTATCCTGACAGTCAGCACATATTTAGACGGGGAGTACGGTGCAGAAGATGTATACATTGGTGTACCTGCCTTTGTGAACCGCAATGGTGCAACAAAAGTGATGGAGCTTGCATTGAATGACACTGAAAAAGAGCAGTTCACACGCAGTGTTCATGTTTTAAAAGAGATATTGGCTCCGCACTTTTAATCAATGAATTGAAACCAATTTGAGTAGAAAAGGATGAATCAAAATGTGGCAGCAAATATATGATCCATTTGGTAATGAGTTCGTAAGTGCATTGGTGGCAATGCTTCCGATTTTATTTTTTTTACTCGCATTAACCGTTTTTAAGTTAAAAGGCGTGTTATCCGCTTGTTTTACCTTGATCGTCAGTTTTGTAACAGCGGTTTTCTTTTTTCATATGCCAATCGAAAAGGCATTTTCCGCTGTGTTGCTAGGTATCTCTAACGGGCTCTGGCCGATTGGATATATTGTGATCATGGCCGTATGGCTGTATAAAATTGCTGTGCGATCTGGGAAGTTTGATGTCATTCGTTCTAGTATAGCAGGAATTTCTCAAGATCAGCGTCTTCAGCTCTTATTCATTGGTTTTAGTTTTAACGCATTTTTAGAAGGTGCGGCTGGGTTTGGCGTTCCAATTGCTATCAGTGCCGCCTTGTTAACTGAACTTGGCTTTAAACCGCTGAAAGCAGCGATGCTCTGCTTAATTGCAAATGCTGCATCTGGTGCATTTGGAGCAGTTGGAATCCCAGTCATTACAGGTGCACAAATGGGGAATATGACGCCGCTTTCTTTATCTCAAACCCTCGTGTATACGATTCCGTTTATCTCTTTCTGTATCCCTTTTTTACTCATACTGATTGTAGATAGCATCAAAGGGATCAAAGAAACATGGCCGGCTTTGCTTGTTGTCAGTGGAAGTTATGCGATCTTGCAAGCTGTCACCATGGTTACTATGGGTCCTGAGCTTGCCAACATAATATCAGCTTTGGCAAGTATGGGAATCTTGGCTTTATTCCTTCGTAAATGGCAGCCGACGAATATTTATCGTGAAGAAGGCTCACTAGCACTTGAACCAAAACAAACGTATCGTGGTGTTGAGGTGCTCAAGGCATGGTCTCCGTTTTATATCTTAACAGCGGTGATTACGGTTTGGAGCTTACCAGCATTTAAAGCATTATTTGCAGTTGGAGGGCCGCTGAACTGGACGACCATCTTGGTGAAAATGCCATTTCTTCATCAGCAAGTCGTCAAATTACCGCCGATTGCACAAACAGAAACACCGATTGATGCGGTCTTTAAGATTGATGTGATCAGTGCAACAGGTACAGCCATTCTCATTGCTGTCATGCTGACAGGATTGTTTAGCAGACAGATTCAATTAAAAGAAGGTGCTGCTTGCTTAAAAGCAGCAGTGAAAGAACTTTGGGTACCTGTTCTCACAATTTGTTTTGTCATGGGCTTTGCCAACTTAGCCAACTTTGCAGGACTTAGCTCTGCGATCGGTCTTGCCCTTGCGAAAACAGGCGATCTGTTCCCGCTTGTCAGCCCAATGCTTGGATGGATTGGTGTATTTATCACAGGATCTGTTGTGAGTAACAATGCCTTATTTGGTAACCTTCAAGCGGTGACTGCTTCTCAAATCGGATCACAGGCAAGTCTGTTAATCGGAGCTAATACAACCGGCGGTGTTATGGCGAAACTAATTTCTCCACAGTCTATCGCCATTGCAACAGCCGCTGTTGGTGAAACGGGTAAAGAATCAGAACTCTTTAAAAAGACGGTAAAATACAGCTTTATCTTGCTCGCCGTCGTGTGTATTTGGACATTTATTCTTGCTCAATTGAGATAGTTTCATAAAAAGGTTTCAAAGAAAGACTGAGATGCGTCTAGTATGATCCCCTCTCAGTCTTTTTGATTATGTAGATTCTCTTGTAATGAGCCGGGTAGGGAGCTGGATATATTCACGCTGCAATGGCTTTTTCTCTTGCAGTAGCTGGATCATCTGCTGTACAGACCGCTGACCAAGCTCTACGATCGGAATATCAATTGTTGTAATCGTTGGAGCCGTGACTTCACAAATGTCTTGATTGTCATAGCCGATGACGGCCAAGTCTTTTGGAACATGATAGCCATATGAGATGGCCTGTTTAATGAGACCTGCTGCAACTTGATCATTGCCGGTGAAAATCGCATCGGGTGATTCCGTCATATCGTGAATCTTGTTCATTAAGCGAAATCCATCTTCAATTGTAAAAGCCTCACCAAAAAGCCATTCTTCCTTTAATTGCAAGCCATGTGAAGTAAGAGCATCAAGGTAGCCTTGTCTTCTTTGTTTCTGTGCTTCACTGCTTTCCGTATCAAAACAAAATCCAATCGATCGACGCCCAGACTTGATTAAATAATCAACAGCTTTGTAGGTGGCTTCACGCTCATCATATCCGATAATCGGGATATCTGCTGTTTGATGATATTCGTTGGCCATTACAATTGGACCATTCGTTAAAAATGGCTCGATTTTTTTCCACTTATTTTCTAATGCCCCTAGTATGACGCCGTCTACTTCTTTTCTTTTTAGTAATTGAAGCCCTTCCAGCTCTAAGGATTCTTGGTAAAACGTCTGGAGCACGATAGCTTTATACCCTTGATCCAGTGCTTCCTTTGATATCCCTTTTATCAATTGGGCAAAAAAAGGATGGTCCACAGATGGTACAGACACAGCAATGGTCTTTGTCTGATGTGAACGAAGGGTGCGGGCCGCTGAACTTGGTGTATACTCCATTTCCTTCATTACTTGTAAAATAAGCTGCCGCTTTTCCTCTGACACATATGGATGATGGTTGAGCACCCTAGAAACGGTGGTCGTTGAAACCCCACAGCGCTTGGCAATTTCATAAATTGTACACATATTAACAAATCCTTTACACAAAGTTATTGTTCTGAAATCGATATCATCATTTACAATGTGAATCAAGTTAAATTTTAACAAATGGAATTGATTAATTGGAGGGAATCAAATGCAAATATTGACGAAGATATCAGGTAAAAGCAAGGATTATCTACCTTTGCTGGATATGATCAATCAAGGTGTTCAAGTAAAGTCTGATTGGGTTGAAAAGAATCTGGCAAATGAAAAGCTGGTAGCGTTCCTTGAGCAAGATATTGAGCAAGTTGGATTGGAAAAAATTCTCTTCCATTATAAACAAAATAAGGAAAAAAAGATACCGTTCCTGCCTGTTGATAAGCTCATTTCAGAGGATGAGATAGATGATATTATGCAGGTGTTGAAAGAAGTGTTGAGCTCTGGCCGTTTTACGTCAGGTCCATACATCCCATTGTTTGAAAAAAACTTGGCTGATTACTTAGGGAAAAAGTATGTCATTGCCACTTCAAGTGGGACAGATGCCCTTATGATCAGTCTTATATCAGCGGGGGTCCATCCTGGAGATGAGGTCATCCTGCCTGCTAACAGCTTTGCCGCAACGGAAAATGCGGTGCTCGCTATTGGTGCCGTTCCGGTATATGCCGATATCGATCCAGAATCCTACTGCTTAGCTGCAAGTGAAATCGAGAAACATATCACGGAAAAAACGGTCTGCATTCTCCCAGTTCATTTATATGGAAAGCAAGCGGATATGGGAGCCATCTCTGCTGTTGCTAAGAAACATGGACTGAAAATCATCGAGGATGGCTGTCAGGCCATTGGTAGCAGCGGGCTCGGAGCATTCGGAGATGGACTTGTTCTCAGTTTTAATCCTTACAAAAATTTAGGAGTTTGCGGTAAGGCAGGAGCCATTGCTACAAATGATGAAGCTCTTGCGGAAAAATGCATAGAGATCAGCTATCACGGCTTTGAATCTGGAAAAAAGAATATGAAGCGCAGTGACTTTGGCTTTAATGCAAAAATAGATAATTTACAGGCAGCTATCGGATTAGAACGAATGAAGTATTTAGGGCTGCATAATTTCAAGCGTTTTTACTTAGCAAAACAATATATTGAACAGCTGCAAGCACTCGAACAAGATGGATATATTAAGCTTCCAAAGCTGACAGATGATCATGTATGGCATCTATTTCCTATCAGAGTGCTCAAAGGGGATCGAGATGAGATCGCCAAGCAATTACTAGATGTCTATGGCATTGAGACGGATGTTTATTATCCGATTCTGTCACATCAGCATCAAACGAACCTTGTATCTAAGAAATATAAACAAACGACGCTTCCGCATACGGAAAAAGCTGCACAGCAGTTGCTCAATTTACCGCTTTACCCAGGAATGCCTCTGCAAGATCAGGAGAAAGTCATTGAGGGGGTTCATCATGTTATCAAATCTTCCGTTCAGTAAAAAATTGCTGTCTCAGCCAAAAAACCCGAAATGGATCGTCTTCTGTGACTTTGATGAAACCTATTATTCTCACCGTATGACTGAGGAACAAAGGGAGGATGTAGAACGTTTAGAAGCGTTTGTAGCGGAAAAAAGCGAGGCAGGACAGTTGATGATGGGCTGGGTGACGGGAAGTAGCCTAGATTCTGTCACGAGCAAAATGGAAAAGGGCAGATTCAGTCAGTTCCCTCATTTTATTGCTTCAAATTTAGGGACTGAGATTGTTTATACATCGAAAGAGCATTTTGGAGAGCCTGATGTAGAATGGGCTAAGCGATTAGATCAGCAGGGCTTCTCAGAGGAAAAGATTGACGCCATCTTACAAACCATTCGTGAAAAAGGGATGACACTTAGACCGCAAACACAGCTTGGTAGTTCAAGATATAAGAGAAATTTCTATTATCAGGAGCAGGATGAACGAACAGATCTGCATCATCTATCATTCATTCAAACACTTGCCAAAGAGCGTGGCGTGGCTGTCAACATTAACAAATGCAATCCGCTTGCAGGTGATCCTGAAGATTGTTACGATATCGATTTTTTGCCAATTGGTACTGGTAAGGATGAAATTGTCCGGTTTATGCTAAGCCGATATGATCTCCCTGAAGATCGTGGATTTGCCTTTGGTGATAGTGGAAACGATTTGCGGATGCTTCAATCTGTTACCCACGGTTACCTTGTCCAAAACGCAACTGCCGAGGCCAAGCGGCACCATCATCAAATTTGTCATCATGGATATGCAAAAGGAATCTATGAAACATTGAAAACAGTGATGTATAAACATGAGGAGGCGCATTCATGAAGAAAATTGGAATTGTTGGAGCAGGGAATATTGCAAAAGCACATGCACGAGCGTTATCAACGATCAAAGGTGCAGAATTATCCGGAGTCTACGATCTGCACGAATCCGTCGCACAAGGCTTCATTAAGCAATACGGTGGACGGGTGTATCAAAGCATCGAGACATTGGCTGAAGCATCAGATGGACTGATTATTGCCTCCCCTAATTTTTGTCACAAAGACCACGCCCTGCAAGCATTGAGAGCGGGACAGCCTATTTTGTGCGAGAAGCCAATGGCTGTTTCGTTGAAAGAAGCAAAGGAAATGGTAGAAACTGCTAAGGAATTCCAGGTGCAAGCAAGTATGGGCTTTAACTACCGTTATTTATCCTTTGTAAATATTTTAAAGAACTTGATTGCCAATGGTGAACTGGGACACATTTTGACTGTCCGGACACATTTTAAGAAAAATAGTGCGCTACGCAAAAAGACATTTTCATGGAGAGATAGCGGTGAGAGCTTGCGTACAAGCGGTGCATTAGGCGATCTAGGTATCCACCTGATTGACATGCTGTGGTACTTGTTTGGCAGTGAGATGAAAAGCGACTCCCTTAATACGAAGATGTTGACACATGTAAAAGAAAAAGAAGAGAAAAAAGTGCAGGTCGATGATCATACTGAGATTTTTGGACAAATGGAAAATCATGTTTTCTTCCATTTGGTGACGTCCAAAAGCTCGCAGCCTCAGGAATGTGGATTTAGTGTAGAAGTCATCGGTCATGACAAGGTGTTTAAATACCATACGAATATGAAAAATGAATATGAAATCAGTGATGGCTTGAGTGTAGAACGTCATCAAATGCCACAAACCCTGCTCACAGATCCACCAAACGAATTTTACGGATGGGCGGATACATTTCGTGATCAATTGATGCATTGGGTCAATACACCTTCATATCCATCCCATATGAAAGTGGCTGATTTCGAGGATGGTTATCGTGCGCAAGCGGCTTTAAATACATGTTTTGAGAGGGAAGAAGCTGACGTTTCTACCAGTGCATTTTAATGATATAGGGCGGAGTATATCCCATGACTCCGCTCCTTTTTAAAGGAAGTGAAAAAATGAAAAAAGTGTTTGATTTCGGATGTGTTTTTTACTTTTTTATAGGGACCATTCATGTGTTTTTTGGTAGCTTAACCCCTTATTTATTGTCTGCTTATGATAAGGGTCCTGGGGAATTATCTTCTTTAATTTTTTTTCAGTTTATTGGCTTTTTGACGGGTGTTCTTTTATCACCGATTCTTGTCCGAAAAAAAGGATACGGTGCTACTTTGACAATGGGACTCATGCTAATGATTGTATCACTTCTTCTTGGGTGGCTAGTGCCGAACTGGACAACACTTGTAGTGGCAGGTTTTCTTCTGGGAAGTGGTGCAGGCAGTATGGAAACAACGGCCGGAGCGTATGTGATTTCAATGGAAAATAGTGCAAAACGTATTAGTATCATGGAAGTCTTTTTTGGCTTAGGTGCGCTTTTATTCCCGCTTCTCATCCTGCTCACTGTCACAGAGCAGACGTGGCGTTATGTGTTTTTATTTCAGGTAACTGCTCTCACGTTTTTCCTTGTTCTTTGGCTTGTCTTTATTCGTAAATGGCCAAAGGGGCAGATGCCTGCTCCTACTCTCGGGGGCAAGAAAACGTCCTTGCTTTTTGATCGAAACAATCGGATGATTGTTGTGCTCATGACTTGCTTTGCCTTTTTCTATGCAGGTATTGAAACGAACTTTGCTAACTTTTTGCCGTCCATTATGCTGGAAAAAGGGGGAGACACATGGAGCCTCTTAGCTGTATCCACCTTTTGGACTGCGATTGTCATCGGTCGCTCTATCATTGCGAAAAAAGCAGACCAGCTACATCCTTTGCGTTTTTTGAAGCTGAGTGCAGCTTCCATGATCCTGCTGCTCATTGCATTTGCACTCACAACACACACAACGGTGCAGCTTCTTCTCATCTTTCTCATTGGCTTATGTGCATCAGGCATGTTTCCAATTGCGCTGACCGCATCCGCATTAATGATTGAAAATGCCATCAACGAGGCGACGAGTTATTTTATTGCCGCAGCTAGTTTAGGCGGAGCGTGCTTGTCATTTTTAATCGGCTTTAGTCTCGAATGGGCAGGTGCTGCAAGTGCGATTCTTGTTTTTTCCTTTTTAGCTGTTCTTTTGTTTGCCGCTGCAATCCAAATGAATCGCTTTAGGAAAAAAGGGGACGTTTTAGATCAACATTCTATGTTCAAAGCAGATGGATAATCTGCTTTTTCCTTTTTTGCAGGACTTGTACTAAAGCACGAATCTTATGAATAACATGTACAAGTTAGCATCAAAAGGAGGACGTGTATGTGACTGTGTTTTTTGGTTATATTTTCTTAGGGTTGTCACTTTCAGCACCTGTTGGGCCAGTCAATGCAGCCCAAATAGACAGAGGCATTAAAAGTGGATTTTGGCATGCGTGGATTTTTGGTGTAGGAGCCATGGCAGCGGATATTGTGTATATGCTCCTCATTTATTTTGGTGTCGCCCAGCTTTTGACCGCACCTCTTGTGAAGACCTTTTTATGGCTGTTCGGCTTCTTTGTTCTCACCTATACAGGCATTGAAAGCCTTCGCAAAATTAATTTACAGGATAGTCCAAAGAAGGACGGGGGAAACACGTCGATCGGACAATCGTTTATGACAGGGTTTTTCATCTCACTTTCCAACCCGCTCAGTATTTTATTTTGGCTTGGGATTTATGGAAGTATTTTAGCGAATACCATTGAAAAGTACGGGGCATCGCAAATGCTTATCTATAGTATGGCCATTTTTATCGGGATGCTCATATGGGATTTCTTTATGGCATTACTGGCAAGTACATTTAGACGCTACTTGAGTGAACGCGTCCTGCATAGCTTATCTGTTCTTGCAGGTCTATCCTTGCTGGGCTTCGGGGCATATTTTGGCTATCAAGGTATCATGGCCTTGTTTGGATAGGAGGATAGCAGAGAGCATTTTGCTGCGATGAAGGATCAAACAAATGACATCATTGATGAGGAAAACAGACGAACTTGAATTGCCCCGTGACGTTGGAATCATATCTGACATCACGGGACAACTGAAAAGAACGGTCTGTTTTTGTGATGTGATTGACATCTACATTCGCTGTATGTATTCACCGCAATTTGGCATTATGGATTACGGTTTTGTCTTTTAACAAAGAAAAAAACATAGTGTTTTCATCTTCTAGTGATTTAGGAAGCCAACTTCCTGCTCTTTTGATCAATGGAAAAGTAAATGCAGGACAGTCACGACAGTTTTTCTCCCTCATAGGCTATAGAGAAGACGCTTAAAATGAGGTGAAAGGAAATGGCCCAACTGTATGCAAAAAGTTACCTTGATCAAAATCTACGATCACTAGAAGATTGGGAGCAAGATGCTTTCATAAAATTTGGAGAGATGGTAGGCGATGAGGCAGATACATTCCCCTGTGTACCAGGTAGACAGGGATTTTTTCTAGATCATTTGCGTTATGGGTTTGTAGGTGATCTGCGGGGGGATGACGCTGTGAATGAGCTTGCAGAGCTGTTAAGGGATTATCAAAGCTGTGCACGACAAACGGGTCAATATGCTTCATTCATCTGCTTTTTTGAAACACCGCAGGATTTGAAAGAAAGCCCGATTGAAGAGTTTGAGAATCAGTTCTGGTCATTGCTTCAACGATTACACCAAAAGGATGAAGTCAAATGGCCTGAAGAAATCCCGTCAGACCCTCATCATCATAAATGGGAGTTTTGCTTTCATGGAGAAGCGTATTTTATTTTGTGCTCGACGCCTGCTCATCAGCTAAGGAAAAGCCGTCATTTCCCGTATGTATTGATGGCTTTTCAGCCAAGGTGGGTGTTTGAGAAAATGAATGGCTCGACCACGTTTGGTCAAAAAATGAGCCAGCTCGTCCGCAAGCGGCTCAAGGCGTATGATCAAGTAGATGTACACCCTGCTTTAAAATGGTACGGTGACCCAACAAATCATGAGTGGAAGCAATATTTCCTGCCAGATGAAGAGGCGGAGAAACCAGCCTCCGCCAAATGTCCATTTACTGCAATAAAAAACATGATGAAATTATGATGCGGTTTGCTCCTGATTCCACTTTCTCCTCATGAATAGCACCATGATGGCGATCACTGCAATGATCCCAAGGCTGATAAAAAAGCCAGGTCGTCCGCTTGCCTCTGTCAATGTGCCTGAAACGGCTGCCCCTATTAAGAGCAGTGCAAGAATCATTTCACAGGTTTGGCGAATGGACGGCTTTGACAGCTTTTTACTTGAGAACAGGATAAACACCCATGTGTACAAAAGCGTAAGACCGGCAGCTGTTGTCAGGTGCTCGTATATATGCTTGGACAAAAAGAGTGCAAGCAAGATCGAGACAATCAAGCCAGCAGCTGTTAATAAAATAGAGGACCATCTGACATGAGATGGGTCTTTTTGTTTAAAACAAGCGGGGGCATCTTGATGCTCCGACATCGTGCCAAGCAGTGTGGTGACGGCATAAAGCGAGGCCACCAATGTAGAAAAACCTGCAATAATGAAAATGCCATTAAACACATGGAGAAAGATGGACAAGTGAAATGGCTCTAATGATGTAATAAATGGACTACTGTTCTCGTTAAATGCCGTCACAGGGACAAGCAGTAAAGCAAGTCCAATGGAGACAATATAAATGATCGCTAGAATAAGTAGCATGACGCGTCCAGACTTTGCTGCATCCTTAGGGTTTTTTAAATGAACGGCCATGAGCCCCATGACTTCAATACCGCCAAATGCATAAAACGCATAAATGAGCCCATTCCAAAGACCGAGCGGACCAAGTGGCATCCATTCATGATCTTTGTTTGGCAGGTGCAGAGTCGGCTTATGATCTGTGAGGGTGCCGCATAGGACAAGGACGGCAAGAATCATAAACAGCAAGATAGCACCGGTCTTTAACACCGCAAGAACATTTTCTGTCTTTTGAAAAGAAGAGAGACCGATTATAATCACTAACAGGGCGAGAGCGGAGTAAATTGCAGAGAACACCCAGAGCGGAATGGATGGAAACCAGTGGCGTGTAAAAAGTGAAATCGCCGTAAGCTGACTCCCTGTAATCAGCATTTCTGAAAACCAATACACCCAGCCATTACTAAAGCCTGCCCAGCGACCATACGCTTTACGAGCATATGAACAAAAGGACCCTTTATCTGGGGTATCAGCCGTCATAGCGGCTAAATGTTTAAAGACAATATATGTGCCAATCGCTGCAAGCAAAAATGAAATACATACGGAATAGCCTGACTTTGTAATGGCAATGCTGGACCCGAGGAAAAAGCCGGTGCCAATTGTACAGCCCACTCCAATCAACGAAAGCTGCCACCAAGATAAAGATTTTTCTTTCAATGTACGTGCAACACCTTTCCATTTCGATGCCATTAGCTTGTGACCGGCTGTTTTTTTTATACATGATCAAGGTGACATTTTGGGCATACTGTCAATGAAAGGGGTGCCTGAGATGAATGGAGAATACGTCATTTTACCAAAAGACGGGCAAGGATTTCGATTAGGTAAAGGTCAGTGTATCAGAGTTGTGGATATTGAAGGTCAGCAAGTAGCTGATGTCATGGCTTATCATGCGAAGGATTTTTATGAAAAGTTTGATCAAGGCGCGACAATGGACAGTCTGTTCTCATCTAAGGTGAAAAAGGGCGATAAGCTCTACTCAAATTTATATAAGCCAATGTTTACTGTAATAGAAGATACAGTAGAATGCCATGATCTATACATGCCTGCCTGCAGGAAAGAAATGTATCAGTTATTATACGGCAGAACGCACTTAGAGGTCATGCATACATGCTATGATAATTTACGTACAGCCTTTGAGCCTTTTGGTATTCCGAAGGAGGATATGTACTATCCTTTTAATGCATTTATGAATACAGTAATTGATGAAAAAGGCAAGCTTTCTGTGGAGACACCAAAATCGATGCCCGGCGACTACATTCGCTTGCGTGCGGAAATGGACCTCATTGTTGCGGTTTCAGCATGCCCTGCTGATATTGGCAAGTGTAATGGGTCAAGCTGTACATCCATACGCGTTGAAATTGATTAAACGAAAGGCCAGTCACGAAAGACTTGGTCTCTTTTGCTTGAAAAGGTTTGGTCATGGATGAAAAAGGGAACGTCTAAAAGATATGTATCAATAAATCATGATATAATAAAGACTCTAAAATTGATGTAAATCCAATTAAATTGAGAGTAAAACCTGTTCTCTTCATGTAGAGGATGCTTAGGAGGAAGAATGTATGAGTTTGCAAAAAAAAATCAGCCAAGAGTTACATGTACAGCCCTCAATTGACCCGAAGCAGGAGATTCAAAAACGGGTTGGATTTCTGAAAGAGTACTTGAAAAAAACAGGTGCAAAAGGGTTCGTCCTTGGGATTAGCGGCGGTCAGGATTCTACACTTGCTGGTCGTCTGGCTCAGATCGCTGTAGAAGAGCTGCGACAGGAAGGAAAAGAAGAGGCAGTCTTTATTGCGGTTCGTTTGCCGCATGGGAAGCAGCAAGATGAAGAGGATGCCCAGTTGGCGCTATCATTTATTCAGCCAGATAAATCATGGAAATATAATATTGAGCCTGCAGTTACGGCATTTAGTGACCAATATCAAAAAGAAACAAACGATACACTATCCGACTTTCATAAAGGCAATGTCAAAGCAAGAATGCGAATGATTGCGCAGTATGCGATCGGTGGACAGGAAGGGTTGCTTGTGATCGGTACAGATCATGCAGCAGAAGCTGTGACCGGTTTCTTCACGAAGTATGGTGATGGCGGGGCAGATGTTCTTCCGCTGACAGGTCTCACAAAACGACAAGGTCGCAGTCTGCTAGAAGCACTTCAAGCACCGGAACGACTTTATTTAAAGAAACCAACAGCCGATTTGCTTGATGACAAACCTCAGCAAACGGATGAAACAGAACTTGGGATAACGTACAATGAAATTGATGATTACTTGGAAGGGAAGCCTGTCTCAGCTCAAGCGGCAGAAGCCATTGAAAAACGTTATGTTCAATCAGAGCATAAACGTCAAGTGCCTGCTTCTATGTTTGATGACTGGTGGAAATAATCATTGAACAAAATGACTCTCCAGAGATGGAGGGTTTTTTTAATGCGAAATATTCATGAGAATTTGACAGGATGGAAGGATCATGGTTCATTGAATAAGTAGAACGATCTACATAAGTCTGTTGGACTAAAAGGGGCATATTTGATTATATCAAATAAAGTATTTATTAGTTCGATTCGCTTAATTTAAGATGAAATAACAGTATTTTCAGAAAAAACAATTGACGATGAAAACGAATACGCTTACAATGAAACCACATTCCAAAAAGTGAAATTAAATTCCACTAGACGGAATAAAGGATTGTTTCAACTCAAATAAGAGGCTAAAGGAATGATTCACACAATGAAAAATCGAAGTGCACTGGAATTATACAAAGAAGGAGGCGCTTGGTGGGAGACGGAGATTAGTGATATTCGGAAAAATTCAATCGAGCTTCGAGGTTATCCAATTGAAGAGCTCATTGGTGAATTATCGTATCCGCAAATGCTTTATTTACTGCTTGTTGGTGAATTGTTGGATGATCCCAAAGCAAAGCTTTTTGAAAGTGTTCTTGTCGCTGGTGCAGATCACGGGCCAAGAGCACCGTCTATTGCGGCAGCTAGAATGTCTGTCACCTGTGGCATTTCGTTTAACTCTGCTATAGCCACAGGGGTGAATTTATTAGGAGATATTCATGGAGGTGCCGGTGAAAAGGCAATGCGCATGCTCTACGAAGCCAAAGCGATCTACGATGAAAACAAGGATGTGAAGTCTGCTGCACAGCAAATATGTCAGGCATGGTTAACCTGTAAGGCCAAAATTCCAGGAATCGGTCATCAACTTCATGATGATGATCCACGGGTGAGACGGTTATATGAATTGAGTCAGACATATGTACAAAACGGTGATATTAGCGGAGTCTATTTGCGCTTAGCAGAAGCAATTAGGCATGAACTGGAAAATATAAAGGGGAAAAAAATGACGATGAACATAGATGGCGTATCAGCGGCTATTCAATGTGAATTAAGCATCCCAGCTGAAGCCGCAAAAGGCATCTTCTCGTTATCAAGAGGAATGGGTATTGTGGCGCATGCTTACGAAGAGCTGATCAAAGGAGCTCTTGTGAAGGGACCTTGCCCAAATGAAGAAAGGCTGGTTCGTTACATAGGGCATGAGACGCGCCATTTGAAGGAGAGTGAGAGAATTTGAGTGAATTGAAAGCGTTATCATATATAGGGGGAGAATGGCTAGAAGAAAATCGCTTACAGGAGAGCATCATCAACCCGTACTCTGGAGAGATGATCGGTGCATCCTATTTAGCGTCAAAAGAAGATATTGAAAAGGCACTCTCCTTAGCACAGCATAATAAAAAACAATTAGCGAGTATTTCGGCGTTAGAACGTTCGATCGTTTTAAAGAAAGCGTCCGCTATGCTAGAAGAACAGAAAGAGTATTTTGCCAGACTGATCTCTTTAGAATTAGGAAAACCTCTCAAAAATACACGAGATGAAGTGTCACGATCCATTGAAACATTAGAGCAATCAGCAGAAGAAGCCAATCGGTTAATAGGTGAGACCATTCCTGGTCATGTATCATCCCGTGGACAGGGAGCAATGGCCATGACATTTAAAGTGCCAGTCGGTGTCGTATTAGCCATTACCCCTTTTAATGCGCCGCTCAATTTAATCTGTCATAAAGTCGGCCCTGCGTTTGCGTCGGGAAATGTCATTATTTTAAAGCCTGCCCCGCAAGCATCAGCTGTAGCCACAGCGTTTGTCAAACTGCTGCTTGAAGCAGGATTTCCTGAAAACGGCTTACAGCTCATTATCGGAGGAGTGGAAGCAGGGAGACAGTTAGTCACTGATGAAAGAACCAATCTTGTCTCTTTTACTGGAGGGGCAGTCGGCGGAGAACATATTTCTACATCTGCTGGATTGAAAAAAGTGCTTCTTGAGCTCGGCGGAAATGGAGCCACCATTGTTCACCATGATGCGGATATTGAACAAGCTACGTCCCTTTGTGCGAAAACGGGTTTTAGTAACTCCGGGCAAAGCTGTATCTCCGTACAAAGAATTTATGTTCACCAGCAAATTCTGACGTCATTTACTAACAGACTAAAAGAAAAAGTTGAACAGCTCATCGTTGGAGATCCACTATCAAGTAAAAGTGATATTGGCTGTATGGTTGATGTACAAGCGGCAAAGCGTGTAGAAGCTTGGATACAAGAAGCAGAGAAAATGGGCGCACAGATCATATCTGGAGGACAAAGGAATGGAGCGAGTGTCATACCGACCATTTTACTAAACCCACCGAAACAGGCAAAGGTTGTTTGTGAGGAAGTGTTTGGTCCGGTCGTCAGCATTCTCCCTTATCAAGACATCAATGAAGCGATCAAAGAAGCTAATGATAGTCGCTTCGGTCTGCAAGCTGGAATATTTACGAATCAGTTAGATGTGGCTTTACATGTTGCGAAAGAACTTGAAACTGGGGGCGTGATCATCAACGGTACGTCGAATTTCAGATTAGATCATTGGCCATATGGCGGAATTAAGCGAAGCGGTATTGGAAGAGAAGGTCCACGTTTCGCCATTGAAGAAATGACAGAAACCAAAATGGTCGTCATTCCAAATGGTATATGAAGGGGGGATAGATATGAATGAAAACAGTGCAGGCGGGCGCTCAACCGATGATCTGTACCCCATTGATTGGGAAGACAAACGAAGAATTACTGCATGAAGTAGAGGTGTTAGCCGAGAAGAAACCAGATGTGATGGAATGGCGAGCGGATTTTTTTACACACCTGAATGACGAGGACTGTGTGTTAGAGACCCTTAAGTGTATAAAAGACAAGGCAAACGGAATTCCATTCTTGTTCACCATTCGATCAGAAAGAGAAGGTGGCGGAAGGATATCGCTCTCAGAGAAGGAGAAAGTATCGCTACTTGTCAAGCTTTGTGAAAGTAAGCGTGTGGAAGCGATTGATTATGAACTGATGCAGGATGTCAAGCATATGAGAGAAGTCGGTCAGGCGGCTAAAAAGAATGGCGTGACATTGATTGTTTCCTATCACGATTTTCAAGGAACGCCCGAGGTGGAACGAATGGTACAAATACTCGTCGAAGCAGAATCAGTTGGGGCAGACATCGCAAAGATTGCTGTGATGCCTCATACCTATGATGAAGCATTACAGCTATTGGCAGCGACTAGTCAAGCTCAAAAACGATTGGCAATTCCAATCATTTCAATGGCGATGGGAAAGTATGGCGCTTTTACGAGAATGATTGGCGGTCTTTTTGGGTCTGTGATGACCTTTGCTGTGGGTAAAGAGAGCTCTGCTCCCGGCCAAGTGGCGATACAGGATTTAAATCAGGTTCTATCCATTGTGTTTTCAGAGAATGAGAGTGTAGAAGAGTCATAGCGGAACCATGAAAAAAAAAGTTTGGGAGGGAGAGAAAGATGAAAAAAAATATATCTGCACAGGTCATTCAGTATTTAGAAAAGCGAGGAGTCGAGCATATTTTCGGTCTCTGCGGTCATACGAATATTGCCTTTCTATCAGCACTGGAAAAAAGCCGCATTCAATTTGTGAATGTGAGGCATGAACAGATTGCTGCACACGCGGCGGATGGATATGCAAGAGCGAAGAAACAGACAGCCGTCGTTCTCAGCCATTTAGGTCCGGGACTCACGAATGCGGCAACAGGAGTAGCGAATGCTGCGCTTGATTCAATTCCAATGGTTGTCATTGCAGGAGATGTTCCAAGTCATTACTACGGAAAGCACCCACACCAAGAAATCAATCTTCATTCCGATGCTTCTCAATATGAAATTTATCGACCGTTTGTGAAAAGAGCATGGCGTGTCGACATTCCAGAACTATTTCCAGAGATTTTGTCAAAAGCTTTTCAATTAGCCGAAAGCGGCCGTCCAGGTCCAGTGCTCATTTCCGTTCCGATGGATGTGTTCTCAAAAGACTTAGATGTATCACTGTTTGAACAAGTAGAACATCATACACACACCATTGAAAAATCATCTATTGATGATCATACAGCAAATCGAATCATGGATCGATTGCTTCAGGCTGAAAAACCGCTTTTATATGTTGGGGGAGGCATTTTATTAGCAGATGCTGCAGAGGAATTAAAGTCATTCTCTGAACATTTGAGTATCCCTGTTGCTCATTCCTTGATGGGAAAAGGAGCGATGCCGGATGACCATCCAATGACCCTTGGGATGACGGGCTTTTGGGGCACGAAATTTATCAATGATCAGTGTAAAGAGGCGGACTACATTTTCGCCTTAGGCACTCGCTTTGCTGAAGCTGATGCGAGTTCGTGGGAATCGGATTATACGTTCCGCTTCCCATCAACCAAACTGATTCATATTGACATTGATCCGAATGAAATTGGACGTAACTATCCTGTTGAAATTGGAGCTGTGGCTGATTTGAAGCAGGCATTAACAGTGTTAAATCGTGTGGCGAGAGAGAGACTGCCAGAAGGTCTAGATCGTCCTGAATTGAAAAAAGAGATTGCCGCCTATCGTCAGGAATTCCAGCAGAACAATCTGACGAATATTCAAGATGACTCATTCCCAATGAAGCCACAGCGAATTTTGCAGGAAGTGCGTGAGGTCCTGCCGGCAGATGCCTTCATCACAACCGATGTTGGTTGGAATAAAAACGGTGTAGGACAGCAATTTCCCGTGCTTACGCCTGGAACCATTTTAACACCAGGGGGCTTTGCGACCATGGGATTTGGAGCACCAGCGGCGCTTGGAGCAAAAATCGCCCAGCCTGACCGTGTTGTTGTGTCACTTGTCGGGGATGGAGGATTCGGTCAAAATCCATCTGTTTTGGCAACGGCCGTGGAGGAAAACATTCCTGTTGTGTGGATTGTGATGAACAACAGTGCTTTTGGAACGATTGCCGGCTTGCAAATGGCACACTATGAAACGACTTATGGCACTGTATTTAGAAAAGATGGAGAAAGCTATTCTCCTGATTTTGCTGCCATCGCAAGAGGTTATGGGGTGAAAGGGATTAAAATCACCCGCGCTCATGAATTCAAAGAGGCACTCGCCGAAGCGATTTCTTCTGAGCAACCGTGTGTGATTGATGTGGCGATGAAAAATGACCCTGTTCCTACAGATGGACATTGGAATATTAATGATATTTATTCACCAAATACAAAACGCTCACATGTCAGTGTGAATGAAATATAGGGAGGAATTTTCCATGAAAATTAAAGTGTTGAATCCGTTTAAAGATGGACATCCATTATGGTTAGGTTTAGATCATCCAGAGGAGCAAATGATTCGCAAGGTGTTTCAAACCATTACACCAGATACAGTCGGATCAGAGCATATGATGGCAGGTCTCACCATTTTTGAGCCGGGAGAAGCAAGCTCTGTTCACAATCATCCGGGCTCAGAGGAATTTGATTATGTCATTAAGGGGTCTGGCGAAGTCATTTGTGATGGAGAAAGACAGTCCTTTCAGCAAAATGACTTTATGTTTATCCCAGATGGAGTTTCACATCAGCATGTCAATACGGGAGATGAACCTTTATGGCTCATTTGGCTGTATACACCGCAAGGACAGCTACCAAAGAATTAAGGCGAGAGGTGGGGTTGTATGCCGCCCCTGCATGTAGACAAATCCTTGAACTCGTTGTCACATCTTGAGCACTGTGTTTACGAATGTTTCATTTCGTTCAGTGCTCAGTTTTTTCTAGACTTCAAGGGTTTTTCATGCATGCTGAAAAGAAGACAAAGGGCTAAAACAAAAAATCATTTTAGCTCTTTATGAAAGGGAGTCACGCAATGAACAAGAAAACGCCGCTTGAAGGAATCAAAATATTAGATGTCTCTACGATGATTGCTGCCCCATACGGCGCAGTTCTTTTAGGGGATTTTGGTGCCGAGGTCATTAAAGTCGAGATTCCTGGAAAAGGGGATACGCTGCGGCATGTTGGTCCTTTTGCTGACGGTGAACCGCTTAGGTGGTCAGGGCTCTCAAGGAATAAGAAATCTCTCACACTTGATCTGCACAAAGCAGAAGCGAAGGAGATTTTTAAAAAGCTTGCGGGACAAGTCGATCTGATCATAGAAAATTTCCGCCCAGGCACACTCGAAAAATGGGGAGTGGGTTACGATATTTTAAAAGAAATAAACCCTAATTTAATTATGATTCGTGTATCAGGCTATGGGCAGACAGGTCCATTTAAGGACAAAGCGGGTTTTGGCACACCTGCCACAGCATTTAGTGGTTTTACGTATATACAAGGGTTTCCAGATCGTCATCCTGTCAGTCCGTCATTTTCTCTCACGGATTACATTGCTGGGATATATGTTGCATTTGCTGCGGTGACAGCAATGTATTATCGAGATACACATCCAGAAGGAACGGGACAAATGGTTGATCTTGCCCTGTATGAATCTGTGTTTCGCATGCTAGAGTTCTTGATTGCTGAATATGATCAGCTTGGTAAGGTGCGTGAGCGTTCACCGGGGCTAAGCGGTCATTCGAGTCCTGCTGGCACCTACGAAACAAAGGATGGCCATTATCTTGTACTTGTGACCAGTACAGATTCGACTTTTAATCGATTAGCTGAGGCAATGAATCGGTTAGATTTACTAGAAGACGAGAAATTCTCTGTGAATGAAGCCAGACTGAAACATAATGACGAAATGGATGCCATCGTCTCTCAGTGGATTGCGTCAAGAACAAGGGATGAAGTATTGGAGATTCTTGATGCACATGGCGTGCCTGTGAGTCCGATTCTAAGCATTCGAGATATCTTTGAGCATCCGCAATTTAAAGAACGAGAGAATATTGTCGAGGTTCATCATCCGCGTCTTGGCAAAGTGAAAGTGCCTGGAATTATTCCAAAGTTTGAAAAAACACCAGGGAGTATCCGTCACAGTGCACCTGATTTAGGTGAACATAATTATGAAATTTTAACTAGCATGCTTGGTATGACAGAAGAAGAATGCAAACAGTTAGAAGAAAAAGGGGTTATCTAAGGAAGCTCAAATGCTTCGCACTGTGCGGAGACAAAGGAGGATGGTTATGAAAGTGCATTCAGAACTGAAGGGGAACGAACTGCAAATCGCTTATATGAAACCAACAAAAGCTCGCTTTGGCATCTTGATTCTCTTGTTTTTTATTACCGCTATTAATTATATTGATAGAGCCAGTGTGTCAATCGTTGCACCAGCCATACAATCTTCACTGCAATTAAATCCTGCATTACTAGGTCTGATCTTTTCGGCATTTAGCTGGACTTATACGGCGATGCAAATACCAGGGGGCTTTATACTTGATAAATTCGGATCAAAGGTGACGTATGGGATCTCACTCATTACTTGGTCGATTTTCACAGGCTTACAGGCGTTTGCGAACAGTTTTGCTTTTTTATTCGGTTGCCGTTTGTTTATTGGAATTACAGAATCTCCAGCATTCCCTGCGAATAACCGCATTGTGACCACTTGGTTTCCAAGACGAGAACGAGCTTTTGCGACAGGCGTCTACACTGCCGGAGAGTATGTTGGTCTTGCATTTGCGACACCTCTTCTTTTTTGGATCATGACCACTTTCGATTGGAGAACTGTGTTTATTACCGCAGGTGCGCTCGGCATCATATTTGCTTTCTTTTGGTATAAATATTATCATGAACCAAAAGAGCACCCGAAGATCAATGAAGACGAGCTAGAATTGATTCGAAAAGGGGAAGGACTGACGGTGACATCACAAGAGAAGCTGAAATGGGGAGACTTTGTAGCACTGCTGAAATATCGTAAATTGATCGGATTATATATTGGTCAATTTTCTGTTGCATCCACACTCTTTTTCTTTTTAACGTGGTTTCCCACATATTTAGCTGAGGCGAAAAATATGGCATTTCTAAAGGTTGGTTTTGCTGCATCCCTTCCATACATCGCTGCATTCTTTGGAGTGCTTTTTGGCGGCTACATCTCCGATTGGTTACTCAAAAAGGGAGTATCCGTCAATGTGGCTAGGAAACTGCCTGTTGTTGTTGGTTTGCTTCTAACAAGCACCATTGTTTTGGCAAATTTTACAACCAACATTCCATTAGTTCTCACCATCTTATCCATTGCCTCCTTCGCACAAGGACTGTCGAATATCTCATGGACGATGTTGTCTGAGGTGGCACCAAGAGAAATGGTCGGACTGGCTGGAGGCGTGTTTAACTTTTTTGCTAATTTATCTGGGATCGTCACACCGCTAATGATCGGTTTGATCGTTTCAGTGACAGGCTCTTATAACGGTGGTATTTTATTTGTTAGCCTCGTTGCAGTATGTGGAGCGGTGTCCTACATATTTATCGTAGGAAAGATTGAACGTATCCAATTAAAACCATAGAAAGAAAAGAGAGTTCATTCAAAGGAATGAGCTCTCTTTGTTTACGAATAAAAGATGACAGTGATCACGGTTGCGCACATGAATCCCATACTAATGTAAAAGACGGCAAACCAGATATTCCAACGAGTGATACGGTATGGATTGACCTTCATCAAATCAGCTAATAGTGAGACGGATACATTAAATGGACTAAACATCACAGTTGACGTTCCAGCTGTTATGAGCATAATCGCAATTGGAAGTGCGGGCAGTTCATGAAGGACAGGTGCCATCATGCTGATTAAAAGTGCAAGTGAGACGAGTGGATGGAAGCCGCAAAGAGCCGTGATGAGAAAGTACAATCCGATGACACAATAAACCCAAATCGCATGACTTGATATACTCATAATCAATGCTTGAACAGGCTTCATACTGTTTGTAACAATCAGCATATCGACAAAGAAACCAGCACTTAAAAATAGACACATATAATTAGAGAGATGAACGGTTCGTTCTTTCCAATGTGGAACAGACACCGCTATATATTGTTTCCGCTTTTTGATGACATACGAGAATAGTAGAGAAAAAGGAACAATCGTTAAGACGACGGTGAATAAATAGCCTTTCCCAATCCATGTATCTATAAGAGAGACAAGCGTGATAAAGCTCAGCAGCATGAGGGCGAACTGAAGGGTTTTTCGCTTTATTCTCTTAGGGGTGGTGCGTGCATCCTTTAGCTGGACGATACCCGGTAATTGCTTACTTTTACGAGAAAAGAGAATCCAATCTGTCATCAATACAACCAACATTAAACAAAAGGTAACGGGTGCAATTTGATAATATTTCAGCTTGGTTGCATCAATGGTGACGCTTACCAGCACCTCAACAGGACTCCAGCTTAGGCAAAGCGCATATGACCTTAAGAGATTGCGTGTATAGATATTTTGTCTGACGTCTTCCTTAAGGGAGACCAGTGAAGGTTTTAAGGAGGTATATAATAAAGGGATGGTTGCGATATTTAAGAACATCCCAAGGATGTGAGTGACGAATGAGCTCTTTTGATAAAGCTGTTTTGTACTGGTGGTATGTAAGGTTAGCAGTTTATTTAGCTGTGTATCAAAATGTCCGACATGTATGAGAGAATGAATAAATGGCAACATGAAAAATAAAGAAATCAAGCCTAGCATGGAATGAAAATGGAGAAAAAAGGTGTGCAAAGGCTGATCGGACAAAAAGAATAAGACCAAACCAATGGAGAGAAAAACAACGCCTGTTTTCAAATAAAGCCCATTTGCCCGCTTAAGAGAGATGATGAGCGAAGCGACAGCAAGCAAACCAATAAAATAAGAGAGAATCGGAATATTGAATAATTGATTGAAGATGTAAAAACTAATAAGAAGTGTAAAGATCACTAAGTACATCACGACATCTCCTTCAACAACATCGTACATGGTTTTAATTCCGCCTATCGGAATTTGTTTTCCTTTTATGGAACATTTAAAATGGATTATAGCAAAGTTGGTTATTGATGTCGATAAGAAATCAAAGTGGAAAAGGAGAAACTGAATATGGCTGATAAGAAGTCAAAGGAAGAATCAGGACTGCGTACCGTTCAGCGCGCATTAGATATTCTGTATTGTTTTAGTGAAGAGCGTCAGGAGCTGACGTTAACTGACATTTCGAAAGAGCTAAACTTAGCAATGTCCACCACAACGAGACTGCTCAAGGCACTAGAAATGAATCATTTTGTAGAAAAAAATCAAGACACCTTAAAGTACCGGCTCGGTCAAAGGCTTTACCTGCTCGGTTATATTGCGGGGAAATCCATTCAACTTAGAGAATTGGCAAAGCCGCTCATGTACAAACTACGTGATGAAACAAAGGAAACCGTCAATCTGTATGTACTAGATCATACGAGCCGGGTTTGTATTGAACAGGCTGAAGGGCTTCAATCCATTAGGCACCTTGTCAAGATCGGTGAGAAGTTGCCGTTATACGCAGGTGCTGGAGGAAAAGTATTGCTTGCTTTCCAAAGCGAAGAATTTCAGCAGAAGGTATTAGCGTCAGAAGCCGATCAACAGACGAGAAATGGATGGCGAAATGAATGCAAGCGTATTCTTGAGACGAATACAGCTTGCAGTATTGATGAACGGGAGGTCGGATCGGCTGCAGTAGCTGCACCAATTTTTAACATTCATGGTGAGGTGAAGGCGTGTTTATCCATATCCGGCCCAACTCACAGATTTACAAGTGAGGTCATTCCTCATTTGCAGCAAAAAGTGAAGAAACAGGCACAGCAACTCTCTGAACAGCTCGGCTACGTCGTCAAGTACAATTTTTAAGAATGCCTATCTTTTCGCAGTCCATTTATCATATAATAGAAACATTATGTAGCATTCCTTGTTGTAAGGAGGACGTGTCACGAATATGAAATTCAATAGAGAGATCCCTGTGAGACAGAGAAATATTGTCCTCATTGGCTTTATGGGTGTTGGAAAGACAACAATTGGGCAGCTCATTGCCAAAAAGTTATATAGAGATTTTATTGATGTTGATCAGGAGATTGAGAAAAAGTACAACATGACGATTCCAGAGATCTTTGAGCAAAAAGGAGAAGCATTCTTTAGACAGGCTGAAAAGGATTATATCGTTGACTTATGTGAAAACACACAGCTTAAAATCGTCTCTCTTGGAGGTGGTGCGTTCAAACAGGAAGAAGTCAAACAATCTTGCTTGAAGCATTGTACAGTTCTTTTCCTTGATTTATCTTGGGAAAATTGGAAACAGCGCCTTGATATTTTAATTGAAAATCGACCTGTTCTCCACAGCCGTACGATTGATGAAATGAAAGAGCTGTTTGAGGAACGAAGAGAAATTTATGCTTTTCATAACTCAAGAGTCGAAACGGATCATTTGGAGGCTGAGGAAGTGGCCAATTACATAGTGGACACACTCAAGCTTGGCTGGGATTTATACTCGAAATAAACTACTTGTCTGGGACTGTGAGACAGGGATTAACACACCTTTATGAAACAGCCAGTTTCCGACAGCCCTTTCGGTGAATGGTTGTTTCATTTCAATTAATTCAGACACTCTGCCAAACATATTATCGTGTTTGGCAGAGTGATGAATTGATGTCACACCTTTTGTTTTCATTGGTGACCTCGTTTTTACCCAGCGATAACATGTTGATTTTGCCGATCTTGAACAGTTGAAAGAATGCAATGACACTTACTTCGTCTTTTACCGCTTCATCAATAGACACTAATGCTTCTTTCTCTACCTCCTTTCCCATTCTTTGCCCTTTTTGAATATCCCAATTTGCTGTTTTAGTATGAATATGCTTCCCAACAGGTTGATGAAGCCAGTGGATTTCACCCAAGTTTCCACTTGTGTTTTATTTCTAATGCCTAGCTTGTCCATGATATCTTATGATGTCACAGATGGATTCTAATTTTGTAGTGTTTAAAGGCTTAGATGAAACACCGATTGAGCATGTGCAGAGGGTTAAAGAAAAAAAGCATAAGACATGTCATGTAACCATACGAATCATCAGTTAAACAAACGTTTCATTAAACAAAAAAAAGCAGGGAGAGTCCTGCTTTTTAATATATGTCTAGACGCTGATCAGTTATGACGGGGATTTGGTTTCTTACCTCATCCACCATATGAAGATCAATCTCTGTATAATAAATGTTCTCATCACTGCTGGTCTCAAGTAATACGTGTCCGAGTGGATCAATCACCATTGAATGGCCAGGGAATTCTGTCTCTTTACTTGTGCCCGTTCGGTTCACAGCAATCATAAACGATTGGTTTTCAATGGCTCTTGCGATCAGCAGACTGCGCCAATGGTCGACTCTTGCTTTCGGCCATTGCGCGGTATTCACCAGCATTTTCGCCCCTTTGTTCACGAGTGTTCTTGAGAGCTGCGGGAAGCGGAGATCATAGCAGATCATTGTGCCAATCGTCACGTCTTCATGATAATCAAATAAACCGAGCTGATGACCAGCCGTTAAATATTGATCCTCATCCATTAAGCGAAATAAATGAATTTTATCATAATCTAACACAAGCTCGCCTTGACGATTAAACACATACATTGTGTTGGTGATTTCCTTTTTTTCTGAACGCATGTTTAGTACACTTCCTGCGATGAGATAGACATGGTGGTTGCGAGCGAAGGAAGAGAAAAGTTGTTTTGTGTGTTTCCCGTCTACGTCCGCAAGTTGATCTGCGTCTTCTAAAGCATAGCCCGTATTCCACATTTCTGGAAAAATGATCAAATCAGGCTGTTGACGGATCGCTTTTTCTAAGAATGCTTCTGCTCTCTTAAAGTTCACATCTGGTTTTCCAATGTGTATATCCATTTGAACAAGAGCGATTTTCATGTCGTTTCCTCCTTTTACATGAGCGTAAAAACGCCACAATGTCAGAATTCATGATTCATATGTGTTAAGTCTGCTGATCTTGCCGGAAAAAAGAAGTGCTTCAGGCCAGTTTCTTTATCATAAAGGTTTATGCAGTCTTTGCCAACAGAAAAGTCAGAAGGTTTTGTCTATATAGGGGTAAGAGGCTTATAACCCTTTTTCTACATGAGAAAAGATGATATGATAAGAGCAATTCACAACATAACTTATAAAACAAAGGGGAATAGTGAGGTATGCAACTGTTTGATTTACCGTTAGAAGAACTCAACGTATATAAACCAAAGAAAACAGCACGTCCTGATTTCTCTTCCTTTTGGAGAGCGTCACTTGAAGCGTTAGATAAGATTGAGGCCGAGCCAACACTTGAGCCTTTTTCGTATCCGGTAAAAGGGGTAAAGGTGTACCGTCTCACATATCAAAGCTTTGGGAATTCTCGTATTGAAGGCTGGTATGCTGTCCCTGATCATGGGGGCTCGCATCCGGCACTTGTTCGATTTCATGGTTATAATTACAGCTATGACGGCGATATTCATGAGATTGTCAATTGGGCGTTGCACGGCTATGCGACATTCGGTATGCTTGTTCGTGGTCAAGGGGGCAGTGAAGATACGACGGTGACACCTGGTGGTCAAGCATTAGGGTGGATGACGAAAGGGATTTTATCTAAGGAGACCTACTATTATCGTGGTGTCTATTTAGATGCTGTTCGTGCACTTGAGGTCATTCGTTCATTTCCTGAAATCGATCATAGCCGAATCGGTGTCATTGGTGGGAGTCAGGGCGGCGCATTAGCTATTGCAGCTGCGGCACTTTCAGAGATTCCAAAAGTTGTTGTCGCTGATTACCCTTATTTATCAAACTTTGAGCGTGCAGTAGACGTGGCTCTGCAGGAACCCTACTTAGAAATTAATTCCTACATTAGAAGAAACAGCGACCCAGAGGCGGAAAAGAAAGCATTTGAGACATTAAGCTACTTTGATTTAATCAACTTAGCTGGATGGGTCAAACAGCCAACGTTGATGGCGATTGGACTCATTGATCAAGTGACACCGCCGTCTACTGTGTTTGCGGTGTACAATCATTTACAAACGGATAAAGCGCTCAAGGTCTATCGTTATTTTGGACATGAGTTTATACCGGCGTTTCAGACGGAGAAGCTGTCATTTTTGCGAAAGCATTTACTTGTTTAATATATGAAGAGACGTTCATGTAAGGGCTTCTTAGCGTGTAGCAAACCACCCGCACTCGTTGTCGGCTCTCGAGCGATGAAAACCACTTTGTTAAAAATTTGAAAGAGACCGCTGTGAGGGTCTCTTTTATTTAATAACGGGTGTTTTGTCTTGTTTTTTCATCAGGGATTAGTGCTGTGATGATGAGCACAAGGGCAGTAATGATATGAAGGATAAATCCGACAATTGGAATCCAAGCTAGGCATGACGTGACAATCCCGATGATGCTTCCGGTGACCGGTCCATCGTCTCGTTTTGATAAGACAAGTGTGATAATATGCAGAATAAGCATCACCAAGAGCGGGGTATAGCCATTACTGATAATAAATAGTCCTCCAATCACAGGGATGGCAAGGCATGCCTCAAAAATCCCGGTGATCCATTTCATAATGCGAGATATAGACATTAGGTTCAACTCCTTTTGATATATGTCTTATTCGTATTTTCCCTAAACGTGAAGAAGTCATGCATAAAACGGATAGAAAGAGTTGAACTAAGTTGAGAAAGAGAATCAAGGAAGAGCTAAAAACAATCGAAGACACATATGACGTAAAGATTTGCCTTGCAGTTGAATCGGGAAGCAGGGCGTGGGGATTTCCCTCTACCGATAGTGATTACGATGTTCGTTTTTTATATGTACCTAGGAAGGAATGGTATTGGTCCATTGAGAAACAGCGTGATGTCATTGAACGACCAATTGATGACGATCTAGACATCAGCGGCTGGGAGCTAAGAAAGGCACTGCGGTTGTTCAACAAATCGAATCCTTCAATCATGGAGTGGCTTTCCTCTAACATGATATATGCAGAAGCATTTTCGTTAGCGAAGCAGTTAAGAGAATTAAAGGACCGTGCGTTCTCACAAGTGGCGTTAATGTATCACTATCTCAATATGGCCAAGCGCAATGAAAGTCAATATTTGCGGAGAGAGCAAGTGCGAATGAAGAAGTATTTCTATGTTCTTCGTCCGCTACTTGCCTGTCAGTGGATTGAACGCTTTCATACCGTTCCGCCTATGGACTTTCATGAACTCCTTGACGGGCTTGTAGAACATGGACCACTATTAACAGAGATCCATGAGCTACTTAATCGTAAAATAAGTGGAGAAGAAATGGATATAGTCAATCGTCTGCCGCATGTCCATCCGTTTATTGTTAAAGAACTAGCCCGTTTTCATGAATTGGTGAAAAGCTACAATCAGCCGAAAGAAAATCTGAATCAAGAATTGAATCATTTGTTGCAGTCTACCCTTGACGAGGTGTGGGCATAAGTGAGGAAGAGCCAGCCGGTCAAAGGCAGGCTCTTTTTTGCACCTCATTGTGATAAAATCACAAAAAATGTCTGAATTTTTGTCATTTTCAAATATTGTAGCGGACAGCTTGTGAGCCTTACAATAAAGACATAGCTTACAAAGAGTGGGAGGTGCCCTTTATGGAGTCGGTCACAAGAAATTTTTTCTTGTTTTTGTCAAAGAGCAGTCTCTTGAACCATATTGCTCGCAATTGGGGAAGTGCTGTTGCATCAAAGAAAATCATCGGGGGGAAAGATTTTGAGAGTGCCATTCCGGTGATCAAGCGATTAAATAATCAAGGAATGGCCGTCACAGTTGATCACCTTGGTGAGTTTGTCACAAAGACAGAGATTGCGAATGAGCGGACGAATGAATGTGTTCAAACCATTCAGCGAATTGCCGAAGCGAAGCTCAATTCTCACGTGTCACTCAAAATGACTTCACTCGGTCTTGATATTGACGATGATCTCGTTTACCGTAATATGAAGAAAATTTTAGATACGGCGGAGAAGCATCGAATCATGGTGACGATTGATATGGAGGATGAAAAGCGTTGTCAAAAAACGCTGGACATTTTTAAAGAGATGAAATCTCAATACGAGTATGTGAGTACGGTCTTGCAGGCGTATTTGTACAGAACAGAAAAGGATCTTGATGACCTGAATGAATTCCAGCCTTTTTTAAGGCTTGTAAAGGGTGCCTATAAAGAATCCGCCGAAGTGGCGTATCCAAACAAAAAAGATGTAGATCAGAATTACAAAAAGCTGATCGAAAAGCAATTACTCACAGGGAACTATACAGCCATTGCGACACATGACGATCAGATGATCGAATTTACGAAAAATATTGTGAAAAAACACAATATACAGACAAGTCAATTTGAATTTCAAATGCTGTATGGCATGAGAACAGAAACGCAACAGTCACTTGTCAAGGAAGGCTATCAAATGAGGGTCTATACACCATACGGACGAGAGTGGTATGGCTACTACATGAGGCGTCTTGCAGAACGACCGGCAAATATTGCATTTGCATTAAAAGGAATGACGAGAAAATAATTTAAATTGGGAGCGTGAAAAGATGACAACACCTTACAAACATGAACCATTCACGGATTTTAGTCATGAAGAAAACCGCAAAGCGTTTGAACAAGCATTAAAAAAGGTGACCGAATCTCTCGGTCAAACGTATCCGCTTATCATTAATGGAGAAAGAGTCGAAACAGAAGATAAGATTGTATCAATCAATCCGGCGAAAAAGGATGAAGTCGTTGGGATTGTATCAAAGGCAGGGAAGCAAGAAGCCGAACAAGCTGTCCAAGCTGCGGCAAAAGCGTTTGAAACATGGCGTTATACCTCTCCTGAAGAAAGAGCAGGCGTGTTATTCCGTGCTGCGGCAAGCATTCGCCGTAAAAAGCATGAGTACTCGGCACTTCTAGTGAAAGAGGCAGGTAAACCTTGGAATGAAGCAGATGCTGATACAGCAGAAGCGATCGACTTTTTAGAGTATTATGCCCGTCAAATGCTAGAATTGGCAAAAGGCAAGCCAGTCAACAGCCGTGAGGGAGAACGTAATCAATATGTGTATACACCAACTGGCGTGACACTCGTCATCCCGCCTTGGAATTTCTTATTTGCAATCATGGCAGGAACAACGGTTGCTCCGATAGTGACTGGGAATACAGTGGTATTAAAACCAGCAAGTGCCACCCCAGTCATCGCCGCTCGTTTTGTAGAAGAGCTTGAAAGAGCGGGCCTGCCAAAGGGTGTTGTGAACTTTGTACCGGGAAGCGGCGCAGAGGTTGGAGATTACTTAGTCGATCACCCGAAAACAAGCCTGATTACATTCACTGGTTCAAGAGAAGTAGGAACACGTATTTTCGAACGTGCAGCGAAGGTACAGCCGGGGCAGCAACACTTGAAACGTGTGATTGCCGAAATGGGCGGGAAGGATACAGTCATAGTAGATGAGGATGCGGACGTTGAATTAGCGGCTAATGCCATTTTCACATCAGCTTTTGGTTTTTCAGGACAGAAATGTTCAGCCGGATCTCGTGCCGTCGTTCATGAGAAACTGTATGACCAAGTCATCGAGCGTGTGAAAGAGATCACTGAAACCAAAACAACAGCCAATCCGCTTTCAGCTGATGTGTACATGGGACCTGTTATTGATCAAGCTTCATTTGACAAAATCACTGAGTATATTGAGATAGGTAAACAGGAGGGGCGCTTGGTCACTGGTGGTACAAGTGATGATACGGAAGGATATTTCATTCATCCAACCATCTTTGCAGATCTTGAGCCGACGTCTCGCTTGATGCAAGAAGAAATTTTTGGACCTGTGTTAGCCTTCTCAAAAGTTTCAAACTTTGATGAAGCGCTTGAAGTGGCGAACAACACAGAGTACGGTCTAACTGGTGCTGTTATTACGAATAACCGTGATCACATCAATCGTGCAAAGCAAGAGTTCCATGTGGGGAACCTCTATTTTAACCGTAACTGTACGGGCGCGATTGTTGGATATCACCCATTCGGCGGCTTCAAAATGTCTGGAACTGATTCCAAAGCAGGCGGTCCAGATTATCTAATCCTCCACATGCAGGCAAAAACCATTAGTGAAATGTTTTAATGATAAAAGGCATGAATCCGTAGGAGCGGACTCATGCCTTTACTATTTCCTTAGGGCAAGATCATCATGCTTCAAAGAGCTCTTGTCCAATATATTGACCTTGTGTAATCCCTTTTGGACAAGCAAAGAGCGCACTGCCGACATGCACTGTATATTCATTGAGCGCGTCCATGCTACCCAGCGCTTTGAGCATCGGCAAGACTTGTCGCTCAGGGTTCTTTTGGAAGCTAATAAACATGAGACCGGCATCGACATTGCCTGTTTTCTCCTCCACGCCATTGACGTAAGAATAGCCTCTTCGTAAAATAGGCTGTCCCGCTTCCTTTGCCACCCTCACATGTGAATTGATCGGTAGCTTTTTGACATCGACCGTATCGTGTTCTTTTGCTTTTCCATAGGCAGCACCAGTGTCCTTCTTTCTGCCAAAGGTATCTTCTTGATCTTGAAGAGATGTGCGATCCCATACCTCTAAAAACATACGGATTTTACGATAACACATATATGTCCCGCCATTCATCCAATCAGGTTCATTTTCTTTTGTCCACACGTATTTCTGGTAAAAAGTCTTGTCGGTAGGAGCAGGATTGGCTGTTCCATCTTTGAAGCCGAACAAATTACGGGGCGTTTTACCTCCATCATAGGAAATGGACCCTTTTTGAATCCAATGAACAGTTGTTAACCCTGTACTGGACTTAATGAATTGTCTAAGTGCATGGAAGGCGACTTGTTCATCATCTGCACACACTTGAACACATACATCCCCACCAACATATGCGGAATCTAATTGATCATGTGGCATATGAGGGATCGAATTTAAATAAGCGGGCTTTTGTTTTAATATGCCGTAACGGTCGACGCCATTCTTTTCGAAGAAATCGGGACCAAACCCAAATGTCATTGTCAACTTAGATGGCGGTAAATCCATAGATTCCCCTGTATCGTTAGGAGGAAGTAGCTTGTTATCGGTATTTTGACGAACAGCGCCTCTAGATAACACCTCACTCAGCTTCGTCCAATCTTGAAGTAAGCTCATGACCTGCTTTCGACTTGAGGTGGTCATATGGAAAGCACATAAATAAATAAATTTTTGCTGTGGTGTGACAATTCCAGCTTGGTGATTTCCATAAAAAGAAATGGTGTCCGCCTCTTCAGATGCCGATGTCTTTTTTTCAGGAGATAGGGACTTCGTGACATTTAACAGTGTGCCAAGACCGCTGGCTCCAATGGCAATACCTGTACCGGCAACGGCAGTTAACTTCAACATATCTCTTCTTGTGTAGCCATTTTGTTTTTCCTCTGTCATGTCATCGTCACTCCGTTTTATAAAATCTGGGCAGTATCCTTCATTAAGTTGGATAGCTGACTAAGCTCGTCACTTAAAGTGCGAATTTGTTTTTTTGTAAGTTTGTTGTATGGCACATACTCGCCATTTTTCTTCAATTGAAGTAAGGTAGCTTCAATTTTGTTAAATTGTGTATCGAGTTTATCTGATAAGTCTTGATTGGTTTTTACTAATGCAGGTAGAACAGCTTGATACACAGCTTTGGAGCCTTCTGTATTTGCCGCAAGATCGACAAGGTCAATATGTGAATAAGCTTCTTCTTCACCTGTAATTTTACTAATGGCTGCTTCGTTTAAGAGTTCTTGTGCACCGGCAACCATTGTTTCAGGTTTTAATGCAAGCGACTTTGTTTTCTCTTGGAGTTCTTTTACATTTTTGAGTAACTGATCGGCAATCTTTGCTTGACCATCTACATTTTTGTCTTTCCAAATTGCTTTTTCAATACGATGGAAGCCTGTCCATTTTGCTTCTGAATCCACATCGGCAATTCGAGCGTCAATTTTTGGGTCGAGGTCCCCAAAGCTCTCTGCGATTGGTTCAATACGCTCGTAATATACACGTGCTTTTTTATACGAAGCCTTTGCCTGTTTCATGTCTTTCGCTTTGACCGCTGCGGTAAAGGTTGTTGTCTCTTTTACGAGTTCATCTAGCTGAGTTTGAACGTAGGTATGATAATTCTTCACGGCTTTTGTTAGAACAGCCGATGTTTTTTGTTTGGTCTGTTTTGCTTTTTTCAATGTGCTTAGTGCTGTTTGTAGATATTTCACATCGTCAGTCATTTTACTTGTATCAGGTTTCTCATTGTAAGCTTCCATGAAAAGTGGTTGTTCATATTTTTCAACTTCTGTGTAAAGTAGCGGGAAGGAATCACGCACGTTGTTCTCAAAAGACAACCAATCATTATGCAATGTATCAGCAGCTTTTTTGATATCATCTATGTTCTTGGATTGAATAGCTGTGTTTAATTGGGCCGCTTCCTTTTGCATTCGTGTCACGTCTTTTTGAATAGAAGAGGATGCAGACTTACTGTCTTCTTGTTTTGTAGCAGTGTTCTTTGTATCATTCGATTGACAGCCAGCCAGACCAGTTGAAAGGATGAAAGCAGTTGATAAAGTAAGAATGGTTTTTTTCATTATGAAACCTCCGTATGTTGAGAATGGTGTTTCTGTTGAATAATTGAGATGCAGACAACAATGACTGCCCCAATGAGCAAAGCAAGTTGTGGCAATGTGCTGTACCAGGATGGATATACACTTATAAATTGAATGGACGGTAAATAATCTGACACGCTCGTCGGCAAAACGCCTGCTAGCTGTAAGCTGTGAATGCCTGAGCCCATAAACTTAAAGCATAGATAAAAAACGATCACACTTGAGCAGAGGAAAAAAGGTTTTAACGGCAAGCGTGTTCCTAATTTCATCATCATTATGGTCATGATGGACAGGACACCAAATCCAATGATGATGCCAGAGACAAGCTGAGATATTTCCATTTTTCCAGCCATTCCGATAAGGAAAAAGACCGTCTCTAATCCCTCTCTTAAGATGGCAAGACAAGCTAAGGCAGCAAAGCCGATCATTTTTTTTGTACTGATTGCTTGCGCTGATTTCCTGTTGAGATACGCATTCCAACGGGCGATATCTGAATATCGGTGTAGCCAATAACTGACATAAACAAGAAGGAAGCTTGCAAGAACACCAGACCATCCGTTAATGAGCATATTGTTCGTGCCAAACGCACTGGATGTAAAAAGAATGACGACCAAGATACCAAGGATCAGGCTAATGGCAATCCCTACTGCTGACCCTCCAATGACCCAACGAGCGGCATATTTTGACTCGGCTTTTCTGCTAAGTGTTAATAGTGCGCCAACAACTAAAATGGCTTCCATTCCTTCTCTGATGGGAATGAGTGCAGCATCCCACATCGTATAGTTTGCGTCTACAAGGGGTTTAAGTGCAGCGACCATTTGATCAATGAGTGTTCCGGCTTTTTCACGTTTATCTTCTGTTTGCACATAAGAGACAAGGAGCAGTAAATCACGTTCAGTGTCGTCATAGACTACTTGAGATTGACTGACAACATCGCCTTCGACACTGAGCCATTGAGAAGACAAGGATTGTACCTCTTGCTCTGCTTTTTGCCAATTCTTTTGATCAATCAGAGTTCGAGTATGCTCAAGTTTTTGAATATAGGTCTTTAAGGTGAGTGTTGTCTTTCCTTGATTGTCCACAAATGCACCATCTCGATAGTTTTCAAGGCTCCTTTTTAATTGAACGAGCTGTTTGGTGGCTTCTTTTGTGTCATCTGTGACGAGTGCTAATGAGACCTTAGCAAGCTGGGATTCTATTTCAGTCGAGAGGGAGAGAGATTTTTTTTTGATAGATGACTTGTTTTGGTTCCACCAACTCTTGACCTTGTTTATTTCTTTCTTAGCGGTTTGCAGTTGATGATCATCTAGTGCTTGATCTGTATTGACAACATGGGCAATCACAGCATGAATGTCATTTTCACTAGTTTGCTTCGCTGAAATTATATGAACAGATGGAATAAATAGAGCTGAAAAAGAAACAAAAAAGAGCAAAAAAATGACTGGTAATTTTTCCTTCAATTGATGACCTACTCCCTTATTGAAAATGATTATCAATGTCAACATAAACTTATTATAGCGTCACATTCTCTACTGTCAATCTCATTTTAGATGGAATGAGAGAATTGGCGTGAGATCCTCTTCTCTTCATTTTTTGATTGACTTTCAGCATGTTCCCTCCTATACTTTTTGTGAATATGTGACATATTTGGTCTATTAAAAAAGGAGGCAGAAAAATGGCGTTAAGTCCAGGAAGTCTCATTCTTGTAGGCGCAGTTGCACTGATTATTTTTGGTCCGAATAAGCTGCCAGAGTTAGGAAAAGCGGCTGGCGAAACATTAAGAGAGTTTAAGAAAGCAACTGGTTCATTGATGGATGATGAAGGGGAAAAGAAACAGCAGGACAAAGAAGCTTAAGGCATGGATGAAAAGAAAGTGAGTCTTGCTTTACATGTTGAGGAGTTAAGGATGCGGCTGATTTGGATATTGATTTTATTGGTCATGACATTTGTGATGGGTTTATTCATTGCAATGCCTCTGATGCATGGTTTGGAGCATGCCGCACAGTCCTCACATATGAAGTTGCATGTTTTTCGTCTCACAGATGCTTTCGAGATATTTATTCAGCTTGCCTTTGTGATTGGTGTCATCCTAGCATCCCCGTTTATATGCTATCAGATTTGGGCATTTGTGAAACCAGGGCTTCACCCATCTGAACAGAGGGCTATTTGGCGTTACATTCCTTGGATTTTGTTGCTGTTTGCGGGAGGACTTCTGTTTGGATATCTCATTGTGTTCCCGTATTCATTTCATTTTTTTTATCGATTCAATACAGGTCTTCAAGTAGAAAATACAATAGGTTTGTTTGATTATATACATTTCTTTTTGCAAACGACACTTCCGTTCGGATTTGTCTGTCAAATGCCGCTTTTGACAATGTTTCTCACAAGATTGCAGCTCATAGAGCCTCATTTCTTTCGAAAATATCGAAAGTACGCTTATTTTCTTTTACTGGTGATCGCTGGCGTTATCGCGCCACCAGAGCTCACAACGCATTTAATGATCACCTGTCCGCTCATTGCTCTCTATGAGTTCAGTATCCTTATCTCTGTGAGAACTCAAAAGAAAATGACCCATGTGCGATTAGGAGCAGAGAGGTGATCTGCTCTTTTTTGGCATGTCTACTACTTGTTTCTATACAAATCTTACTTGAAAGCAGTATGATACATGTATAACTAAATTCAGGGAGCAATCGGGATGGAAGAGATATTAGAAAAGCTACACACATTTTATGATGTTGATAAATTAATTGCATTTATTAGCGGCTATTTAAAAAAGCCAGTTATTTTAGAAAGCACAGATTGTCAGTTGCTCGCTTATAATTCTTACAGTATTCAGCAGTTTGACCCAGTCAATCAGCAAACCATTTTCTCAAAGGAATGTCCGGGGGCGGTGGTTGATTGGTTAAAGAAAACAGGTGTGATTAAACGGCTGTATACAGATTCAGAGCCTTTTTATGTCAGTGGTCATCATGAGCTTGGATTTAACCAACGTGTGGCTGTGAGTGCGAAGCATAAGCAGGAGGTTGTGGGCTTTATTTGGGTGCAGGACATTGAAGAATCTCTCTCTCAAGAGGAGCTGCAATTTTTGCACGAAGCTTCCTTTCAGGTTGGAAAAGTCATTTATCAAAATAAAAAACAGTTGGAGAAAAAAGAAGGCAAGATTGAAGAGTTTTTCAAAAAGGTCATGGATGATCATTTTTATACAGAAGAAGAACTGAAATGGGAGGCTGAGAATTTAAACATTCCGCTACCAACTGTTTTTACCGTCATGGTGGTACATGCCGCCGATAACAAAAGTGAGACGGCAGAAGATGTGAAGGAAACTATTAGAACATACTTGCAACTAGAAGACAAGGTCAATCACGTGTATTCTGTTCAAGCAGATATTGTCGTGATATTAGGCAGCCTGTCAGATCGGCATTCACCGAAAGCGACCGCCGAAGATGTCATTGCACATCTCAATTCGAAAGCGCATACACATCAATCGCCATTATATATTGGGATGGGTAGAGAATATCGTGATGTCATGAAAATGAGCACAAGTCGATTTGAAGCTATAGAAGTGGTGAAGGCCGTCAAAATTGTAGGAGGGCAAGAACTGATTCCGTATGATTACGAAAATCTAGGGGTATTCCGTTACTTAGACCCAATTTATAGCCACCAAAAGAAGAAAAATGACTTTAATCAAGATCTGTTACTCTTGAAGGAAAAAGATCGGGACAACCAAACAGCTTTTTTAAAAACACTTGAAGTATACTTGTTGAATAATTGCAAACTAAAGCCGGCTGCTGAGCAATTGTTTATTCATCAAAATACATTAAACTATCGAATGAAACAAATCCTTGACATGACTTCGATTGATTTAAGTGATTTTAGCCAGCGGTGCCAGTTATTTATTGAATTGATGCTCATGAAAAAGGATCAATAAACGTTGAAGCCGCAGGGGTACGTGAAGGCACTGCGGATTTTCGTATGAGTCATGACGAAAATGAATTACAATTTATTCGTTTCATTGTATGATAGGTAAAGATTTTATGAGAAAGTGAAAGGAGGGTCACTTTGGGATCAGTCACCTTGGCCATTTTGATTTTCATCATGACCCTCGTCCTTGTCATTTGGCAGCCAGGACGTTTAACCATTGGATGGTCAGCATGTGGTGGAGCCATTCTTGCCCTTATCTTTGGTGTTGTTCATTTGGACGACGTATGGGCAGTGACACAAATTGTGTGGAACGCGACCTTTGCTTTTATTGGCATTATCATTATTTCATTAATTTTAGATGAAATTGGTTTTTTTGAGTGGGCTGCACTGCATATGGCAAAAGCGGCAAGAGGCAATGGTGTACGCATGTTTGTTTATTTAACACTGCTCGGCGCAGTTGTCGCTGCTTTCTTTGCTAATGATGGAGCTGCACTCATTCTCACCCCCATCGTGTTATCTGTGGTCAGAGCTCTGAAGCTGGATGAACGTATGGTGCTGCCATTTGTGATGGCGAGTGGATTTATTGCAGATACGACATCATTGCCATTTGTAATCAGCAATCTTGTCAATATCGTATCAGCAGATTATTTTCATATTGGCTTTCTAAAATATACAGCGAACATGTTTGTTCCAAACCTCGTATCTATTGGGGCAAGTATCCTTGTCCTATATGTGTTTTATCGAAAGCTCATCCCAAAAACATACGATGTAACACAAGCAAAGGAACCAGCGTCTGCCATTAAAGATGTCCATATGTTCCGCTTGTCTTGGTATGTGCTGGGCTTTTTGCTTGTTGGGTATTTTGCTGGAGAGCTATCTGGTGTTCCGGTGTCTATCATTGTAGGAGTCATTGCCATGATCTTCTTATGGCTAGCTAAAAAGAGCCCACAAGTGGCGACGAAACGTGTGATCAAAGAAGCACCGTGGTCCATTGTTTTCTTCTCTATTGGCATGTATGTGGTGGTGTATGGACTGAAGAATGTCGGTTTGACAGAAATCTTGGCTGCTTGGATTGAACAAGGAGCATCACATGGTTTACTTGCAGGGACAATGTTTATGGGCGTGCTTGCCGCTGTGTTGTCCTCTGTGATGAACAACCTTCCCACCGTCTTAATTGATGCGATCGCAATTGGTCATACGAACACAACAGGTGTCATGAGAGATGGACTGATTTATGCCAATGTCATTGGTTCAAACCTTGGTCCTAAAATGACCCCAATCGGTTCATTGGCGACATTGCTATGGCTGCATGTCTTAAAGAAAAAAGGTGTCCATATCTCTTGGGGCGCATATATGAAAGCTGGAATTATTCTGACCATCCCAACATTGATCCTCACTTTATTGGGGCTATATGTGTGGTTATGGCTGATACATTAAAGAGAAAGTGCAGATCTTATCTACGCTGAATATAAAAAAGAGCAGACTCATTGGATCTGCTCTTTTTTGTTAAAGATATATCGCAAAACGTTTTTCTAAAACGTTTTGCACCAATGAAACAACACTGCAAATGCCCCAGTAAATCACTGCAACCAAAATATACATTGTCATGTAGTCGAATTCGCGTCCGCCGACGATTTTTGCTTGCTGGAAGAGCTCCGGGACCGTAATCATCGCTGCCAAAGAAGAGGCTTTGATTAAATCAAGCATGACATTGGCCAATGGCGGCAGTGCAATTCGTACTGATTGAGGTAGGATGACACCACGCATGGTTTGCCAATAGCTAAGACCTAGTGATTTAGCAGCTTCCACCTGACCGCTCGGTACAGAGGAGAGGGCCGCACGATTGATTTCTGCGATATAAGCGGCACTATTGAAGCTGAACCCAATAATAGCAGCGGTGACAGCTGTAAACTCAATGCCGATATAAGGAAATCCGAAGTACAGGATAAATAAGATCACAAGGATAGGAACCCCTCTCATGAATGAAATATACAGCCGTGCAGGCAGCTGAAGAACCCACGTATTCGCCATTCTTGCTAATGCAATAAAAAAACCGAGAATCGTGCCAAAAAACATGCTGGCAAAGGAAATGAGTAGCGTCAGCCAGATGCCTTTCATGACAAACGGAAACGACGCCTTTGCCAGTGCAGGGTTAAATATATATTCTAAATGAATATCTCCCACTTCGAGGCTCCTTATTTGGAAATGTCGACATCTGCGACATCTGTATCAATTTTCTTTGAAACATCCGCATGATTAAAAAATTTCTCGGAAATCTTTTTCATTGTTCCGTCTTTTTTCATTTCTTTTAACACACGATTCAATTCTTTTTGAAGCGCTGTGTTGTCTTTCTTCATTACAAAACCTTGTTTATTCGGCATGTATTTTAAATCAGGATGGATGGTAATATTCAATTTAGGAAATGCAGCAAGAGCCAGCTTTTGCAAGTAATAGTCATTGAGAATGACATCGGTTCTGCCATTGGCAACATCCTTTAAGTATTGTTCGTTGGTGGCATTATCATAAATGATTTCCTTTGCACCATACTTACGAGCGACATCCATATAAATGGTTGTTGCGGCACCAGCCGCTTTTTTCCCTTTTAAATCTTTCAAGGTTTTAATTCCGGATAAATCATCTTTACGTACAATAGCGGTTCCGTAAGAATATTTATAAGGAATAGAAAAAGCGAATTTATCCTTACGATCATCAGTGATGTCGATATCGTTTGCAGCAGCATCAACTTGACCAGAATTAATGGCGCTTAACATGCCATCATAGCCCATTTCCTTAAACTCCACTTTGACGTCAAGGCGCTTGAAGGCTTCTTTGACAACTTCAACTTCATAGCCAGTCAAGCGATCTTTGCCGTTGGATGTATCATGATAAGAAGTAGGATAAAGTGTTCCAGAGGTAGCAACCACAATTTTCCCCTTCTTTTTCATTTGATCCCATGTTGATTCGTCAGATTGAGATGATCCTGATTGGCTGCATGCAGAAATGACGAGCATGAGTGCAGATACGACTAGCATCATCCATATAGGTTTTCTATGATAAAAATGACTCATTTAAGAATCCTCCTCTATTTTTTATACAAAACAAAACATAGCACGCTTTTTCCGTTCGGACAACGTTTTCAGACGAAATGTGAAAAAGTAAGAATATTATGTGCAATTTGATTGCGCAAAATAATGTATAAAAAAGGAAGGTGCGTGAAAAATAAAGCCGAATAAAGGAGGGAACAACAAATATGAAAAAAATATGTGGCTCCACCGTTCTATCAATGATAATGTTATTTGGTTTTAGTGCTGTAACTGCTCATGGAGAAACGCCTCAAATGGAAAAGCGACCGGTGACGCATCAAGTGAAATTAACGACTGAACAACAAAAGCAAATTGAGGCACTCGAGCAACAAATTCTTTCAAAACGGAAAGAAGTGATCGAGAAATATGTGCAATATGGTGTATTAACAAAGGAACAAGGAACACATATCACCAAACGGATGGATGAACATTACAATCACTTGAAAAACAATGGCTTTGTTCCATTACTAAAAAAGCCACAGCATCATCACCCATAAACTAACCGGCATCATCATGCCGGTTTTAGCGTGTAGACAAACCCTCGCATTCGTTGTCAGTCCTGCGTGCTAACCATCAGAATGGTAAAGTCGGGTTGGCAAATACGTATTTATTATCCATGTGAGAATCTGTTGACTTTGCAGTAAAGTGGCTTGATTGATATGATCTACAGTAATTGAATATTCAGCCTGAAAATTATTTGCTCTGAAAATGGAAATAATAGATGTCTTGATCAGATTGAAGTGAGGTATAGCATGTAAGCTGATAATCTCCTTTTGGAATTGGATATGTCAAAATTTGAGACATGACACTTGTGATATGAATATAATCACTTGAATTTGTAAAGGTCACTGTCACCGCCCTATCCACAGAAGATAGATGTTCAAGGTGATCTAATGACACGATGATAGAGGCTTGTCCATTGTTTACACCTTCAAAAGAAACACCGTTATCTCCAGTTGCGAATCCTAGACGAATGGCATCATTTGTCCAATGAATGACAGGAGGAGAATCGTCTCCAGAATAAACGGTTATTTGGTGATAAGAGATAGATAGAGAATAGACATTGTTCAAATCATTCATGAGAAAACTCCTTTATTCATTAGTAGATGATGTTCCCTGTATGTTTTTGTCACCTCTTATACAACAGCGTTTTTTCCATCTAATATGACATTCGTTGCGACACGAGTGTTTTCTAAAAAATCATGATGGTATCTCTAGTATGATCCACCAAATGATAACCAACGTTGAATGATCATTGATTTGTGTATTTTCTTCGTAGAGCTTGCCATTTTTTTATTTGCTATGAGCCAACAATTGCTTCTTTTAGATATTTCAGTGTCCATCGCTTTATATTTTTTGTTATTTTCACGATGCACCACAAAATCAACAACAGTGTTTGAACTACCGTGATACAGTTATATGTAAATTTTTAATTGAGTAACGATAAAGGTTCTAATCAATGATAAATTTGATTCTTATGCCGTCACGATCATCTGTCAATTGATGGCTAATCCAAGAACCTGCTCCTCTGTTATCTGAGGGACTCACATATTTCACAGAGGCACCTGTTCCGCCTTCTTTACACATCGCCATTGGCCATTCGTCTCGGTCATATCCTCGTTTTGTTGGGATACTATGAAGTGAACGATCCCTCTGTTCATCGCTATTTGCACGATCAATTGTACAAATTGACGAATGACCTTCATCAATTGCTTCTTCTATATGCTTAGCTGTTTCTGGATATCGATCTGATGGAAAGTGAATGATTTTGTCATAAGATGATTGAGTCTCCTGTTTACCTTGATCTAGCTGGATATAGCCTGTAGCTAAGCCAATGATAATCAATAAAAGCAAGAGAATGATTTTGAGAAGTTTCATAGATGCTAGCTCTCTTTCTTTTTATTTTGTAAAAAGAAGTATAGCAGAATGACTTAACAATTTCTCCTGTATTTGAATAAACGTCTTTTAAAATATGAAAAACGTTTTTTTCTTCATGTAAGGTGTTCATTGTTTGTATAAAATAATAAAAATTTTAATTTTGATGGATATTAAACGTTTATTGATCAACAAAACGGCTTTATTATCGCTTTTTGAGCTAATTTCAAGATTTTAACATACGGAAAATTCCGAAAAATAAAATTGACTAGACCGATATGCTTTATTAATATGGAGTCAAATATCATGAAATGTCGTCATCTGACAAATGATAATCCCATTTACATTGCAGGAGGGGAGTACAAATGGCGGATGTCTCTTATCGGCTCGGAATAGATATAGGCGGAACATTTACTGATTTATCGCTGATAAATGAAGTAACAGGGGAGCTCACGGAACTCAAAACACCGACAGTGACAGATGACCCAGCTCAAGGGGTTATCAATGGTTTAAATCTCCTAAAGAAAAGGGGCATTGATTTATCCAAAATCCAGTATCTTGTGCATGGGATGACAATTGGTCTGAATACTTTATTACAACGGAAAGGGGCCAATTTAGCACTTTTTGTAACGGAAGGTTTTCAAGATATATTGTCATTACAGCGTTTGCGCCTTCCAATTCCTTATGACTTCAATTCTCGCTTGCCACAACCATTGATACCACGAAAGCATGTATTTCCAATCTCAGAGAGGTTATTACATGATGGTACGATAAAAAAAACTCTCCATTTGCAGCAGTTAGATGAAGCTGTACAGCAGGTCATATCTAAAAAATTAGCAGGTATTATCATTTCTTTTTTACATAGTTATCAAAACCCAGTTCATGAATTACAGGCCAAAGCCTATATAAACAATCGATTCCCAGAGCTAGAGGTGCTTACTTCATCTGAATTATGGCCACAAATGAGAGAATATGAGCGTACAGTGATGTCTGTTATCAATTTGTACATTCAACCAAAGGTGAAACATTATTTGAAAACTTTGGAAACTCGTTTGAAAGAAGAAGGTGTACCGCTTTCTCCATACATTACTCAATCAAATGGTGGTTTAATGGATGCAGAAAGTGCTGCAATCTCACCTGTCAAAACGCTTTTTTCTGGTCCGGCAGCTGGCGTTATCGGCGCTGCAAGAATTGCAGCATCTGCGAACGAATCTAACCTGATTACTCTTGATGTTGGCGGTACGAGTGCAGATATTTCTATTATCCAAAATGGACAACCAACAATGGCTCAGTCCAACCAGTTATCAGGCTTTCCGATCATTCTTCCATCTGTTGCGATGTATTCAATTGGTGCAGGCGGTGGTTCTGTGGCTTGGGTTGATCAAGGCGGTTTGTTAAAGGCAGGACCTGAATCAGTCGGTTCCCAGCCTGGTCCGGCATCATACGGAAAAGGTACGAAAGCTGCTTTAACAGATGCGTTTCTCATTTGCGGTTATCTCAATCAAGACCGTTTTGCCGGCGGACATTTACAATTGCAACTTTCTGCTGCGAAAAAGGCGTTTCAACCAATTGCTGATCTGTTGGATAAAACGATTGAAAAGGCTGCTGACCAGCTTATTCAAGTCGCCGTAGCCAATATGTACTCGGAATTAAGTAATGTCATGGAGCAGCAAGGCTTTGATCCAAGAGACTTTAGTTTATTAGCATTTGGCGGCGCCGGACCTGTTTTGGCAAATTTCCTTGCTAGAGAAATACATGCGAAAAATGTAGTCGTTCCTCCTAGTCCTGGAACATTATGTGCTCTAGGAGCTCTAACAGCTGATTTTATTCATGACGCTGTTTTATCTAAAAAGATATGCTTGCAAGATTATACGATTGAACAATTAAAACAAGATTACGAGGTACTTTCACGAAAAGCGACGGATTGGTTCCTTCAGCAAAACATCCATCATATCAAGAAAACTTCCATTCTATTATTGGCTGACGCACGTTATCAAGGGCAAGCATTTGAAATTGAATTACCGTTATCTGCTCATTGGCTAAATCAAGAACAAGACGTTCATCATCTCATTGAAGCGTTTCATGAGTTACACAATCGTCAATACGGACATAGAGATGATCAAGCAAAAATTGAATTTACTCATTTAAGGGTTCGAATCATAGGAGAGACTCCGCCGCTTCCTTTCTCATCAATTGATGAAAGCAGTGGGCAGTCTTTAAAGCCGAATCAATATAGACCTATTTTTATAGAAGAAAAAGAGTACGAAGCAGTGATCTACAAGCGGAGTGCTTTAAAGATAGGCTCTATTGTAAATGGACCTGCCATTGTTGAGCAGGACGATACAACAACACTGATCTTGCCGAATTGGATAGGAGAGGTTGATCTTTCAGGAAACTTGGTGATTTCAAGGGAGGTGGCTTTACATGAAAACCGATCCAGCAAAGCTTGAGATGATGCGTAGTTATTTTAATGCCATTGCATCTGGTATGGGGCATGTCATCGAACGGACGTCATTTACAACCTTTGTAAAAGAATCTGCTGATTTTGCGACAGCATTAGCAACACCATCTGGAGATTTCTTTGTTTATCCGAAGACCGTCGGTGTGACAATCTTTTTAGGACTTAATATAAAAAAGGCCGTTGAAGAAAGCGGTCCTCTGCAGGATGGAGATATAATTATCACAAATGATCCTTACACGACAGATGGTTTAGCTACTCACCTTCCAGATGTCCATATCATTAAACCAATTTTTGTAGATGATGAAATCATTAGCTATGCTTGGTCTTTCGTACATGTAAGTGATGTTGGGGGTCTTGTGCCTTCAAGCATTTCACCAACTGCTACCGATATTCATCAAGAAGGATTGAGAATCCCGCCCGTCAAAATTTATGAAGCAGGGAAAGAGAATCAAGTGGTTCGATCTTTTTTAAGAGCCAATAGCCGGGCAAGTCACCTAAATGATGGCGATATCAATGCCATGATAGCAGCCGTTCATACAGCGGATATTCGTTTAAAAGAAATGATTGAGAAATTTGGAAAAGATGAAGTAAAGCAAGGAATGTTTGATTTGCTGAAGCAAGCAGAAGATCGTGCAGGGAAGGTGATTGAAGCAATTCCTGATGGAACAAGTGAATTCGCTGACTATTTGGATGATGATATGATTTCAGACGTTCCTATTCGATTAAAAGTCATGCTAACTGTCAGAGGAAAACAATTGACGCTGGATTTTTCTGAGTGTGATCCGCAAGTAAAGACAGCATTTAATCTTGTCACCAACGGTCAGAAACATTCCTTCCTATATCAAGGGCTGATTAATTACATCATTAGTAAAGATCCATTTATACCGATCAATGGTGGTATAACTTATCCGATAGAAGTTATTTCCCCCAAAGGGACGCTTGTGCATCCGGAATATCCAGCGTCTGTTGGTATCAGGCATTCTATTACGATGAGATTGTACAATGTTGTGCTCGGTGCAATTGGTAAACGATTGCCCGAGGCTGTTCCAGCAGCTGGTGCAGGTCAATCAGCCATTGTCGTTCTCTCTGTTCCTGATGATCAAACAGGTGGGAGAAAAATGTCCGTTGTCGAACCGTTAGGCGGAGGTGGTGGTGCTCAAAAAGATGCTGATGGAGTTGACGGTATTGATCATGCATCAGGATTTTTAAAGAATACACCAATTGAAAGTTTGGAACAGCACATTGATATTCATGTTCATAGATATGAAATTTTACCTGACACTGGAGGTGCGGGGGAAAATAGAGGTGGGCATGCCATTGGTTTGGAATTTGAAATGCTAAAACCAGAATCCATGGTGACAGCACGAGGAATGGAACGGATGAAATTCCAACCTTGGGGTTTAATGGGCGGTCGAGCAGGAACAGTTGGTAAGGTAAAGCTCGTCACACAAGATGGGGAAGAAATAGACCAGCCGAAAATTGACGTCCTGCGTCTTGAAAAAGGAGATATCGTTCAATTGACATCTCCAAGTGGAGGGGGATGGGGAAATCCATTCACTAGGAAGAAAGAAAAAGTTCTTCAGGAAGTTGAAGCAGGTCTACTAAGTAAAGAAAGAGCTCTACAAGAGTATGGTGTCAAAGTCTATAAGGCAAACAATGAATGGAAGGTCGATGACCAAAAAACAAGTGAGCTCCGAGAAAATGTTCATGCTTCTGCATCTTCTGATGTCTTTTGGGATTTTGGAGAACAAAGAGCGGCTTATGAGAAAGTATGGACAGACGAAGCAAGCAGTGAATTGGCCATTCTTCTTCGTACATATCCAGCAAATGAACGTACGCACTATAAACACAAAGTTCATGCACATTTCAGTAATAGAAATGAACCGTTAACGAAGACAGATGTAATTCAAGCACTTCGTCAAATAAGTCAACAAAAAGGGGGAAATGAATCATGAAAAGAAGGGTAACAGCCATTTTTGCAGGAGTTCTATCAATGGTATTTTTGCTGACTGCCTGCGGTGGTAATGGACAGGATCAAAATAAACAGCAGCAGACCGTCATCGTTGGCGTATACGGCGGTGATTGGGAAAAGAACATAAAACCGATTCTTAAAAAGTTTGAAAAAGACACTGGAATCAAAGTTCAAACTGTCTCCGGTGCAGATTCGGAATGGTTCACGAAATTAAAAGCGTCAAACGGTAAAAATCCGCCGTATGATTTGCTCATCTTACAGCCTGATACCATTCAAAGAGGAATCGCAGCAAATGTCCTTGAACCTATTGATGAAGAGAAAGCACCTAATGTGAAAAAGCTTTATCGCTCTGTTCAAAAGAAACTCACTGTTGATGGGAAGCAATATGCAGCAGGTTTTAGTATGGGGCAGCTAGGGATTGCTTATAGAAAAGATCTTGTCAAACAGGAACCAAATAGCTGGACGGATCTATGGAGCAGCGAGTTAAAAGGGAAGATTGCGATTTCTTCTCCAACCTATTCAGCCGGACTGCAATTTTTCTCTGCGCTTGTTCACGCTCAAGGGGGGACAGAATCAAATCCTAAGGATGTTGATAAAGCATTTAAGAGCCTAGCGCAATTAAAGGGACATGTGGCGGCTTTTCCTGATAATCCAGGGTCCATTCAAACTTTACTAGAGCGTGGTGACGTTGTTGCAGTCCCATATTGGGATGGACGTGCATTTGCGCTTGAAGAGGAAGGGATGGATATCGGTTTCTCATATCCAAAGGAAGGTGCGGTTGCGGCGGTTGCAAGCTGGGCATTAACGAAAGGAAGTCAACATGAAGATGCTGCTTACCAGCTATTAAACTATTTAAGTGGAAAAGAAGCTCAGGAGGATTTCTCAGAAAAATCTTATTACGGTATGTCAAATTCAGACGTGAAATACAATGACAAGATTAAGGGCAAAGTGAAGGTTGGAGAGAATTATTATAACAAGCTTACTTGGGTAGATTATGAGACAGCTACATCAGAGCTGGGCAATTGGACAAATCGTTGGAACGAAGTATTAGGCGGAGGAAAATAGGTGATGGCATGAGCGGAATCAATTTAGAACACATTAGCCAGCATTTCGGCGAGCAAATTGCTCTTGACGATATCAGTCTCACTGTAAATGAGGGGGAATTTTTCTCCCTTCTTGGTCCTAGCGGCTGCGGGAAATCCACTTTACTAAACATTATTGGCGGCTTTTTAGAACCTACAAAAGGAAATGTCTATATTGGGGATCAGGATGTGACGACATTCCCTCCTTATCAAAGAAAAACCGGTATGGTGTTTCAAAGCTATGCGCTCTTTCCGCATCTTACAGTATTTGATAATGTGGCTTACGGCTTGAAGGTTCAAAAAAAGAAGAAAGCAGAAATAGAGAAAAAGGTGAAGGAGAGTTTGTCCCTTGTTCAATTAGAGACATATGCGAAACGTATGCCACACCAGCTAAGTGGCGGTCAGCAGCAGCGGGTGGCAATTGCAAGAGCACTTGCTACACAGCCGGCGGTCCTCCTCCTTGATGAACCGCTTAGTAATCTAGATGCAAAGCTAAGAAAAAATATGCAAACTGAACTTCGGAATATCCAAAGGAATGTCGGTATTACAACAATACTCGTAACGCATGATCAAGAAGAAGCATTAAGTCTTTCGGACCGTATTGGGATTCTGGGAGAGGGGAAAATTCAGCAAATTGGGACGCCTTTAGAGGTGTATCGTCAGCCGAAAAATCGATTTGTCGCTGAATTTATTGGGCAAGTTAATTTATTTGAAGCGGAATATGATGAGATTCGTTCCACATTGACTGTTCCACATTTAAAACAATCAAATGGGCAACACGTTCAGTTACAGGTTGCTGCACATGAAGCGGAGAGAGAACAAAAGAAGCATCTACTCATGTTGCGTCCTGAGAGAATTGAAGTGTCATTAGCGCAAGAGGATGATCGACCAAATCATGTCACAGGTGTTTTAGCAGATGTGAGTTATATCGGTCATTCATTACGTTTAGTGGTGGGGCTTGAGATTGGTGAAATCATTGTGCATGCATCAGATTCAGCCTTTCCACAACTGCCAACGATTGGAGAAACGGTCCATATCAATTGGCAGCCTGAGGATTTAGTTTTCTTAGATTCGAAGGTGCATATATAATGCGAATCAGAAAAAAGAATCAACGGTTTCACTGGTTTATGCTGCTGCCAGCGTTTTTGTTTCTCGTCGTGTTTCTTCTTGCCCCACTCGTTATGATGTTCGTCGTCAGTTTTAGAGATGTCGATTCGATGATGAATACATTACAAACATATAGCCTTGCTCAATATATGCATGTGTTCACTACAGACGCTTATGTGAAGGCGATTGGAAGTACAGTATGGGTTGCACTCCAGACAACGGTCATTTGTTTATTGATGGCTTATCCTGCAGCGTACGTGCTAGTAAAGGCTCCCAATCGACGATTACGGGCATTTTTTTATATCTTACTTGTTTCGCCTTTGCTTACAAGTGTTGTCATTCGAACTTTTGCATGGATAGTCCTTCTCTCGCAAAATGGTCTGATTAATGACATACTAATAGATTTGCATGTAATTGAGCAACCATTATCTATGCTGTGGAATATGAATGCGGTCATTATTGCTTATGTACAGGTTATGCTGCCGTTTGCAGTGCTCCCTATTGCGACGAGTTTAACAGATATGGATCTTCATTTAAGGCAGGCATCTATGAGTCTTGGTGCTGGACGTATATGGACCTTTTTTCATGTGACATTACCGCTCACGATTCCGGGAATGATTACTGGAGCCATTATTGTCTTTTCACTGGCGGCAGGGAGCTATATCACCCCGCTTTTAGTAGGTGGACGAATGCAGCCGCTGCTGCCGCTTTCTATTTACCAGCAGGTCATGCAGGTGTATAACTTACCGCTTGCTGCAGCGATGTCATTTACTTTACTAGTTTGTGTGTTAGCGGTGGTCAGTCTATTAAGCTATCTGTTAAAGCGTTGGGAGGCGAGAATGCATGCGTAAACAGTCAATAGGCAATCGCTTGCTCTCGATCTTGATTTGGACTGCTGGATTATTGGTTTATCTGTTTTTAACAATACCTGTTCTTGTCATTGTCCTTTCTGCTTTTAGTCCAAATGCTTTTCCTGAATTCCCGCCTACTTCGCTATCAGTGCGCTGGTTTCATGCGGTGGTGTCAAACCCTGAATGGATGGAGTCTTTGCGTATCAGTGTCATTCTGCTTTTGATCGTCACTCCTCTTACTGTTTTACTAGGAACGATGGCTTCGTATGCTTTGGCCAGGCTATCCTTTAAGGGAAAGGAAGCCATTCAGGCTTTTATTTTGTCACCTTTAATGATTCCACAGGTGGTTTTAGGAATTGCGATGCTCTACCTGTTTACGGCAATGGGTGTTACAGGGTCGATATGGGCGCTTGTCATTGGTCATATCATTATAGGTTTTCCGTATGTTGTCCGAACGGTGGGGGTCAGTGTATCCAATCTTGATCCACGGCTTGAATTGGCTTCAATGAATCTTGGTGCTGGACCCATTCGCACGTTCCTTCGAGTTACGCTACCTTTAATTAAGCCGGGGATTATTGCAGGCGGGGTGTTTTCGGCTGTCACGTCATTTGGTGAAATCTCCATTAGTTTGTTTGTGTCATCTCCACAAACCATTACAATTCCAGTGAGAACCTTTAATTACATTGAGCAAACTTTTGATCCAAGTGTCAATGCGATATCAGTCATCTTTATCATCATTTCTATCATTGCGCTGCTGATCATTGAGAAAACGATCGGTTTGTCTAAGGTTATGTAAATATAATGAAGAAACAAGGAGCTGCCTTTTTAAAAAGCAGCTCTTTTTTTGTCATTCTCATGTTTAAAATACTCAATACTTTAAGAAATATAGTACTTAAGATTTAAGGAAATGGGAGGGATAAAAGGAGTTTTCCCTCCTACATTCATGGGGAACATAAAGAAAATTAAGGAAAAACATGATATTTTTGCGGTGTTCATTCATTTATTTTCGGCAAAACGCAACTATTATTAGTTATTTTCGGTAAATATCATAAATTCATGTGCTCTACTTTCGGCAAAACGCATGAATCTTTACACCCATTTTTCGGTGAAAAAAACAATCATTTCATATAAAGTGTACGTAAATAGAAAATATCTAAAAGAAAAGAAGAAAAAGGCAAATCTATGGAAACGTAGAGACGCAAAGCCATGTCCTAAGGTGAAACGCTTCTTTGCTATGGTCGGCAGGCTACCGAATGAAAAAGTGGAGTCCCTCCGTTTTATTCGGGGTGGGCTCCTTTTTTCCATTAATTCCGTCTATTTTAATGAAATAGACTTGGTTCTTTTGGTATAGAGGATGCAGGGTGTCACATTGGTGGAGAAAACAGAGAAGAGACGGAGGATGAGAATGAATACAGTATATTACCCGTTAACACATGCGCAAAAACGAGTATTCTACACGGAAAGGTTTTATCCAGGTACAAGTATTTCTAATTTAGGTGGGTTCGCCAGATTAAGATCAGTATCAGGTATAAAACCTTCTTTGGTCGTTGATGTTCTTCAAGAATACATTCGCCAAACTGACTCTCTTCGTTTAAGGCTTGTTTATCAAAATGAGCAGGAGGAGCCTGTTCAATATATCAAACCATATGAGAAATACCCGATTCGCATTGTGAACGGTTGGAGTGAAGAGGCTGTAAGGGCGTGGGCGAAAGAACAAATTCGCAAGCCGATGGCGATGATTGACAGTCCTCTGATTGAGTTTACAGTCTTTCAAATCAGTGAAGAAGAATGCTGGCTTTTCTGCAAAGCCCATCATATTATCGCCGATGGTATTTCCATTATCCTGATGGGCAATCGCATGATGGATTTATATCATGACATGCTGCATGGGGCAGAGGTTTGCCAAGTTGAGGACATTTCCTTCGTTGATCACATCATGAGTGAACAAACCTATGAATCTTCTAAACGATTTCAAAAGGATCAAGTTTTTTGGAACAAGCAATTTGCACATATCCCAGCATTTGCTTCTTTAAAGCAGCATCAGGGTTATCATGTGAGCTTAAATGCGGAACGGTTTTCTAGGGATATTCCTGATTCTTTAAAAGAGAAATTGCGTGCTTTTTGTGAAGAACAAAAAGTAAGTATGTTATCTCTGTTTTTGTCCGCAGTATATATTTATTTACGTCGATTTAGCGGCATTGAGGATGTTGTACTGGGGACCTTTATGGGCAACCGGACAAATGCCAAAGAGAAAAAGATGATTGGCATGTTTGTGTCGACCATTCCTATGCGGGCAACTGTCCATGCGTCTCATTCTTTTATTGACTTCGTGAAACATGTCATGGCTGATCAGATGAAAGTCTTGCGTCACCAAAAATACCCTTACAATCTGTTGATGAATGATTTGCGTGAGAGAGAGGGATTTACAGGGCGCCTTTTTGATATTTCGATAGAATATCAGGTTATGCAGTGGCAGAAAAAAGAGAATATCTCTTTCATCACAGAGCCAATTTTTAGCGGAAGCGGAATGAATGATATCTCTATTCATGTAAAGGATCGCTGGGATACTGATACATTGACTATTGATTTGGATTACCGTACAGAGCTGTTCAGCGAAGATGAAATGAGCCTGATGTTTGAGCGGCTCGCCGTTTTACTAGAAGCTGCTGTCTCTCAGCCTGATCAGTTGATTGGGGAATTGCCTCTTCTGACAATGAAGGAACAAAAGTATCTGCTTCAATTGTCGGAAGGTAAATCGTTTCAACTGCCGGAAGCGAAACCGATTCATCACTTGTTTGATGTTGCCGCAGAGGTTTATTCAAAGCAATTAGCCGTTGTAGCGGAGAATGGAACACGGACATATGGCGAACTGCACCAAGAGGCGGTAAAAATCGCAAGATATTTACAGATGAAAGGTGTTTCGCGTGACGTGCCTGTCGCTGTTTTAATGGAGCGAACAGCGGATGCGATATCTGCTATTTTCGGCATTTTAAAGGCCGGCGGGGCCTATGTACCGATTGATCCAGCATTACCTGATGAGCGTATTCAATATATTGTAGAAGATTCAGGTGCTCCGATTATTTTAACAGAGAAGTCATTAGTAGAGCGATGCCCGCATCTGACAGAGAAAATGGTGGTGCAAAAGGATGTTCTGTCAGATGACAGCTTGCTGCCTAAGTTGCTGGATGAGGCGTTACCGCAGGATTTAGCTTATATGATTTATACATCAGGGACGACTGGAAAACCGAAGGGCGTCATGATTGAGCATCTTCAGCTACATCATTTAGTCCATGCTTTGCATGATGAAATCTATCAAGGGGCAAGTCAGCTTCAAATGGCGCTCTTGGCACCGTTTCACTTCGATGCTTCGGTGAAACAAATCTTTGCCGCACTTTTATTCGGGTATACGCTTCATATCGTTCCAAGAGAAATAACCCGAAATGGAATGCAGCTAGCAGCCTATTATAGAGAGTACCAAATAGAGGCGACAGACGGGACACCGGCACATGTGCAGCTTTTACTGGCGGCGGAGGATTTAAACGGTCTTTCGCTGACTCACATGCTGATTGGCGGGGAAGCGTTACCGAAAAAAGCGGCTCAGTCCCTCATTGAAGCAGTTCGTGTGAGCCAGCCTGACTTCACACTATGGAATGTGTATGGTCCTACGGAGACGTGTGTGGATGCGACTGTGCATCGAATTGATCTCAATGAACTTCAAGCGGCATCTGAACAGCGGTCTGTCTCGATTGGGAAACCGCTTGGTCATCATCGTATTTATATTTTAAATGAACACCAGCAATTACAAATGCATGGTGCTGCCGGAGAGTTATGCATTGCCGGTATAGGGGTTGGACGGGGATATTTGAATCAGCCTGAGTTGACGAAAAAAGTGTTTACGCCGGACCCGTTTTCTTCCCATGAGACAATGTATCGAACAGGGGATCTCGTCAGGTGGCTTCCAGATGGCACGATTGATTATCTTGGAAGAATGGACGATCAAGTGAAATTGAGAGGATACCGCATAGAAACAGGCGAAATTGAAGCAGTGATTGAGCAGGTAGATGGTGTTGATAAGGCAGTGGTACTAGTCGTCAATGAAGCAGACGGTGAAAAGGTATTGAGTGCTTATTATCAAGCCACTCGCGAAGGCGTGTCAGTAGAAACGCTGCAAGCTAGGATTAAAAATCAGCTTCCTGCTTACATGGTTCCTCTCTATTTTAAAGAAATTGATGTGTTCCCACTCACAGTGAGTGGGAAAGTCGATCGACGTGCGCTTGCTGCTTTAAAAGGAGACAAAGCTATTAGTGCTGTATATGTTGCACCTAGAAATGATCTGGAAGCGGAGCTTGTACGCTTATGGGAAGAGGTACTTGATCAAGAGAAAATGGGTGTGTACGATTCGTTCTTTGAGCGAGGGGGGCATTCTCTCAAGGCAATGACTTTGCTGACACAAATTCAGCGAGCATTTCATGTAGAGGTTCCGTTGTCTGTTTTGTTTGAGCAACAGACGATTGTAGCATTGGCAGCGTTTATTGCGCAAGCGGATGAATCGCTTAAAACGAGCATTCCAAAAGCGCCTGTTTCTGACGATTATCCGTTGTCACCATCGCAAATGCGGGTGTATATGGTGAGTCAATTGGAGCAAAGTACAGCGTATCATATGCCGGCTGTAGTGAGATTGAAGGGGGAGCTGCAAGTAAAGAGGCTGACTAAAGCGTTTGAAAGGCTAATGACACGTCATGATATTTTGCGCACTTCTTTCCATTCAATTAAAGGCGTCCCTCGTCAGCGAGTAGCCTCGTCGGTTCAATTTCAAATAGAAAAGTTGCCGGACGGTACGATGGAAGAGAACATGAAGCATTTTGTCAGACCGTTTGACCTTGAGCGTGCACCGCTTCTTCGTATCGGATTGAAGCCATTACATGATCGGGAACATCTTTTGTTCTTCGATATGCATCATCTGATTTCAGACGGGCTTTCGATTGATTTAATCCTGCGCGAGCTGTCGGATGATTACGAGGAGTTGGTCAAAGAACCATTGCCACTCCAATACCAAGACTATGCTGTTTGGCAAAAGCATCTATCAGATCAAGGTTTTCAAAAGGAAGAAGCATTCTGGCTTCGGGAATTTTCCGGTGACATACCGGCTTTACAGCTACTGACAGATTATCAGCGTCCGGCTGTTCAATCCTTTATTGGGGATCGTGTCACAAAAGTAGTAGATGATACATTAAGAAATCAGTTACAGGAGCTTGCTACGAAACATCATACGACACTGTATACGGTACTGCTTTCTGCTTACTATACATTGCTTGCGAAATACACGGGGCAAAAGGAATTCGTGGTAGGAACACCTGTGGCCGGTCGGGGGCATGCAGATCTGCACGAGATGATCGGCATGTTTGTACAGACCATCCCTTTGCGGTCAGAGGTTGAATCGAATGCCACAATGACGCAGTTGATCGAGCATGTGAAGGAAAAGACAGTACAGGCGTTTGAGCATCAGCAATATCCATTTGAGCGTTTGCTTGAGAAACTGAATTTACAAAGGGATTTTAGCCGTCATCCACTCTTTGATACAGTCTTTACGTTTACGCCTGATCATTCGTCTATACAGCAAATTGGAGATATGAAAGTGGAGGTAGAGGAAACCAATTTTCATATCGCCAAATTTGATTTGACGTTGCAGGCGGTTGATTCAAGTGATGGTTTATCTTTTGTCCTCGACTATAGTACGGCGTTATTTAAACGAAGTACAGCGGAGCAAATGGTGAAGCATTACGTTTATCTTCTTGAACAGATGGTCGATGCACCTCACGAAGTCATTCGTTCGTATCGTTTGCTGTCAGATCATGAGACAGAGGTTCAGCTACAAATGTGGAACCCGTTACCTGCACCATATCCTGCGGAAGAAACGATTGTGACACAATTTGAAGCTCAGGTTCAGCTATACGGTCAAGAGCCTGCGCTGCAATTTAGAGACACGGTTCTTTCCTATCAGGAGCTGAATAGACGTGTGAATCAGCTTGCTCATGACTTGCAAGAAAATGGCTTTGAAAAAGGAATGAATGCTGCATTATTCTTTGAACGGTCAACTGAAATGGTCATCTCTGTTCTGGCGGTATTAAAAGCGGGTGGAGTCTATGTGCCAATAGACCCTGACTTCCCAGATGAGCGTATAAAGCACTTCTTATTCGATAGTGATGCACAATTTTTACTTACCCATCAGGTGTTGCGACAACGTTCTGTGCTTACAGCCTTTGAAGGAACAATCATTGAAACAGAAAATCTGACAATTGAGCAGCAGCCAGAAACCAATGTAGCCGTACACATTTCGCCCGAGGACTTGGCGAATCTTACTTATACGTCTGGTACAACAGGCCTGCCTAAAGGAAATATGGTGACACATCGTAACATTTTGAGAACAGTGAAGCAGTCGAATTATCTCACGATTCACAATCAAGACACGGTGATGAGTCTATCAAACTATGTATTTGATGCCTTTATGTTTGATGTGTTTGGGGCTTTATTAAATGGGGCGAAACTCATTGTTCTGCCAAAGGACAAGATCTTAAACATGAATGAGCTTTCTCAAGCAATTGAGAAGGAAGATGTCAGTATTTTGATGATGACAACAGCACTTTTTAATTTACTGATTGATGTGAAAAAGGACAGTCTTAAACACGTGAGAAAGGTTCTTTTTGGCGGAGAGCGTGCTTCTGTACCTCATGTCGTATCAGCACTTGAAACGATCGGGAAAGACAAGCTCGTTCATCTGTATGGACCATCTGAAAATACAATTTTCACAACCTATTATCCTGTGAATCAAATAGAAGAACAAGCACGATCTGTCCCAATCGGAAAGCCAGTGAGTCAAACCGCTGTTTACATTTTAGATGAGTCTGGACACTTACAGCCGCCATGCGTTGCTGGAGAGCTGTGTGTCGCCGGAGATGGACTGGTGAAAGGATATTATGGTCAGCCTGAATTGACAAGCGAGAAGTTTGTAGAGAATCCTTTCAGACATGGTGAAAAAATGTACAAAACGGGCGATCTGGCAAGGTGGTTATCAAATGGGGAAGTTGAATTTATTGGGCGAATGGATCATCAAGTGAAGATTCGAGGACAACGGATTGAACTTGGAGAAATTGAACACCAATTGTTGCGACATCCTCAATTGAAGGAAGCCGTTGTTGTAGCAAAATCAAATGATACATTGTGTGCATACTTTACAGCAAAAGAATCTGTCTCTTTAGCAGATTTACGTGAACAAGTGGCACGTGAATTACCTGCATATATGGTCCCGACGTTCTTCATGCAATTGAATGAGCTTCCGCTGACCGGTAATGGCAAAGTGGATAGACGGGCTTTACCAGCACCTAATGTGAGTGAGCGAGTGACAAACGAATATGTGGCCCCTCAATCTGAAACAGAGCGTATACTAGCAGGTATTTGGGAGGAAGTGCTTGAGATTCCGAGAATCGGCAGGTACGATCATTTCTTTGAGTGCGGGGGACACTCGTTACGAGGCATGAAGATGCTGCATATGCTGTATGAAGAGATGCAAGTGGAATTAACGTTAAAATCTTTATTCGAATCACCAACATTAGAGGCATTTGCACTTGCAGTTGATCAAGCTGATCGAACCGAGGTCAAATTGATCGAAAAAGCATCAGAGGCGGCATATTACCCAGTCACATCTGGTCAGAAAAGATTGTACGTTCTTCAGAAAATAACAAATGCCGATCAAAGCTATCATATGCCTGCTGTTCTGAAGCTTGAAGGATTATTTGATGAAAAACGATTTGCTGATGCGGTTGACCAACTTGTTCAACGTCACGAGGCATTCCGGACGAGCTTTGGTTTTGTTCAAAATGAACCTGTTCAACGAATTGAAAAAGATGTCACTGTAAATATTGAAAGAATAGAAGAAGACGGTCAAGAGATTCATCAATTGATGAGGGATTTTATTCGTCCATTTGATTTAGAAAAAGCACCATTACTAAGAGTTGGTCTCGTTCCTGTCTCATCCGATCTCCATTATTTACTGATTGATATGCACCATATTATTTCAGACGGTGCGTCTGTCAATATTCTTATCAATGAACTTTCGAAACTGTACCGAGGAGATCAACTAGAGGACTTAACCATTCAATATAAAGATTATGCTGTTTGGTCAAAAAGTGAAGATCAGCTTGCACAAAAAAGCAAAGAAGAGGCGTTTTGGCTCCAACAATTACATGGGGAGCTGCCTGTGCTGATATTGCCTGAAGATCTACCAAGACCGAAAGTGCGAACATTTGAAGGAGATCGTATTACATTTACGATTGATGGAGAATTCAAAAAGCGGCTGGATGAGGTTGTCAGGTCAATCAACTGTACAACCTATACACTGCTACTTGCATGCTACAGTACACTTTTAAGTAAGCTGGCTAGACAAGAAGATATCATTATTGGCTCACCTATTGTTGGTAGAACCCATCCTGATATTCAATCAGTGATCGGTATGTTTGTAAATACATTGGCACTGAGAACAAAGCCAGCAGGACATCAGCCATTTGCTGATTTTGCGTCAAGTGTTCATCACCTTGTGTTAGAGGCGCACGAACATCAACTCTATCCATTTGAAGATTTGGTCGATCAAGTACAAACGGTACGAGATACAAGCCGTCATCCACTCTTTGATGTCGTGTTCTCAATGGAAAATGCCGATATACGTAATTTGAATATGGACGGCATACACATTGTGCCGCAGTCATTTGAAGAGAAAACGGCAAAATTTGATTTGACCTTAACAGGAAAAGAATCAGCCGATCAAATTGAGCTTGTTTTTGATTTTAATACGTCTATCTTCCAAAAGGAATCGGTAGTGAAATGGAAGGAGTATTTTCTTTACCTAATTGAACAGGTGATTTTAGCACCTGATCAACCGTTAGATCAATTGCAATTGTTATCAAATAAACAACAACAGACACTTCTTGCTGATTGGTCAGGACCTATCCTTGAAGTCCCAGAAGATCAAACCATTCATGCCCTGATTGAACAACAAGCAAACAGTACACCTCATCAAAAGGCGGTGACCTTCTGCCACGCAAGCTGGACTTATGAGGAACTGAACAGCCGAGCGAATATTCTTGCCGAGAAACTAATCTCCCTTGGCACAAAGCCAGGAGATCGGGTAGGCATTCTCACCCGTCCATCACTTGAGATGTCAGCCGCTTTACTTGGCGTTTTGAAAGCAGGTGCGGTCTTTGTGCCAATGGATGCCGATTACCCTAAACAGCGGATTGCATATATGCTGGAGGACTGCGGGGCAGAGGTGCTTTTGATACAAAAAGACTTGCCGGTTCCACTGCCGTTCACAGGTTGCGTACTTTATTTGGAAGAGGCGTTTGAAGGAGAAGCGCAGGACGTTCACGTCCATGTCAAACCGACCGATCTCGCTTATATCATTTACACATCCGGTACGACTGGAAAGCCGAAAGGTGTCATGATCGAACATCAGTCACTTGTCAATCTCTGTTTCTGGCACAAAAATGCCTTTGAGGTGACGAGTGCAGATCGAACCGCAAAATATGCCGGCTTTGGCTTTGATGCCTCCATATGGGAGATATTCCCGACATGGATCGCCGGTGCAGAGCTACACATCATTGATGAAGCCATTCGACTCGATATTGTCAAGCTCAATACGTATTTCAATGAAGAAGGCATCACCATTGCATTCCTGCCGACACAGCTTTGTGAGCAATTTATGACGCTTGAGAACGATTCCTTGCGCTATTTACTCACAGGCGGTGACAAGCTCAAGCAGGTGAAGCCAGTCCGTTACACACTTGTGAATAACTATGGACCAACTGAGAATACCGTTGTGGCGACAAGCGGTATCATTGAACCAAATCAAGGCACGCTTCCTATCGGAACAGCGATTGCCAATACCCGCTTTTACATCATGAGTTCTTTATATGATCTCTCGCCGTCAGGCGTACCTGGAGAGTTGGTCGTTGCGGGGAAAGGACTGGCGAGAGGTTATTGGCATCTCCCAGAGGAAACGGACAAACGATTTGTGGCAGATCCATTTTATCCAGGAGAGCGCATGTACCGAACAGGTGACCTTGTCAAATGGACAGAGGATGGCGAACTGATCTATATCGGCAGGAAAGACCATCAAGTGAAAATTCGCGGATTCCGTATTGAGTTGTCTGAAATTGAAGCCCACCTACTTGCACTTGATTCAGTGAAAGAAGCGGTGGTGACGACCGTTCAAAATGCAGGCGGTCAGACCGCACTTGCCGCATACGTTGTCACAGATGAAGAAACGAGCACCTTGCAAGAAAGCTTAAAACGAACATTACCAGAATATATG
>NZ_JBIVPN010000006.1:0-152541 GCF_044754665.1 Bacillus sp. NPDC093026 | reverse complement strand
ACGGCCGATCAATCACCAGTCGAAGGAGAGGTCATCCTTACACCGATTCAACGCTGGTTCTTTGAACGAAAGTTCAGCAACCAACATCACTGGAATTTATCGATGATGCTTCACGCACCGAATGGGTTTAACCTCAAGATTACGAAACAAATCATGCAAAAATTGCTCTCACATCATGATGCGTTGCGAATGGTGTACCGAGACGTTCATGGTGAGATCATGCAGTACAATCAGCGTGAGCTCACAGAACCGATTTCGATCGTTTCTTGCAATGTGGCAAAAGAGCAGGACGTGAAAACGACTATCTCCACATATGCTAATGAGTATCAGCGACAGTTGAACCTCGAAAAAGGACCGTTAATGAAAATCGTATGTTTCCATACGGAAAACGGAGATCATTTACTGATCGTGACACATCATCTCGTCATGGACGGTGTCTCATGCCGCATTTTACTTGAAGATTTTATGTCTCTTTATCAGCAAGCAGAACAAGGACTAACGCTTGTTCTTCCGCCAAAAACTCACTCCTTCAAAGAATGGGCAGAAGCTGTGGAGCGATACGCACAGTCACACACATTAAAAAGCCAAAGTGAGTACTGGGCAGAGATTGAAAGAAAACCATTTGCGGTTCTACCTGTTGATCATCAAGTGAAAGAAAGGACGGTTGCTGAATCCAGTGCCGTGCAAATTCAACTGACAGAAATTGAAACCGAGCATCTTTTAACAGATGTTCACCATCCGTATACGACGGAAATGAACGACATTCTTCTATGTGCACTTGGTCTTGCGGTCGGAGAATGGTCAGGTCTTTCGCATGTACATGTCCAGCTTGAAGGTCATGGGAGAGAGGATATTTTATCAGGCTTAGATGTATCCCGAACGGTTGGATGGTTTACGAGCATGTATCCTGTCGTATTAAAGACAAAGCCTGATCAGGAGATAGCAGATGCCATCAAAACCACAAAAGAAATGCTAAGGCGTGTGCCGAATAAAGGTATTGGCTACGGTATCTTAAGGTACCTGACAGCGTACCTCCCGTCTAAAGAACGAGTGAATCCAGAGATCAGTTTTAATTACCTTGGTCAAATTGATCAAGAAGTCCGTACGGAACTGTTCGGTCCGTCAACATATGATATGGGCCGTCAAGCAAGTCCTGAGTCTGAAGCTATTTACAAGCTAAACTTGAGTGGTCTTGTCAAAAACAATCAATTCATTCTTTCGTGCTCTTATTGCAAAGGTGAATATGAAGAACAGACGATTCAGCAGTTGATGAATTTGTTAAAGGAGAAACTCACTGCGATCATAGCACATTGCTTAGCTCGTCATGAGCGAGAATTCACGCCGAGTGACTTCTCCGCAACGGATCTTGAAATGGAAGAAATAGATGATATTTTTGACATGCTTGAGGAGAAATTGACATAACACCAGTTGAACAGTCATTTAAAAAGGGAAGGAGGAATGAAATAGATGAGTCAATTTCAAAAGGATCAAGTTCAAGATATGTATTATTTGTCACCGATGCAAGAAGGAATGCTGTTTCATACCCTCCATCATCAAGAAAAGGGCTTTTATATAGAACAAATGGATATGAAAGTAGAAGGCTTACTTCGCCATGATTTGCTTGAGGAAAGCATGAATATCATCGTGAATCGGTACGATATTTTTCGTACCGTGTTCCTTCACGAGAAAGTCAAACGCCCTGTCCAGGTTGTCCTAAAGAAACGACCTTTCCACATGGATGTCATTGATTTGCAGAGCCTTTCTGAAAAGGAACAGCTCGTGCATATCGATACGTTTAAACAAGAGGATCAGTTAAGAGGATTTGACTTGTCGAAGGATATGCTCATGCGGGTCTCGCTTTTCCAAACTGGACCTTCAAGCTATCGCTGGATATGGAGTTACCATCATATCCTCCTTGATGGCTGGTGTTTCGGACTTGTCGTGCAAGAATTATTTGCGATTTACCATGCACTTTTGCACGAGATGCCTTGCAAACTACAGCCAGTCAAACCGTATAAGGATTATATTCAGTGGTTAGAAAAACAAGACAAACAAGCGTCTCTTCATTATTGGCAGCAAACATTAGCGGGGTTTGAAGGACAAACTACCTTTAAAGAGCAACGAAAACAAACGACAGACTATGTACTAGGCGAAATTGAATGGGCATTGGGCAAAGAAGAAACGGCCGCATTGTCCGCTTTAGCTTCGCAGCAGAATGCCACTTTAAGCAGTGCGCTCCAATCCGTGTGGTCTATTCTGCTCAGCAGGTATCAGCGGTCAAATGATGTTCTTTTCGGAACGGTTGTGTCAGGACGTCCGGCAGATTTGGCTGGTGTTGATCGGATGGTCGGGTTGTTCATCAATGTCATCCCAAAGAGAGTCCAACTGACGGATCAAGTGACATTTCGTTCACTATTAACAGAAACGCAGCAGCAGTCGCTTGCGGCTGAACCGCACCAATATATACCGATTTATGAAATCCAGTCAAAGACAGGTCATCAACAGCTAATCGATCATATTGTGGTATTTGAGAATGTGCCACACGCAAAAAAAGACGACCAACAGACACTGCTGGGATTTTCAGTGAAAGAAATGAACATATTTGAAAAATCGAACTATGATCTCAATTTGCTGGCGTCACCAGGAGAACAATTGCAATTGAAGCTAGCCTTTAATCAAAAAGCCTTTGAACCTAGCTTTGTCCATCGCCTAAAGGAACAGCTTCATCTCTTACTAAAGGAGGTGATCAAGCATCCAGATCAATCCGTTCACACACTTACACTTACGACAAAGCAGGAAAAGCAACGTATTCTTGAGGAATTCAATGCGCCTGAACTTGAGCATGAACAGCTTTATTTGTCTAAGTGGTTCGAGCATAATGTCCGCAAACAGCCAAATGCGCCGGCATTGTCAGCCGGAGGACAAACGATCACTTATGCTGAGCTCAATGAACAGGCCAATCGATTGGCACGGCATTTACAAAAAAATGGGGTTGCCCATCAAACAGTAATTGCCATTTTAGCGGAGCGCACGCCAGAACTCATCATCAGTCTGCTTGCTGTGTTAAAGGCAGGTGCTATCTATGTGCCAATTGATCCCGATTATCCAGACAGCCGCATTCAATATATGTTAAAAGACAGCGGGGCCACACATCTTCTGACTCAATCTTCCTTCATTAGTCAGGCGAAGGCGTTTGCTTTTCATGGCACATATATTTTCACAGATGATCAGGAAATTTTGTTGATGAGCTCAGAGAACCTGACGCTTGAGGGCGGTCTGCATGATATGGCGTACATCATGTACACATCTGGTACAACGGGGCAACCAAAAGGGATTATGACAACCCATTCTAATATTGCCCGGGTTGTCAAAAATACCAATTACTTAACCATCTCAGAAACAGATACATTGCTCTCTTTATCAAATAGCGCATTCGATGGTTTTACCTTTGATGTTTATGGTGCTCTATTAAACGGGGCGAAGCTTGTGCTGCCGAAGAAAGAAACGATTTTAGACATGCGCCAGTTGACCGCCCTGATTTCAAAAGAAAACATTTCCGTCATGTTTGTTCCGACTGCATTATTTCATCTTCTTGTTGATGAAGGAACAGCCTGGATGCGTGGGGTTCGTAAAGTGCTGTTTGGCGGAGAAAGGGCATCGGTTCAGCATGTGAGAAAAGCTTTTGATGTGATGGGAAAAGGCAGACTGATCAATGTATATGGACCAACCGAATCAACGGTCTTTGCCACCTATTATCCTATTGATGAAGCCATTTCTACAGATACATTGTCACTTCCGATTGGAAAAACGCTCAATCAGACGGGTGCTTATATATTGAGTGAGCACAGTCAGCTCCAGCCCATCGGTATGGTCGGAGAGCTTTGTCTTAGTGGAAAAGGACTCGCAAAGGGCTATTTGAATCGCCCTGATCTCACAAAACAAGCGTTTATGGCGCATCCATTTTTTGCTGGAGAAAGACTTTATCGAACAGGCGACCTCGCTTACTTTCGAGAAGACGGTCATATAGAGTATGTAGGCAGAGTGGATGATCAGGTGAAAATTCGTGGACACCGAATTGAGCTCACGGAAATTGAAGCCCACCTTCTGATGCATCCAGGAGTAAGACAAGCCGCTCTCCTAGCAGACCACAATGAGACCAATCATACGAGATTGCTGGCATATATCACGTGTGAGGAAGGATGGAAAGAGAAAATCGAGGTGATCAAAGCAGGGATGAAAGAAAGCCTTCCTGCTTACATGCTGCCTCATGAGTTAATCTTGCTAGAGAATCTGCCGCTTACGCCAAACGGTAAAGTGGATAAACGAAAGCTGCCAAAGCCAGAGGCGCAGCAAGGTAATCGCCGGATTAAACTACCAGTCAATGAAGTAGAGCAGAAATTGCTCCTCATTTGGAGAGATTTGCTTGGACGAGAGGATATTAGTACCGATGACCATTTCTTTGAACTAGGCGGACATTCATTAAAGGCGATGTCTCTTTTATCTAAAGTGTCTAAAGAGTTTCAAGTACAGGTGCCGATTCAATTGCTGTTTGAGAAGCCGACAATTGAGGCGCTCGGACGTTATATTCACAAACAAGACAACCAAGCCTTTGGCTATCTAGTTTTCAATGAATCACAGACGTCGACCGTCTTTGCCCTACCGCCTTTACCAGGTTACGGATTCATCTATCAGGAGTCAGCAAAAACGCTTCATGATGTCCGTCTGATTGCGTTTGATTTTATAGAAGCAGATAACCGAATCGAGCAATATATACAGCATATACAGCACCTCCAACCTAAAGGGTCATTGTCTTTCATGGGGTACTCTGGTGGGTGTTATCTGGCTTTTGAACTCGTCCAGGCACTTGAAAAGGCAGGGAGAACTGTCGAAAAGGTCATCATGATTGATTCCTATAAGAAAATTGGAAAAAGCGATTTAGCAGGGCGATCAATTGACGACGACATTCAAGCGATTGTGGCTCGGACGCAGCAAAGCGAACTTGCACAAACGAAGGTGGTGAAAGAAGAGCTTGTTAAAAAAACACGTGCCTATTATGAAATGTTTGTGCAGGGGGTGAACGAAGGACAAATTCAAGCAGATATCCATTTCATCCAATCAGAAGAACGAATTGTGATTCCAGACTGGATGGAAGATTGGAAGCATGCAACGACCGGTGCATTTGTTTATTACCAAGGCTTCGGTCAACATGCTGACATGTTCAAAGTAAAAGAATGTGCAGCGCAAAATGCACAGCTTGTCAAAAACATATTAAACGAAAGAAATAGACAACCAGTTTTGTAAACTTTAGGTTTGGCAGGGATGCGATGTGCGTTCCTGCCTGACAAAAAAGGGAAGGAATTCATATGAAACCATCAACCATTCATCAAACTAGCGTACAAGAATCATTGGATGCCATTTTACAAGATGTAAAGAACACGATCTTACAAACCAAAGAGATCGAACGCTTCGCTGTTTTTTCACGTGAAAAAACCATTCGACCGCGGCCATATCACCTCTCACACTTATTTCTCGAAAAGCAAATCGTGCAGGAGTCCGCAGATGAATCTGTTCATACCCAAACGGCTGTGCCTACCTTGGCGGACAAGCCGCCAGCCCTCTCCTATGGAGGGGATATTGATTTAACGAAAGGTGCCCAGACCCTTCAAGAAGTCTTATCAGAGGCAGCAAAAACGACTCATGGACTCACCTATATTGAAAATAGTGAAAGCGAACTGACTCAATCCTACAAACAGTTGAAGGAAGACGCAGAACGAATCCTGACTGGTTTAAGGATACTGGGTGTTCAGGCGGGTGATCCTGTTTTCTTTCAATTCTCATCCAATCATGCTATGGTCAGCGCCTTTTGGGCCTGTGTGTTGGGTGGGTTTGTTCCAACACTTGTATCGGCAGCACCAACCTATCGAGAAATGAACGCAGCGGTGCAGAAGCTTCATCACTCTTGGAAACTGCTGGATCATCCGGTCATTTTAACAGACGAAACGCTTGCCGCAGAGGTGGAGGGTCTGTCCTTGCTATGGCACACAGATCAATTACGCGTAGCGGCTGTTGAGCCAATGCTCTCTTTTGATAGAGATACAAATGTTCATCCTGTTACACCAGATGATTCTGTCTTTTTTATCTTAACGTCTGGTAGTACAGGGATGCCGAAATGTGTAGAACATTCACATAGAAGTGTTCTTGCCAACGTAAAGGGAACGGTGGAAGCCAATCAATTTACTAAGGATGATATCTCACTAGACTGGATGCCTTTAGATCATATTGGCGGAATTGTCATGTTCCACCTTGTCAATGTGTACACAGGCTGTCAGCAAATTCGGGCGAGGACAGATGACTTCATTGCTCAGCCATTGCGGTGGCTTGATTGGATGGATCGTTACCGCGCCACGAAGACATGGGCGCCTAACTTCGCTTTTGCAATGATCAATGATTATGAGAAAGAAATTTCTTCAGGGACTTGGGATCTTTCTGCCATGACCTGTATGATCAATGGGGCAGAAGCGGTCGTACCGAAGACGATTCACCGGTTTTTACACCTGCTTGCTCCGCACGGGTTAAAGGGAGATGTGATTAGACCAGCCTTCGGTATGTCTGAAATCTCATCAGCGGTTGTCTTCTCCTTTGCCATTGAAAGGGGGAATGAAGACAGCGGGGTATTGACCTTTGAAGAGACATCACTGACAGATCAGCTAAGACCTGCCTTAGCCCGTGAGACTGGAACAGTCAGCTTTACAGAGCTGGGAAGACCGATTCCAGGTATCACGATTCGCGTTGTCAATCATCAGCAGGAGCTTCTTCCAGAAGATCACATTGGCAGTGTACAAATCAAAGGGTTAACGACAATGAAGGGCTATTACAAGAATGACGAAGCGAATCAAGAAGTGTTTCAAGCAGATGGCTGGTTTCACACTGGTGATTTAGGTTTCCTGCACGAAGGAAGGCTAACGTTAACCGGTAGAGAAAAAGACATGATCATCATCAATGGTAAAAATTATCACAACTATGAAATTGAAGCCATTGCCGAGGAAGTGCCTGGTGTAGAAACGAGCTTTGTCGCAGCTTGTTCCGTTCGGTTGGAAGCATCTGCTTCTGACGAATTGATTCTCTTTTTCACACCAAAACTATATGAACCTTCTTACATCATCAGGACAAGTCAGCACATGAAATCCCATATTGCAACAAAAATAGGGCTGTCTGCATCTTGCATCATACCTGTTCAGAAGCATGCATTTCCGAAAACAAGCTCTGGAAAAATAGAACGGGCACAACTTAGGAAAAGATGGCAGGATGGCGAATTTGATGAAATCATAAAGGAAATGGATATTAGGCTTGAAAATGAGCATACACTGCCAGATTGGAGCTATCAGAAAGAATGGAACTGTACTCCGATTGATCAAGCGGCAGAACAAGCTTTAGGCGACATTGTGATCTTTGCAGACTCATTAGGGTTGACAGATCAATTGAAATCACATAATCACAACGAAGGAACTTATATTACGGTTGAACCGGGTCAAGAATTTACACAACTCTCACACAAACATTACCTCATCCACCCGAATCAGCCATCTGATTACGAACAACTTTTTGATACGCTCCGTTCGTACGGCGTTTCGGTAAAACAGATCATTCACCTTTGGAATTACACAAACCATCAAGATCCACTTCATGTCGACATGGCAAAACAAGCACAGTGTACTGGCAGCATGAGCGCATTGTTTTTAACAAAAGCGATAGCCGCATATGAAGAACCAGTGACCATCACTTTTGTGTCATCCCATGCGATGAAATTGCCGGGAGATAAAAAGCATGATGTAGAAAAAGCGACTACAGCAGGGCTGATGACAGCTATCAAGCATGAATGGCCTTTTATCAATGTTCAATGCCTTGATTTTTGTCTGACAGAATCAGCATCTCAAGCATCTCATGCATCGGCTATCATGACAGAAATGAAAAGCAAGAAGCCTGACCATATTGTCGCTTTTCGAGAAGGCATGCGCTATGTGCCTGTACTCACACCGCTTCATCTGGAGAAAAAGCAGCAAGTGAAGAAGCCGCCATTTGAACTATCAGGTCTTTACGTAATGACAGGCGGACTCGGCGGGATTGGATCAATGCTTAGTGAATATTTACTCACCACCCATCAGGTACATCTTGTCTTGCTTGGCAGAAGGGCCAAAGACGATTTACCCGCTAATCAAAAAGAGACATTGTCTTTACTAGAAAAATTAGCGGAAGACCATGGCGGCACTGTTGTTTATGAAAAAGCGGATATCACCGATGCAAACACAATTGAATCAATCGTATCCAAACATGAAGTGGCCCATGGTAGCTGGTTAAAAGGGATTGTTCATTTCGCTGGCATCATACAAGAAGAGCTGCTTGCTCAAATCACGTCAGTGTCTTTGAATGAGATGTACGAAGCGAAGGTATATGGAACCATTGCACTTCATGAAGCTGCATCCAAACGGCGGAACGTCTTGTTTATCTCTAGCTCTTCGGCACGAACGCTAAAGGGCGGGATGACAGTAGGAGCCTATTGCGCCGCCAATGAGTTCGTCGAACAATTTACTCATTATCAGAAACTGACTTCTACAGTGAAGCCGTATTGCTTTAGTTTCAGCATGTGGGATGAGATCGGGATGAGCGAAGGCTCCATGATCAAAGGCATTTTAAAAGAAAGAGGCTATCTTCCGATTTCAAAGCAGGCGGGCTTAAATACGATACTGGCAGGGCTCATGACAAATGCGACGTTAATTTATGCGGGATTAGACCAATCGAAAAGAGAGATTCAAGAGCTGGTCAATGCAGAGATACAAATAGAACAAGCGATTTATGTATTTTTCAAAACCGATCAATCAAAGGCGATAGAAGAACGACTATATCATTCAATTCAAACGTTTTTACAGCCACGTCTTACAGGTCAGTATACTGTACATCTTTATCCTGAGGAACTATGGCGGGAAAAAGAAGACGGCACGCCAGATGAAGCTTACTTCCATGAACTCATAGAGGAAAGTGAGCATGAGTCAGAAGACCGACCGCCTCAAACCGGTACAGAGAAACTCCTTGCACACATTTGGTCAGACCTGCTGGATGTCTCAGATGTAAGCTGCAGCGATCATTTCTTTTTATTAGGGGGTCATTCGCTGAAAGCGACGCAAATGCTGTCAGCTATCAGACAAAGAACTGGTTTTGAAGTTCCGCTATCTGTTCTTTTTGAGCATACAAGACTCGGAGAATTGGCAGGATGGATTGATGCACATGCCAAAACCGATGAAGCGATTCCGATGAGAAGAGCGGAAAGAAGTCGGGATATTCCAATGTCTTTCGCTCAGCAAAGACAATGGTTTCTCTATCAATTAGAGCCAGATCTACCATTTTACAATAATACGATTTCCTTTCGGATGAATGGACCTTTAGATCTTGGTGTACTTCAGAAAAGTCTAGATCAGATGGTGCGAAGACATGAATCATTGAGAACATCCTTTGCGATGAGCGGGGATGAACCAGTGCAGATCATCCATGAAAGCATAAGTCTTTCCGAACTGGAAATCATTGATCTATCAGAATTGACTTCACAGGAAGAAAAAGAGCACAAAGCGGCTGAATGGACAAAAAGGGAGGCAAACACACCTTTTCAATTAGAGGATGAAGCTGTCTTTCGGGCAAAGCTGATTCGACTATCGAACACGGACCACCTTCTGATCATGTCCATTCACCATATTGTGTCAGATGGCTGGTCGATTGGCATTGTAGCAAAAGAGCTATCTGAATCGTATACAGCGGCGATTGAAGGGCGAGAACCAATGCTTCCTTTATTACCGCTGCAATATGCAGATTATGCGCTATGGCAGAAAGAATATTTGACAGGGGATATATTACAAGAGCAGCTCTCCTATTGGAAAGAGCAATTTGCGTCGCCTGTTCAAGATCTGGAATTGCCATATGACAATCCGCGCCCCGCCTTACAATCCTACAAAGGAAAAACGAAGAAATGGCGGCTGTCAAAGGAATTGTCTGAGCAACTGACAACACTTTCTCAGCAGACAGACAGCACATTGTATATGACGTTACTCTCGGCTTTCTCAACGCTTTTACATCGATTGTCTTCGCAAGATGAATTTGTGATTGGATCGGTGATCGCTGGAAGAAATCGCTCTGAAATTGAGCACTTAATCGGATTCTTCGTCAATACTTTGACGCTTCGCATTGATCATGGGGGGAATCCTTCCTTTAAAGAGCTATTAAAGCAAGTGAAGAAAACAACCATAGGAGCATATGCACATCAGGATGTCCCGTTTGAGATGGTGGTGGATGAACTAAATATTGTACGTGATGCTAGCAAGCAGCCATTATTTCAGGTCATGTTCGTCCTGCAAAACCTGCCACTTGAGGCTTCTCGAATGGGAGAGGCAACGTCAGTTTTAACCATTGAAGATACCGACACAGCGAAATTTGATCTATCTCTTTTTGTGTTTGAAGGAGCTGAAGGTCTTCGTTTATCACTTGAGTATAATACGGATTTATTCTCTGACGATACAATGGATCGATTCATCCAATACTACGAGCATATGCTCGGCAGCATTTGTGAGAATCCAGAGCAACAGATCGAACAAATCCCGTTCTTGCCAGAGAATGAGAAGCATCAACTGGTGTATGAATGGAGCGGGAAAACGGGCAAACCATCAGGTCCACTCCTCATCACAGAACGATTTGAGGAGCAAGTGAAAAAGACACCTCATGAGATCGCCCTTGAATACCAAGGGGAGCAATGGACCTATCGCACCTTACATGAAAAAGTGGAACGGCTTGCCGCTTATTTACAGCAGCGAGGGGTCACCCCGCATGAGCCAGTGGGCTTGCTGATAGACCGAACGCCAGAAATGATTCTTGGGGTGCTGGCGATTGTGAGAGCAGGAGGTGCTTACGTGCCAATTGACCCAGAATATCCTGTTGCACGAATTGACTATATGTTGAAGGATACAGGGATAAAGCTCTTGCTCACGAAAAACAAATGGCTAAAAAAGGTCTCCATCAGCCGCACCGATATGGTTTGTCTTGATCAAGGATATGAAGAATTTTTACCAGTAGCGAACGTGGTGTCTGCTGCGCTCACCCCTGAAGGACTCGCTTATATCAATTACACATCTGGATCGACTGGACAGCCAAAAGGGGTTCTCATTCCGCATCAAGCCGTCATTCGCCTTGTATGTGAAACCGATTATGTCACTCTTGATGAACAAACACGTATTTTGCAAATTGCCAGCTTCTCGTTTGATGCATTTACCTATGAAATATGGGGTGCACTGCTGAACGGCGGAAGACTGATACTCACTGATCGAGATACCATTTTATCAATGGATACACTGGCTGAAGCCCTGAAGGCTTATAAGATTACAACGGGTTTTCTGACTGTACCATTGTTTAATCGTTTAACAGAAGAGCATCCAGAAGCATTATCTGGATTTAACGCTTTATTCGTCGGCGGGGACGCCTTATCTGCCGCTCACATACGTAAAGCAGTGACGTATTTGCCTGAAGGGCTCTTAAACGGTTATGGTCCAACCGAAAACACCACGTTCTCCTGTGTTCATCGCATTCGAGATTTGGATGAAAGGCAAACCACTGTACCAATCGGTCAGCCGATTGCCTATTCAGAAGCCTTCATATTAGACAGGCAACTACAACCTGTCCCGCAAGGAGTTATCGGCGAGATATACGTTGGCGGTACAGGGCTTGCACTTGGTTACCTTGGAGACGAAGAAAAAACAACGCAATCATTTATCTCGCACCCTTTCCGAGAAGGAGCGCGTTTATATAAAACTGGCGACTCGGGACGCTGGCTACCAAATGGCATCATAGACTGTCTTGGAAGAATCGATCAGCAAGTGAAAATTCGAGGACATCGCGTAGAATGTGGAGAAATTGAAGCCGCTATGCTGACCTTTGAGGGAGTGACAGAATGTGCAGTCATCCCGCATCAACAAGAGAATGGTCATAAACAATTAATTGGCTATTTCGTTCAGAAAGGTTCTTTGACCCAGCAAGACATTCGCCAAACCTTGAAGGAACTATTACCTGATTATATGGTGCCAAGTCTGTTGATGGAGCTGGATGAACTGCCACTCACACCAAATGGCAAGGTAGACCATAAACGTCTCCCAGCACCAGAATGGAAACAGAAAGAAGGAACCATGCTGACTGACGGGCCAGTAAGTGAAAAAGAGCGGATATTAGAAAAGGTGTGGTGCCAGCTACTTGGTGCTCCGTCGATTGGTATACATGATAACTACTTTGAGCTTGGCGGGGACTCTATTATCATCATACAAATGGTGGCACGCTTGGCACAAGAAGGCTATATCATTCAGCCGAGAGATGTATTTGCAAAGCAGACCATTTCACAGCTTGCTCACGCTATGAAAAAGACTGATCAAGCCGTTTCGTATGATCAGACACCGGTTACTGGAGAGGTGCGTCCGCTCCCAATTCAATCATGGTTTTTTGAGCAGTCATTGACAAACCGAGATTATTGGAATCTATCGGCACATATTGAATTGAATCAGTCAGTGTCGCTCACGCAGGTGACACATGTTCTTTCAAAGCTTGTCGATCATCACGATATGCTAAGGGCGATGTATATAAAAGAGTCGGATGGAACTTGGGTGCAAACCGTTCGTGAACCGGGTGTAATTCCTTGTGTCACATCTTTTGATTTGACGAGCTATTCATATGAAGAAGCTCTTAAGCAAATCCATATAGAAACGGGTGCTTGCCAAAGTACATTGTCTTTAGAGCAAGGAGAAGTGATCAAGGCCATTCTTTTCCACACAGGCCACAATACATCAGAACTTTTCGTCGCTGCACATCATCTGGTGATAGATGGTATCTCATGGCGTATCATACAGGAGGATTTGTTAGCAGGTCTTCAGCAGTTGAAAGCGGGTCAGGCTGTGACTTTTGCGAAGAAAACCGCTTCTTACAAGCGTTGGGCTGATGCACTATATGAGTATGCACAAACAGAAACATTACTAAAGCAGGCGCGTTTTTGGCAGCAGGTGATTGATAAAGAGGGTGAAGGTTCTCCTTTTCAAAAGCCAGCGCTTTCCAATATAGAAGAACATGCTGAAATACGATCTGTTCAGTTGACGAAGAACCAAACAGAGACTTTGCTCAAGCAGGCATCTCAAGCATATCGGACAGAGGTGAACGATTTAATTTTAGCAGGGCTTGTACAAGCCATTGGTCAACCCGTTTTGATGACATTAGAGGGGCATGGACGCGAGGATTTATTTGAACAAATGGATTTGTCACGGACAGTCGGCTGGTTTACGAGCTCTTATCCTATTTTGATTCCTTTTATAAAGACCGATATCGGCAGACAAATCAAAGATGTCAAAGAAACCTTAAGAGCTGTGCCGCAAAAGGGTATCGGCTATGGTCTGCTTCAATATATGACCGAATCTCGTTTACTCACAACGGTGGCTCCGCAGATCAGTTTTAATTACTTTGGTCAATTAGATCAGACAGATGGTGAGGCAAGGCTTTATTTAGCAGATGAGCGAAATGGGCACGTTCATGATCCGAAAGCCGATAGACAGCATTTAATCGATGTGTACGGCTATGTTGTGGGTGGTCAGCTTCAGATGAATTTTATGATGAACCGTGAGCTTCTCAAGAATGAAGAAGTGCGTCTGATACCTGAGCGGTTCAAGGGAAAAATAGAGGAGATACTCTCACATTGTTTAGAGACAACAGGTGGTTTTACACCATCTGATTTCCCAATGGTGCAATTGTCGCAGCAGCAAATTGATCAGCTTCCAGACAATGTGATGGATGTGTACCCGCTTTCTCCAATGCAACAGGGCATGCTGTTTCATGCACTTTTAGATCAAGCCTCACAGGCTTATTTTGGTCAGGTTCACATGACGCTGGAAGGATTAACTGATGGTCATCAGCATGAACAGGCATGGAATCTCCTTGCGGGACGTCATTCCATTTTACGAACAAGATTCGCTTGGGAAGGCTTAAAAGAGCCAGTGCAATTGATCAGATCAGAAGGAAGCATTCACCTCAATCAGCACGATGTGCGCCATATGAGTGAACAAGAACAAAGGGATCTGATTGAACAATATTTGCAGTCCGATCGTTTAAGAGATTTCGATTTAGAGAATATAGATGAGCCGCTCATTCGCATTGCACTATTTACATGTGATGATAAGAGAAGCACTTTTGTTTTTAGCTTTCATCATATTTTAATAGATGGCTGGAGTTTGTTCAGCTTAATTGGAGAGTCCTTCGCACTGTATCGTTCTCTTATGGACGAAAGACAGATCGACCTTCCCCCTGTGCGGCCATATAAAGATTTTATCGAGTGGTTGTATAAGCAGGATCAGCACAAGGCGAATGAATTTTGGAAAGATTATATGTCAGGGGTTGAGGAAGCGACACCGCTTCCTGGAGACGGTGAACAAGCACTGGAAGAACCGTCAGGAATCACGCAGTATAGCGTCAAACTGACGCAAGATTTACAGCGGAAATTGGAAGAATTAACTGGCACGCAGAAGGTGACAATGAGCACACTGATTCAGTCAGCATGGGGCCTGCTGCTGCACCTTCACTCGGGTTCAGAGGATGTGGTGTTTGGTGTCACGGTATCTGGACGACCGGCTGCCTTAACAGATGTTGAAAACATGACTGGACTATTTATTAACACATTGCCGCTCCGTTTGCCATTTACACCGGACTGTACGATTTCTCGCATGTTGGCCCATACACAGGAAACCGTTTTTCAGATGCGTGAATATGAGTATACGGTTCTGCCGGATATTCAGCAAATGACCCATATTTCAAATGGTGAATCATTGTTTTACAGCATTGTCGTTTTTGAAAACTACCCGATTGAATCGGTCGAGCCATATGGTGTGAAAATACTAGATATCGCAAGTCACGAGGAAACCAACTATGATCTGACACTAGTGGCCGTGCCGGGGGATACATTAGAGCTTCGAGTCACTTACCGCTTGAACCAATATACAGAAAAGCAAATCCAGACGATGATGCAGCAACTACTGCACACGCTTGAAGCCATGACAGAACAATCAGATATACCGCTCTCTTCTTTTACAATTGTGACAAATAAAGAGAAAGAACGGATGGTCAATAATTGGGCGATAAACGCACAAGTTAGTGTGCTATACCCAGACCAAGAAGAGGTCTACTCAGGTGTTCATGATCCTTCTATTGAAACGGAAATCTATGTACTAAATGAACAATATCAGCTCATGCCGATTGGATTTCCAGGAGACATCTTTATCGGTTCAAAGGATATCAAAGCACATTGTGGGGAGCTTGCCGATTGGATGGAGGCGCATAAAATTCCGCATCCATTCCGACATCAAACAGGCGAACACCTCTATCCGACAGGAGATGTCGGCGTATGGACGGAAGAAGGTCAGATTCAGATTTTGGATTGGATGTAGGAGGAGAAAATCAATGTTAGTCAGTAGACGAAAAGGTCATGCAGTAAATCATATGGTGAGAATCAACGGAAAACGAATCGATATCAAAGCATTAGAAAGAATCATGATGCTCCATTTTCATATAGAAGAATGTGCCTTGATTCCTAAAAAAAATAGGGAGGGTCACCTATCGCTTGTGCTGTTTGCGCAGGCGAAGGACCCTTCGCTGACAAGAGAAGATTTCATGACAGGCCCTCTTCAGCCTCACGAAGTGCCGTCGGTTCTCGTCTTATTACCTGCATTGCCAAAAACAGAAAGCGGTGCAGTCGATACAGAGGTGTTGCTCTCAATAGATGTGCTAGACGAAGAGGAAATGAGAAAGATAGAGGAACGCGCCAGGGCCATCGAAGGTGTACAGGAGGCCGCTGTTTTGATCGTGAGTCAGGCGGAAAAACAAACGCCATATCATCTAGACGATTTGTTTTCTGATAGGCATCTTACCCAAGGAAACGAACAGCCTGCAAAAGATCAAGTCGAAAACATGAGAGAATCAGCCGCTGATGAAAAACCGCTAGCACTTGTATACGGTGGCGATGTCATGGAAAAACCGGGTACACCTGTCACGCTGACAGAGGTGCTCATTAGGGCAGCATTTATGTCACCTGATCACGGAGTGACTTATATCAAAGAAGGAGGACAATCTGTTACCCAAACTTATCCTGAACTACTTACAGCCGCTGAACGCGTCCTGTCAGGGTTAAGGGCAGCAGGGCTGACAAATGGTGATCAAGTCTTACTTCAATTGAAAGACCATCAAGATTTTGTGACTGTGTTTTGGGGCTGTATTCTCGGGGGAATCATTCCGACACCTGTCTCTGTACCGCCTGTTTATGATGAAATGAATCAAGGGGTGAATAAGCTGAAGGGTGTGTTTCAGCTACAAAATGAACCTTTTATCATTACAAATGAAGCGAGTGCGGAGGGGATCGCCCGCCTGAGAGAGCAATTTGAATCGGAATCAATACCCATTTTAACGATTGAAACATTACTTGCTTGTGAACCGGATGAACAGCATTATGAACCTGAGTCAGATGAACCTGTGCTTCAACTGTTGTCTTCTGGAAGTACAGGTATGCCAAAATGTATCCGTCACAATCATCAAAGTATTTTAGCCAGAATCATCTCGTTTGAACAGGCAAATGGCTTTACGCAAAAGGATGTGTCTCTCAACTGGATGCCACTTGATCATGTAGGGGGCATTGTGATGTTTCATGTGCATGACGTCTATCTCGGCTGCCAGCAGATTAGTCCATCCATTGATCAGTTTATCGAACGGCCAATGGTGTGGCTCGAGTGGGTGGAAAGATATGAAGTGACAAGAACATGGGCCCCAAACTTTGCCTTTGCCATGATGAATGATCATGAGGAAGAGATTCGCCGGGGAAGCTGGGATCTTTCTTCCCTCACATATATTATGAATGCCGCTGAAGCTGTTGTCCCAAAGGTTACGCGGCGATTCATGAACATCATGGGTCAACATGGATTGAGCCGTCATGTGATGGTGCCAGCTTACGGTATGTCAGAAACATCATCAGCTATCGTACAGTCGAAAGAATTTATGCGGCGTGAGGATGATGATGGACAGCTCACCGTTGATCAAACATCTTTAACTAGTCAGATTCAATATGTCACGCACGATCACCCCAACAAGATCACCTTTACAGAGGTAGGTGCACCGATTCCTTCAGTATGGATTCGGATAGTGGATGAGCAGCATCAGGTGCTTCCAGAGGATCAAGTAGGGCGTTTGCAGGTGAAAAGTCCGACGATTATGATGGGCTACTATCAAAATGAGGAAGCCAATCAAGAGGTGTTTGCGGAAAACGGCTGGTTTCACACGGGAGATTTAGGATTTATCCATGAAGGTCGTCTTGTGCTGACAGGAAGAGAGAAGGATATCATCGTCATCAATGGAGCCAACTATTTGAATTATGAAATTGAAGCCGTTGTGGAAGAGATTGATGGGGTCGAGGTGACCTTTGCCGCTGCGTACGGCATTTATAATCCGGAATCAAGCAATGATACACTCGCCGTCTTTTTTGTCTCACAAAAGGAAACGTTAGAAGACAAGATCACGATCATCCAGCAGATCAGAGAGGCAATTATTCGAAAAATCGGGATAGAACCTGATCACATCATTCCAGTTGAAAAAGAACAATTTCCTAAAACAGAGAGCGGGAAAATTCAACGTGCCCAGCTTGGTGCGGCGCTCAAAGACGGTGTATTTCAAGACATTGAACGTGCACTTGATCTCGCTTCCCAAAATGAACAGACATTGCCGGATTGGTTTCATAAACGCATATGGACGAAGGAAAACATAGGGCCGTCTCAGGCAATTCCAGATCATCCAGTGCTCGTATTCGAGGATGAAAAAGGACTTTACCAACAGGTGTATATACAATTTAAACAAATGAATCAGCCGTATGTTTCTGTGAAAAAGGGACACGAATTTTTACGCTTATCAAAAGGATTGTATCAGATGAACCCGAGAATCAAGGGGGATTATGTAAGGCTCATTGCAGCTCTAGAAGCAGATGAGCTGAATATCAACCGAATTCTTCATATGTGGAACGTGACAGACAAGGAAGCAATTGTTAGCCTAGACCATTTCAAAGAGATGCACAGCACAAATCTATCCATTTTGTATTTATATCAAGCCCTTAGACAAGAAAACAAAGAACCTATACGTCTCGCTGTTGTGACAAAGGGTGGTCAATTTGTACATCAAACAGATGAGCTTCATGTAGAAAAAACAGCGCTTGTCGGTCTTTTGAAAACCATCCCGCAGGAATGGGAAGGGGTGCAAGTTTCTCATATTGATATTGAAGCGGAGGAGTATGGTCTAGATGCGGAGCGAATTGCAGCAGAGCTGTCCACGATTCACATGAAGCCAGAGGTTGCTTATAGAAAGGAGCATCGACTCGTGCCAAAGCTAAAAAGAGTCGATATGATGCAAGCTCCTCAAACAGAGGAATCCTTTGAGTGTGGCAGTGTGTACTTGCTCACAGGCGGACTTGGCGGCATTGGATTTGAATTGTCCAAACAGCTCCTTCCATTTGGACTAAAGCTTGTCTTGATTGGTCGGACTCGGCTTGAAGAAGACGAGGAAAAGAATGCGGCTTTCTCTCAGCTTACATTACTTGGAGACGTCATATATGTTCAAGCAGATGTGACTGATGTATCCGAAGTAGAGCATGCCATTTATGAGGCAGAGAAACATTGGGGACATTCCATTCGCGGCGCGATTCATTTAGCCGGGTCAGGCAATGTGTCGGAGCATTTTCAGCACGCTCAAAAGTATACACTGGCTCAAACATCAGAAGAAGATTTCATGAAAGAAATAGGAGGGAAAGCGGAGGGTGCTTGGGTATTACAGGAAGTATTCAAGCACGATCCGACAGCCCCACTTATCTTTTTCGGATCAGTAAATGGTTTTTTTGGTGGTACGACATTTGGAGCATACTCTGCGGCAAACAGCTTTTTAGACGGGTTAGCACATACGCTTACCTTCAATGAAGGAAGAAGAGCGATATGTTTGAATTTCAGCATGTGGGATAACCTTGGTCTGTCCAAGGGACATACTGGTGCTGAGCTAACAGTTCGAAAGGGCTTTCAACTAATAGGGAAAAAACAAGGCTTATCTTCATTATGTCTAGGTGTTCGGCTGCATGAAGCCCATCTATTTATCGGTCTAGATTGCACCAATCAAAATATAGCCAAACAGCTTCAACCCGTTCCGATGCCTCATTTTGAAAGAAAGCTATATTATACGGTGCAAACCGGTCAAACGCCTCATCTCTATGATATATCAGACCTAACAGAGGGTGACTGGGACACTAGGCAAGTGCCAGATATACCGAAAAAACCAGATGGGTCCATTGATTATGAAGCGTTAAAGCTACTCGATCAAAAGGTAGAAAACCGGCGTGAAAAACGATTGCCTGAAACGAAAACAGAGCAGCTTCTTGCGACCATTTGGGAGGACATATTAAAAGTAGATCGTGTGTATGCAGAGGATCAATTTTTCGATCTTGGTGGTCATTCCTTAAAGGCCACACAAACGATCTCTCGCATCAACCATGAATGTTCAATTAAAGCGCCATTAAAGATTTTGTTTGAAAGCAGGAATTTGGCTCATTTGGCGCAAATGGTAGACGAACTTAAAGGTACACCAGCTGTCAATGAAGCTATGATTCCGAAGCTGGAAAAGCAAACAAGCTATGAACTGTCACATGCCCAGCAGCGTATCTGGTTCCTGTCTACACTAGAAAAAAGCCATCATTATAATATATTAGGCGCTTGGAAGCTGACGGGGCGTTTGAACATTCAAGCACTTACGAAGGCGATAGGTCTTTTAACCAAACGACATGAGGCTTTGCGGGCAACGTTTCAGTCGCTAGGCGGCAAGCCCGCTCAACTCATTCAAGAAAACCTTCCGCCATCTGTGACAGTCGCGAATTTCTCATTATTTAATGAAAACACAAGAGCGAGAAGGCTTGAACAGCTCATTCAGCAGGAAGCCAATCGCATCTACAATTTAGAGAGAGGACCGCTTGCGCAATGGACCATTGTAGATATGGGCAAAGAGGAATATTACCTGCTTTTTGGCCAGCATCATATTATTTCTGATGCATGGTCTCTTAGTCTCATGATTCAAGAATTAGAAGTTGTCTATGAAGCACTGTTGGCAGAAAGAGAGCCTCAGCTACCGGCGCTTGACATTGAATGGACAGATTACATTCACTGGCAAAATGAACAATTAAAGAACAATAAGAATGACCGAGCATACTGGCTTGAAGCCTTGCAGGGGGAGTTGCCAATTTTAGAGCTTCCATTTGACCGCCCTCGTCCGCCGGTTCAAACATTTCATGGGGCTACAGAACAACTGGTGCTTGATGAAACGCTTGTTCGCCGCTTGCAGGCATTATCAAAGCAACAGGGAACGACACTGTTCATGACCATGCTGTCAGCCTATTATGTGCTGCTTCACAAGCTGTCAGGACAAACGGATGTGATCGTTGGTTCTCCAATAGCAGGACGAGAGATTGAACAGACAGAGCCACTGGTTGGCATGTTTGTGAATACACTAGCGCTTAGACAAGATGTATCAAAAACATCCACATTTGCAGACTTATTGAATAAGGTGAAAGAGATGACCTTAAAAGCCTTTGAGCATCAGCATTACCCTTTTGACAAACTTGTGGATGATCTCGCCATTGATAGAGAATTAAGTCGTTCACCTATCTTCCAAGTCGCTATGGGATATGTGACTGACTCGTTAGATGTGAACTTAAAAGGGGTTGCATCAGAAAGTGTCATGGTCAACCATACAGTATCAAAATTTGATCTCACCCTGCATTTATTTGAACAGGCAAACAAGCTGTCCATTCATGTGGAATATAACACGGATTTATTTGATCAAGAGACGATTCATCGTTATATGACATATTATCTGCATATCTTAGATGGAATGACGAATCAGCCTGAACGAACCTTTGCCGATTTTTGCTTAATGAATCAGGCAGAACAGAACGCCATGGTTGTAGAAAAAAACCAAACAAAAACGCCTTATCCAAAACGTACACTTCAAGAGCTTTTTGAAGAACAGGTCAATCGGGGTCCGCAGCGGATTGCCTTGTCATATTTAGAAGAGACAATGACATATCAAACTTTGAATGAGAAGGCAACAAAGCTTGCTGGGTATTTGCAATCACAAGGGATTGGACCGGGGGCGCTTGTACCCATGCTCTTTGATCGTTCATTTGAAATGGTTGTCGCTGTTCTTGGCATTATCAAGTCTGGAGCTGCATACGTTCCGATGTCACCTGATTATCCAGAAGCGCGTATTCGTCTCATCATCAGTGATACGAAAAGTCATGTGATCTTAACCCAGTCCCATCTCGCAAGTCGTCTGGCTGGTCTTGCCAGCTCCATCATTGTAATGGACGAGCCTTTACCGGAAGAGGACGCAGTGTACAAAAAAGAGAAATCAGTGGTAGGGGAACATCAACTGGCCTATGTCAACTACACGTCAGGGTCTACAGGCACGCCAAAAGGCGTCATGCTTCCGCATGGAGGGGTGGTCCGTTTAGTCAAAGAGACCAACTATATTGAACTGGGTCCAGAGGATAAAATGCTTCAACTATCAAACTATGCATTTGATGCCTTTACATTTGAACTATGGGGTATGCTTCTTAATGGCGGTCAGCTCATACTTATTCCAAAATATGCAGCACTCAACATGGACGAGCTAACACGTTTGATTCAAGATTATCAAGTGACGGCCAACTGTCTGCCAACCGCATTATTTAATCGTCTTGTGGAGCATGACCCGAAAAGTGTGGCAGGCTATCGCACATTACTTGTTGGCGGAGAAGCCATGTCGAGTGAGCATGCCCGAAAGGCATTGCCGCATATGAAAGGTGTCCTCATCAATGCATACGGTCCAACAGAGAATACCACATTAGCGACGACTCATCAGGTGAGACATGTGCCAGAAGATGCGAGATCCATTCCGATTGGTGTCCCAGTGGCAAACTCAACCGTCGTGATACTAGATGAATACCTAATGCCAGTCCCAGTTGGAGTCAAGGGTGAGATTTATATTGGCGGGGCAGGACTTGCGAAAGGATATCTCCATGACCCAGAACGGACGAAGGAACGGTTTATAGACAATCCATTTCCCGCATTAAAAGGAGACAAGCTGTATCAATCAGGTGATCTAGGCAAATGGCGGTCTGATGGCAGCATTGAATATATAGGACGAAAAGATAATTTGGTGAAAATTAGAGGCTACCGCATTGAATGTGGGGAAATTGAGACAGCCTTGCTTAAACACCCACAAGTAAAAGAATGTACGGTGATTGCAAAAGCATATGGCAGTTCAAAACGGTTGGCAGCCTATCTTGTCACAGATGGGGAAAAACCTGTCCCTGGCTGGAAAGCTTTCTTACAGGAAAGCCTACCAAACTATATGATTCCAAGTTACTTTGTTGAACTCGATTCGATTCCGGTGACAACGAACGGAAAAGTAGATCAAAAAGCGCTGCCAGAGCCGACTGAAAGGGTTTCTTCTTTCCATGAAGATGACAAACCGGCAACCGAGCTAGAACAACGCATTGTCACCGCCTTCCAAGAAGTGCTTGGTGTCAAACAGCTAGGCGTAAATGATTCATTCTTTGATTTAGGCGGAGATTCCATTATGAGTGTTCAAGCCGTCGCCAAACTAAAAGAAAAAGGGGTGAGCGTTGATCCAAAGTGGGTATTCATGCACCCAGTCCCAGCTCAGCTAGCAGCTTATATCAATACATTACCGGAGCAAGGAGAGAGTGTAGAGAGGCAGCCGAAGGACTATGTGATCGAGCTGAAAAAAGGTGATCCAGCCGAACCAAGTATTTTCTTCGCACCGCCTGCTGGGGGGACGGTCATGGGGTATATAGATGTCGCTAAGCTAATGACGCATCAAGGAGCGGTGTACGCACTTCAGGCTCCTGGGTTATATGAAGATGAAGAACCGCAATTCCTTCATTATTCTGAGCTGGTCTCCATCTTCCTCGAAGCGATCGAAGCATTCTATCGACCAGGCATAGACTACCTTGCAGGACATTCCATGGGAGGGCATCTTGCATATGGGATGAGCCAGCGGCTATCTCATGCAGGAAAAATGCCGAAAGGGCTGATTATTTTAGATACGGTCCCTGTGCTGAGAGATGAGGCAGATCAAGCACTCCATGCCGATATGAACGAAGAAGAAGTGAAAATGCTTGCGCTCGTCCTTGGAATGGGAAATCTTGTCGGAATAAAGCCAGAAGCTTTACAAGGGCTAAGCTTCCAAGAAGTGAAGCAGAAAATACTCAAAGAAGCAGAAAAAGATGAAGTGGTTCATCAATTTATGAATGATCAATATTTAGATAAATACTTGCAAATGCAAACACATAATACGATTATGTCACAAGCCATTGAATTAGAAAAAGAACCATTCCCTGTGCCGTTTTATATTGTACAAAGCAGTGAGCACGCCACAGATTTCCAGAAGAAGTTTTCCGACTGGGAGGCTTATACGAAAGGGTCGTGCTCGTATTATCACATCAAAGGCGACCATGTCACCATGATGAAAAGGCCACAGGCGGATGAACTTGCACAGATTCTTCAAACAATTATAAAGGGGTAAGGACGTATGAATCAGTTATTTAAAACCTTTGAAAAAAAACCAGAATTCATTCAGCTCATCTGTTTTCCTTTTGCAGGCGGATATTCCGCCTCCTACCGACCGCTTTTCGAACAACTAAGGGGTACTGCTGAAGTAACAGCGGCAGAGCCCCCAGGTCATGGAACTAATTTGATGCCGCTTGAATCAAGCATTGATCGACTGGCCGATTTGTATAAAGAAGGATTAAAGAACAGACTGAACCGTCCATTTATCTTATTCGGACATTCAATGGGAGGGCTTGTGGTCTACAGGCTAACACAAAAGCTAGAAAAAGAAGGCATCTATCCCGCAGCGGTGGTGATCTCTGCCATTCAGCCGCCACAAACGAAAAGACAGCTTCTAACCCACTTGTCAGATGATGTATTTGTTCAGCATATTGCCGAAATGGGCGGTATCCCAAAGGAATTATTAGAGAACAAGCCAATGATGGATTACTTTACACCGTCCTTGCGCGCAGACTATCAAGCACTGGAAACCTTCCAGCACACAGACAAATCGATCATTGAATCGCCCATTTATTTATTCAATGGAAAACAAGATGAGAAATGTATGCAAGATGCAAGCGGCTGGCTAAAATGGGCAAAAACCATCGAACGCACCAATTTCGACGGAGGTCACATGTATATCAACACAGAATTGCAACAATTCGCTGAACGAATGAGAGATATCATTGAGCATGCGACAATTAAGAGTTAAAAAACGGCCTGTATGGGCCGTTTTTAGTGAGGAATATAGCTAGAAAAAGCTGATATAGCTAAAGAAAATAAGAATAATAATACGAACGGAATGTAAAATTTATAACTCCTATTTTCTTTATCTTTTACGTAGGAATAGCACCAAAAACTAAACGATACTATGACAAAAATATTGACATTCCATAAAAATGGAAGTGTAATCATGTGCTCAGCATTAGTCATAATAACATCATTTTCCAATATCAAATTTTTATAAAATAAAATTCAATAATCGAAGCAATAAATAACAAGAATACTCCTGTTATAAGCTGGTTGAAGTAGATAGTATTAAAAAACTGAAAAATTTTTAAGATAATTTTTCAAAAAATTTCTTTTCGAGTTGATCTTCATGAAACGTCACTCCAGAAGATTTTTTTTCTGAATGAATGATACGACCATCATCAATAAACAGAATCTCGTCACATAAGTCCGCTGCAAATTGAATGATGTGTGTAGAAAGAACAATCATTTTGTTGTCATCTCTGAAATCTTTTAAATGCCTTTTCATGTCCGCCATATTTGTGGGATCAAGACCTGTAAAAGGCTCATCTAATAAGATGATGTTTGGATTATGTAATATGGTCAAAATAAAAGACATTTTTTGTCTCATTCCTCGTGATAGAGAAGAAGAACGACGATGAGTTTGTTTTTCTAACCCATATTTACTCAATAAGTGATTGATCTGTGTTGTGTCTAAGGGTTGTTCCACAAGCATAGATTGATATTTTACCAGTTCAAAACAGGTTAAGTTTTCAAATAAAGTTGGATCGTCTTCCATGTATCCGACAGAAGAAAAGTTGTGTGATTCATTGTGATTTATCAATATTTGACCTTCATCTGGGTTTATTAAGCCAGCTATCATTTCTAAAATAGTCGTCTTCCCAGCACCGTTTTTTCCTAATAGTCCAATTATTGAACCTTGTTTAAAATGTAATTCAGGAATCAGTACCCTAAAGTTTGATTCTTTATATTCCTTGGTTAGGTTATAAATTGATAGCATACCATCCCTCACTCAAATAATGTTTTAAATGATTTATAGTTTTTATTTATTGTTCTATGCCAATAAGTAATTATTAAAGATATAATGAGAATTGAACTAGCAGCCATAATTGCATTTGTAACAATGAAATATATTGTGCTATATGAGGAGATAACTGCTAAACCTAAAATGAAACTATAGCAAATATTCAAGGTCAATTTACTAAGGGAACTTGGAATTTGATAAACATATTCCCATTTAAAATAAGGAAATAAAACAGTAGAACCGACAGTACAAATAGCTATTAGAATGCTACAGTTAATTAAAGAAATGATCACGAACATAGGTTTATCTAAAAGTATTGTAAAACTAGAGAATATAGTATATATAATACAAAAAAACAAATGTATGACGATAGATAATATCATCTTGGTTTTAATTTTATTTTTTGCAAAATTAGGTAATTTTTGTTTTAAAGGGAGAATTGGACCGTCAATATCAAACGAGACATAACTTTGTATTGCGTTTGACAAAATAATCATAGGAAAAATAACACAAAAAATAAATAAGAAATCATTTTCAATATCTAGTGTTTCAAGTTGGTTTGTATTAACACCATAAAGTATTAAACCTAATAAACCCCCAGATAATGTTAATATAAATAGTGAAACAGACCATTGAATAGGGGGATTTCTCATTAAAAGTGTAATCTCATAAAACAAGATATGATTAAAATTTCTAGATGTTTCTTTTTGCTTTTCTTTAGTTTTTTTTTGAAATTGAAAAATAGGTACATTATGAATATTTCTTTTCCAATTAATCACTAACAGAAAACTAATGAATGTGAAGATGAAAATAATATATATTAAATAACTGGATAAAGGATTTGTTAATAAATTGAATTTGAATACAGTAAATACCCAAAGTAAAATGATTCCTGTAGTTATATACCCAATCGATGATGAAATTGTAAAAAATTTAGGATTTGAAAGTAAAAATAATAAATGTAATCTAAGTAGATATCCTAAAATAAACGAAGTAATTCCCAAAGCTGCTAATGTAAAAGATTGATGATACCCATTTATAATTAAATTTGTTAAGTAAGACCCTAAAAAAAAGAATACTAAACCAACAATAATACTGAAAAACTTGGCCATATCTTTGCCGAAAATGTACTGATCTAGATTGATTTTTAAAATAGCCATCTGTTTTTTATCTGAAGAGAAAAGGATTCTCATCAAACTCTTATCAATATTTACTGTTAACATTAATATCAAAAAAGATAAGTAGATGGTTGGTAAACTATTAATGAAATAAGTAGTTAGTATACCTAGAAATATAGGGGATATTATGTATAAAAAAGCGAATAATAAAAAAATGAGAGCATTATTACGTTGATGTCTTCTGAAATCATTGATAAACAGGATTTTTGTGTATATTAAATATTTATGCATTTATACCACTTCCATTTTAATTTTGTATAGAGAAGGTGATTCCATCTTCTCTATTAAATAATTTTTAGAAAGCAATAGCGTATTTTCTAGTGTAACTAATTACTAAAGAAGCAATAGCACCAACCGTACCTGCTGCGTTAAGAATTGCACTAACTGAAGTTATTGCCCAACCAGGTATTTGAGGATAGTTTTACTACTAGATTTACAAATGGTGTAACTGGTTCAAGAGTCACTAAAAGCATAGTTGATAAAGTTAAAGTGAGGCTTAAACCTAAAATTGCAAAAAATCTGTTTTTTAAACCTAATTCCTTAGATGACACCCTCTTTATTAATGATATACCCATATTATACAGAAAAAGGATATGTAATAAATGGGTTTTTGTACTTTATTTTTTATAGAAATATTAAGCTCTTCTTTGTTTTTAATTTAGAAAAATCAAATAAATATATGTAAAAAACGTTATCGTTAATCTTTAACGGAGGATAAGTTTTTAACAATCTAATAATATGCGCTACCGGCCATGTCGAGTTGTTAAAGAGATCACTCTAGCAAATCACACCAATTTACATGCGAGACAGCACTTCTGAGCAGGTGAGTGTCTCTATTTTTTCTGCGAAAATGGGCTTTCTAGAGCACACCGCCATTTGATAGGCAGGATCAAGCGAGTACGTTTTGACATAGCAAGGTGCTTCATGCGCAGGTAATGTCAAAGAAGCCTGTCCATCAGCCGATAGGCGAGCCGTAAAGGACGAGAGACCATAGGATAATCCCTTACCCGTCATCTTAATAAAAGCTTCCTTCATAGACCAGAGATGAAAGAAGTAGGCTTCTTGTTGTTCAGCCGGTTTTGAGAGTAAATCGGTATATTCTTCAGGCGAAAAAAAGCGTTTGGCAATCGCCAGATCAATCGGTTTTATCTCTTCAATATCAATGCCGACGGGTGCATCATCTACTGCACACACAATCCAATCGCCAGAATGAGAAAGGTTAAAATGAAACGATGGAATCTGTCGTACGACAGGCTTTCCATTTTCCTCTGTGTCAAAAGCAATCTGATCGATAGGAGTGCCGTGCATGTGATGAATGATTTGACGAATCAACACCTCACCTAACAGCGTTCTTCTTGCATCATTAAGAAAGCGAAAGCGTTCAGCAGTTGCTTGCTTTTCAGGCGACACAAAGGGTTTCAAACGGTCAAGTTGTTCACGTGCTTTTTTTTCATCTAAGTGTTGTAATTGAATAGCAAAAATCTTCATAAAGTACCTCAATTTTTTACATTTAGTGTACCACCTGACGTCGACTGTTCGCAAAGATCATAAAAAAAGGCACATACTCTGCTGTCTTTTTACATCTGTTTGATGATCACAACACCATTCCCATTTCGGACCCACTGTACGTTCAAATAAATAACCATGTGGTGTAAGGTAATACCGTATTATAGAAATCAATAAACACGCCAATCAGCACCATATTGAGTAAAGCACCGACCTTTGGAAATGATTTCGTAAAAACAGAAGTCATTGTCACAATCAGTGCACCAATAATGATGGACCACTGTCCAATCGTGAGTCCAAAGTGCTGAAACAGTCCGTAGTGGAAAGCGTCCCAAGGACCAATCCCAAGAATCTTTCCTTTCACTGTCAGCGAAAGCCCAAAAGCAAGTACAATCAACCAACAAAATAAAAAAACCAACGTAACCGCTTCAACACTCGATTTTCAATCGTAACATATGCTCACGCCTCTTTATATGGTTGCGCGCAATTGTGAACGCTTACTTAAAAAAGTTCAAAAAACTGCTCCCATCACTGTGAGAGCAGCCTTATTTGATCATACAGGATTCAAAATTCGATTTAAAAATTGCTTTGTTCGTTCTTCCTTTGGTTGTTTTAACATTTCGTTTGGAGGCCCCTGTTCGACAATGACGCCATCATCAATAAAGATCACTTCGTCTGCCACCTCTTGGGCGAACTTGATTTCATGTGTGACAACCACCATGGTCCAGCCTTCTTTCGCAAGATCCTTCATGACCTTTAGCACTTCACCGACGAGCTCAGGATCAAGCGCTGAGGTTGGTTCATCAAAGAGCATAAGTTCTGGCTGGATGGCAAGTGCTCGGGCAATGCCGACACGTTGCTTTTGACCGCCTGAAAGCTGGAATGGATATAAATCCTTTTTATCTTCAAGTCCAACCTTATGCAAAAGCTGTATGGCTTCTTTTCGAACCGTCTCTTTCGAACGACCCTGTACTTGGACAGGACCTTCCATCACATTCTCAAGAACAGTACGATGTGGAAACAAGTGATAATCTTGAAAAACCATCCCTGACTTCCGCCGCAACTTAAGCAGATCTGCTTGTTTATTCTTTTTAGAAAAATCAATCGAAAAATCATCGAAGGTTAAGGAGCCGCCATTTGGTATTTCAAGTGCATTTAAACAACGGAGCATGGTGGTTTTACCTGAACCTGATGGACCAAGGATGGCCACAACCTGTCCTTTGTTGATTGTAAAATCAATTGACTTTAAAATCTCATTTTCACCAAAGGATTTCTTTAAGCCTTTGACTGTTAGCATGTCGGTTCCTCCTTACCTTGCGACATAGCGATCAAGTCGTTTTTCAATTTGGTGCTGAACGAGCGATAGAATGAAGCAGAATATCCAATAAATCAGGGCTGCTTCCATATAAATGAACAAAATTTGATCCAAGTTCGCCGCGGCGATTTCCTGTGATTTACGGAAAAGCTCTGCGACTAGAATTTGCGATGCAAGGGATGTATCCTTTACTAAGCTAATAAATGAATTAGATAGCGGTGGAATCGACACACGCACTGCCTGCGGCAAAATGACACGGACGAGCGTTTTGCGATGGGTCATCCCAATGGAATAACCAGCTTCCCATTGTCCTTTTGGAACAGAAAGCACAGATGCACGAATAATCTCCGAAGCATACGCGCCTACATTTAATGAAAAAGCAATAATGGCACTTGGAAATGGATCAATTGTAATATTGAATGTCGGAAAGAAATAGAAAATAATAAACAATTGCACAAAAAGCGGCGTTCCACGAACAGCCGACACATAAATAGAGAAAATCCATCTGAGCACTTTGATCTTAGACATTCTAGCAAGGGCTGTCACAAGCGCAATAAAAAGACCAATAATAAAGGAAATGATGGCCAAGGGAATTGTATAATCAATTCCCTGTGTCATCATTGGCCAAAAAGATTGCTGAAGAAGATCCCACGGAATGACGACCCCTAGGATATTATTTTGTAACATCTTCACCAAACCATTTCTTTGAAATCTTTGCGAGTGTACCGTCTTTCTTCATTTCTTTTAAAGCACTGTTCACTTTATCAACGACTTCGCCGCTGCCTTTTCTGAAGGCAAAATATGTTTCCTGAGGATCTCCTGTTTCGAAAGCAATTTTTAGGTTTTTATTTCCGCTTGTTTTCAAGTAATTCAACACAGCAAGTTTGTCGTTAAACGTGAGATCTGCACGTCCTTGCTGAATCAATTGAATGGATTGTGCCAGACCTTCAACGCCTTCAATCTTAGCGCCTGCATCAGTTGCAAGCTTATTGTAGTTACTTGTTAGAGATTGTGCAGCTTTCTTCCCTTTGACATCAGATAGCTTTTGAATATCATTGTTATCTGATTTTGTCACAACAACCGCTTGAGACGTTGTGTATTTATCAGAGAAGTCATATTGATTTTCGCGTCCAGTTTTACCAACTTGGTTCGCAACCACATCAAAACGTTTCGAATTTAGCCCGGCAAACATGCTGTCCCATTGTGTTTCTTTGAATTCTGGTTTTAAGTCAAGGCGTTTTGCGACTTCCGTAATGACTTCAACATCATAGCCAGTCAATTTATCTGTCTTTTTGTCATGGAATGTGAAAGGAGCGTAAGTACCTTCTGTTCCAATGGTTAATACGCCTTTATCCTGAATGGATTTCCAAAGGTCACCTGATTCTTTAGACGCAGATTGTTTATTCGTGTTGTCATTTGCATGAGATCCACATGCAGTGATAAGTGCAAAGCAAGCGCCTAACATAATGGCAAAGAATATTTTCTTCATTTTATTCCCCACTTTTCTTGTTGGTATTTACAACATATGATCTTACAGAGAAGAAACCTAAAAGTAAAGCATTTGAAATTATCTTGAGCGAATCTCTTCAACTTTATGCCCGAAACCCATTTCTTTCAAACTTGATCTGTCTTGAAAGTCCTCATTTTTTCATTTATTTGAACATTATTAAAATAAAGAATTTGATTCAGTGACCATAGAAGGAAGCATATTTATTATAAAAGATGTATAATTAGTAGGTTGTTTTGAAATTGGAATGAATCCATGGAGACATGTTTTGATACTAGAGCATCTTAGAAGAAGGAGGGCATCATGGTGGATGTTGGACAAAATCAGCCGGAACAATTGAAAAGGGCGATGACCTCCCGCCATTTATTTATGATTTCACTTGGCGGTGTCATTGGGACAGGCTTTTTCTTAGGAACTGGTTTTACAATTGGACAAGCAGGTCCAGTCGGAGCCGTTCTTTCCTATATTGTGGGCGGATTAATTATGTATTTAACCATGCTTTGTCTTGGTGAGCTGTCAGTCGCACTCCCTGTATCGGGATCGTTTCATACGTATGCGACAAAATTTGTGAGTCCAGCGGCTGGATTCGCTGTAGGGTGGATTTATTGGCTTGGCTGGGCGGCGACAGTAGCGCTAGAATTTTTATCTGCAGGACAGCTTATGAAGCGATGGTTCCCGCATGTGGATGTGTGGATTTGGTGTTTCGTATTTGGGCTATTTCTTTTCTTATTAAATGCTAGTTCTGCTAAAGCGTTCGGGGAGTCGGAGTTTTTCTTTTCGACCATTAAGATCGTAGCCATCTTATTATTTATTGGACTTGGTGGAGCGGCAATGTTTGGTTTGATTCAAACGACTGGCGGAGAGCCAGCGCCTTATTTTAGCCATTTTATGAGTGATGGTTTATTTCCAAATGGGTTTCTAGCTGTTGTGGTCACGATGATTACGGTAAACTTTGCTTTTCAGGGAACGGAGCTCATTGGGATAGCGGCAGGAGAGAGTGAGAATCCTGAGAAAACTGTACCACGCTCCATTCATCAGACAGTTTGGCGGACGCTCGTCTTTTTCGTTTTATCTGTCTTCGTTTTAGCCGGCATGGTCCCATGGAAGGAAGCCAGTGTGTTAGAAAGTCCGTTTGTGACGGTATTTTCGCGAATTGGGTTACCTTTTGCAGCCGACATTATGAACTTTGTCATTTTAATTGCTTTATTATCTGTTGCGAACTCTGGGTTGTATGCGTCGACGAGAATGCTATACTCCTTATCGAAGGAAGGAATGGCAGGAAAGATCTTCAAACGAGTCAATCAGCGCGGTATCCCGATGAATGCGTTGCTTCTCACATTCTTATTTACGGGCATTTCATTGTTATCTGGTTTCTTTGCAGAGGAAACCGTATTTGTATGGATCGTTTCAATTGCCGGTATGAGTGCACAAGCTGGCTGGATTACAATCACATTATCTCAACTGCTCTTCCGCAGAAAGTACCTGAAAGCAGGCGGAAAGCTAGAAAATTTAAAATTTAAAACACCGCTTTATCCGGTTCTGCCGATCATTGCGATCACGCTTAACACAATTGTTTTAATCAGCCTTGCCTTTGATCCAGAGCAGCGCATCGGCTTATATGTCGGCGTACCGCTGATGATCATTGGTTATGTCGTCTATCATTGCTATATCAAAAAACATCAGCCGAAAAGTGAACCGCTCAAGCTACAAATACGCGGAGATGAAGAGATCAGATTTTAAACTATAAAGAAAAAATTAATATAGCCTAATTAGACGAACCTAAAATTATGAGACACTCTAGAACACCTTTGACATAACACTAAATGTCAAAGGTGTTCTTTTTTTAGGTATTATTAGAAAAAGATGTTTAAATGAGCTTAGTTCCATCAAAATCTAGTTGGATTTAACAATTAAATTGATGAACTATGAAAAAGCATTCATGACGGAGGATTAAGTTAACCTTAAAATCAGAAAATATCCATATACAAAAACACAGTACGTGATACATTAGGAAATATATCCTAGTATTAAAAAACCCTTCACAGTAATGGGAAGGGATTATTTTTTAATACTCACATGGTTTATCCTCGCACTCTGGCTTTTCTTTAGCATCAACATACGATGAAGTTATAGTGTCATTTGACTTGTCATAAATCCCCCAAAACTCTTTTTCTTTGTTGCCGTTCAAATAACCCTCTGCATTAATCCCCCCCATTGGGTCTATTTCGTATTTGCTCGAGAAATCAATTTTATCTATGCCTTCATAGTTAGCATTTATGTAATCAGTCATCCGTTTTTTAGCTTTATTAAATAGCTCTATCTCTGCAGTCTTAACTTTTTCTTGCTTTTCATTATATTGGTGTTTCATGTATATTCCTCCAAATGTTATAATGAAGATTGCTGACAACAGAATAATAATGTATTTTTTCATAAAACCATCCTTTCAGTGCTTATTTTACATGAGGAATATAAGCAAGGAGGCTAAGATTCCTAATATAACTGACCAAGATTATTATAGTATTAGTCAACTAACATATCGAGATGAGTATTTGAAAAAACATTTCTCGAAAAAAATACCTGTAAAGATTCATTCGGGAAAACAATATTTTATAGATAAAATCAAAAAAGACCCAGATACAGGGTTAGATGTGTACGTCTTTGTACAAGCCAAAAAAAAAGAGGGTCAATGGGTAAAACCTAAAGAACCTGAAAATGTTGTCGTGGGATTTCAAGGAACAAATCAGGAGCAATTAAAAGCTGACATAATCAGTGCGGATGGCGGTAACGTAGTCATGGGATTCGATCCGAAAAAGCAAGTCAAATACATCATGAAAAAAGATGCGCCCATAGACTCTAAAGCCATTACTAAGTATAACGGTAGCATGGAACAAGCCATGCTGCTTAAGAGTGGAAAGTACAAAATGGTCACGAAAACATCTCAATTCGATCAAGGTGATCAAGTTGTTGCTCATGAAGTGGAAAAGTATGCCCATACTAAAACAGTGATTTCTACGACTGGTCACTCACTTGGTGGAGCAGATGCCGAGTACGCTGGGGTAAATAATAATGTTTACAGTGTAGCTTTTAACAACCCTTCCATTGTTAAGCTGCATGATGAAGGAACACAGAAGTTCAAGTCAATGATAAATGGGTTCCCAAAAATGTGAATTAGTGTTTTTTAATACTCACATATTTTGTCTTCACACTCAGGCTTTTCGATTGCATCCACAGTGAAAGATATAATTTTGTTATTACCTTTATCATAGATTCCCCATATTTCTTTTTTTACATTTCCATTGAGATAACCATTAATTTCAATGCCACCCATTGGGTTTACCTCATAATCATTAGTATAATCAATTCGTTCAATCTCTTCATAGTTTGTTTTAATAAAGTCAGTCATTCTTTTTTTAGCCAAAGAGTACAACTCTTCCTTTTGCTGAGTTTCTTGCGCTTCCATTTTGTTGTCGTGTTGTTCCTTCATGTAAAGTCCTGCAAGTGTTATAAGAGTCAGAGTAGTAAGTATAATTATGTTTTTTTTTCATTAAATCATCCTTTTGGCAGTAAAATAAGAGTGGATTCATATATTTTGTTTAGCATTAAATTAACTGTGGAGAAGATTTTTCTTTCAATTGTTTTGATAATTGTGGCATTTATTCTTGATAAGGTATGGAGAAAGCATAAAGACCCTTCACCATAGTGTAGAGGGGATGTATACTTAATACTCACATACTTTATCTTCGCATCCAGGTTTTGGTTCAGCATCAATTCTAGTCAAGCCTATTTTATTATTGCTGTGATCATATAGCCCCCAGAAATGTTCTTTCTTTTCTCCGTAGGTACCTTCCACTGAAATTCCACCCAATGGATCTATTTCGTAATCATTTGAAAAGTTAATTGGATTAACATTACTATAGTTAGCTTTAAGATAATCAGTCATTCTTTTTTTTGCTTTCTCAAATAACTTAACTTCTTGGGCTTTTGCTTCCACTTCCCGATTTTCATCATATTTATGTTTCATATATAGCCCCCCAAGTGTTAAAATAACAATTGTTATAATTAAGGTAATTATTGGTTTCTTCATAAAACCATCCTTTCCACCTTTTATTTTACAATAGGACAGGGGCTATGTACATGAGTGAAAAATATGACATTCCTAATCTATCTGATGAAATTTATTTTTATTTAAGTTCTGTCACCTATAGAGGTAAGGAGCTTAAACGAGCGAATACAGATAAAAAACCCTTAATAACTGAGGATAAAAGGAAAGCTTTTTATGTAGATAAAATCAAAAAAGACCCAGATACAGGGTTAGATGTGTACGTCTTTGTACAAGCCAAAAAAAAAGAGGGTCAATGGGTAAAACCTAAAGAACCTGAAAATGTTGTCGTGGGATTTCAAGGAACAAATCAAGAGCAATTAAAAGCTGACATAATCAGTGCAGATGGCGGTAACGTAGTCATGGGATTCGATCCGAAAAAGAAAGTCAAATACATCATGAAAAAAGATGCGCCCATAGACTCTAAAGCCATTACTAAGTATAACGGTAGTATGGAACAAGCCATGCTGCTTAAGAGTGGAAAGTACAAAATGGTCACGAAAACATCTCAATTCGATCAAGGTGATCAAGTTGTTGCTCATGAAGTGGAAAAGTATGCCCATACTAAAACAGTGATTTCAACGACTGGTCACTCACTTGGTGGAGCAGATGCCGAGTACGCTGGGGTAAATAATAATGTTTACAGTGTAGCTTTTAACAACCCTTCCATTGTTAAGCTGCATGATGAAGAGACCCAAAAGAGAATAAGAAATGGCGAATTTGATTTATATCACAAAGCAATCATTAATCCTGATGATATGGTGGGGGCTGGCTGGCTTTTAGAATACGACAGACATAACGGAACAACTATATACACGAAAGATCCAAGTATCGCACGTCAGGATCGTGCAAATCGGCTTAATATGTCGCTCGGTGTTCCTGGTGTTTTAACCAGTCTAATGACAACATTTTATGGCCAAGCATTTGCAAAAAATCCTGATACTCACAGTTTAAGTGACTCAAATTTTCAATTCGATCAGAATGGTAAAATTAAAAGCGTTGATGGAAGCAACGGGGTTTATAATCAAAATATTGAATCTTTTTCATCTTTCTCAGGTATGAATGGACAGACCATTAAAGTTGATGAAAAGTATGCAAAAGAATTGGCTACACGATTGCAGGCAGCAATCGAAGACTTAAAAACAAAGAAACAAATCATCGAACAATTCCCTCATGATCACAGCAAAATGGTTTATGACGTGAAATCTATTTGCGGAAAGAGATTAGGAGAATTCAAGGATCTAGATCCAAGTGATGTTGATAAAGCTGTATTGTATCACGCGCCTTATGTGAAAGATGGGGCAGCATTTTACGATTCAGAAGAGCATGATCAAACTGAGGCTTCGTTACATTATTTTATAAAAGATTTAGAGGATATTAGTGAGTTTATCATGAATATGGCTGAGGATATGAAAGATAAAGATGATGAATTAGCCAGATGGTTACGGTTGTAAGGGGGAGATTTAAATTGCTGTATGGAGTTAATATGGATGCAGATGAGTTTTACAGACGGCTACAGCAAAATGAAGAACTAAAAAAACAAGTTGGCACAAGTTTAAAAACGCATTGCCACGATCTAAAAGAAGATGTAAAAAATTCAACTGATTTTGGTTCTGCACAACAGGTTATAGCTGAAGTATACGTTGCTTTACTTTGTTCATTTGAAGGGAAAGCAAAAGAAGCATTAGTACAAAGGCTTAAAGATAATGCTACTATGCTGACAACTGTCACAGAGAACAGAAGCACTTTTCTAAGTAGTATAAAAACTAATTAAATAAAATCGCCCTTTACATGTGACTGACCCAAAATTTTGAGACGGGGATCAAAACAACCTTTATGGAACAGCCAGTTGCCGAAACGCTTTCGGTGACTGGTTGTTTCATTTCAATTTCGTCTAATTTTTCACTTGTGTTGGATTTATAATGCCTATCTTGTCCATGATTTCTTTAGTTGGAGTGCTTGCTAAACGTCATTTGTACAGACGCTTCTTTTACATTTTATGGATAACTGACTCTTGTTCCCATACAAAAACACCTCTAAATTGTTTTCAGGTATGCTATACCTCATTTCAACTTAAAGGTGTTCTATTTGTCTCACTTTATGGGGTCAGTTCCAGAGCCTTTTTTGTTATTTAATAAATGCCTTTCATCGCTTTCTTAATCACCGGTGAAAGAACAATCATCACGACGCATAGAATCATTGCGATCAAGCCGATAATGCCAAAATAGATGGTATCTGGCACTTTACCAAAAAGTTTAACCACTTGCGCATTGATCGCCTGTGCCATGGCATTTGAAAGGAACCAAAGGCTCATAGTCTGTGCTGAGAAGGCAGCAGGTGCAAGCTTTGTCGTTGCTGAAAGTCCAACTGGTGACAAACATAGCTCTCCAATGACGACAAGGAAGAAGCTAAGAACAAGCCATAATGGGCTCACAAGTGTGTTTGGACTAGACATATTGGCAGGAATGATCATAATCAGAAAAGATAAGCCTGCAAACAGAAGACCAATTGAGAATTTAATAGGGATTGATGGTTGTTTCTTTCCAAGTCTGACCCATAACCAAGCAAATACAGGAGAAAGCAACACAATAAAAATCGGGTTCAGCGATTGGAACCAAGAAGGTGCCAGTGTCATTCCAAGGAAATGCAAGTTTGTTCGTTGATCCGCATATGTGGCTAAAATGTTTGAGCCTTGTTCTTGAATAGCCCAGAACATGACCGCAGCAAGGAACAAAGGAATATAAGCTAATACTCTAGATTGCTCCACTTTACTTGTCTTTTTACTGAAATACATGATAATAAAATACACAATTGGAATGATGACACCAAGCACACTGACAAACCAAGTAAATAGGTTGATGGTGATGTATCCGGATTGAATGCCTAAAATAGTGAAAACTGCTAGCACAACCACAGTCACTGTTCCAAAGATTTTGATGTTCTTGCGTTCAGTTGCTGAAAGCGGGTTTGTTACATATGTGCCGGCCAGACCTAGGTTTGGCTTTTTCGTAATCACAAAGGTAATCAAACCAACAAGCATACCAACGGCAGCAAGTGAGAAGCCAAGATGGAAATTCACTTTTTGACCGATTGTTCCGACAATTAACGGCGCAATAAAACCACCCATGTTAATGCCCATGTAGAAAATGCTAAACCCAGAATCCCTGCGAGGGTCCGTTTTTGTATACAAATCTCCGACAATGTTTGAGACGTTAGGTTTAAGAAGACCTGTTCCAATAATAATTAGCGCCATACTAATAAAGAGCGCTGTTACCCCGCTTGGCAAAGCCAAAATGATATGACCAAGCATAATGAAAACCCCGCCATAAAAGACCGTGCTAGACGAACCAAACACCCGATCAGCGAGCCATCCGCCAATAATTCCTGACATATAGACAAGGGCACCGTAGACAGACATGATCGAGTTGGCTGTTGTTTGGTCAAAGCCAAGCCCGCCTTTTGTCACCTCTGTGTACATGTAATAAATAAGCAGTGCACGCATGCCATAATAAGAAAAACGCTCCCAAAACTCAGTGAAAAACAGTGTATAAAGGCCTTTAGGATGTCCGAAAAACCCTTTTTGAGGAACACTTTTAGCAATTTTATCGTGGTCAATTGTAGACATGGCATAAATCCTTTCTTAAAAAAGAGATATGAGAAAAATGATATTCTCGTATAGTTCTTGTGTCAATATAAAACTATTCTAAATCAGGAAAATGTTAGTTCAATAGGAGTAAAGACTCAAAAAGTTTGAAAATTGATTCACGTGAAAATGTCGAGAATACGATCTTGGAAACATTTATATAAAATTTAATCTATTGTACAAGCTAATCTCCTTTCCATAGGATGACTAGAGGAATTGAGGTTGGGGGAATTGAATGAATCAGAACTGAGAACAAGTATTGAAACATACTCGCCTGCCACCTATATTCACATCTTGGGCTGTACCATTACTGAATCAAGACGTCATAATATATCAATTACAGGTTGCGACGGAGTGATTGTCGAGAACGATTTGCTTGAAAAATCCGGTGTGAATGGAGCAGAGCCGAGAATGGATTGATATCGAAGGATATGGAGAAAGTGCGACCAACCTCGAGGAATCACTGAATATCTAAATGCGAAACAATATTGTCAAGGGGCGGAGCAGCAAGTGCCATCTATAATTTCAATGGCTATGGTGTGGTGATTGAAGTCAGTTTTGACACCGAAACGATCATTGCAAACAATGTGATTCGTCTAAAGGAGCGAGTGTGACAAAAACAGGTACTACAAGCCTAGGTGTATCGCTTAAGTCAAACAGCAAATCATGTAATCATCGTTGACAACATGATTGAAGGTTTTCAGACAGGTATTGATGTGAGGGGAGACAGTGTTCACCTCACAGGGAATAAAATCAGTCAATATGAAGATTCTGCCGTGAATGTAGAAAATAAATTTGATTAATCCCATCATTAAAAAAAGTATGAAAAAAAGATGACCAAACCATGATAAGTTCATGAAATCGATTGAATCCAATTGAGATTTGAGAAGGAACGTGTAAAATGAAGCTACATAAAGAAAAACAGTGCAACAGCGGAGGCTGATGATGAAGATATTAATGATTGAAGATAATCAGAGTGTATGTACCATGACAGATATGTTTTTTCAAAGAGAGGGGTTTCAAGCAGAATTTGTTCATGATGGGTTGGAGGGATACAATCGGTTCAAACAAGAGAATGATTGGGATTTATTGATCTTAGATGTCATGCTTCCTTCAATGGATGGCTTAACGATTTGCCAAAAAGTGCGACAGATCAGCGACGTTCCTATCATTATGCTGACAGCAAAGGAGACAGAGTCTGATCAGGTGCTTGGATTTGATCTTGGTGCAGATGATTATGTAACCAAGCCTTTTAGTCCACTGACATTAATGGCGAGAATCAAAGCTATGAAACGCCGATTTGCTCACACACCCACCCAAGAAGAAGTGAAAGAGGATGAACGGCTTGAAACAGCCCATTTTCAGCTAAATAAAAAAACAAGAGAAGTCTTTCTTGATGGGAAACGAATTGAGAATTTGACGCCAAAGGAATATGACCTGCTTTGCTTTTTTATTCAACATCCTCGTCAAGTCTTTTCGCGGGAGCAATTACTTGAACAAATTTGGGGGTATCAATTTTATGGAGACGAACGGACTGTTGATGTACATATCAAACGGTTGCGCCAAAAAATTGGGGACGGGCCTAAACCCTTTTTATATACGGTATGGGGCGTAGGGTATAAATTTGATGAAGATTAAATACTTTTATCAGCTACTGATCAGTCACCTTGGGCTATTACTTATTGCCATCATTATTATCAGTTCCTTGTTATCTCATTTTGTGAAAGATATTGCTTACCAGAACAGGGTAGATGAAATGAGCTCGTATGGGAATGAAATATTGCAGAATTTCAAATTATTGCCTAAAACTGAAATGATCTTCCGACTACGTCCATTTGAAGATATTCTCTCGACAAGACAAATTCGTTTCTTCGTGTTTGACGAAAAAGGAGATGTGCTATCTCAACAGCAAGGTATGCCGCCGCACGAAGCCTTATTGCCAAAGGATTTATGGGCCAAGCTCTCAAAGGGAGAACAGGTCATTGTGAAGCGGAGTGACTCTTGTCGCCTTGATCAAGAAGCAACTCTTGTGGCGCTTCCTGTGATGGAGGACGGGAAGTTGAAGGGCGGGGTTGTCCTCATTGCCCCAATTCAAGGGGCTGAACAACTGATTGCCCAGATGAATCGTTATTTGTATATCATTGTGTTTGTTGCCTTGACGATTACCTTTATTCTAAGCCTTTTCCTCTCTAAATTTCATGTGAATCGAATCAAGAAGCTGAGAGAGGCAACAGCGAAGATTGCCAAAGGTGATTACAACATCAACCTTAAAAACAAGCATCTTGATGAAATTGGGACACTCGGTGAGGATTTTAATATGATGGCAAAACGTCTCCAAAGCTCAAGAGAAGAAATTGACCGGCTCGAAAAACGAAGACGACAATTCATTGCAGATGTGTCTCATGAATTGAAAACACCGCTGACCACTATTCGTGGATTGGTTGAATGGCTGAACACATCTGATGTGTCGCCGGAAGAGAAGGAGAAATGTTACGCCTTAATCACAGACGAGACTAAACGAATGCTGCGTCTTGTCAATGAAAACATGGATTATGAAAAAATTAGATCCAACCAAATCACCCTTCAAAAATTTCACTATCCACTCGTCGATACCTTTGAAGTGATAAGAGAGCAGTTGAGCCGAATAGCTGAAGAGAAAAACAATACACTGATTGTGGACGTTGACCCTCAACTAAAGGTCTATGCAGATTACGACAGGCTGATTCAAATTCTCGTCAATATCACAAAGAACGCCATCCAATTTACAGAAGGCGGTCAGATTTCTTTACGAGGAAAACAAGGGCATCAAGAGACGATCATTGAAATTGAAGACACAGGTATAGGCATTGCCCCAGATGAAGTAAAGCACATATGGGAACGATTTTATAAGGCCGATATTTCTAGAACGAATACACCGTATGGAGAATACGGACTCGGTTTGTCCATTGTGAAGCAGCTTGTGGACCTACATGAAGGCCGTATTGACTTGAAAAGCGAGAAAAACAAAGGAACGACGTTTACCATTCGTCTGCCGCTCCCAGAAGAAAAGAAGACAAAGAGCTAAAATCAACTTCATTTTAGCTCTTTGTCAACAATTTGCAAGGCTATCCAATGTGATGAGCCTTTTGATGTGAAACCATGATTCTATGGAGTGCCGCTTCAGTTTTTGGTAAACGTTAAGCCGATATGAGCAAGTGCTTGCGGCAAGTCTTTGTGAATCGGAATATCTTTAAATGAAATATTAGATTGAAGCGCACTTAAAGCAAGGTCCTGTTTAATACCTGTTAAAACAGCCGTCATGCCCAAAAGCTTCAAAGTTTGGGCATAGTTTACTAAGTATTGAATGCTTTGTTCATTTAGCCGTTTCGTACCAGATACATCAATGACCAAATGAGAGAGCGATAGCCTGTAGCTTTCCTGCAAAATGGTCTCTAAAATAAGCTGGGCCCGTGTCTCTTCAATATCACCAAGAAGCGGGAGAACAGCCACACCGTCAACAACAGGAACGATTGGTACAGATAAATGCTGAATTTGACGGTTTGCACGGTCAAGCTCCAGTACGTAACTTAATACAGAAGCCATCGTGTCAAACATATGAATATGCTCTTCTGTAAATTGCTGTGGTCTTAAATCAAGCCCGCAAAGCGTACCGTAATTCGAGCCATCTCCAAAATGAATGGGAACCCCAATAAAGGAGCCCCCTCGGAGCCGTTTCGTGACCTCTAAGTATTTAGACCGCTCGTCCAATCGAATATCTGGGATCACGAGTGTATTCTGGTGATCAACCGCTAGCTTGCAAAATGTTACCTCAAAAGGAAGCTCTTCTCCTTCTTCAAGTAGCTGTTCCTCATGATGTAACACCTTCACAATCTGATTGATGTTCTGATCATTTTTCGCAATAAACAGTGTATTCACATCAATGAATTTCCTCATCATGTTTAAAATACTCGTAGAAGCGTCATCAAAATTACGAAACTGTTTCAATAGTTGTTGATGGGACATTGTTTTAGGGCTCCTTGTACATCCGAACGTAGAATCGGAACAATAGTTGATTTGTTTCTATCATACAAAAACAGACGATCAATAGATATACTTTTCATGCACGAATAAACCAAAGGGTATTTTTGTAAAAAAAGACTGCCGTTCTTGGATTAGGCAGTCTGAATGTTAAAGTGAGACAGGCACGGTGGCCATTGAGAAAAATTCCTCATACAAAGCCTTGACGGCTTCTTTTTCTTGAGCTGCTTTGACGCCGAACATCATGCTGACTTCTGAAGAGCCTTGGTTGATCATTTCAATATTCACCTTGGCTTTTGACAAAGCCTTGGCAGCTCTTGCAGTCGTACCAACGTTATGCCGCATGGCTTCTCCCACCACCATAATTAGGGAGAGATCTCGCTCTAAGACAACCTCGTCTGCATCAAGCACCATTTTCAGGCGGTCGAGGAGCTCTTGTTCAATGTGCTGCTCTTCTAGTTGATCCTGCCTTAAAATAATGGTCATATCATCAATTCCAGAAGGTGCATGCTCGTAGGTAAGATTATACGCTTCTAATGTTTGCAGCACCTTACGTCCAAAACCAACTTCTCGGTTCATTAAATATTTACTGATATAAATGCTACAAAATCCATTGTCTGATGCGATGCCGACAACTGGTCCATTTGTATGATTCCTTTGATTTACAATTTTTGTCCCTTTAGCCGATGGGTTATTTGTGTTTTTAATCTGAACAGGAATACCTGCTCGATAGGCTGGAATAAGTGCTTCATCATGGAATACAGAGAAACCAGCATATGACAGCTCCCGCATTTCCCTATACGTGAGTTCTGTGATTTCCTTTGGCTGGTGAACGATCGTTGGATTGACGGCATAGACTGCATCAACATCTGTGAAGTTTTCATACACATCTGCCTTCAAACCATTCGCCAAAATCGATCCTGTGATATCTGAACCGCTTCGAGAAAATGTGACGATATCACCAGTGAGACTAAAGCCAAAAAATCCAGGGAACACTATGATGCCGGAGCGTTCTCTTAATTTGTATAAATGATCATATGATTCTGGTAATACTTGCGCATGACCAGGATCGTCACTGACAAATAAACCAGCTTCTTTCGGATTGACATAGTGCGCTTCGACCCCTTGATGGCGGAAATAAGCAGCAATCAGCTTTGCGTTATTATCTTCACCGCTTGCTTTAATCGCATCAAGGTAACGATCAGAATGAGTCGAGTCAGCCTGTAATAATGTGTCTAGGTCGTGCCGGATGGTGTCAATAATGTCATGACCTAAACCTAGTTCATCAGCAATGGATGCGTATCTTTCAATCACGGCTTCCTTTAAATCATTTGCTTCACCTAATCGTAAATATTGTTCACCGCAGCTAATTAATAGGTCGGTGACTTTGGTATCGTTTGAATGCCGTTTTCCTGGTGCGGAAACAACGACTGCTTTTCGAGATGGATCTGCTGTAACAATGTCAAATACCTTTTGCAGTTGCTTGCCAGATGCAAGGGAACTGCCACCAAATTTAACGACCTTCAATGCATACATCTCCTATAGTAAAAATTTTCTCACAAATTGAATTGTTACTATTATCAACTCTTTTCTCAGAATTATCAAGTTTTTTCTTTATGGAAAGAACAAATGTATTTTTAGAGAGGACGTTTGCTTTGATGTTCTTCAAATCTGCGAAACTTTCGTTGTCGCTCTCACTTGTAAATTTAGCCAAAAGAAAAGCACCACCAAATGGTAGACTGTATCTAACATTTGGGGTGCACTTCACATGACAAACTCTTTTTCAATTTAAGAAGATGATGAGGAGGAAAGGTCCTGTTTCATCAGTTTATTCTCGCGTTTTTCTTTTAAGAAAAGAGACATGATCAGCCCAATTATAGCAATGAGACCAGCGACAAAGAATGCCGTATTCATGCCATGTACGGCTGATTTCAACGGATTGGCTAGTTCTGCATTTGCAGCAGAGCTGCTCATAACCGAGACAAGCAAGGCTGTTCCAATCGAACCGCCGATCTGTCTCATCGTGTTATTCATTGCTGTCCCATGCGGGATGAGATGAGGAGGTAAAGAGTTAATGCCGGCTGTTGTTAGTGGCATCATAATCATCCCTACCCCGATTAAACGAATGGTATAAGCAATCGTAATCAGTGTGATAGACGAATCAAGGCTCAGCATCATAAACGGTAAGGAGGTCACTGTTAATATTGCAAATCCGCCTAATGCCAGCCCTTTTCCACCGACTTTATCAAAAATCCGCCCGATAATTGGTGAGAGAAAGCCCATAAATAAAGCGCCTGGCAATAAGATAAGACCCGTATCGAGCGCTGACAGTCCTCTGACATTTTGTGTATAGAGCGGCAGGATTGTCTCAGTCCCAATCAATAAAGCAAAGACAAGCATACCGAGGAAGGTGGTTAAGCTAAAGATCGCAAACTTAAATACACCAAACTCAAGCATCGGTCTTTTCAAATTCGATTGTCGAAGGATAAAGAAGAACAAGCTAACGGCTCCAACAATAATCGAAATGAGTACAGTCGCACTCGTCCATCCGTATGACCCGACACTAGAAAATCCGTACAGTAAACCGCCGAACCCGAAGGATGACAGAGTGATTGATAAGACATCAATACGTGTTTCTCTTTGCTGTGTGACGTTTTTCATTAAGAAGAAAGCAAGAATGAGGTCAATGATACCGATTGGCAGGACAATATAGAATAGGTATTTCCAAGTAAAAGTATCCACGATCCAGCCGGCAAGTGTTGGTCCAATCGCCGGTGCGAATGAAATGACAAGTCCGACCATTCCCATCGCTTGTCCGCGTTTCTCTTTCGGGAAGATCGTTAAAAAGATGGTTTGCATCAGTGGCAGTAAAATGCCTGCTCCAGCTGCTTGCACGATACGTGCGGCAAGCAACACGGGGAAATTCGTTGCAAACGAAGCAAGAATAGTTCCTGCTGTAAAAATGCTAAGAGCCGTTAAGACAAGGGTGCGGCTCGAAAACTTCTCAATTAAAAAGGCAGTAATCGGGATGAGAATCCCATTTGTCAACATAAAGGCTGTTGTTAGCCATTGGCCTTTGTTGACATCAATATGAAATTCTTCCATGATATGTGGAATTGCTGGAATTAAAAGCGTTTGGTTCAAAATCGCTACGAATGCTCCAACAAGGAAAATTCCAACAATCACAGGCCGATTATACGATGTATGTGTGGTTGATTGGTTCAATGTAATCCCTTCTTTATCTATAAAATGATGCTTTTCAGCTGTGACACGTCTTGAGTTAAAACGCTATTTTTACCTAAGTAATCAAGCAATGAGCTGATTAAAAAGGTTCTCGGTTGTTCCTCTGCCAATTCTTGTTTTAACAAGTTGAAAGCAGACATAAGGTCATCTTTTTCCATGCTATGTGAAATTGCGTGTAGTTGCTGTTCGATTTTAGCTAAGTACGTCGTTGCAAGATTCTCTTCGCTCAAGTCATCTGTGGCTGAAAGCAGGTATGATTCCATCAACTCGTCTGTCAATACAGGCTTTTTTGAGCAGGGTTGTTTTGACACCTGATCCATGACGCCGATGATCATCTCTGCTACATTTTCTAAACGGATGTTCTTCTGTTCAATGGCAAGCATGAGAATCATCTCTCTCATTAATCCATTTAAGACAATGACAAGGTCCCACACATATGGTGCGACAGACTGACCGTACGTACTTAAAATGATGTCACGATGACGCTGCATAATAATGGACCGCGTCTCACGCAAATGCTTCTTAACAATGGGTGAATGCTGAGAAAATGCTTCAAATGACAGCATGTTCAAAAATTTATGATTCTCTTTAAATTCCTCAAGCTCCAACTTGATTTTTTTTGTGAATTTTTCCTTCTTGGAGAGTGTCGATTCTGAATGAATCATTTTAGAGATTTCTCGCATTTTCTGCTGATTAAATTTAATGAGTTCAAGTAGGAGAGCTTCTTTTGAATCAAATAGTTTGTAGATCGACGCTTTTGACATTTTGCAGGCATCTGCAATCGACTGCATTGACACGCTCATATAGCCTTTTTGTGAAAATAGCTTTTTGGAAACCCGCAGAATTTCTTCTTGCTTTTCGTTCATGATTTCAAGTCCTTTCCAAATGTATAAAACCGAATGGTCACAAAGGAAACCGAGTGGTCACTTTTGAAATCATAACAAAACAAAAGGCTCTTTTCAAGAAAAACGAACGAAAAAACCCCTGGCTGTTTGACAGGAGTTAAATGGCATTTTAGCGCTTTGTCATTGACTTATCCTTTTTGATTTGACCATTTCATTTACTGAAAAGTCCCTTTTTTCAAGGCAGATGCCGTGCCATCTTGGAAATGACTTGTTGCTGTTTCCTTAAATCGTATCTCCTTTTTTATTCCCCATAAATCGCATTATACAGCCGCTTCACTGCTGGCTGAATGTCTTCCGGTCGCATATGAGAGAAGCCAAGAACAAGTGGAACAAAGCCTTCTTTATGACCAGGCATGTCTTCACTCAAGGCAAAACGAGCCATTCCGTACATTTTCAACTTTCTTTGTTTGGCACGCTGCAAGATCTCATGCTGGGTTCGGTCTGAGCGAAATTCAGCGACAAAATGAAGTCCGGCATTTTCACCAATAATCCGCACGTCTCTGGCAAAGACTGTTTCCAGCTCTCCAATGAGTTGCTTCCGCTTTTCCTCATATAATCCATTCATTCTTTTAATATGCCGCTGATATGCGCCGTCTTTGATAAAGTAAAGAAGCGTATATTGGGTAAATAAATTGGCTGTTTGGATCAAGAAATGTTGCTTCTCTTTATATTGTCTTAATAAGTGCTGTGGCAGCACCATATAGCTGAGGCGCAAGCCAGGAAGCAGTGATTTTGAGAAGGTTCCCATATAAATGACTTTGTCGTACCGGTCAAGACTTTGCAGAGCCGGAATGCTGTCTGTCCCATATTTAAATTCACTGTCATAATCATCTTCAATGATATATCGATCTGGCTGATCAGCCGCCCAGTTTAATAGCTGGATTCTCCGTGAGATCGGCATGATCACTCCTGTTGGGAACTGATGGGAGGGTGTGATGATCAACACATTCGGTCGTTTTCTGTGAATGTCGTTCATGCGCACACCTTTCTGATCAATTCCGATCGTTTCAATTCGGTAATGATTGTTTTTCAGCATTTGATATAGCCGGCGATAACCGGGGTTTTCTAACCCGTATACTTTGTCAGTTGGAAGAATGCTAGATAACGAATGAATGAGCGATTGTGTGCCTGCGCTTAAAATGAGCTGTTCGGGATAGCATTTGACCCCTCTAGCAAGTCCGATCAATCGGGCAATGGTTTCCCTTAATTCATAAACCCCTTGCGGATGCGGAAGTTCACTAAATGCTTCTTGATGAAGGCTGATCGCCTTTTGCTCACATTTCAGCCAGCTTTTAAAAGGAAAGTTTGCCGTATCAACAGAGATGTGTGAAAAAGAATACCAGTCGTCTCGTGAAAGGGGCTCTTCCTTTAAGTCTTCTGGAAGGGAGGAAGGCTTCAACTGGTCCGATTCATGAAACGTTTCAATTGATTCTACAAAAAAACCTTTCCTCTCAACAGAATATAAATATCCCTCTGCTAACAATTGCTGATAGGCGCCATTGACAGAATTCACACTGACCTTTAAAGAATTCGCTAATTCTCGTTTAGAAGGTAATTGATCATGTGGCAGCAGATTTCGATTTAAGATTTCGTCCTTAATCTTCGTATAAATCTGATGATAAATAAATCCGTTTTCCCTTGTTTGATCTAGCTGAATCGTCAGCATGTGTTCATCCATCCTCTCTGGTACCATCAAATAATTGATATTGGTACTTTCTATCATACCAAAAAATATTCAGAATAATAAGAAACACATAAAGGGGATGGATGACAATGAGTCAAACGACAACAAACCGTTTTTCAACAGAGGAATGGCAGGAAAAAAGAGACCAATACATCGCAAGAGGCGTAAGCAATGGCAACCGTCATCTTGCAGCGAAAGGAAAGGGAGCCGAGCTTTTCGATATTGATGGGAATCGATTTATTGATTTTGCAGGTGCCATTGGTACACTAAATGTAGGACATTCACATCCAAAGGTTGTGGAAGCAGTCAAGGCACAGGCAGACAATCTGATTCACCCAGGGTTTAACGTCATGATGTACGAATCTTATATCGAACTGGCGGAAAAGCTGTGCCACTTGACGCCAGGAGACCATGAAAAGAAAGCGATTTTCTTAAATTCAGGGGCAGAAGCCGTTGAAAATGCTGTGAAAATTGCACGTAAATATACAAAGAGGCAAGCGGTTGTTTCTTTTACACGAGGCTTCCATGGGAGAACAAACATGACAATGAGTATGACGAGTAAAGTCAAGCCTTATAAGTTTGGCTTTGGACCATTCGCATCAGAAGTCTATCAAGCACCTTACCCTTATTATTATCAAAAGCCTGAAGGATTAAGTGATGAAGCGTATGACGATTACATCATTGATCAATTCAATCAATTCTTTATCGCTACGGTTGCACCTGAAACGGTTGCTTGTGTGGTCATGGAACCAGTCCAAGGGGAGGGCGGGTTCATTGTTCCATCCAAGCGATTTGTTCAGCATGTGGCATCTTTCTGTCAACAGCATGGGATCATATTTGTCGCTGATGAAATTCAGACAGGCTTTGCAAGAACAGGAAAATATTTTGCGATTGAGCACTTTGATGTTGTTCCAGATTTAATCACGGTTTCTAAATCTCTTGCAGCAGGTTTACCGTTAAGCGGAGTCATTGGTAGAAAGGAATTGCTTGATGCAGCAGCTCCGGGAGAATTAGGGGGAACATATGCAGGAAGCCCGTTAGGATGTGTCGCGGCACTTGCAGTTCTTGATATCATTGAAACAGAACAATTAAATGAGCGGTCTGAACATATTGGACAAGCCATTGAGGACAAGGCGAATGAATGGAAAAAGGCTTATCCGTTCATTGGAGAAGTCCGTAGATTAGGGGCAATGGCTGCCATTGAAATTGTAGAAGATCACACAACACGTACACCAGATAAGAAAAAGGCCGCAGCGATTGCAACATATGCAAATGATCATGGGCTGCTTTTATTAACGGCAGGGATTAACGGGAATATTATTCGTTTCTTAACACCACTTGTCATCACTGATGAGCTGCTACAAGAAGGACTAGGCATTATCGAGGACGCCTTCAAAGTGCTCTAAACAACAAAGGGGGATGGTTGTACGAAAACCATGTCGCAGTCTGACGTACTGTTTTTGTCCATGGATGCGATGCTTGGCTGGGGTTGGTTGTACTTTCGGAAGGTTGGATGTTAACAGCAGGATTTTTAGGCAGTGTCATTGCCTTTATTATAGGATGCATTCTTGTTATCTTTATTGGACCCACGTATGCCGAGCTTTCGTCTGCTATTCCAGAGACAGGTAGAGAATTCGTGTTTGTCTAGCGGGCTTTTAAAATGAAATCGGCTTTTATCTCGGCATCTCTTTAACATAGCCAACTGAATGGGTTTTGCTTTTAGGTTGGCTACTCATTGGGTATATACTATATGTAATGAATCCAAGAACGAAGGAGAAGGTAGAGCATGACAAACGAACTCAAAGTGTATAATCCAGCAACGGGCGAGGAAATTGCCTCTGTTGCCCAGCATACAAAAGAACAAATTGAAGAGGCAATTGTACGCTCGCATCATGCGTTCAAAACATGGGGTAAAACATCAGCACATGAACGTGCAAATATCATTCGCAAATGGTTTGATCTCATGATTGAACATAAAGAAAGGCTTGCGAAAATCATTACGGAAGAAAATGGGAAGCCGTATCAAGAAGCGTTAGGGGAAATCATATATGCAGCTGGATATATTGAGTGGTATGCAGAGGAAGCAAAGCGTATCTACGGTCGCACCATTCCGTCTCATACGACGAATAAACGTCTTCTCGTGACAAAACAACCAGTAGGTCCTGTCGCAGCGATTACACCATGGAATTTCCCAGCAGCGATGATCACGAGAAAAGCAGCGCCCGCACTTGCAGCAGGCTGTACCTTTATAGTCAAACCTGCTGAAGACACACCGCTGACAGCGATTGAACTCGTGAAATTAGGTCATGAAGCCGGTATTCCAGAGGATGCGCTGCAATGGGTTATTGGAGATGGGAAAGAAGTTGGTGAAATGTTTACAGATAGTCCGTTGATTCGCAAGATCACATTTACTGGCTCAACACCAGTCGGGAAGCACCTCATAAAAAATAGTGCCAGTACGGTCAAGCATGTATCAATGGAGCTTGGCGGTCATGCCCCGCTTATTGTAGACAAGGATGCAAATCTTGAGTTGGCTGTGAAACAGGCAGTGGCATCCAAATTTCGAAATGCAGGTCAGACATGTGTCTGTGCCAACCGAATCATTGTGCATGAAGACATTCATGACGCATTTGTAAAGCAATTCAGCAAAGAGGTGGAACAACTGAAGGTTGGAAATGGCTTTGATGAAGGCACGTCCATCGGCCCAATTATTAACAAGCGTGGATTTGACAAGATTGTCGATCAAATTCAAGATGCGGTAGATAAAGGAGCGAAAATTATCGTTGGTGGAGAAACGAATTACGATGATGAGAAATCTTATTATTTTGTACAGCCAACGGTTCTCACGCAGGTTAATCCTTCAATGAACATTATGCATGAGGAAACATTTGGCCCAGTGGCCCCGATTACGACTTTTAACACATTAGATGAAGCCATTGAGCTTGCCAACGATACACCTTTTGGACTTGCGGCGTACTTCTTTACTGAAAATTACCGGAATGGACTCTACATCTCTGAACATCTCGATTACGGAATTATCGGCTGGAATGATGGCGGTCCATCGGCAGTTCAAGCACCTTTTGGCGGAATGAAGGAGAGTGGAATTGGTCGTGAAGGTGGCATTGAAGGCATTGAACCATATTTAGAAACAAAATATGTATCCATCGGTTTAGATGGGTAATCAATATAATAGGTTTGTTAGACTGCCCGAGATGTCTCGGCAGTCTTTTTTCATGTTAGACAGCTGGAGGGAACAGTTGATCAACAGTCTCTCTCGTCTCTTGGAGAATTTCATGGATGTAATCAGCAGATGCTCGATCAATACTGCCAAATAAAAGGCGTTCAACAGGTTCGACGCCAATAAATTGAAAGACTTCCGTATCAGTCGTCATATGGAGGTTCGTGGCGACACTGTTTGTATGATGGACGTTCTTTGGGGCATCATGCGTGTTAATGATCACGCCTTTTTTATGATGAAGCAGACTCTCAATACCGTGCTCTGTTACACGATACGCAAACCCTTCTGAAAAGACAAGTTCTACGTAGTCTTTTAAAATGGTCGGCAGACCTGTCCACCATATTGGAAAGATAAATGTGAGGACATCCGCTTCTTTGATGAGCATCTGTTCTAATTGAATAGCTTCCGGCATATCACCTGTTTTCATGGCAATCTTTTCTTCTTTGGTGATTCCTGGCTGAAAGTTGAGTGAATATAAATCTCTAACGGTCACTTGATGACCATTATTTAAAAGGGTGCTGACAACAAGGTCTAATATGGTTTGGTTTAAGCTTTGCCGGGGATGAGCAAATATCACAAGGTGGTTCATTTTAAATCCTCCTAAATGGTCGTGTTTTTATTATGGCATGCACCTTCATCCTATTCAATCCTATATTGGAAATGATAGGTTGGGAAAATAAAAAGCTATCGTTTTGGAAAACGATAGCTGATGGTACATGATTTATTTCTTTCTTAAAGCGAGTCCAAGGGCAATAAGTGCCACGACAAGGCCTGTGATGGAAAGACCAAGAACAAGAGGGGAGGAGGAAGAAGTCGCTGTTTCCTTTGATGCCTGTTCTTCTTTTGGTTTTTCTTGACCATGTGAATCCGTTACAGTATTGGTTGCTTCAATGTTTGTGATGGAATGAGGTTTGTCAGCATCTTTATCGCCAGTCCATTCAACGACTGTTCCATCTTTATAATATTGGTACGCATCCCATTTTGCTTCACCAGCTTTATCAGGGTTTTTTGCCACAAATAAAAATTGCTGGAACTGACCGGCAAGTATACCATCACCCTTTGCTTCCCAAGTAACTCTTGTGACCTTGCCGTTTTTCTCTTCGGTTGTCGTTTTCCAGCCAGGTACTGGCTCGTATTGTTGGAATTCAACACCTTTAGGCATTGTGACGACAACCTTTGTTGTCGGGCTGTCACTTTCTGATGGTACTTTTAACGTATAGGTCTCCCAAGCATTTGTAGCAGATGTGTCAGGCTTGACGGTTACGTGTGCACTGACAGGAATGGCAATTAAAAATGAAGCGACAAGCATCGGTAATAAAGCTTTTACGTATCTTTTCATTTGATATGAGCTCCTTTTAATTTTTTCTAATAAATGTTGTATCAATGTTTTCAAAGGAACCTGTTAATGCATGGATGTCAATTTTCCAAGTTCCTTTTTCATTTAATAAGAGATTTTCAGCAGAGAAATGTCCATTCTTTAATCGTTTCAGTTGAAATTCACTGGGTTTAGGTTCTCCAAACAACGCAACTTTATGGATGGTTGCTGTCACCGATTGAATGTCTGTGATCGTTTGTCCGTCCTTCTTCGTAAATGCAACTTCAAACGTGTTTTTACCAGGTGCATTCGGCGTGATGCTCAATGAAACAATGTCATGATGCTCGATTTGATTTGCCCCAAAAAATGGCTCTGGTGCAGGCGGAGGAGGAGTAGGAATATTGGTAAACACAGCCGTTATGAACAAAATGGCCATACCAATGATCCATTCCGCCCGCAAGGAGACGTGTCGTTTCTTCTCTTTTCCCCATCTCAGCATCAAGTAATGGATCAGTCCAAGAAGGCCCATGATGATAAATAAACCAAGCTTGATGAAAAATGTGCGTCCATAGGCTGATTGGAAAAGCGCATCAAACGATTGCAAAATAAAAATGGCATTCACAAATCCTGAAAACACAATGAGCCCGACTGAGACCAGCGCCCACGGATGAAAGGCTGAAAGTGTACTGCGTATGAGCGGCTGATCTTCATTCGGCAGCTTCTTGATTAAAAGCAGCACAATGGCAGTTAATCCGCCGACCCAAATGGATGCAGAGACGAGATGGATGAAATCAAGTGACGTTGTTAATATTTTATTATCTGTAGCTGCTGGATGACCGATTTGTGCTTTCAGCCAAAGTAACAGAGCAAAAACGAGCAGCGGAAACAGCCATATCCGAAAAGAGGTAAAGTTCCCTTTCCTCATTGCCACGATACTCCATATGGTAAGAAGCACAAACGACACCATCAACATTATCCATAGGCTCCCGCCAGAAGTAGAAGCAATGGTTTCTTGTAAAAGAGACGGCTGAAATGCCTTCCAAATGGACACATTTGCGGCAGATTTAGTTTGAATGGGCAGTTGAAAAACGAGTGCTCCGCCCATCATGATCAGTGATAACGTCATCATCCATTTCATTCGTTTTGCCAATAAGACTGAAATCTTCGATTGAAACCAAAAGAGTCCAAACAAGATCGTTCCTAAGAATAAACTAAACGACGTATAAAGAAAGGCTTTGTCAATTGTAGAGGCCACATCAATGGATTCATTGGATGGACCTTGATCTAACTGGTTAAATCCCCCGTCCGCTTTTCCAATACTAAATGGAATCATCCCTGATACAGAGTGTCCATCCGCTGATACGGCATTCCACTGAATGGTGTAAATCCCTTTCGGTAAGCCTCTTTTTAATGAAGCTTCCATCATTTTTTGGTCTTTAATGACCGTATCTCCATTGTCAACACGATCACCTTTTGAATTGAGAACCTTAATGGCATGAAAACCGCTTTCGATCCCTTCACTAAATGTGATAGAGACTACAGGAGGCTGTTTCTGAAGCTCTTCATTTGCCGCTGGATTCGAGCTCACCACGTATGCATGGGCGAATGCTTCCTTCGGTATAAAAAAAGTGAGCATAAGCGTCAGAAACAGCAACCACTTGCTATATTTCAACAATGTCAATAACCGCCTTTCTACCTATGACAATTTCTCATGTATTAGAAAGAAAGCGGCAGTAAACTGTGAAGTCACAGAAAAACCGCTCTTCCTATTGTGCCGCCCACTCTAAAAGGTAAACGGAACAACAAGCAAGATGGTTCACTTTTCCTGTGTGTTGTCTGCGCAGACTTTTCTTCAATTGATAGGTTTGATCAATATAAGACTATTCGATTTGGTATAGAGAAACAAGAAGTGCACATTTGAAAGTTGTGAAATTCCAATGAATTTTGCTTTAAAAAGACGACTGATCAGCCTTTTGATATATCATAAGAAGAATTCACATCATTTTTCAATTTTGTCACACACTAAATGACAAAGTGATATTTAGTTTCAATTGAAGGGGAAGTGGAAGCGCTTTACGATAGATGTAAGGGCTCGACTGAAACAGTTCTTATATCTTTTGACTTATAAAGCCCTGAATAAAGGGAAAGAAGAAAGGAGTTTTTACAGATGCAGGATAATAACGGTTTCCGCGTAAAAGTTCAGCGCTTTGGAAGCTATTTAAGCGGTATGATTATGCCGAATATTGGTGCATTTATCGCTTGGGGACTGATTACAGCTTTGTTCATTCCAAGTGGCTACATTCCGAATGAACAATTAAATACATTGGTTGGACCAATGATCAACTACTTACTGCCATTATTAATCGGTTATACAGGCGGTAAACTCGTGTATGATCACCGAGGCGGAGTACTCGGTGCAACTGCTACAATTGGGGTCATTGTCGGTTCGGATATTCCAATGTTCTTAGGCGCTATGATCATGGGGCCGCTTGGCGGATATCTCATTAAAAAGATTGATCAACTGTTCAAAGATCGAATCAAGTCAGGCTTTGAAATGCTTGTAAACAACTTTACAGCAGGAATTCTTGGAGCCATCCTTGTCGTCATTGCTTTCTACGGAATTGGTCCAGTGGTACTTGGTCTGAATAAAGTACTCGCCGCTGGTGTGGATGTTATTGTAAATGCACATCTGCTTCCGCTAGCAAGTATTTTCATTGAACCTGCCAAGGTGTTGTTCCTAAACAATGCAATTAATCAAGGAATTTTAAGCCCATTAGGTGTGGAGCAAGCAGCGAAGACAGGTCAGTCAATTCTGTTTTTGCTTGAAACGAACCCAGGACCAGGTCTAGGAGTGCTACTGGCATATATGTTTTTTGGTAGAGGGAATGCGAAGCAATCTGCACCTGGTGCCATTATCATTCAATTCTTAGGTGGGATTCATGAGATTTACTTTCCGTACATCTTAATGAAGCCAAAGCTCATTTTGGCTGTCATTGCAGGTGGAGCAAGTGGTGTTCTGACCTTTACGTTACTCAATGCAGGTTTAAAGGCTGTGCCATCACCGGGAAGTATCATTGCATTAATGGTCATGTCACCAAAAGGTGGTCATCTAGCTGTTCTGGCAGGGGTGATTGTAGCAGCCGCTGTATCATTCCTAGTCGCTGCTGTTATTTTGAAGTCTTCAAAAGCGGAAGAAGAGGATTTAACAGCTGCAACAGAAAAAATGCAAGACATGAAAGGGAAGAAAAGTGCAGCTACTGCGGCTTTAACAGCACAAAAGAAAGAAGCTGAAGCAAACGAGCAAGCAGGAGAGCCAAGTGATGTGAAAGCGGAAGAAGTGAACAAAATCATCTTTGCCTGTGATGCGGGGATGGGTTCAAGTGCAATGGGCGCTTCCATCTTAAAGAACAAAGTCAAAAAGGCAGGGCTTGATATAGATGTCACAAACACGTCTATCAGCAACATCCCAGATGATGCCGATGTAGTCTTTACACATAAAGATTTAACAGACCGAGCAAAGGCAAAACTGCCAGGAGCGGTTCATATTTCAGTTGATAATTTCTTGAACAGCCCGAAATACGATGAGCTGATAGAGAAATTGAAAAAATAACATGACGAAACGGGTTGAGTTCAATTTTTCCTCATTGAACTCCCCGTTTTGGTTGTTTTCCTGATTTATCATTCTAAAAAAGGTGTGTGATCATTCATGAAACAAGTACTTTCAAAAGATAATATTTTTCTAAACGAACAAGTAAATTCAAAAGAAGAAGCCATTAAAAAAGCAGGGGAAGTCCTAGTGGCAAACGGTTATGTGACAAGCGATTATGTCGACAAAATGTTTGAAAGAGAACACATCTCTTCTACATTTATGGGCAACGGCATTGCGATTCCTCATGGAACAGAGGATGCCAAAGCCGCAGTCCTTCATTCTGGCATTTCAATTATTCAGATTCCAAATGGCGTTGAATATGGAGATGGAAATGTAGCCAAAGTCGTATTTGGTATCGCTGGAAAAAACAACGAACACCTCGATATTCTTTCTCAAATTGCGATTGTATGTTCAGAAGAAGAAAATGTAGAACGTATCATTCATGCAAAAGATAAGGATGAACTAATCGCCATTTTTAACGAGGTGAACTAATTTGAAGGCACTTCATTTTGGAGCAGGGAATATTGGCAGAGGATTTATCGGATCTTTATTGAAAAAATCGGGCTTTGAGCTTGTGTTTACAGATGTAAATGAAGCGGTAATCCATGAACTGAATGAAAGAGGAGAATACACAGTTGAGCTCGCAGCACCAGGGCAGGAAAAAGAGGTGGTGGGTCCTGTTTCAGCGATCAATTCCGCACAAAATCCAGCGGCATTAACAGAGGCCATTGCAACAGCCGATTTGATTACAACAGCTGTTGGACCAGCCGTATTGAAGATCATTGCTTCATCTATTGCTAAAGGATTAAAACAAAAAAAGCCTGACCATATCATCAACATTGTTGCGTGTGAAAATATGATTGGAGGCAGCTCTCATTTAAAAGAAGCCGTCTTCTCTCATTTAACAGCAGATGAACAAGAAGCGCTGTCACGAACAGTTGGTTTTCCAAACGCTGCTGTTGACCGCATTGTTCCCATACAGCATCACGAAGATATCCTCAAAGTATCGGTTGAGCCATTTTTTGAATGGGTCATTGATGAGACAGGCTTTATTGGTGAAGTTCCTCGGATTGACGGAGCAACCTTTGTGAAAGACTTGACGCCGTATATTGAACGCAAGCTGTTCACAGTTAACACAGGACATGCGCTTGCTGCATATGTAGGCTATCAACAAGGAGCCAAGACAATCAAAGAAGCAGTCGATACACCTGAAATTCGACAGATCGTAGAAGGAGCGCTTCATGAAACAGGCAGCTATTTAATCGAAGCCTATGGTTTTCAAAAAGAAGAGCATGATGCGTATATTCAAAAAATCATTAAGCGCTTTGAAAATGCCTTTATTTCAGATGATGTGACCCGCGTGGCACGGTCTCCTCTCAGAAAGCTTGGAGCAGACGACCGCTTAATCGGTCCAGCTAAAAAAATCAAGCATCCTGTGTATTTAATCAAAGGCATTGCAGCGGCTTTGGCATATGACTTTTCAGAAGACGAAGAAGCTGTTCGCTTGCAAGCCTTAAAAAAAGAAAAAGGCATTGAAGGTGTGTTACGTGAGGTCTGTGGGCTCTCGCCAAATGACGACCTCTATCAAGCCATTCTCAAAGAGGCGAATCATTAATCAAAAAATCCCTTTCCATTTGCGAAAGGGATTTTTTTTTGGCTTTTCATACTTTTTCCTACATTGAAGGTATATCTTAAGTGAAAAAGTGAATTTTTGGAATTCCAGCTAGTACGAATATGTTGAGAAATCCAATATCATGATGACAAAAATGCATATCGTCTGCTTCTTTCCATCAAGTTTTAAATGACAATATATAACATTTCCGCAGTTATATGCGGTAGAGCAAAGAGGATAAGAAGGAGAGCCGTATCCAGCCGCCACGCACGGTGTGCACTCGTTTCAGAATGATATGTCGCTCTTGTTTCTTGTCCATTGAGAAATGCGCCTAGTAACAATCCCGACATCAAGATGCCGATAATGGATATGCCTCCACTAATCATGAAAATCCACTCCTGATGTTGCAGAATAAAAGCAACGATGCTTACAGTAAGCATTGAGCCAGTACCGACGATAAACGCATATTTATTTCTCATCTCAACACTCCTTTAAACGATAAATAGAATCAGGTAATCGCATCACAAATTTCGATAAAGTGTCCATCTGGATCTGACACATAAGCCAATGTTTGTCCCCATGGCTTCTTCATAGGCTCTTTGATCAATTGTACCCCTGTTTCCTTTAATGCCGCAACCGTTTGATCAACATCATCCACTACAAACCCGATTTCAAACGTTTGAGAGGAGGTATCGATCTCTCGAACAGGTAAACCAAGTGTTTCTCTCACATCTTGACGTGAATTGATGGATAAAGTCACTTCACCTGTGTCAAATTCAACATAGGATTCAACCCTTAGTTTAATAGGGAAACCAAGTAAATCTTGATAGAAATGAATGCTTGCCTCAACGTCGTTTACATATAAAATGGTATATTTCATTTTCATATGAAAAGCTCCTCTCTTTATAATACGTGTCAAAAAAGGTGGTATTTCCCATCTATCTTACCATATAGGATATAAGATATATTTGATTCCAAAAAATAATATTTTTACCTATATAATCTTGAAAAACAAAAAGTGGTGAAATATGATAGAAATGTAAAAATAGAAAAAATAGGGGGTTAAAAAATGTTGAAAAAAATCATGGGGGCTGTTCTATCTTTCGGTCTTTTACTCAGCTTTACCCAAGTGGACATTCACACAGCGGATGCGAAGACAGGCAAGTATAAGAACTGCAAAGCGCTCAACAAGGTGTATAAAGGCGGAGTAGCGAAAAGCAAAAACACGAGAAACAAAGGCGGGAAAACAAAGTACAAGCCATATGTATCAAAAGCACTTTATGAAAAAAATAAAAGACTCGACCGTGATAAAGACGGGATCGCATGTGAACGCTAAGAAAAGCTGACAAAGGGCTAAAATGGTTTTTATTCTAGCCCTTTGTCAACAATCTGAAAAGACCTGTGACAGGTCTTTTTTTATGGGACAAAACTCGTTCTTTGTGCCATCTCCACCTTTATATTAAAATAAAAGTAGATTTAAAAAAAGATACAAAGTGGGGTACTCAATTTGTCAACACAAACTGATAAGAAAGACATCCGATTGATTGCCATTGACATGGATGGCACGCTGTTAAACAGTGAACACGTCATTCCAGAGGAAAATAAACAAGCGATTCAAGAAGCAGAGGCGAAAGGGGTTCATGTGGTCATTAGCACAGGACGTACGCTAATGACATGCCGAGAGCTTGTGGAGCCGCTCAAACTCTCTTCATATCTGATTACAGCGAACGGCAGTGAAATTTGGGACTCATCTTTTCAACTCATTGAACGTGAGCTTCTGCATCCTGATCATGTTCAGATGATGTGGGATTTAAAAAATACGTACGAAACAGATTACTGGGCTGCCACTGTAGAAAAAGTGTGGAGAGGCGAATTTCCAGAACGAATTCATGACCATGAATGGTTGAAATTTGGTTTTGATATTCATGATGATGACGTTCGAGAACAAGTGTTAAGCAAACTAAAAACAAATAAACACCTAGAGATTACAAATTCAAGTCCAACCAATATTGAAGTGAATGCAGCAGGAATTAACAAAGCGGCTGCTCTTGCAAAGGTAGCGGAACGTATTGGCTGTACGATGGACAACGTAATGTCTCTTGGAGATAGCCTGAATGATATGGCGATGATTAAAGAAGCAGGGTTAGGGATCGCCATGGGGAATGCTCAAGAAGCGGTGAAAGAAGCGGCTGACTGGATCACAGCACCCAATACAGAGCAAGGTGTAGCGAAGGCCATTCATCATTGGGTGTTATCTCAATAGAAAAGGAACAGCGAGCGAGAGGGTCACCACCTCTCGCTTTTTTCAATTCTCCTAGTTCTATTGGTTTGTTTTCTGACAATTTAATGTGTAGTCTATCCAAAGTTGGTATAATCAATAGAAAATTCAATATTCGAACTTTGTGTTTCGTTATTCGGAACAATGGGGGGGAGCCTATGTTTCAAGTGGATTTGAACTGTGATTTGGGAGAAAGCTTTGGTCCATACAAGATCGGTGCTGATGAACAAATCCTAGAATATGTCACCTCAGCCAATATAGCCTGCGGGTTTCATGCTGGTGATCCAACGGTCATGAGAAAAACGGTAAGAATGGCTTTGGAAAAAGGGGTACAAATCGGTGCACATCCAGGGTTGCAAGATTTGGTCGGATTTGGAAGACGTCCAATGGCCATCTCGGCAGAGGAAGCCTATGATCTCATCATCTATCAAATTGGCGCTCTATCAGCCTTTCTCAAAGCAGAAGGCGGCACGATGCAGCATGTCAAACCACACGGTGCTCTCTACAACATGGCAGCTAAAAATACTGAATTATCTGAATCAATTGCGAAGGCTGTGTATGATGTCGATCCTAGCCTTGTATTATTTGGGCTTTCAGGCAGTGAGCTTGCTTTAGCAGGTGAGAGAATAGGTCTTCAAGTGGCACATGAAGTGTTTTCTGATCGAACGTATCAGGCAGATGGAATACTGACTTCTCGCCGTGAGTCAAATGCGCTCATTGAAGAGGATGAAATCGCTGTCCATCAGGTAATTCGTTTGGTGAAAGAAGGTCAGGTTCAGACAGTTCAAGGGAAGGATATTAAGTTGAAAGCAGATACGGTTTGCATTCACGGAGACGGCAGCCATGCGCTTCAATTTGCAAAAACCATTACAGCAAAGCTAAAAGAAGCAAATATTCAAATCAAAGCTTTTCAATAAATCATCATCAAAGGGGGAAGCAGCATGAAAGAAGGGAAGCTGAAAGACTTCAAGACATCAAAGGGGAACCGTTCAACGCTGATGGGTGCAGCTTTTTTAATGGCAACATCCGCCATTGGACCAGGGTTTTTAACGCAAACCACTGTGTTTACACAGAAGCTTGCGGCTAGTTTTGGTTTTGTCATTTTAATTTCCATTTTCTTAGATATTTTTGCGCAAACCAATGTATGGAAAATCATTGCCGTGTCGGAAAAACGAGGACAGGATATTGCCAACATGGTGCTTCCAGGTCTCGGTTATATGTTAGCCATCTTCATTGTCATTGGCGGACTTGCCTTTAACATCGGGAACATTGCAGGGGCAGGTCTCGGCTTTCAGGTGATCTTCGGTGTCGACAATCGAATAGGAGCAGGAGTTAGTGCAGTCATTGCCATTCTCATTTTTGTCATCAAAGAAGCGGGGAAAGCGATGGATCGCTTCACACAGATTGCTGGCTTTGTCATGATTGGACTCATGCTTTATGTCGCTATGTCAACAGCGCCTCCTGTAGGAGAAGCCGCAATAAGAACCTTCGTGCCAGAGAGAATAGATATTTTATCCATTGTGACCCTTGTGGGCGGAACGGTTGGCGGTTATATCGTTTTTGCCGGTGGTCATCGCTTGCTGGATGCTGGAATTAAAGGAAAAGCAGCACTACCTCAAGTAACGAAAAGCTCCATCTTCGGTGTCTTGATTACCTCTGTTATGCGTGTCGCACTTTTTCTCGCCACATTAGGGGTTGTAGCAAAGGGCTTACAGATTGATCCATCCAATCCACCTGCCTCAGTGTTTCAATTAGCTTCAGGAAATGTCGGATATAAAATGTTCGGGATTATTATGTGGGCTGCAGCGATTACTTCTGTCATTGGAGCGGCATATACATCTGTTTCATTCTTTAAAACCTTCTCACCTAAAATTGAAAAAAATCAACGCGGCATGATTATCGGTTTTATTGCCTTGTCCGCTATTTGTTTTATCACCGTCGGAAGACCTGTGAACATTTTGATTTTGGTTGGGGCTATTAATGCATTGATTTTGCCTCTTGCGCTTGGTACTTTGCTGATTGCTGCACATAAAAAAGAGATTGTCGGTGATTATCGTCATCCAATCTTTTTGACAGCAACAGGTGCGTTTGTTGTTGTCGTCATGGCCATCATGGGCGGATATACCATCATGAATGAAATTCCAAAACTATGGAGTTGATTCGAGTGATTTGCCAACGTCATCCAGCCTCATGTCCTTTACTAGATGTGCTTGACCCAAAGTGATCTAGTGTTAAGGCGATCAGCACATCAAGCGGATATTCGGACAGATTTTTCGAAGTACCGAATTTACCGAAAAGGGATCCATGAACAAGAGGTGCTTGATATTGAGATCACGCATGCGCCTGGTCATATGTTTATGACAGAACAAAGAGATCAACAGCTTGGAGTGTTGTAAAGAAAGAGAGGTGTCCTCAAGTGTTGCTTTCGAAGATAAAAGAATCCATCACTTTCCACCCACTTGGAGATGCTGCGATCGTCATCCAAGCTGGAAATGACATACGTGAAGATATACATGAGCGTGTTCAACATATTTTTACGTGTATCGAACAGCATCCGTTTGATGGGTATGTTGAAGCTGTTCAGGCCTTTACAAATGTGACGGTTTTTTACGAGCCGTATACAGTTCATCAATCTGCTTATCTCTATCAGAATGACATGTCCCCATATGAATGGGTTAAAGACTATATCAAACAGCTTCTTGAAGACAAATGGCATGAGGGGGTTGAAGTGAAGCGTCGTACGGTCGACATTCCTGTATGTTACGGCGGAGCGTTTGGTCCTGATTTAGAAGAGGTGGCCCGCATCAATGGTTTGACCTCGGAAGAAGTGGTGCGTATCCATACAGCCGGCACTTATCTTGTCTATATGATTGGATTTGCTCCGGGCTTTCCGTTTTTAGGCGGGCTTTCTGATCAGATCGCAGCCCCGCGCAAGGAAACGCCGCGGATGTCCATTCCAAAAGGGTCGGTTGGCATTGCAGGTAAGCAAACAGGCGTTTATCCTATTTCTACACCAGGAGGATGGCAGCTCATTGGACAAACGCCACTGTCGTTATTTCGACCAGATCAAGAGAAACCAAGTCTTCTAAAAGCGGGGGATCAAGTTAGATTCGTCCAAATGTCTGAAAAGGAATTTTTCAGCATGAAGGAGGCAGAACGTTGAGTATTCAAGTCATCAAGCCAGGGATGTTCACAACCATTCAAGATACAGGAAGGAAAGGTTATCAGAAGTATGGCGTTTTAACGAGCGGGGGCATGGATCAGCTCTCACTCAGAATCGCCAACATGCTCACCGGAAATCAAGAAGATGAGGCGACGCTGGAAATCACACTGATGGGGTCAGGTCCTGTTTTCACCTGTCAAAAAGATCAACTGATTGCAGTGACTGGCGCTGATGTGGAGATTGACATTAATGGTGAGCCAGCTCCTTTATGGAAGCCGCTTTTTATTCGGTCAGGAAGCACCATCACCTTTGGACCTTGTAAGAGAGGGTGCCGTTCCTATCTTGCTGTGGCAGGCGGTTTCGATGTAGAGCCCGTCATGAAGAGCAAAAGTACGTATGTCAGAGCAGGAATAGGCGGATTGAAAGGACGCCCGCTTGAAAAAGGAGACGTCCTGACCATTGGAGAGCCATCGACATTGGCGATCAGCCTGTTCAACATGCTAAAAAGTAAAGAAACATATGCGAGATATAGCTCACCAAATTGGACAGTCAACCATTCACATTTCCTGCCGCTACGAAAATCACCAGTGATTCGAGTGCTGGAGGGAAGACATTTTCCACATTTTCAAGAGGCGTCTCGGAGGGTCTTTTTTGAACAACCCTTTCAGGTGACACCACAATCTGATCGCATGGGATGCAGATTGAAGGGAGAACCTATTCGTTTAAAGCAGAAGCTAGAATTGATTTCAGAGGCAGTTGCATTTGGGTCTGTACAGATTCCTCCCGATGGACAGCCCATCATCCTACTGGCAGATCGTCAAACAACAGGCGGATACCCAAGGATTGGTGAGGTGGCGACAGTGGACTTGCCCCTCATTGCTCAAGCGATGCCGGGTGCAACACTCCATTTTCAACAAATCGACCGTCATGAAGCAGAGAAAGCATTATTCAATCAAGAAGAGGAACTCAGGGAACTGACCGCTAGAATAAAGCTGGAAGCATTCTCGTTTTAGAAAAGGTGAGAATCATGCAAAACACGAATAAAATTTGTTGAGAAATCAATGGAAATCCTTCGGCTGTTTATCACACATGAACAATTATCTTTAAATGAAATGATTGAACTGTCCCAAATGCCAAAGACGTCTGTGCACCGTATGGCAAACTCGCTAGCCAATATGGGCTTGTTAGAAAAGCATGAATCAGGTGGTTACCGATTAGGATTGATGTTACTTGAATATGGTCAGCTTGTAGCCAATCGTCTGGATATCAGGAGAATTGCAAGGCCTTTTATGGAAAGCTTGCGTGATGAAGTGGGAGAAGCCGTACAGCTCATCATTCGTGAGGGAGATGAGGCCATCTACGTGGAAAAAATGGAAGGAACGCAGCCGGTTCGACTATACACAGCCGTCGGCAATTGATCTCCATGATATGCGGGCGCCTGTGCGAGAAGTATCCTTTCATTCTTGCCACAAAAAGAGAGATGGGCTTATATTGATTCAATTGAGCTTGAGAAGATTGGCATTGGGACAATTACAGATAAAGATGTCCTGCGGAACATGATAGAAGAATCAAACAAGAGAGGCTATACGATAAGCTATTCAGAGCTCGAAAACTATACAGCAGCGATAGCGGCTCCAATTTTTAATCACCACGGGGAGGCTTCGTCAGGAATGAGCATTGCTGGATTTGAAGCAGGGTATCAAAAGGAACGTCTTCCTTTCTTAATTGAACAAGTGAAAAAAGCAGCGAGCGGCGTCTCGAGAAAATTAGGTTTTACATCAGAACATATAAACAGCCAATGATCAAAAGATCATTGGCTGTTGTTCACAATTTGATTAGAACGTTTTACCTAAAGCTTTTGCACGTTCGATTGCATCTGCTTTAATTTGTTCTGCTTTTTCAGGCTCAGCACTGTGACCTTCTACAATCAGACCTTCGAATGAAGGAATTCCGAAGAATTTCGCAATAATTCCGAGGTAACGGTGACCTGATTCAAGTTCTGCAGCAGGACCTTCAGAGTAATATCCGCCACGTGCTTGAATGTGAAGTGCTTTTTTGTCTGTTAATAATCCAACAGGACCTTGCTCCGTGTATTTGAATGTTTTACCAGCTACGGCAACTGAGTCGATGTATGCTTTAAGAACTGGTGGGAATGAGAAGTTCCAAAGTGGTGAAACAAATACGTACTTGTCAGCAGATACGAATTGATCGCTTAATTCGTTCAAACGAGCAACCTTCGCTTGCTCTTCAGCAGAAAGTGTATCAAAGCCAGCACCAGATTGAAGCTTGCCCCAGCCTGAGAATACATCTGCATCAATGTGAGGGATGTGTTCTTTGTACAAATCGATATGTACAATTTCATCACTTGGATTTGCTTCCTTATAAGATTCGATAAATGCTTTAGCAGTAGCCATACTGTAAGATGCTGTTTCATCATGCGGATGTGCAGTGATGTATAATACTTTTGCCATCATTCATTCAACCCTTTCTGTTTCGGTGATTTTTTAGTGTACACAAATGATACACTGAATATGTGGCACCTTTATTCATATTGGAATGGTACGAATAAAGATGTAACAAGCGCAGTTACAAAAAACTGATATTTTCATTGTAATCACAAAGTAATTTGAAGTCAAGAAATAAAGCTTTGAAATCAAGATAAAAACCTTGTAAATTTATCTTTTTAAAGAATTATTTGTCATTTTATCCTTAATCTAATTGAACAAAAAAACATCCAAAATCGCAAGTAAAGAGTTTGTAAAAACAAAAAAATATATTTCTGAAAAAAAGAATGAATCTCTAAGTCATTTACTACAAGCGTCTGTTCTCACTTTTCGTATATATAAGGGAAGGCAGGAGAGAGTGAGGGATAAAAGTGGGAAGATCCTATGTTGCGATTGGAGATTCTTTAACGGTTGGAGTGGGGGCACGTCTATTTGGCGGAGGTTTTGTCGAGCGGTATGCGGCCATGCTTGAAAAAAGGCTGCATATACCGATTGAGCTGTCAGTTTTTGCGAAATCAGGCTTAACAACGGATGCCATGTTGCAGTTATTCAAACGAACTGATGTCAGATGTGCAATTGAACAAGCAGACATCATCACCATTACAGGCTGTGGTAACGATCTCGTTCAAGCTGTTCAGCATGAAAAAGAGGGGGTAGACGAAAAGGAGTTACTGCTAGCTTCCATGCATTGTCAGGCGAATTTCACCGAGATGATCACTGAAATAGCCCGTATAAAAAGAGGACAAAAGCAACACCATGCTATTTATATATTGAATTTATATAATCCTTTTCCAAACATACCGATAGCAGAGCGCTGGCTTGAGCAATATAACCATCATCTGCGTTTACTAGCAGCAAAACCGCATGTGGAGATAGTTGATGTATATCGAGTGTTTGAAGGACATGAAAAAGAGTACTTATCGATTGATCAATTTCATCCGAATCATAAAGGATATCAAGCAATGGCATCTGCTCTGTTTCAAAAATCTTCCGAATAGCTGTGATCCAAATGGGTCGCAGTTTTTTCATGCTTTTAAAAAAAGTGTTGTTTCGATATGATAAAGGAAACTAGGTCAAAAGAGGTGTGTGTATGGAGGAAATCAAAGCATATGGTCAAGAGATAAAAGGAACAGCTGATGAAAGATTCAATAGATGAGGGTCCGTCCTTTTGGAAGAATTGTATGACAAAGAAGTGTATTTAATTTTGTCACAGTCATTGTGCCAAAGTATGATCAACTTATAATTGCATGGTTCATTGAAAGCGTTTTAGATTAAAATATGAAAATAGACCTATAAAGCAGAGGAGGGCATTTCATGTACATAACGGCACGAGAACAGAAAGTCATTAAATATATGATTCAGCAAAATCGTTATGTCACGATTCGTGAGATAGCCGATTCTGTTCAGGTAAGTACAAGAACGATTCACAGGGAATTAAAATCTATCAAACCAATCTTGAAACATTACAACCTTTCACTTGATAAACAGCCAGGGAAGGGTTTGAAGGCGGTTGGGGAACAGGAGGATAAACAGCGCCTTCTTTCTCATATCTCAAATGAGGATCAAATCGAATATAGTTCTGATGAACGGAAGCTACTGATCCTATGCGCACTGCTTGAAGCAAAGGAGCCGGTGAAATTATACACGTTAGCAACTGATCTCCAAGTGACAAATGCCACAATCAGCTATGATTTAGATGAACTGACAGACTGGATTGCCCCCTATGGCCTGCTGCTAATCCGAAAGCGCGGATATGGTATTGAATTAAAAGGTCCAGAGGAAGCAAAACGGAAAATTGTCGGCAACCTCATTGTCGACCGGCTCGATATTCAATTATTTTTAGAAACGATTGAAATGAATATCAAACATCGAACGAAAGCGACGGAAAAGGTGTTTGGCGTTGTCAGCAGAGGTCAGCTGCTTAAGGTAGAAAGACTGCTCTTTCATTTGAAAAATAGACTGTCACTCTCTTTATCTGATCGTGCGTATATTGCGCTGGTCGTTCATTTGACCTATGCAATTGAACGAATTCAGATAGGGGAAACCATTCGGATGGAAGAAGAAGAGCTGCTTGAATTAAAGCGGACGAAAGAATTTGAATCGTCACAGCGGATTGCTAGAGCACTTGAACGCATGTTTAATGTTGAGATACCCGAAGCAGAAGTCGGTTATATGACCATTCACTTGCGCAGTGCAAACCGCAGCTTTAAGGCAGAATATCGCATTGATGAGATCGAGCTCGATATTGCTTTAAGAACGAAGAAGCTCATTGATTTTATTTCAAATAAAACAGGATATCATTTAAATGAAAATGATTCATTATATGAAGGACTTGTTGCTCACCTTGAACCAGCCATGAATCGTCTAAAGGAAAAGATGAGCATTTATAACCCGCTCAAGCAGCAAATCAAAAAAGATTATTTTTTGCTATTCATGGCAATTGAAGAGGGAGTTGAGCGTTTCTTTCCGGAAACAGAATTTCCAGAAGATGAAATTGCATTTATTGTGCTTCATTTTGGATCTGTATTAGAAATTAAAAAAGAAGAAACAAAGATTCATGCATTGGTTGTTTGCTCAAGCGGTATTGGCTCTTCTAAAATGCTTGCATCACGTTTGAAAAAAGAATTACCGGAGATCGCTAAATTCGACCTTTCCTCCTTAATGGAATTAAAAGAAATCGACGCTACCCGCTATGACATGATTGTGTCGACTGTCCCTATTCCCTATGAGCATATTGATTATATCATGGTCAGCCCGCTCTTAAATGAGGATGATGCCACGCGGGTAAAGGCGTATATTAAACAAAAAATCCCTTATATCATAGAGAAAAAAAGACCAAAAGAAGCCGTGAAAGAAAACATTCCGGAAACCATTGATATGATGGCGCTGACGGAGGAGATGATGAACTATATGTCCGTCATTCGCAGTATTTTGTCCCATTTTACGATTGAGAAACGGAAGACAATGCAGCATCATAAGGCGACCATTCAACATATTTTGTCTCAGATTGAAATGCAGGGATTTCTTGAACGAGCGGATGATGTAGCTGCTCGGTTAATAGAGCGCGAACAGCAAGGTGGTTTAGGTATTCCTAGTACCCAGTTTGCCCTCTTTCATTTAAAACACGATTTCATCAAGGAGCCTATATTCCATATCTATGATTTGGATCAGGCGTACGAAGTGAAAAGCATGGATGGCAAGCACCAGTTGATGTCACGTATGCTCATGATGCTGGCACCGCTAAATCTCGGTAAAGAAGGCTCTGAAATGTTTAGTCTGATCAGTTCATCCATGATTGAAAGTGAAGAGAGTATGGCACTGTATGAGCATGGAACAAAGGAAGAAATTGAACAAAAATTAAACCAGCTCTTCTATCAATTTGTCAAAGATGCAAAGTGGTCATGAAAAAGCCGAGATGCTTCATCGTTTCTCGGCTTTTTTTAGTGACGCAGACAGCGAGTGTTAGGCGAAATTCCTTGTATGTAAAGGATAAATGAGCAAACCCCGCAAATTGCAGGTCATTGAGTATTTCTTCGCCATCTCTTTTATTCAATTGGCGTCATCACAATGACGATTTTCCCGCCCAGCTTTAGTGTGTGATCAAGGTTCAATAAGCCCGCTTTCGGTTCATCCTAAAGGGTGTCGTTATTGACAGAAAGTACTTTGTCATATTGTTGAGAAGTTCGGCGTGTTCTTTCAATTTTCCCAACATACAGGCGGACATGCTCGTTTTTAAACCTCGAGTACGTGCCTGCTCTTGCATTGTTGAAGAGGCATCCAGTCCATCAATATAAAGGTGTTCGCATATATTTCATACTGTATCCGGGACCATAGCCAATCTCTAACATGCTTTCACCATGATCAAAATCTCAGTGGCTAATGACCCACTGGTTCAATGCTTTATTTTCGATTGCCATAATATACCCTGCAATGGTTCTAGGCCAGCCTTTTGGTCTCTTACATGCTTTCGAAATGGTTGACAGCATATGAAAATGCTTCTTTTTTATGATGATGTAACCAATCACGATTCAAACGTCGTAATTTGTAAAACAAAGCACACCGAACTTTCAAGTCATGTTTGAGTGGAAAATTCAAGTGGTAATGAAAGGATACATCAAAAATGAAGGAGGAGCTTACACATGGACTTACGCAATTTTTTAACAAATGGCATCCCGCGCCAAACACAGGAACAGCAACCAGGTCTTGAACGGAAAATGAATCCTGCGCCGATCTTTGAGGATGAATCGTATCAAGGATCTGGCAAGCTAAAAGGGAAAGTAGCGCTGATTACAGGCGGAGATAGTGGAATCGGGCGTGCGGTTTCAGTTGCTTATGCAAAAGAAGGAGCCCATGTCGCCATAGTTTATTTAAATGAACATGAGGATGCAGACGATACGAAAAAGCGTGTAGAGCAAGAAGGAGTAAAATGCTTAACGATTGCTGGCGATGTCGGAGATGAATCTTTTTGCGAGGAAGCGGTGGAAAAAACCGTTGAGACGTTTGGGCAATTAGATATTTTAGTGAACAATGCGGCTGAACAGCATCCGCAAGAACGTATTCAAGATATTTCAAGTGAACAGCTTCACCAAACCTTTAGAACCAACTTTTACTCCTATTTTTATTTTACGAAAAAGGCACTCGATTATTTAAAACCAGGTAGTACAATCATTAATACAACATCTATTAATCCTTATCGAGGAAATGCGGTGTTAATAGATTACACAGCGTCAAAAGGGGCCATTAATGGGTTTACCCGCTCAATGGCTCAGTCACTTGTAAAAGAAGGTATTCGAGTAAACGGTGTGGCTCCTGGTCCAATTTGGACGCCGCTGATTCCATCTACGTTTGACGAAGACAGTGTGGAACGCTTTGGGGCAGAAACCCCAATGGGAAGACCAGGACAGCCTGTTGAGCATGTCGGATGCTTTGTTTTACTCGCATCAGACGAATCTTCTTATATGACAGGACAGACGCTTCACGTCAATGGCGGGTCCTTTATGAATACATGATAACAAGTAGCACCGCCCAACTTTTATTTTGGGCGGTGTTTTCTAGTATTTCTTTCGGTTCTTTTTCACAGATGTGACAGAAAACACAATAATGCAAGCAATAGCTGCCGCAATGACAAGTGTAACCAAATGAAAGATGATGCATGTTCCCATCTCCCTCCATTAGATGGTATTTATATAGCATCAGCTATAAAGTCTCTTTTGATGAAAAACACATTTCATTGTTTAATGATGGGGTTGTCGTGGAAACCTAACAGTAAGGATGATGTGAAGGAGTGAATGTAAATGTCACAAGAGGAATTAAAGCAAAAGGTGCTCGAACTATTAGATGAGCAAAAGGTCGGGACACTTGCGACTGTTGAACAGGAAAAGCCGCATACCCGCTATATGACCTTTTTTCATGAAGGATTGACGTTATATACACCAACGAGTAAAGAAACACATAAAGCGGACGAAATTGAAAAAAATCCAAATGTCCATATTTTAATTGGATACACAGGAGAAGGTTTTGGTGACACCTATGCAGAGATTGCAGGGACAGCCACATTAACGGATGATCGAGAGCTGATCGACCGCCTTTGGTCAAAGGAAATGGAGAAATGGTTTAAAGGAAAAGACGATCCGAACCTTGTCATCCTGAAGATTGACCCAACGTCAATCCGTTTGATGAATGAGGGAAGTCAAACACCGGCGGAATTATCAATATAAGACTTGCACACTTGAGGGGAATATGTTATATTATTCTAATAAGTGTTGAAATAGCAAATAAATAAAGAAAGTAAACTTTCTTTTTTCTATGAAATAATGAGAAGCAATAGAGCTTCTACTTGATAAGAACAAGACGCTGTCAAAGCGAACAAACTTATTCTTTTCCTTTCGCACCGCCCCCCTATAGCGGAAGAATGGAAAAAAGACGTTTTGATTTACAATTCACACTGGCACGGCTTCGGAGCCGTAAGGACGAATGAGAGGAAGGGCTTTCGTTGTCTTGTTACCCAGAACTTCCATGGCGTTTACTTTCAAACGTATGATTCACTCGAAGCACATATGAAACACTGATATGTTCGAATCTGGATTCATAAACTCCTTTACGGAGATCACAATTGATTATTTATTTGCATGAAAAGGATAAGAAGCAGGCTGCCATCTATTTGGCAGCCTTTTTTATTTGGACAATAACATGTTGTTTAAAGAGATACGGAGAAATCGGCTTAATTTTTGTACATAAGAATTCATCACTTAATGGTTCTTTTCGTGTTATGATTTCGTATCATATTGGCGAAGCACCTTATCATAGGCGAAGTTGCCGAAAGGAATAAAGGCCGCAAAAAAACCGGCAACAGACCACTTCAAATGCCAGCGCACTTTAAAAGTCACATAAGCCAAAATCAGCATATAAATCACAAACAACGCGCCATGAAGAGAGCCTACAATGGTGACTGCCATCGGGATATTCGCAAAATATTTAAGAGGCATGGCAATTAAAAGAAGGGTTAAAAGAGACATACCCTCGATAAAACCCGCCTGTCGAAGACGGCTAATACTTGTATGCATATACAAATCCTCCTGTATAAAAGCTAGTTTCTCATCTTCTAATATAAACGAAAGATCGTCTGGACATGCTAAAATCTACGAAAAATTCAAAATATGTTCATGTAATGCTTAAAAAATGGAAATGATGCTGCGTTTCTAAATTCTAAAGATTATTTGATTAAATGATTCGAGCTAGACCATAAAAGTTAGATTTTTTGTTCTTATTAATATCCCTCACTTTCTTAATCGTAAACAATAAAATTATCCAAAAAAGATATATATTTCATGATATGATAAATTATACATAAATTTGGAAAGAAGGTTGTTTTTATGGAATGGCAAAGGTGCCCTAGATGTAATAGTAATCGTGTGGGAAAGAGAGTAAGAAGTGCAGGATGTGTTTCTGTCTTTCTCATGTTAGGTATTTCTTTCTATATCCCTTATATTATAACAAGGATAGTGTTTATCCCTTTTATTAAACAGACGCTTGGAATTGTTTTGTTTGTTATCATATTTATTTACTTGTCTGGTTTAAGAGAAAGAATCGTTAGTTACTTGTACTGCAAAGACTGTGAGTTAAGCTTTAAGCCTCGAAAAAATTTGGATACCTAAACACCTTTTTGAATACAGAGGTGTTTCAGCGTGTAGACAAACACTCGCATTCGTTGTCAGGTCTGCGCGCCGGTGCTCACGAATGTCCAATTCGCTCCGCTCCGGTGCTCGCCCTTCCTAGACTTCAAGGGCTTTCTATCACGCTGAAAAGAAGACAAAGGGCTAAAATCAAGATCATTTTAGCCCTTTGTCAACAATTTGAAACACCTCTTTGAATACAGAGGTGTTTTTTTAAATGCCTATAACATATATCTGGATCGGAAATTTGACAAATTGTTGCTTATGCGGCACTCAAACCTAGCTGTTTCGGCTCCATTTCTAATTTATGTTCCCGCATTAGAACCCTATCTCTACGTCTGTTATAATAAAAGAATGGTTAGAAGAAAGAGATGTGAAATTTAGTGTCAAAAACAGTTGTATTAGCAGAGAAACCTTCAGTAGGACGTGATCTCGCACGTGTGCTGAAGTGTCATAAAAAAGGAAATGGTTTTTTAGAAGGAGATCAATACATTGTGACGTGGGCGCTTGGACATTTGGTCACACTTGCAGATCCCGAGGGCTACGGAAAAGAGTTTCAGTCTTGGCGTTTAGAGGATTTGCCAATCATTCCAGAGCCGCTCAAACTCGTTGTGATGAAAAAGACAGGGAAACAGTTTCAAGCGGTGAAAACACAACTTACTAGAAAAGACGTCAAGGAAATTGTCATTGCAACAGATGCTGGTCGTGAGGGGGAGCTCGTTGCCAGATGGATTCTTGAAAAAGCACATGTGAAAAAGCCTTTGAAGCGACTATGGATTTCTTCTGTGACAGATCAAGCAATTCAAGATGGCTTCAAACGTTTAAAAGACGGCAGGGAATATGACAACTTGTATCGCTCAGCGGTTGCTAGAGCGGAAGCAGATTGGATTGTTGGGATTAATGCCACGAGAGCTTTGACGACGAAATTCAATGCACAGTTATCCTGTGGGCGTGTACAAACACCAACAATTGCCATGATTGCCAAAAGAGAAGAAGACATCCAGCAGTTTCAGCCGAAACCGTTCTTTGGATTAACCGCACAAGTAGATGGTCTTACCTTGACATGGCAAGATGCAAAAACGAAGCAAAATCGCACATTTCATCAGGAGCTCATCAAAGAGCGATTAACGAGTTGCAAGGGAAAACCAGCATTGATTGAAGCATTGAAAAAAACAGCCAAAAAAGCCTTTGCTCCAGGGTTATACGACCTGACAGAATTACAGCGTGATGCCCACAAACGTTATGGCTTCTCTGCTAAAGAAACATTATCCACTCTTCAACGGCTTTACGAGCAGCATAAGCTTGTGACGTATCCGCGCACAGATTCTCGTTTCATTTCGACTGATATCGTTCCAACATTAAAGGAACGATTAAAGGGAATGAATGTCAGACCGTATGCACAGCATGTGAACCGCATCTTACAATCAGGAATTCAAGCACATAAAGGCTTTGTCAACGATGCCAAAGTGTCGGATCATCATGCCATTATTCCGACTGAGGAAGAGCTTTATCCTGGTGCATTAAGTGATAAAGAGCGGAAATTATATGACCTGATCGCTAAACGATTCCTGTCTGTCCTCATGAAACCATTTGAGTACGAGGAAACAACTGTTTATGCAAAAATAGGCAATGAACTTTTTACAGCAAAAGGGAAAACAGTCCAATCGGCTGGCTGGAAAGCCGTTTATGATGAATCTTATGAAGATGAGGATACAGTCGAAACAGACCAGCATTTGCCGTCATTAACAGAAGGACAATTACTTGAAGTACGGATGCTGAAAGAGACAAAAGGAGAAACGAAACCACCTGCTCGTTTTAATGAAGCGTCGTTATTATCTGCAATGGAAAACCCGGCTGCTTTTATGCAAAACCAAGAAAAAGACTTAGTGAAAACGCTTGGCGAAACTGGTGGTTTAGGCACAGTTGCCACAAGAGCGGATATTATTGAAAAACTGTTCAATAGCTTTCTAATTGAAAAAAAAGGAAAAGACATCTTCATGACATCTAAAGGGAAACAGTTGTTATCCTTAGTACCTGAAGATTTAAAATCTCCAGCTTTAACAGCGGAATGGGAACAAAAACTTTCTAAAATTGCCAAAGGTCAATTGAAAGCTTCTCAATTTATGAGTGAGATGAAGGCATACGCGAAACAAGTTGTGATGGAAATCAAACAAACAGACCAAACATTCAAGCATGACAATATCACAGGAACACATTGTCCTGACTGCGGAAAACTCATGCTGAAAGTCAACGGAAAAAATGGAACCATGCTTGTCTGCCAAGATCGAGAATGCGGTCACCGGAAAAATATAGCGAAGAAAACAAACGCCCGTTGTCCGAAATGTCATAAAAAACTCGAGTTGCGTGGTGAAGGCGATGGAAAAATCTTTACCTGTGTTTGCGGTCATAGAGAGAAGCTGTCTGCTTTTGAGAAACGCCAATCACAATCCAATCAGAAGCGGGCCAGCAAGCATGACGTGACTAAATATATAAAGAAACAGAAGAAAATGGAAGAACCAATTAATAACGCACTAGCTGAACAATTGAAAAAACTAAAATTAGATCAATAGTTGTGTAAAAGCCCATGCGAAACCGCGTGGGCTTTTGAGATGAATCAAGTATTTTGATCTGTTTTTTTCTGAAAATGGGAATGGGTATGCGAAAAGACTCGTAATTTGGCATATATTAATTATTTAAATATCACCTAAAAAGATCTATAATAAATAGTTGGATACAAAAGAATTGTGATATGGAAGGGGAAACGAATGGATAAATCCATACAGCGTACTGCTTCGTTCTTACTGCTAATGATCCTACTAGGAGGATGTGCTTGGAATAAACAGCAGGAGTCAGCTCGTTCTAAAAATGAACAACCGATATTGCAAGGAGAATACTTTATCACACACCACTTAATGACAGAACAAGGCCTGATTCGCACCTCTTTTGCAGAGCAGCACACCTACTTATCCGAATCGCTTGGACTTTGGATGGATTACCTTATTCGAAAAAAAGACCAATCCTCTTTTGATCAACAACTGGACGTGTTACACACTCATTTTTCACTCAATCACCAGCTTCTTAGTTGGAAAATTGAGCATAATCAAAAAAGCAAAGTCAATGCCTTGGTCGATGATTTACGTGTGGTGTCAGCACTTCAAAACGCAGATCAATTGTGGCATAAGACAGAGTATCGAACCAGAGCTGTTCAAATCGCACAAGCATTAAAAGACAAAGCCATGTTCAAAGGCATGTTAACCGATTATTATGATGCAACGACGAACCAAACTTCACACACCATCACACTCTCATATATAGACCCAAAAGCGGTAAAAGAATTGGCTTCCCTTCATGTCTTCACTGAACAGATGGTGAACGACCAACTATCTATTTTGAAAAAAGCCCCTAGACAAAAAGGATTCTTTCCAAAATCCTATGACATAGCGAAAAAGAATTATTCATTTGACAAAGAAGTGAACCTAATTGATCAGATATATACGGCTTTTTATGCTGAAAATTGTCAGATTGATACATCTTCTATCATGAAATGGCTCAAAACGACTTTTCATCAAAAAGGAAAGCTGTACGGACGATATGAGTTCGAATCTTTGCAGCCAGCTGTTACTTATGAGTCCCCTGCTGTGTATGCACTTTTGGTGTTATATGCGCTCAATAGGAACGAGCCAGGTTTTGCACTAGACGTATACCAACGAATGAAACAATTACAGATACAAGATCCCCTCAAGCCTTATTACGGAGGATATATGAACAAAAAAGACACACACTCATTTGATAACTTATTGCCTCTTATTGCAGAAAGGGAGCTTCTAAATGAATCGGTTATTCAGTAACACCTATCGTATGTATTACACGCTGCTCCTCATGATCGCTGGTCTTATTTTCTTTGTCACCTACTTAAATGCACTTGATTCAGAGAACTTCATGGTTATCGTACTCACTTTTGTCGTGTTAGGATGCGGCATTCTATTTGGCATTCTGCCTGCTTTAATTTTGACCTTGCTCATTCTTTTCTTTATAGGAAGTGCCATGTTCTTTACCGAACTGGGACATACGAATTCGCTTTTATCTAATCAAACATTACAAGATGTTGTGATTTGGGGAGTTGCTCTGCTCTTTTTCGCCATTTCAGCAGGGAATCTACATGAACGCATTGCCTCTATGCGTCAAATGATTGAACAACAGAAGCGTGCCATCAAACAATTTGTGGCGATTGATTATACAACAGGATTTGACAATGCCGAGCGGATGAAGCTTGAATTGTCAGAGGAAATGAAACGGGCAGATCGATACAAACAGCCATTTGTCTTTATCCTTCTTCATATGCACTACGCCGCAGAATTCAAATCATTATATGGAGAAAAGGAAATGCAGCATCTATTTCAGCAATTGAGTATCAAAATTCGCGAAAGCGTGAGAGAAACAGATAAGAAGTTTCGATTATCAGAAGAACGAATCGGACTGCTTTTGACACACACGCCTAAAGAAAATGTATCAGTTGTACTAGATAAGCTGAAGGATAAACTACAAACGCACGTATTGCTAAACGGTCGTCAAGTGACTCTGACATTTCATGTATGCCATTTAACGAGCAGCTTAGAGTATCAAACGCCAGAGCAATTTTTAGAAGAACTTGAAAACGAGATGATGATGAATGAACTTTAACTCCTTCATGAAAAGCTGTTTGTTGATCGTATTTTTGTTGGTTTGGACGTTCAAACATATTGAATCAGCCGAAGCCCTTGGGAGCAAGCCGGATACCCTCGTCGTCTATACCACGGAAACCGGGGAAATGACACCAGATGTTCACATGCTCGATTTACTTGCGGGTTATTTTCCAAAACAAACAACGGTTTTATCTGATGACCAAATGTCTGAAAAGGTAGTAAAAGGATTTCAGCAAGTGATCTATATTGGAGAAATAAAGAAAACACTGCCGAAACAAACGGTCAATGCGCTAAACAAGTCAAAACGTCTTATTGCCATCGGTTATAATGCGGAGCAATTGAATCCTTTTTCCAAGCTCACCTTTCACAAACAAGATCATGTCAATCAAATTAGACACACACATGAAAAGACATACCGCCAATTAGATAGAAGTATCACAGCTTTGACTGTGAAAGGTAAAGGTCAGCAAAGCGAATTTATATTGAAGAAAAATCAGCAGGATCATCCATTTGTGATTCAATCAAAAAAGGGATCCGCTTATATCGGCATCTTGCACGTATTGCAAAACAACAAACTGCTAGCAGAAGTGTTTCAATCACTCATGCAACCTTCAAATCAAACAACAACAAAATATTTGCGACTAGGTGACATCAGTCCGGTAACTGACGAGAAAAAACTACTGGAGCTGGGACAATACTTATCAGACCAGCATATCCCATTTCTATTAGCTGTCACCCCAGCTTGGATAGATCCTGCAACAGGTGATGAGGTGACACTTAAAGACCGCCCTCATCTTGTAAATGTATTGAAACAATTGCAGAGCAAAGGTGGGAGTGTCATTCTTCATGGCTTTAGTCGGACCTATCGCACCCATGAATCGGGGCAAGGCTTTGAATTTTGGGATGCGCAGTTCGATCAACCGATTACGTCAAATGAACCTAAAAAAGTAAGAAGTAAACAATTGAGTAAAAGTGATTTTCCGAGTGAAAAAGACTATGACGCTTATATCAAAACGATTCAGAACAAAGAAGAAATATATACTAAAGAAAAGCTTACAGAAGGAATTGAGCTCCTTGTAAAGCAAGGACTGTATCCACTTGCGTTTGAGGTTCCCCATGATGCCATATCTCAACATGGATATCAAGTCATCTCACAGTATTTTTCAAGTCTGTTTGGTCAGGTGCAGCTATCAGACAAAACGTGGCGAACAAGCGGTGCACCGCCATACACGACGACACCAGCCATGCTCCATGGCATGACTTTATATCCAGAGCAGCCCTGGGATGCAAAAACGGGAAATGCTGATACAGTATATCAAGCTGAACAGATTCTATCCATGCAGCATATCCAATCCCCAACCATCGGTTTGTCTTATCAGGCAGATGCAGGAATAGCCAAATTAACGGATCTTATCACACATATGGAAGCGATCCCTTCTAGTGAATGGCTGAATTTAAAGAAAACAAAGCAGTCTGTCCAAACGCAGAATGTGCAGATTAAGGCATCAGGAAATGGACATATTCAAGTACATCAATCAAACATAGCAGAAACAAAAACAGTCAAACGAAGTGGGATGGAAAACATGCTAAGAATCTTGATAGTGATAGTGTTGTTGTTTATTGTGACTTTTATGTTTTACACATTGTATTTAAGGCTGACAATGAAAAAACGTATTTTTAAGGAGAGAAAATCAGGTGGCTGATGTCTTATTTTATCTTTCATTAATACTTATTTGGGTCATGCTCCTTTACCATATGTTTCTCATGCAGGGCGGCTTTCAGCATTATCTTACTTATGAACGAGTGCTACCAGAGTGGACGCAACGAGCAAAAGAGCTACCGACCGTCAGTATCCTCATTCCCGCTCATAATGAAGAGGTGGTCATTCGGCAAACGTTAAAAGCGATGGTACAGCTGTCATATCCAAAGCACCTGCTTGAAATCATTGTGATCAATGACAATTCCTCTGATCAAACAGGTGACATTGTGCAATCTTTTCGCAAGCAGTATGATCACATTCATATGATCGAAACGAAGCCTCCTTTTGCAGGAAAAGGTAAATCCACTGCGCTGAATGAGGGGTTGAAGGCATCAACAGGTGACATCATTTGTGTGTATGATGCAGATAACATACCTGAAAAAAAGGCTGTCTATCACTTAGTTCTTGGTTTATTGAATGACCCAAAAGCTGGCGCTGTAGTCGGTAAATTTAGGGTGATCAATGCCGCCCAAAATCTCCTTACAAAATTCATTAATATTGAAACCATCTGCTTCCAGTGGATGGCTCAGGGTGGTAGATGGAAATGGTTCGGCATCGCCACAATCCCTGGTACAAACTTCGCCATTCGCCGGCATATTTTAGAGGAGCTTGGCGGCTGGGATGTTCATGCTCTTGCAGAGGACACAGAATTAACGATCAGGGTCTATAACCTAGGGTATGTTATTCGATTTTTTCCTGCAGCTATCACATGGGAGCAAGAGCCGGAAACATGGAAGGTCTGGTGGCGGCAACGGACACGCTGGGCAAGAGGCAATCAATACGTTGTACTCAAATTTTTAGGTCAATTCACGAAGCTTAAACGAAAACGGATGATTTTTGATTTGTTTTATTTCTTCTTTACGTATTTCTTATTTTTCTTTGGTGTGCTGCTCTCGAATGGCATATTTATCGTGAATGTATTTGTTGATCTTCATTTATCTGTAGGGGCTGTAGCGCACATCCTTTGGGGTCTGGCGTTCTTTCTCTTTTTAACAGAAGTGATGATTACATTAAGCATTGAGAAAACCGAGCTGACCAAACAAAACGTTCTCATCATATGTCTCATGTATTTCACATATTCACAAGTGTGGATCGCACTTGTAGTGTATTCCTTATTTGCAGAGGCTAAGAGTCGATTATTGAAACAAGAAGTGAAATGGTATAAAACCGAGCGTTACAATCAACAACAAAAGAAAAGCGGGTGACAAATTGAAATCTGTAAAATGGATGACCTTTATATTCGTATTATCTCTCGCCATTCAACCTTTTTTCTCGGCAGGTCAAGCATTGGCAGCATCAAATCGAATTCAAGTGAAAGATGACTGGATCAGTTCATCAAACGGTAGTAAAAAAGAAACAACACAACATTTATCAGAAGATGTTGTCACGTTATATGGAGAAGAAGATCGTATCGAATTCTCCTATCAAATTAATGAAGAAAAAGTAGATGAAAGCACACTTGCTTTGAATATAGAGGCCTCGCCATTACTCATTTCGCCTTCATCATTTACCGTGATGATTGATGGAGAGATTGAGCAAACAATTCCCGTTTGGGGGAAAAGTCAAAAGAGAACCATTCAAATCAAATTGACCAAAGCACAATTGAAGAAAGGCTTACATCGTATTCAGTTCACATTTTATGGTGTTTTAAAAGAGGGTGTTTGTATCAATCAAGAAACACCGGCAAATTGGCTGAAAGTGTATCCTGATAGCGAGCTGAAATTTGCCGGAACTCCGTCCAAGGATATCTCATTAGACAGCTTCCCGTATCCGTTTATCCAAACTAGTGATAAGAAGGAGCAAACAGATGTCGTTCTTCCAAATGAGCCTGATGAAGCTGAAATAGAAGCAGCGATTAAGTTATACCGCACTTTGAAAAACAAAGATCGTCATGCAGACGTCAGACTCATACAAGAGAAGAATATCAAACAAATCGCACATCCAACGATTGTGGTGGGGGCAAAAGGAAGCTGGAAAGGACGTATAAAATCAATTGAACAAAAAGCTAGGATTAAGACAGAAAGCGATCATTTAACTTTGGCTGTCAGAGCCCTTGCAGCAAAGAAAAAAGAACAGCCGATTTTATTCGTGACATTTAATCGACCAAGCACAATCGCTCAAAAAATGAATGTGCTGACTCAACCAGAGCTTACAAGTCAACTAACTGGTACTGACTTAATGCTTCAAAAGATCACATCTCAAACATCGAACCCATCTCATACCATTCGTTTAAAAGACTTTGGCGGGAGTGATGTGACAGTTGGGACAAAGAAGACAACATCTGATCACTATTATTATCCGAAAGCACTCATTGCTAACCAAAAATCGGGTGCAAAGCTAAATTTGATATTCAAAAGATCCGATGCTGCTAGCAAAGCAGAACGATTAACCGTCATGATTAATGACGAACCGCATGCCGTACCTTTAACAAAGCTAGGAAACAAAGATGCGGATGGTTTCTATCATGTGTCCATTCCAGTCAATTCACAAGTCCTTCAAAAAAATGAATATATAGATTTGCAATTTGTCACAAGTGGATTTCATAACATGGAATCGTGTAAATATACAGATGAAGCGGGCTGGATTTTCATAGATCAGAACAGTTTTCTTCAAATACCAGAAGGAACACAAAGCGATACACCAGACTTGTCGACATGGCCGTTTCCTTTTACTTCAGCAACAAAACAAGGAAAAACATTGATTGTGGTGCCAGATCAAATCAAGCGTGAAACCATCGACCAAATGGCGATGCTGTCAGAATCGTTTAGTCAGCCTGAAGTCACTCAATATCAATTGGTCAAAGGATCGAGCATGACAAATAAACAATTGAAAAATCATTCGCTAATCTTCATTGGTGGAGTACAGGTGTTTCCGCTTTTAAAAGAAAAAGCAAGTGAGCTAACAGTTCCTACTAAAAAGGGTCGATATGATGTATCCTCATTTGGCATGATCAATGAGACAACTGCTCGTGTCGTATGGACGCAACCATCTGTTTGGAATAAAGAACAGACAATGACGGTATTTTCTGGAATGAACGCATCAGACGCAGCCATCTCAAAAACAGTCATTGATTTCCTTCAAACAAATACGAATACAGCAACGGTTGCAATAGAGAACAACAACAAAGAAATATTTTCCAATCATCAAATGGTCAGCGGCACATCGACCGATAAAAAAACAGGTGAACAACAAAGTGAAAATGCGTCTTGGATATACTTTGGATTGATGGCTGGTCTTATTGTTCTTGTGCTTATGATGATTGTCTATTTCGTGCGTAAAAACCGCAAGAAAACGGAGTCGTAAACGGTCATACGACCTTGAAAAAATCTCTTTACTTTGGTGTCAAACGGGAGTATGATCTCTTTTATAAAAGACCAATCGCTGAATCATTTTGATGAGCGGGGGAACCAATAGTGGTAATGAAATAAATATCACATGGGGTGAATCCTTTTTAAGGTAGGGCAAATTCTCATGCGCCCGAATCCGTCAGCTAACCTCGTAAGCGTTAAAGAGAGCAAAGACCAACCTGTGACCTTAAAAATTGGCACAGGGGCATTCTATTGCCTCTGTGTCTTTTTGATGATCTATCTTATGTTTATGAAATCGTTTGACACTAAAGGAGCGGCAATACATGTACAGTTTGATGAAACGTATTTTAATTGGTAAACCATTAAAATCACAAGCAGCAGGAGAACAAAAACTATCTAAAATCAAAGCTTTGGCATTATTGTCATCAGATGCATTGTCGTCGGTTGCTTATGGTACTGAACAAATTTTGATTGTTCTATCAGTGGTCAGCGCGGCAGCGTTTTGGTACTCTATCCCAATCGCAGGTTGTGTATTAATTCTTTTAATGGCTTTGATTCTATCCTACCGCCAAATTATTTATGCCTATCCAGAAGGCGGTGGTGCATATGTCGTATCAAGAAGAAATTTAGGTGAAAAACCAGGATTAATCGCTGGCGGATCTTTGTTGGTTGACTATATATTGACTGTTGCAGTAAGTATATCAGCCGGAACGGATGCCATCACATCAGCTTTTCCAGCACTCTATCCATCTCATGTGGTGATATCAATTGTTCTTGTCTTAGTAATCATGGTGTTAAACCTTAGAGGACTAACGGAATCGGCATCCATTTTGGCTTATCCTGTCTACCTGTTTGTATTTTCATTACTCATTTTAATCGGAGTCGGGGGCTTTAAACTATTAACAGGGCAAGTGCCGTCAGCACCTGAGCATACAGCATTTGGTACACACGTATCAGGTATTACATTATTTATTTTATTAAAAGCTTTTTCATCCGGTTGTTCTGCTTTGACTGGAGTAGAAGCCATTTCAAATACAATTCCGTCATTTAAAAAACCTGCTGCACAAAATGCAGCGAGAACTTTATTGATGATGGGTGGATTGTTAGCTGTACTATTTATCGGTGTGACACTTCTTGCCTTTGGTTTTGGAATTTCCCCAAAACCAGAAGAGACGGTGGTTTCACAGATTGCATCAGAAACATTTGGGCGTACATTTTTCTATTATGTGATTCAAGCTGTCACAGCTCTGATTCTCATATTAGCAGCAAACACCGGCTTTTCAGCTTTTCCTTTACTGGCTGTCAATTTAGCCAAGGATAAATATATGCCTCGAATGTTTACGGTGAGAGGAGATCGACTTGGTTACTCCAACGGCATTATCTTTTTAGGCGTAGCATCCATGCTACTGATATGGTTGTTTGATGGAAAGACAGAACATCTTATACCGCTTTATGCGGTCGGTGTTTTTATTCCATTTACCCTATCTCAAACAGGCATGTGTGTGAAATGGATTCGCGAAAAACCGCAAGGATGGAGAACGAAAATGCCAATTAATATTTTGGGGGCACTTATTTCTTTCACTGTTCTCATGATTCTTATTTTGACGAAGTTCCATCTCGTATGGCCTGTTTTCGTTTTCATGCCAATCGTTCTGTTCATCTTTTATTCGATTAAAAGACATTACCTTGCGGTTGGAGAACAATTGCGTCTATTGAATGAAACTGCGCCTATTGAAATCAAAGGGAATGTGATCATTGTGCCAATAGCAGGTGTGACACGTGTTGTAGAGCAGTCTATACATTATGCGAAATCTTTATCAAATCAAGTCATAGCCGTTCATGTTTCCTTTGACAAAGAGCATGACAAGAAAATTGAAGAGGATTGGGAAAAGCTTCATAGTGATGTGCGACTTGTGTTGCTTCACTCATCTTATCGAAGTCTTATTCATCCACTTGATAAATTTCTTGAAACGGTTGAAGCAAAAGCAAATGCTCATCAATATAGAGTAATGGTACTCGTGCCTCAATTCATACCTAAAAAAAGATGGCATACCATTTTACACAATCAATCCGCTTTTCTATTAAGATTACGCTTATTATGGAAGCGAGATATTGTTGTCGCTACGCTGCCATACCATTTTAAAAAATAGCGTGAGCAAGTTGACAGATGATATGATGCAAAAGCACAATGAACCGCCATTTCCTAGAAAAATTTTACGTACACACAAGCAGCTAGCATCAGTAAATACGTACTGAAAAAATCTTTGACAAAGGTGAGATGGACATTCCTCCACTTAAGAAAAGTTTAAAACGTTTTTCTAAATATAAAACGCAGTCAGTCTTCAAAAAAGAGGGCTGACTTTTTTTGAATTCATAAGAAATCGACTCAATTATTACTTGTTTTATTTTTTGGAATGTTTGATAATCGTTTTTGTAACTTAAATCCTATTTTTCCAATTTATTGATAAAGGTAAAATAGACTTTGTTGATCAATAATGAAGGGATGTGATTTCCCCTGAATAAAATACTTGATGCCAAAGCACTAACAAGCGCTATGGAAGAAAGAGCGAATCACTATCAGGAACTCCGAGAACAAATGATAGATTTGAAGCACGCATTACAAGGTGTAGCCAATCTCGGTGATGATTTCACTGGAAAAGGTGCCGACAATATTAAAAGTTTTTATCAAGAACTAGCTGGAAATGTGGATATGCTTACTAGCTTTATAGATAAACAAAAAGCCTTTCACGAAGGTGTTGCGGGTACACTTGAAGATGCCAATTTCGGCGGTGATACTTTTATTGATGAACACTTTTTAGAAAATCAGGTAGAGATGGGGTTAAAAAACGCCAAAAGCATTGTATCTGATCAAAAGAAGGCACTAGAAAGCATTTTTCAGGATATAGATGATCTCATCTCCCTTGATGTGTTTGATGATCAAATCTTTGATGAAAAGATAACGGATGCCGAAGACGAACGGAAAAAGACCGTAAACGATTTAAACGAATTAGACCAACACCTAAAAGATGAATATGCTTTGTCAGAGACTGAAGAGCAGGCTACAATGGCATTGTACGCCGAAATGATGAATGCGACAAATGACGGAAAAACCATTTCACCGATCAATTTTGATAAGAAAGCATATCAAAATAGCGAAATCTACAAGGCAAAAAGCGATATTGAGAAGCAAACTTATGAATATCTCAAAACTAAAAAAGAACAAGAAGAAGCCCGCAAGATTGCGAAAGAACAAGAAGCGCTCGCTAACCGTCCTTGGTATGAAAAAGCCCTCGATTATGGGGGAAATATCGTCAATGAACTAACAGGTGTGAATGATGCAAAACGTGCCGCAACGGGTATTGATCCAATAACAGGCGAAAAGCTCACCGCAGGAGAGCGAGTCGCCGCAGGCGGCATGGCAGCGGCAGGCTATATCCCAATCGTCGGCTGGGCAGGACGCATCTTCAAAGGCGGGAAAGCAATCTACAAAACCACCCAAGCTACCACAGCCGCAATCAGGGCGATTGACATTTATAAAACGTCACAAAAATCTTTTGACGTCCTAAAAACATCTCAAAAAGGCTTATATGGTCTCACCGCCGCCAACGGATTCAGCGAAGCGATTACAGGTAGAGACATGTTTGGAAATAAAATCTCGAAAGAACAGCAGGAAGCGAGTATGAATGCGGCGCTGGGAATGCTTTTGCCGTTTGGGGCGAAAGGGTTTCATGGGAAGATGGGGGTTAAGGGTACAGTTAGTAAGATAGATACGGACACAATAAAAAAATATATTAGAGATATAGAAGGACGTACAGGCAGAGAGTTACCTAAAGACCAAATAGAGAAGTTGAAGGGAGCCTTAAGAAATAAAGAATATAAAAAAATGTCACCAGTAGAAACAGCTAAGCATAGGGCAGAATTTGATAAAGTAAAAAATAAAGTTATTAAAGAGTGGGAAGAAAATACTGGGCTAAAGTGGCCTGTGTATAATGATAATGTTATTTCAGAAAAAACAGGAAAAATAATTAGGAGACAAGGAGATAAGTATGATGCTCACCATATAATTGAAAATACTTTTGGAGGAGAACATGAATGGTGGAATATACATCCTGCAAAATTCCCAAATGAGCAGCAAGCTGGTATTCATAGAACAGGATCACCAGCAAATAAACTATTTAAAGGGGATAAAAAATAATGAGCTATGAATTTATTAAGGCAAACAAAGAAAATAGTTTTTATCCAGTGGCTGAGAACGAAATAAAGGAGGTGGAGAAGGAGCTCAATTTGAAGCTTCCTGAGGAGTTAGTTAATTTTTATATAGAGGTTGGGTATGGGTTTATTAAAGGTTCAGAGTTTAATATTAATCGTATTATGGACCCTTATTCAGTAAGAGATTTTCGGTTAAGACTTAATGATTTTGAGTTCTATCCTGACATAGAAATCTATGATGAATTTGAAAGTGAAAAACTAATATTTTTTGAAGGGAATGAATCAGCTTTAATGTCAATCGAATTGAATGAAAAGAATAGAAGTCCAGTTTACTATTATGATATTCAAATTGCGACTTCTCTTGAAGAATTTTTAAGAAAAATAGCAGAAAATGATAAATATTACTTGGAGTTACTAGATGATTAAAAAACAAAATAAAAAATCATCCCTTATGGCTGCCATAACACCGAATTCTATCGGTGTGTGGTAGCCTAATGTTTCTTGAATTCGTGCTTTAATATTTCAAGCTGAATAAATCAAATTTACTTGTTGAAACCTTCACCTTGATTTCTCTAATAAAATCAATTTTTCTTATGAAAATATTTACCATTAAGCTCATTTCTTATCCGCGCACCCCAACTGGAAATCAAAGTGTGGTCAATATAAAAGAGGTCACTATGCAGGGCAAAAAAATGACAGGAATCATAGGAAGCGATTCTTTAGATTGGAACAAAACACTCGGAAAGTATGACTCAAATGATCGAGCAACAGAGTTCTTGCAAGACATTATTAAGGCAATCAAAGAAAATCCAGATTCTTCTGTTACCTACAGCATGCCAGAGAAATAAAAAGAAACCACCTTTTTACGGCGAAAAGGTGGTTTTTTGTCAACGTGTTTTTGTAAAGGCTAAAAATAATGGAATGCCTGTGCCAACAAGTGTTGTGGCAAATAGGAATATACCACAAATGAATAGAAAATGGCTGGCAGAAAAGACAAGTGCCAAGATGAGAAAAACGATACTGAGCCCAACCATACAATAAGATGGAACAAAGCGGCGTTTGTATGTGGCTTTCTTTGTCATGAATGAAAAGAAAATGCCAAATAATAAAGGAACAATCCATAAGTAAAATAAAATAATAAGAGACATACGTCATACCTCGATTTTTTCCTTCTATTTTATCAGATGACGATCACAACTGATATAACAAAGCTTCACTTTGTAAAATAGTTCATGCAATCGACACAATTAAATAGGCTGATTCAAATGATGAGTTTTTAGTTTGGTGTATTCCGGCTGCAAAAGTGCGTATACACAATGATCTGTGAAACGGTCACCAAGCCATTCACATTCCTTGAGGATGCCTTCAAGAGAAAATGATAATCGCTCTGCGATGCGCCTGCTTTTCATATTATCTACAGCCGCTCTGATCTCAATTCGATGCAATCCGCATTCTTCAAATAAATATTGAATGACGGCTTTGCACGCTTTTGTCATGAGTCCTTTCCCTTGATATCCCTCACCAAGCCAATAGCCAATGGAAACGGTTCGGTTCATCCAGTCAATCTGGTGTGTGCCAATGATTCCAACGAGTTCGCCATGTGACCAGATGCCTGCTTGAAATCCGTTGTTTTTCAAGGCTTGTTGCATTGCACTTTGAATAAAAGCCATGCTGTCTTCTTCCGTTTGCGTCGAATCCACCCAAAGCATCCATTCACGCAAATGTTGTCTCGAACGTTGAATGAGCAAAAACAGACTTCTTGCGTCTCTTGGCTCAAGCAAACGCATTGATAAATCTTGATCTTGATACAAAAACATATGCCCACATCCTCTCTTGGAAATTTTACCATAGCCCAATCGAAAGAAAAAGACAGCAGAATCACTGTCTTTTACATAAAGGTATCAACAATTAAAAATACATTCAGTGCAACAACAAGAGCTGCTATCACCCAAGATATTCCTGTCACCCAGCATGCATTCGTCAAATCGCCCATAATTCGTTTTTTACTTGTAAATAGTATCAAAGGGATTAAAGCAAAAGCAATGCCAAAGGATAAGATCACTTGGCTCATGACAAGCGCAGATGTCGGATTCACCCCAGATGCAATGATCGCAATAGGGGGAATGATTGTAATCAGACGGCGTACATACAGCGGGATGCGATATTGAATAAAGCCCTGCATTATAATATCGCCTGATAATGTACCGACAGAAGAGCTTGAAAGACCGGCCACAAGAAGTCCAACACCAAATAAAATCGCTGATACAGGACCCGCTAGTGTATCAAAATGTCGAAAGGCGACATCTAAATCTTCAACAAATAAGCCATTTTTATAAAATAAAGCAGCAGCCACAATCAACATGCTTGCATTGATCGCACCAGCGACAAGCATGGCAATCAGAATATCTAAAAACTCAAAGCGGAAAATGAGTTTTTTCTCTTTCTCTGTTCTGCCGACGACTCTCCTTTGGGTTAAGGCTGAATGCAAATAGATGGCATGCGGCATGACTGTGGCGCCTAATATCCCTGCTGCAAGTAACACACTATCTGTTCCATCAAACCTTGGAATCAAGAGTCCGCCAGCGACACTCGCAATATCAGGCTTTGCGACAAATGTTTGCACAGCGAAAGCAATCACGACTACGAACAGCATACTGGTGATTCCAGCTTCTAGTGCTCTGTAACCTCTTCTTTGTAGCTCTAAAATTGCAAAAGAACCGATTGCAGCAATCATAGATGCTTCAAGCAAAGGAATGCGGAAAAGCAGATATAAACCAAGTGCAGCCCCGATAAATTCGGCTAAGTCTGTAGCGATGATCACGAGCTCTCCTTGAATCCATAAACCAATGGAGACAGGCTTAGGGAACTCTTCACGTGCGATTTCAGGTAAATTTTTACCTGTTGCTATTCCAAGCTTTGCGGATAAGGACTGGATGAGCAAAGCCATGAGATTCGATATGAGAATGACCCACAATAGAAGATAACCATATTTTGAGCCTGCGGCAATGTTGGTGGCGAAGTTACCTGGATCAATATAAGCAATGGCAGCAATAAAAGCGGGTCCGAGAAAAGGAAGAAGCCTTCTAACCCCTTTGACCTTTCCTTCAAGTGCATGCTGAACAGCTACTGACATTTGTGCTTGTGCCTCGATATATTTATTTGTCATATGTCATCACCTAGATTCTACGAAGTTTTACTTCGGCATAAAAAGTTTCCTCTATGCAATTTTTAATCATCATATTCTCCTCAGGATGAATTGTCAACTATCTGAACTAATATATTTGTTTATCATATGTAAGTGAAGAAAATAGATGCTATGTTAATCAAATGCAGAAAAAAAACACCGCCATGATAAGCGGTGTCCCTCTGCTTCCTCTTTTTTTGATTTAAGAAAACCTTGATCCAACACTGCGGAAAATCAAGCTTAAAATAATAACAAAAATAGCAGCTCCTAAGATTGCTGGAATGATCGCAAAGCCTGCAAGGCTAGGACCCCACGTTCCAAGTAACCCATGACCAATCCAAGCCCCTACAAGCCCAGCAATCATAGACCCAAACCATCCTCCGGGAATACTACCTCCAGCGAGTGCACTGCCAATGAGACCGATGACAATCGCAACAACTAATGAAATCAGAAATCCTAACATATGGATCACTCCTCTTTTGATTGTTATTTAACAATAACCGTTCTGAAAGAAATTTAAACCTCTCGGAACCGCTTCAATATTTTATACGTATGATGGAGGTGGAATGTGTATAATAACAGAAAATGACGATCGACATCATAAGGAGGAAGAAGGCATGGAGGAAAGAGAGTGGCTAAAAGCACAATTAAAGGAAATTGAAAAATGGGAGCAAGAACAACAAAAGGTGTGGTTCTGGGGGAAACTCAGCCGTCTTCCATTTCAAATGTTGGACAAGCTCACTCCTGCCTTTATTCAAAAGAAAATCGGCGTGTTATTAGATGAAATGGGGCACTACATTCAATCAGGCGGTGTGTATTTGACTTCGGAAAAAGGAATTATTCTTCAATTTCAAGCAAAATGTGCCGGCGAGTCCATTCATAGCATAGAAGATATTCAAAAAGCCCCTATCGAAGTCATGGATACCATTAGTGAACATATGGGGAAAAATAGAGCAAATTTAGCCACTGTTCAAGGTGCGACAACAGGGGTTGGTGGCATGTTTACACTAGCGGCAGATATCCCGGTTGTGTTAGGACTATCATTGAAAACATTACAGGATATTGCCGTCACCTATGGATATGATCCGAAAAACAAGGAAGAGCGGGTATTTATCATTAAATGTTTGCAGCTAAACTCTGCTGATGTGGTGGGGAAAAAATCAATATTAAAAGAGCTGAAGAGCTATCATGCCTCTGAAGGAAAGCACGAAAATATGATTTCTCAAATACAAGGATGGCGTGAGGTGGTGTATAACTACCGAGATTCATTTGGCTGGAAGAAATTATTTCAGCTTGTCCCAATTGCGGGTATTTTGTTCGGAGCAGTGTCCAACCGCTCACAATTAAAGGGAATTGCCGAAACGGGCATCATGCAATATCGAAAGCGCAGAATTTTAGCAAGGCTGGAGGAAATCACGCAGCAAGAACAGCGTGAGTTCAGGGCATAAAAAAATCTCTTGTGAACAATCTGAAATCCCTTAGCTGCACAAGGGATTTTTTAATATGCTATTCATTTTCTGCTTGCAAGGAATTGATTTGGGAGTCTTCATAACGTGTCCGAAGCTCACGAATCTGTTTCACCAAGGTAGAACCGATGGTTTTTTCAGCTTCATCGTATAAAGGATCGAGAGCTTTCACCCACTTTTTTCGCTCTGTTTGTGTTAATTCGTGGATTGCTATAGGTGATTCACGTTTCATTTCCTTCAACTGATCTTTATTTAGTTGTTCCGCATGTTTTTCATTCCACGCAGTTGTTTCCTCCATTGCTTCAAGTAAAATTCGCTTCGTTTCAGGTGTTTGGCGTTCAAAGAATGATTGATCCGTCAAGACAACATACCCTAAATAACCATGATTACTGATCGTCATATAGTCTTGTATATGATAGAATTTTTTTGAATAAATATTTGAAATTGTATTTTCTTCACCGTCTACCTTTTTCATTTCTAATAGCTGAAATGTGGAGTTGAATGATTCTTGATATGGCTTTGCGCCAAGAAGTTTGAATTGTTTTTCAATCAACTCACTTTGCATGATGCGAAGTGATTGATTTTTCAGATCACTTGGTAGTTTGATCGGGCCCTTATTAGAGGTAATTTGTTTAAATCCATTTGTCCAATATGCCATTCCTTTTAGCCCATCTTTTTGTAAAGTGCCAAACAATCTCTGTCCAATTGCACCATTCAGTCCTTCTTGAACAGCATCATAATTAGGAAAGGCAAAGGGAAGATCGAGTGCTAACCATTCAGGTGACAGCATGCCAAGCTTAGAGGTAGACGGAGCGATAAACTGGACTTGGTTCTCTTTAAGTGCATGAATCTCTTCAATATCGGAATAAAGGCTCCCGTTTGAAAAAATTTGAATGGTGATCTTTCCATCAGATTTCTCATGCACCAGCTCAGCAAACTTCTTTGCAGCCAGCCCTTTCGGTGTATTGTCAGCAACGACATGACTAAATTTAAATACAAGCTGGTCCTTCAGCCCTATCTGTTCATCATCAAATATAGTAGCTGATTTCGGCATCATATGATAAGAACCAAAGTATAAAGCGGTTACAATACCAATGATCAGCAACAACGTATAGGCAAGTAAATTCTTCATGCGACAGCTCCCCCTTCCCTTATGTCAAGCATACTTGACAGAGGAAGAATTCGTAAAGATACAGGTGAAAAATGTTGAGAAATCAATTGAAATTACATCAATTATCCATTAGGTGGAAGCTCACCATCTTGACTTATTTCGTTGTTATTTTTGCCCTTTTCATCGGAGGAATTGTTCTTGTAGGCGGGATAAAGCAGACGGAGGAAAGAGAGCTCCGGAAAAGACTCATGAATACGGCGAGAACCGTCGCTGAAATGAGCGAGGTGAAGCAGGCATTAGCTGGTCAGACAAAGGAACGTTCTCGTTTACAACATGCAATTGAAGAGATCCGTATTATCCAAGACGCTGACTATATTGTGGTGATGGATATGGATCATATCAGATTAACGCATCCAGTCAAGACGAGAATTGGTCAGCGCTCAGAGGGAACAGATGAAGAACCGGCTTTCGCAGAGCATATTTATTTCTCAGAAGCAGAGGGAGAGCTGGGAACAGCGATAAGAGCATTCTATCCGGTGAAAAATGAAACGTTTCATCAAACAGGGGTTGTCCTTGTAGGAAGAACGTTACCGAGCATGATGGATATATTAGCAGAAATGAAGCGGGATATCATCATGATCTTGCTGCTGACGCTAAGTTTCGGGCTTGTCGGTTCATTCTTACTCGCCCGTCATATTAAACAGCAAATGTTTAAGCTGGAGCCGCATGAGATTGTGAGAATGCTAGAGGAACGTACTGCAACCTTTCACTCTATCAATGAAGGGGTCATCGCCATAGATAATCAGCACATGATTACTATTTTTAATGAAAAGGCAAAGCAGATTTTTGGGGTGACAGGTGATGTGGTTGGTCGGAATATATGGGATGTATTGGCGGATACGAGGCTGCCTGAAATCATTGAGCGAGGAGAACCGGTCTACAATGAAGAAATTCATATGAGTGGAAAACGAATCATGAGCAGCCGGATTCCGATTGTGATGAAAAAGAAGATCATCGGTGCAGTGGCTATTTTCCAAGACCGGACAGAGGCGGCTAAATTGGCAGAGGAATTAACAGGGGTTAAGAACTTCGTTGATGGCCTGCGGGTTCAAAATCATGAGCATATGAATCAGCTTCATACCATTGCGGGATTGATTCAGCTTGGGAAAACGAATCAGGCTTTGGAACTGGCTTTTCAAACGACAGAAGAACAGGAACATGTCACTGACTTTCTTCATCGAGTCATTCACCATGATGCGGTGGTGGGTCTCTTAATGAGCAAGATTAGAAGAGGCAAAGAGCTTGGCATAAAAGTCGAAGTAGATGAGAATAGTTGTCTCCGAGATTTTCCCAATCGTTTAGATCAGCACGATATGACAAAACTTCTTGGTAATTTTATTGAGAATGCCTTTGCAGCCTTTGATACAGTTGAGCGTGAATACAAAAAGATCTCCATTAGTATTGATCAGACGGAGGATGTACTAGCGATTCTGATTGAAGATAATGGGTCTGGAATAGAGGAGGAGATGATTCCTCATATTTTTGACAAAGGGTTCACACATGGCAAAGAAGGCGGAACAGGTTATGGGCTGTATATTGTAAAGACGATTATCGACAAAGGGATGGGAAATGTAGAAGTGACATCAAGCATCGGCATTGGTACCACCTTCTCAATCGAATTCCCAATGACAATAGAGGAGGGAGACAGATGACTCATATCAAGGTGCTATTAATTGAAGATGATCCGATGGTACAAGAAGTCAATAAAGAGTTTATTATGAGTGTTCCTGGCTTTCAAGTAGTGGCTGTGGCAGGGAATGGTGAACAAGGCATTCAGCTCATAAAAGAGGTTCGTCCAGATCTTGTTGTGCTTGATGTTTATATGCCAAAAAAAGACGGGGTGAAAACGCTACAAGAAATCAGAAAGCAGAAGATGCAGGTCGATGTGATCGTGATTTCCGCAGCAAAGGACAAAGAAACCATAGCTGTTATGCTCCAAAACGGTGCACGAGACTATATCATTAAACCGTTTAAATTTGGACGGATGAAGGCATCTCTTGAAAGCTTTAAAGCCTTTCAATCAAAGATTCGTACCGCAACAGAATTTTCTCAGGAGATGCTGGACGATATCATACGAAAGCCTGCCGTTAAGCAGGAAGAACCATGGCTCCCTAAAGGGCTGAATGTGCATACGATGAACGAAATTAAAGCATATATGAGTTTGCAAGAAGGAGCACAGTCAGCAGAACAAGTCGCAAATGCGCTTGGCATTGCCCGTGTCACAGCACGCCGATATTTAGACTTTCTTGTGAAAGAAGGCGAGCTGAAAATAGATATGCAATATGGCGGGGTAGGAAGACCTGTAAATAAATATATCGTACATTCTGACTAATAGACCAAAAAGACCAAAATGTACGATATGTTCATAAGCTTCTCAGCCTTGATTGAAATCGCTATCATTTATCTTCAGAGAGGGGTTAAGTGTTTACATTATAGGGTGAGGAGAGGAAGTTTATGAAGAGGCTTTTGAAGAACCTGACATTTCAAGTCATTTCAGCCGTCATCATCGGGATTATTGTAGGGATGGTTTGGCCGAACGTTGGGAAGGAAATGAAACCGCTTGGTGATACATTTATTAACGCAGTCAAAATGGTGATCGCACCGATTATTTTCCTAACAATTGTACTTGGTATTGCCAAAATGGGTGATATGAAAAAGGTTGGAAAGGTCGGCGGAAAGGCATTTATTTATTTTGAAGTTGTCACAACTCTTGCATTGGTGATCGGTCTTCTTGTTGTGAATATCATGAAGCCGGGAGCGGGTCTTGACTATAGTAAGCTTGAAAAAGGGGATGTCTCGCAGTATACCCAAGGTGGGGGAAAGGGAATTGACTGGATAGAATTTGTCACACACATTGTGCCATCTAACATGGTAGATGCTTTTGCAAAGGGAGACATTTTACAGGTTTTATTCTTCTCTATTTTATTTGGAATAGCGCTTGCAGCACTTGGTGAGAAGGGGAAAGAGATCATCGATTGGCTTGATAAGCTGTCACTTGTCTTTTTCAAAATCATTGGATATATCATGCGTGCCGCGCCATTAGGTGCATTCGGTGCAATGGCTTATACAATTGGTCACTTTGGTCTCGGATCTATGAAACAACTTGGGAGCCTGATGTTGTCCGTTTACCTAACCATGTTCTTATTCATTTTTGTTGTATTGAACATCATTTGTAAGATGTATGGCTTCAGCTTGTTCAGCTACCTTCGTTTTATTAAAGATGAAATTTTCATTGTACTTGGCACAAGCTCATCAGAATCTGTACTGCCACGAATGATGGATAAAATGGAGCGATATGGCTGTTCTAAATCCGTTGTTGGGCTTGTCATTCCAACAGGCTATTCATTTAACTTAGATGGAACCTCTATTTATTTATCAATGGCCGTTGTATTCTTAGCCCAAGTTTTTGGTGTCGACCTGTCAATCGGTCAGCAGATGACCATTATCCTGGTCCTTATGCTGACTTCAAAGGGGGCGGCTGGGGTGACAGGAAGCGGATTTATCGTGCTGGCATCTACACTTGCTGCACTTCAGGTCATTCCGCTTGAAGGGCTTGCACTACTTCTCGGTGTCGACCGATTTATGAGTGAAGGAAGAGCCATCACAAACTTAATTGGAAATGGAATTGCCACAATCATTGTGGCGAAAAGTGAAGGTGAATTTGACGAACATAAAAGCAAAATCGCTCTTCAGGAAATGCGGAATATCAAGCAGGCTGTGTAGTATAAAAACAATCAAAAACCGAAACCTGATGTTCTACATGGGTTCGGTTTTTTTCTTGTCACCTTAAACCTTCATAAAAATAGAACGAATCGTAAGAACTCATTGACCGTTTGTTATATAATTTACAGAAAGATCCGATATAATGTATATCAGATGCGATCAAAAATAGACTTTAGTCCTGGCAGGTGTGTAACTTAATGGCAGCATTTTTAAAATTGTTTGAAAAACCCGGTGTCAAACGGTTTTCAGTATTTGTAGTATTAGCCACAATATTATATCTATTAAGAGGAATGATGAATTTAATTCTCTTGACCTTCATATTCACTTTTTTAATGAATCGTTTAGAAGAAGTCATTAGATGCTTTTTAAATCGCTTTCTGAAAATAGGACAGAAATCGGTTATTACCATTTTGTACATTCTCCTAGCTAGTGGATTGACATTTGGTGGATTTGTTTTTGTGCCAATCATCGTCAAACAGGTTGAGCAGTTATTTCGTCTAGGTAAGAAAATTGCAGATCATCCACAAGATATACCCTTCTTTGATGTCATCACAAACGTATTCGGAGATTTCAAAATTTCATCTTTTTTTGAGAAAGGGTTCAATTTCCTCTATACATACTTAACAGATTTTAGCACGTTCAGTATTCAGGTCATTATGTCCTTAATTTTAAGCATGTTCTTCTTATTTGAAAAGGAACGCCTCATTCAATTTATGAATAAATTCAAAACGAGCAAAATCTCTGTATTCTATCATGAACTTGCCTTCTTTGGTCGTAAATTTTCCAGAACGTTTGGGAAGGTACTTGAAGCTCAATTTATTATTGCGACCGTTAATTGTGTATTAACAACGATTGCCCTTGGTATCATGGGATTCCCGCAGTTATTTGGATTAGCAGTCATGGTTTTTTTGCTAGGCTTGATTCCAGTCGCTGGTGTGGTCATCTCTCTTATTCCATTGAGTATTATTGCTTATACACTTGGAGGCGGAATCTATGTGCTTTATATTGTCTTGGTTATCGTTATTATCCATGCCATTGAGGCTTATTTTTTGAATCCGAAGCTGATGTCAGCTAAAACAGAACTCCCTATTTTCTTCACGTTTATTGTGCTGATTTTCTCAGAACACTATATTGGCATCTGGGGTCTCATTATTGGAATTCCAATCTTTGTATTTATCCTGGATGTTTTGGAGGTCACAAATAAGGAAGAAAGTAATTAAAAAGTTCATATGAACCTGTTTACAATTTCCTAAAAATAAGGTATAAATGGTATGAAAATATCATATAACCACACGCTTAATCCTTCTAAAGGAATGGGGGACCCATTATTTTGGGGTGAATTTTTCTGTATCAGAAAAGGGGGCATCTCTTCGTCCTAACCCGTCAGCTAACCTCATCAGCGTGAAGAGAGTGAACAGTGGTACATGTAGTTTTGCACGCAGGCCCACGAGAAAACTCTCTCGTGGGTCTTTTTGACGAGGAAAGGGGAGATTCTATTGAAGCTGGCAACAAAAATTATTATTGCGTTAATTCTAGGTGCAATCACTGGGCTTCTACTCAACATTTTTGCTCCAAATGTATTTAAAGCGTTAGACCCTTATTTATTTACACCTCTAGGTCAAATCTTCTTAAATCTGATTAAAATGTTGGTTGTGCCAATCGTGTTTTTTTCCATCACACTTGGTGTTGCAGGTCTTGGTGATCCGAAAAAGCTTGGCAGAATCGGCGCTAAAAGTATCTCTTATTTTCTAGTAACCACAACATTCGCAATTATCATCGCAATGTCTTTAGCTCTACTGATCAAACCAGGTTCATTTGGTTCGTTTGATACTAAGGGAGCTGAATATAAGCCAGAAGAAGCACCGTCAATGGCTGAAACCTTATTAAACATCATTCCAGCAAATCCTGTTCAATCTCTTGTTGAAGGGAATATGCTGCAGATTATTGTTTTTTGTATATTTTTGGGGCTTGGCATTGCCATGCTCGGTAAAAAAACGGAAGGTTTGCTGAAACTGTTTGAACAAGGAAATGAGTTAATGATGTACCTTGTTGGTGTTGTCATGAAGTTTGCTCCTTTTGGGACATTCGGTTTGATTGCAACAGCCATTGGGAGTCAAGGGCTAGATGCCATAAAAGCAATGGGACTGTATTTCTCGGTTGTGTTGATTGCACTTGTGCTACATTTCTTCCTCACATACGGTTCAACAGTCGCTATTTTAGCTAAACGTAACCCGATGGCCTTTTTCAAAGACTTTTCACCAGCGATGGTCGTAGCATTTAGTACATCTAGCAGTAACGCTGTCTTGCCGGTGTCAATGGAAACGGCACAGAAGAAGTTAAAAGTACCAGAGCCTATTTCTAGTTTTGTACAGCCTTTAGGCGCTACGATAAATATGGATGGAACTGCAATTATGCAAGGGGTGGCAACCATCTTTATTGCCCAAGTTTTTGGAGTGGAATTGACACTTATGCAATTGGTAACAGTTGTCTTAACAGCTGTACTAGCAAGTATCGGTACAGCTGGTGTACCTGGTGTCGGTCTTATCATGCTTGCCATGGTATTGAACTCTGTAGGACTACCTGTGGAAGGAATTGCGCTCATCCTTGGCATAGATCGCTTATTAGATATGGCAAGAACCGTTGTAAATATTACTGGTGACGCAGCGTGTGCGGTCATTGTTGCGGAAACAGAGAAGAAATATGAAACGGCATCATCACCTAACCTATCAATGTAATTGTAAGGGCTGACCAATCAGCCCTTTTTCTGTTGAAAACAATTCTGGGAGAGCAGCTTGTCTTGCGTGATATACTTTTAACAGTATAAGTGGCTTTGACTGCCGCTTTAGGCTTTACATTAGAAGGAGGAATCGCTTTGGAGTCAGCCGTCCTAAAAATAGAGAAAGTGAATAAAAAAATAGGCAGACAAAACATTTTGAGTGATATTACGTTGGAGATCAAGCAAGGAGAAATTGTTGGTCTGCTTGGACCAAACGGGTCTGGAAAAACGACATTGATTAGGTTGATTGTGGGATTGATGAAAAAAAGCAATGGACGTATCACCATCAATGGTTATTCTCAAGATGAGCACTTTCAAAATGCGATGACTTCTGTTGGTGCCATTATAGAGAATCCAGAGTTCTATTCATATTTAACAGGATTTGAAAACCTTGAGCTGTGTGCAGCTATGCATGTTGGTATATCAAAAAATTGCATTCATGAGGTGGTGAAAAGGGTTCGTCTAGATCATGCCATTCATCATAAGGTCAAGACCTATTCGTTAGGGATGAAACAAAGGCTCGGGATTGCACAGGCGATTTTACATAAACCGGATTTACTTATTTTAGATGAACCTACAAATGGTCTTGACCCCTCTGGAATAAAGGATTTCCGACAACACTTACGAACGCTTGTGCAAGAGGAGGGCACATCTGTGTTATTTGCTACTCACCTATTGCATGAGGTAGAAGAATTATGTCATCGCATGATGATCATTCAAAAAGGGCAAATCAAAGCAACCGTGGATCTGAGAAATATCAATGAACAAGAGCAGGTACTCATGAATATTCAACCAGTAGAAAAGGCGTCTTCATGGCTGAATGCGCACGGATATACATATGAGCTTGATGGACAGCATGTCCTGCTTCAACTGAACAAAGAGAGTATGCCGGAGCTCAACAAACAACTTGTGTTGGCTGGCTTTGATGTGTATGAAATGACGCCTCAGAAGGAATCAATTGAATCGGTATTTATGAAATGGACGGAAGGCGGGACGACAGATGCTTCAACTCATCAAAAATGAGCATAAAAAGTTAATGAAACAAAAGATCACCATCATTGCACTCGGATTACTCGTTGTTTTTCAATTTATGATGTCTTTAACGATGAAACAAGTCCCATCTAGTCTTGGTGAATACACAGTAGCGAACTATTTTGCCTATTCTACGAATGTCGTGTTTGTTTTACAAGTGTTTGCTGTCGTCATTGGTGCGACGATGATTTCAACGGAGTTTCAAAAAAGGACAATCAAATTTTTATTGATACGACCTAAGACAAGGCTGCACATCTTTCTGTCTAAATATATCACACTCGTGTTATTCGTCATTTATTTGTTTGTTTTTTACTATGTCTTATCTTTTATCTTTGGTCTGATTTTCTTTGGCACTCAATTTAACGAAGACACAGGTCGGTTATTTCAGTACACGTTTGAAGTCATCGGTTCTGAATGGATTGAGGTTGTCATGATGGCTAGCTTTGCATTTATGTGTTCTAGTTTGTTTAGAAACAGCCTGATTGCACTGGTCACTTCATTTTTAGTTTTATATGGAGCCAAATCTCTCGTGACTATCATGTCACTGTTTGAAAATCAGTGGGGGAAAATCTTGCTTTTCGCCAATACTGACTTCACTCAATACAGCTTTCAAGGTCCGCCGCCATTTGATGGAATGAGCGTCTTGTTTTCATTATTCATTGTTGTTGCGCATTTCGTTTTCTTTGTCGGAACAGCTTGGCTCCTTTTTTGGAAGCGTGATGTAAATGTGTAAAAATTGTGTCAAATAACAAGAAAAATTCGTGACATCTTTGTGACATTCCGTCTGTATTTCACGATCACAGGCTGATTTTGTCTTATAATGAAAAAGGAGTTATGGAGGTGGCACTATCGTGAGAAATTTTATTTTGGCTTTACCGATTTTGTTGTTGCTGTCGTTTTCGTTCGTGTCTTTTGCCTTCCAGTTTCATCATCTTGTTTATTTCAGACTAGCGCTAGGGATTTTTTCATTAGCCGGTCTTTTGATTCTGTATACATTAAAAAGAAATATCAAATGGTTCATGGTCTATTTGTATGCAAGTTGGATCATCCTTGCCGCAGTGACAACGTTTGAGGAACCTGTGTTTTCTCAGTTTTTCTTCGGCGGTTTAACGATGACAATGGGCTATCTCACTTATATGCTCATTTATCTAGGGATGAAACAAGATCATGTGGCGAAATCACACTAAAGCAAAAGCCGATAAAATCAGCTACTCGATTTTATCGGCTTTTGTTATTTTTTGATGGTGGCAAACAAAAAGGGCAGTCAGGGCTCTGTCTGCTCATCGTAGTATTAAAAAGAATCGCGCCCAGAAGCTGCAAGCTGCCTCTGATGCTTCTTGTCGATGGTTTCATATATACTTTCCATCAATTTAGGGTCACGCATGATCGCCTTTTTATTCTCCTCAATCAGCTGTTGATATGTTTTGATTTTCTTTTTAGACATTCAATCATCGCTCCTTTTGAAAAGTAATGATCTATAAGATCTTATACAGATGATATTGATAATCATTATCATTTATCAATTCTATTATACAAAGTCAAATATCATAAGTAAAGATTCCATTCGGAAAATTCACGCAACCGACATATTCCCGCTTGTATCGACGATAAATTCTTTCCCAGGAAATAAATGACTGTCATTCTATGTCATCATTTCCGGTGAAACATTCCTTTTCTTCGTTGAAACGTTTTTGAGATACGACTCGTCTTATGTAGAGATTTGTTAAAAGAGGATGACATAAAAGAAAGGCAATAAAAAAGGACATCAGCAGTTCATTCTGCCATGCCCTTGATTCAATTATTGAATGTGTTCTTGAAGAAATTCAGTTACTTCTTCGGGTGATTTTGCGTTAGCACTGTGTAAATGTCCTGTTTTTTCGCCGTTTTTGAAAATCAACAGGCTAGGAATACCCATGACTTGATATGTTTCTGCTAGCTCAGGGAAATCATCTTTGTTTATTTCATACCATTCGTGATGAGCATAAGTCTCTAAAATCTCTGGAATGAACATGTCCATTCTTGTACAATCAGGACACCATGTTGCAAAGAATTTAATGATCACTTCTTTATCTGATTGAATGATCTCGTTGAATTGTTCAGTACTAGTGATTTTCTTCAATTTGTCACAACTCCTTTTCAAAGTCATTTTAATATAAAATAGAGACGATTGACATACAAATGCTCAGGGGGGCGCTTACAACCTTTACAAATCATTTCAATTCCATAACAACAAAATTTAATTAGAGCATTTTCTCTTGAAAGTGATAAGATAGTAAAGATGAATTTTAGTGGGGGGAGTATCCATTGAAAATAAGTTTAGGATTGGTTTACGGCGGAAAGTCAGCCGAACATAATGTATCACTGCAAACAGCCCTTGCAGTTACGAAAGCACTTAATACTGATAAGTTCGATATACATCCAATTTACATTACAGAAGAGGGCGAATGGCTAAGAGGAGAAAAACTCACTGAACCAGTATCAAATGTGAAAATGCTTCAATTTGAACAAAAAACAAAGCCGTTTTTACCAACTTCTTTAAATGAAAGCATGTTTCCACAGCCTGCTTCAACAGATGAAAAAATTGATGTTGTCTTTCCATTACTTCACGGGCCGAATGGTGAGGATGGAACAATTCAAGGTTTACTTGAACTGCTCAATATCCCGTATGTGGGAAATGGTGTTCTCGCTTCTGCAGCGGGAATGGATAAAATCATGATGAAAGATGTCTTTTCTCAGGCGGGACTCGCACAGGCAAAGTACCTTTCCTTTAATAGAAAAGATTATGAAAAAGCACAAGCAGACAGCTTAGAAAATGTTGAACAAGTGCTTGGATATCCTTGCTTCGTCAAACCTGCAAACATGGGATCAAGCGTTGGTATTAGTAAATGCCGCAGTAAAGAAGAGCTTGTGGCAGCATTTGACTTGGCTTTCCAATACGACCGTCGTGTTGTTGTGGAAGAAGGCGTGATCGGAAGAGAAATAGAAATTGGCGTATTAGGAAATGACGAGCCGACATGCTCTGTTGTTGGTGAAATTGCACCAAAAACAGATTTTTATGACTACAAAGCAAAATATGAAGATGGCGATACAGACCTGATCATTCCGGCTAGTGTGTCAGAGGATGAATACAATACAATTCAAGATATGGCGATCAAGGCTTTTAAAGCCATTGATGGGTCTGGTCTTGTGCGTGCAGACTTCTTCTTAACGGAGGAAGGCAAAGTGCTGATTAATGAAGTGAATACAATGCCTGGATTCACACCATTTAGTATGTTCCCGTTGTTATGGAAACATACTGGTGTAGACTATCCTGAATTGATTGAGAAATTAGTGTCACTTGCAATCGAACGCCATCAAGAAAAACAAACCATTAAAACGACTTTTTAATGAGAGCAACAAGCAGACACTATCCAGCAGGTAGTGTCTCTTTTCCCTTCAAGTGAATTGAGAAAGAGAGGCGAAAAATCATGATGAAACGTACAGTGGAACAAGTCGCCCAAATGACTGGTGGAACATTATCTAATCCAGCTTTTGGCGGAGAGCAGATTCACGGAGTGACAACAGATACACGGAAGGTATCAAAAGGCGCACTGTTTATCCCGCTTATTGGGGAACATTTTAACGGTCACACATTTGCTTCTAAAGCAGTCGAGCTTGGAGCTGCAGCCGTTCTTTGGAATCAAAAAGAAACACATCCTCCAAAAGACGTTCCAGTTATTTTTGTAGAGGATACACTGGCTGCTCTTCAGAAGCTGGCAAAAGCATACTTAAAAGAAGAAAATCCTCGTGTTGTAGGCATTACAGGAAGTAATGGAAAAACAACGACCAAGGACATGATTCATTCTGTGTTACAAACTGCATATCAAGTACACAAAACAGAGGGTAACTTTAACAATCACATCGGTCTGCCGCTGACGATCCTTGCCATGCCTGAAGGAACAGATATAGCGGTTTTGGAGATGGGCATGAGTGCAAAAGGAGAAATTGAATTTCTTTCAAACTTAGCTGAGCCTGATGCGGCTGTCATCACCAATATAGGGGAATCTCATATGCAAGATCTAGGTTCAAGAGAGAAGATCGCAGATGCGAAATGTGAGATCACTAGCGGATTAAAAGAGGACGGTGTCTTTTATTATCTAGGAGATGAGCCTTTGCTTCGCGAGAGAGCAAAGGCACTTCATCACAATGTGAAAACCTTTGGAGAATCAAAGGACTGTGACATACGAGTGACCCACATCAATCAGCTTGCTGAAGGGACAGAATTTCAGGTCGAAGGGTATGCTCAGGCGTTTCTAATTCCTATATTGGGGAAACACAATGTAAAGAATGCGCTCGCTGCCATTGCAATTGGCCAGCATTTTGGGCTAACTGAAACACAAATTGCCCAAGGGCTAATGCAAACAAAATTAACAGGGATGCGTCTTGAGCTCTTTAAAACAGATAAAGGTATTACTGTTATTAATGATGCGTATAATGCAAGCCCAACATCTATGAAGGCGGCCATTGATCTTGTTGGCGATATGGACGGTTTTGCTAATCGTATTCTAGTGCTTGGCGATATGCTTGAGATGGGAAGCGAAGAGGAAACATATCATATTGAACTTGGTCAATACATCAAGCCGGAGTTTATTAATTATGTCATAACTTATGGACGTCTAGGTGCATTTATTGCCGAAGGAGCTAAGAAAGCTTTTGGAGAGACGCGCGTTTTTTCTTACATGGACAAAGGAGATTTGAAGAAAAAACTGGCTGAAGTAGCTGGACCTGATGATGTTGTTCTTGTGAAAGCTTCCCGCGGCATGAGATTGGAAGAAGTCATTACTGCACTATAAAAGTTAGCGGCAAAGAAGGTGACAGAATGATTGGCTGTCTATGTATACACGGTTTTACTGGAGCCCCTTATGAGGTAGAACCGCTTGCACTGTATTTAAAGCAGACGACAGATTGGAACGTGCAGTCTGTCACTCTTCCGGGGCATGGCGACGAGCTTCAGTTGAAAGGAATTCTGTATCAGGAATGGATTACGACGGCTGAGCTTGAGCTGTTATCTCTCTATCGAACATGCGACACGATTTTTTTGGTAGGCTTTTCGATGGGGGGGATGATTGCCTCTTACTTAGCAGCCAAATATCCAATTGCCCGTCTTGTTCTTTTAAGTGCTGCTGCCAAATATGTGAACCCAAAACAAATGTTTCAAGACACAAGACAGATGGTAAAAGAGTCCCTATCTGGATTGATTGATACAAATCCCTTGTATGATCGGTATCGTCATAAGCTGTTGAGCACGCCGCTGTCGGCCGCTGTAGAATTTATGAAGCTAGTGAAACAAACAAAGAGCTCCCTTGAGAAGCTTCACCTGCCCGTTTTAATTGTACAAGGAGAAAGCGATGGAATTGTTCCCGCTTCTAGTGCAGAGTTCATTTATCATAAAATCCCGTCCAGTCAAAAAGAAATGTTCTTTTTACCCGATTGTAAACATCATGTATGCCATGAGCCTTGTGCACAGCAATTGTTTGAGAAAGTAGAACAATTTTTAAAAAAATCATTTTAATAATATAGAAAAACCAAAATGTGGCTAAACTAATATCAATTGAATCCCACTAGTTAAAACTTCCAACATTTTTGTCGAATGAATGGCATGCCTATGTTACAATAGGAAAGAAAAGGTGGTCGATTCGGTTGTTTCAATATGACGGAAACCCCTTTACCCCTCAGTCTAATTTGAGCAAATGGGAAGTACTGATGAAACCATATGTCAATATCGTCAGAGTGGTTAGATTTTAACAGGCACATATCAAGCGGCAGTATTTTTACTGGTGTTCTTGACGAAATTGTCAATGTTCATTTCAGATACCAACATGTGAGCAAAGACGCAGTTTGAGAAGCGGCTCTTATCATTTCACTCCTTGTCGGTTAGAAATCAGGAGGATTCAACGGATTAGAAAAGTGGACAGAATGAAGGCGAGTCTGTCATTGTGGAACAGTAGATATATCCATTTCTGTTTTGTTGAAAAACAAATAGTGTAATGGTAAGATATAATATAGGGTAATTCGGGCTTTGTATATAATGGACCTGTCCTTTCGGAAAAGGACAGTTTTTAATGATCATTCACGAGATTACTGAAACAGCAATTAGAAGGAGTTTGAATAATTTGACTATAACGTTTCAAGATTTTCAATTAAGCGAAAGTCTCATGAAGGCTATTAACCGCATGGGATTTGAAGAAGCAACACCGATTCAAGCAGAAACAATTCCTCTTGGTCTTCAAAATAAAGATGTCATCGGACAAGCACAAACAGGTACAGGAAAAACAGCAGCATTTGGTATTCCTCTGGTTGAAAAAATCGACCCAGCGTCTCCTAATATCCAAGCGATTATTATTGCGCCAACAAGAGAGCTTGCAATACAAGTGTCTGAAGAGCTATATAAAATCGGTCAAGATAAGCGTGCACGCGTACTTCCGATTTATGGTGGACAAGATATCGGTCGACAAATCCGTTCGCTCAAGAAAAATCCTCATATTATCGTAGGGACTCCAGGACGTTTACTCGATCACATTAACCGTCGTACAATGCGTCTTCAAAATGTTGAAACAGTCGTGCTTGATGAAGCAGACGAAATGCTGAACATGGGTTTCATTGAGGACATTGAATCGATCCTTTCAAACGTACCAAGTGAACACCAAACACTTTTATTCTCTGCGACAATGCCAGCACCAATTAAGCGCATTGCAGAACGTTTTATGACAAATCCAGAGCATGTCAAAGTCAAAGCAAAAGAAATGACTGTATCTAACATCCAACAGTTCTACTTGGATATCCACGAACGTAAGAAATTTGATACATTGACACGCCTTCTTGACATTCAATCACCAGAGCTTGCAATTGTATTCGGACGTACGAAACGTCGTGTTGATGAATTGACTGAAGCTCTAAACCTTAGAGGCTACACAGCAGAAGGGATCCATGGTGACTTGACGCAAGCGAAGCGAATGGTGGCTCTTCGTAAATTCAAAGAAGGTGCAATCGATGTTCTTGTTGCGACAGACGTTGCAGCACGTGGGCTTGATATCTCTGGTGTAACACACGTTTATAACTTTGACGTACCTCAAGATCCAGAGAGTTATGTTCACCGTATTGGACGTACAGGACGTGCTGGACGTACAGGTATGGCGGTGACATTTATCACACCACGTGAAAAAGATATGCTTCGTGCGATTGAACAAACAACAAAGCGCAAAATGGATCGTATGAAAGAACCAACTTTAGATGAAGCAATCGAAGGACAACAGCAAGTAACCGTTGACCGACTGCGTACAATCATTAGTGAGAATAACTTAAACTTCTACATGACAGCAGCTGCTGAATTGTTAGAAGATCATGATTCAGTAACAGTTGTTGCGGCTGCCATTAAAATGATGACAAAAGAGCCGGATGCAACACCTGTTCGATTGACAGATGAAGCACCAATGATTTCAAAACGCAATCGTAACAACCGAAGCTCTTCTAAACGTAGAGATAGCGGTGGCGGAGGCGGCTATCGCGGGAAAAGCCGTTCATCTTACGGTGATAAAAAACGTTCATCTAATGATCGCAATCGTTCTTCTAGCGATCGTCGTCAAAAGAAATCGTATAACAGCTAATTTCAATACAAGAGCGAATCCTTTGCAGGGTTCGCTTTTTTTTACAGGAATTATTGAAACTTTCTAGGTCTTGTTTCGTAATATATTGATAGAATCGTAAGAGAATGGGGGAAGAATGTGAGAAAGCAGCCGCAACGTCAAATAAGTTTAAATGGACTAAAGGTATGGCGTATTCAAAATGGAATGATCTCATTGATTTTCTTACTCATCATCATTGGGGTATTTGTTGCTAGTTATTATTTTCAATGGCCGTATTGGATTGGAGCCATTCTTGTTGGAGTATGGGTCTTTCAAGCCATTCTCGGCATTTGGTTGATACCGAAAATCAGGCATCACATATGGCGCTATGAAGTATTTGAAAACGAAATTGAAATACAGCATGGGCTTATTCGTGTCACTCGGGTGATTGTGCCTATGGTACGTGTTCAGCATGTGGATACATCTCAGGGTCCTCTTTTAAGGCGTTATCACCTAGCATCTGTTCAAATTTCTACTGCTGCCACGGTTCATCATATTCCAGCGTTAGAATTAGAAGAAGCGGATGAACTTCGTGATTACATATCTCGTTTAGCAAGGGTGACGGAAGATGATGTCTGAACCAAAACGTGTGCATCCGATTTCGATGTTCATTGATTTTATAAAAGATGCTGTATTCTTGATCAAAAATCTGATCATTCCTTTTTTTGTGATCGGTTTTGTAAACTCGAATTCGACTATTCGTTTTTATGCTTTTATCCTTCTTGGTTTGCTTCTTTTGTGGCAAGCTGTTTCGACCGTATTAGAATGGAGAAGATTTACTTATCGACTGGAAGACGATGAATTTCGCGTCGAGTCCGGAGTTTTGACGAAAAAGAAGAAATATATATCATTAGAACGAATTCAGACAGTGAATACAAGTGAAGGAATTTTTCAGCGGATTTTCGGTTTGGTTCGCGTGCAAATTGAAACGGCTGGAGGTACGGATGGTCCAGAGGTGAGCCTAACGGCAATTACAAAAGCGGAGGCAGAACAATTAAAACAGGCTATTTTTAACCGCAAGAAAAGCCTACAACAAGAGGGAGAAGCATCGGAAGAAACAGGTGACGTGCAGCACGATCAACTGTTTAAACAAGAACCTGTCGAGGAAGAATTACACGTCACATATCGTATGAAAGCTCCGGAGCTCCTCTTAGCTGCCTCTACTTCAAGCGGCATCGGTGTCATTATTTCGGGTTGTCTCGCCATCTACACACAAATAGATGAAATTCTCCCTTTGGATGGATTCGTCAAGAGGTTTTCCTTTTTAAGTCATGCAAGTATTGAAATCTATGCGATACTTATCTTTCTTGCGGTATTGATTGCTTGGGTACTGAGTGTTGGTGTAACAGCGCTCCAATACGCTAACTTTGTAGCAAAAAGAAAAGGAAATGACATCATCATCACAAGAGGATTCATTGAGAGACACCAAATGACGATCCCACTCTCGCGAATCCAAGCGGTTAAAATCAAAGAAAATTTGATCCGTGAACCTTTCGGATTTGCCACTGTGATGCTCGTTAGTGCAGGAGGTTCAATGTCAGAAAAAGAGACATCTTCTGTTTTATTCCCACTTATTCAGAAAAAAAGAATCAATGAATTATTGTCACTGTTTACAGAGCACTACCAGCTCGAACCGGAGCTGAAAAAAGTGCCAAGGCGTTCACTCAAACGGTACTTGATCTCATATGGTTTTTTCCCTTTGATCTTCGGTGTGATTCTTTCAGTGCATTTTCCGCCGTGGGGGTATTTAGCTCTAATCCCATTCCTAATTGCCCTTTTCTTTGGCTATTTAGCCTATAAGCAATCAGGTTATGCGATAAGAGATCAAATGATTCAGATGACGACAAGAGGCATAGGGAAAACAACAGGAATTGTTTTGAGAAAACGAATGCAAAACTATACAATGACGCAATCCTATTTCCAAAAAAAAGGCCGTATCGCAAGTATTCACACGTTTGTAAAATCCTCTATACTGCTGGATTCCTTTGGTGTACGTCATCTTGAAGAGGAAGATGCCAAACGGGTATTTGATTGGTATTCCTACGAAAAAAATAAATCTTCTAAAAAAATGTCGATTCGCTCCTCATAGAAAAGGAGTGATCGACATTTTTTATGAGGCTAAAAGCGCCTTTTTTTAGATTGAAAGATCAGCGTCAACGGCGCCAGAATCATGCCTCCAATCAAACCAAAGAAGTGGGCCATGATGTTAATGTTCGAATTGAAAAACGTCATGATGGCGGATACAACGAGAATCGTTAAGATGACTTGAGAGTTACTGCGGTCCATCATGTGCGGTTTAAATAAGACAAGATAAAGATAGACGCCAAACAAACCGAAAATCGCCCCAGAAGCACCGACATGCACATATTCTAATGGTTCAATCCAATAGGTTCCGAGATTGCCAATGATGCCTGCCCCAAGATAAATGATGAGGAAGCGCACCTTACCAAGCAAATTCTCAAGTGCTGGAGCAAATAAAAAAATAGACATGGAATTGAATAAAATGTGTGTCAGACTCCCGTGAAGAAAGATAGGTGTGACCAGCCGCCACCATTCACCCTCTGCTACCCCGTAGTTGAATCCAACGAGATGGTCTTGCCCAAGCTGTATCAGAGGGATAGGAATGGCAAATAAAAGCCACAGACCGATTTGTAGCGCAAGGATCGCTGTAACGATTGGATACGATCTGATAAATTGTTGAAAGCTCTCCGTTCGAATAAACATAATAAACCCCTTTTGCCAAGATAATAGTAAGTTAATAGTAACACGTTTATGAAGCAAACATAAAAAATAGTACGAGGAACATAGGAGGGATCTCATGATTAAAGGGATTGGTATTGATATTGTAGAGATCAACCGGCTTTCTCGAGTGCTCCATAGACAGCCTCGTTTTCCAGAACGGATTTTGACACCATTTGAACAGGGCGTTTATAGAACGTTAAGTGGAAAGAGACAGATAGAGTTTCTGGCAGGACGTTTTGCGGCTAAGGAAGCCTTTTCGAAAGCCTATGGTACTGGTATCGGACAGTATCTCAATTTTCATGACATTGAAATACATAAAGACGACAGCGGGAAGCCTTTAGTGAAAAGTGAGAAAACAAAGGGTGACAAGGTCCATTTGTCTATTACACATACACGAGAATATGCCGCTGCACAAGTTTTAATTGAAAGGTTGTCAAGCTAGTCTGCATATTGTTTGTCCCCCCTTCATATATTGGGTAGTGCGATAAGGAAGGGCGAGTTGCTAACAGGCTTTGATGGTTCGCGGTACGCAGTTGACTTTCAGGCGTACTGTTAAAGTCAAACAAGCGGTTTCTTCCTTTTAACACAATTGACGAAGGGGTTGAAAAGGGTGAGAAAAAGCTTTGTTTTGCTTGTAACGGGGATCCTTTTTGTATTGATTCTCTCCGCATGTGGTCAAAAATCTCAGCAGGATATCGTTAGAGATTTAAACAAAAAGGCAGAGGAAATGACATCATACAAAGCCAAAGCAAAAATGACCATTGAGACAGGAAATGAACCGCAGAAGTACCAAGTGGAAATTTGGTACAAGAAGCCGGATCTTTACCGTGTCTATTTAGAAAATCCGAAAAGGGATCAGAGTCAAGTCATTTTAAGAAATGGCAATGGTGTGTTTGTGCTGACACCTTCTTTGAACAAAAGTTTCCGTTTCCATAGTGATTGGCCAAATAACAGCAGTCAGGTCTACTTATTTGAATCACTAGTGAAAGACATTAAAAATGACAGCGCAGCCCAGTTCAAAGCGAAAGAGTCGAAATACATTTTCGAGACCAAAACCAATTATCAGCACAATCAAATGCTGCCTACACAAGAAATTACATTCCATAAAAAAACAATGGCGCCTGTCAGCGTGAAAGTGCTGGACAGCGACAAAAAGCCAATGGTGAAAGTAGAATTTTCTCATTTTGAATTCAATAAATCCTTTGACAAAGATGCCTTTGATGAGAAGAAAAACATGACGCTCTCTCAAATGGATGTGGCGACAAGTGCGAACCCGTCAGACAGCTTTGCGGTGAAAACGCCAGTCGATATGCCAGAGGGAGTGAAGAAAATGGAAGAGAAAGAAATGACAACCGATGCGGGGAAACGTTATGTGATCACGTATGGCGGGAAGAAATCCTTCACACTCATTCAGGAAAAAGCGAGAGTGGCAGAAGCATCTACACCTGTGACAATGAACGGTGAGCCGGTTGACCTTGGTATGACTGTCGGCGTCTTAACAGACCGATCTCTTTCTTGGACATCTGACGGGGTCGACTACTTAATTTCGTCGAATGACTTATCGAAAGAAGAGCTCTTGATGGTGGCGAGAAGTGTAGAAGGACAATCAGCTAAATAAATGAGTTTCTCAAATAGAACGTCAGCCCTGTGCAAGGGCTGATTTTTTGATTCGTTTCACATTATTCTTTATTTTTAGTATCATAATGAAAGTATTGAATCATCCAATAGGGAAGTGTAACTGATGGACACCAATGGTTTTTATAGAGATACATGGGCAGAAATTAATTTAACAGCAATCAAGCATAATGTTTCACATATGAAAGACCATATTGGAAAAAAAGTTCAATTGATGGCTGTAGTGAAAGCCAATGCATATGGACATGGAGATATAGAAATCGCAAGAGCAGCTCTCAAAGCAGGTGCAGACATGTTAGCAGTTGCCTTTTTAGATGAGGCTATTTCTTTAAGAAATAAAGGCGTCAAAGCACCGATTCTTGTACTTGGCGCAGTACCACCTGAGTATGTCAAAGTCGCAGTCAGATACAATGTCATCATGACGGCTTACTCGCTTGAGTGGCTAAGAGATGTGATTCAACTTGCCAAAGGACATATTGGACAACCTATTCGTTTTCATTTGAAAATGGACAGCGGGATGAATCGTTTAGGTGTGAAAACAGTAGAGCAAGCAAACGAAGTCAAAGAGCTTGTAGAAAATCATTCATTTTTACAGTTGGAAGGAGTATTTACTCACTTTGCGACAGCAGATGAGAAGGATAAAGACTACTTTGACTTGCAAGTAGACAAGTTTAAAACGCTGCTTCAACCGCTTCATACTGAAAAATTGCTGGTTCACTGTGCCAACAGTGCTGCAGGTCTTCGGTTCAAAGAGGTCTTGTTTAATATGGTTCGTTTCGGCATCAGCATGTATGGACTGTCTCCTTCAGAAGAGATGAAAGATGAGTTGCCTTTCAAGCTGGAAGAGGCGTTGTCTCTGCATACAAAACTTGCCCACGTGAAGCTCATTCAAAAAGGAGAGAGTGTCAGCTATGGAGCCACATATACAGCCTATCAAGATACATGGATTGGTACCGTTCCGATTGGCTATGCAGATGGCTGGATTAGAAAGCTAGCAGGAACTGAAGTGCTTGTTGGTGGAAAGCGTCAGAAGATCGCTGGAAGGGTGTGTATGGATCAATTCATGGTTGAACTGAAAGAAGCCTATTCTGTTGGAGAGCCAGTTGTTCTCATTGGTACTCAAGGAGAGGAAAAGGTATCAGTCGATGAAGTGGCAAAGCGCTTGGAGACCATTAACTATGAAGTGACTTGCTCCATCGCTCATCGCGTTCCAAGAGTGTATATAGAGGATGGCAAAAGAGTTCATGTGCGTAATCCACTGCTTCAAAACGGGCCAAGCTTTTTATAGATCACTTCTGGAATCCATGCTGACATCGTTCTCTTTTTTTCTACAGAGGAGAAATGAAAATTCTCACCTTTTCGGAGATTTTGGAAATGCCGTATGATTTTCGGAAAAAAGCGTATAATGGGAAAGAGGAACTCCATTATCATCTTGATTTACGGGTGGCCGAACGCATCATCATCTAAAAAGAAATCATGAAACAGCTTTGCTTACGCATTGAATAATGGTATGATTAATCTTGGAATGGATCGAAACGGTATCCGTAAGTTTTTGTGGAGGTGTATGTTTTTTGTCTGAATCCAGTGCAACAAACGAAATGAAGATTCGACTGCCCGAGGCTTTGATGTCTGAAATCGAACGAGTAGCAGAGCAGGATAAGGTAACAAGAAATGAATTGATTTACCGAGCGACAAAAACGTATATTCGTGAACGTAATATTCGACAAAATCGTGAATCGATGAGACGCGGCTACATGGAGATGGCGAAAATCAATCTGAATATTTCTTCAGAGGCACAATACGCAGAATTTGAGGCTGAGAATACAGTTGAGCGATTAGTCAGCGGGGGTTAAACATTTGATTGTTAAACGCGGTGATGTTTACTTTGCTGATTTATCTCCTGTTGTTGGCTCCGAGCAGGGCGGGGTTCGCCCGGTATTGGTGATCCAAAATGACATTGGAAATCGCTTCAGCCCGACTGCTATCGTTGCAGCCATAACAGCCCAAATACAAAAAGCGAAATTACCGACTCACGTCGAAATTAATGCAAAACGCTACGGCTTTGAACGGGATTCTGTCATTCTTTTAGAGCAGATTCGTACGATTGATAAGCAAAGGTTGACAGATAAGATCACACATCTTGATGATGAAATGATGGAAAAGGTTGATGAGGCCTTACAAGTGAGTTTGGCTCTTATTGATTTTTAATATGGTTTCATTTGGTTGCTCACTGAAGAGCAACTTTTTTTGTGTTCATTTTTTATTAACGCTATAATGGAGAAAGAATGAAAGTAGTGCTTTTTATGTATGTAGGGGGTAAATTATGTCGAATCATATCGTGTTAGCTTTCACAAGAGCGCACCAAAAGGAATTAGAAAAGGAATGGACTGACATCTTCAAACGACTTGGAGAAGAAGAAACGGACATGATGCTGAACGATCAAATGTATGAAACGATTTGTTCGGAATATGTCCAGCTCATTATTACATCCATTTCAGAAGGCTATACTGAAGATTTTGAAGAAAAAGTGCAGTCTTTTGCTTTAAAAATTGTACAAATGGGTATTTCGCTTAAGTTGCTGACAAATGGACTTACAGAAATCCGTACACACTTATACCAAAAAATGAACAGCGACAAAGATACAATAGAAGAAAGTGATGATTTAATTTGGGAAATTGATCGATTCATCACACCGGTTCATAACGAAATATTAAATCATTACTCCATCTCATGGGAGAAAACTGTTAACCTCCAAAAAATTGCGTTACAAGAACTTTCTGCCCCGTTGATTCCAGTGTTTGAGAACATCACCGTCATGCCTCTTGTTGGAACAATTGATACAGATCGTGCGAAAAAGATCATGGAAAACCTGCTAAATGGCGTCGTGAAGCATAGATCACAGGTTGTCTTAATCGACATTACTGGTGTACCTGTTGTCGATACAATGGTGGCACACCATATCATTCAAGCGTCAGAGGCTGTGAGATTAGTAGGTGCGAAGTGCTTATTGGTCGGTATTCGTCCAGAAATCGCCCAAACCATCGTCAACCTCGGAATTGATTTATCTCAAGTTACTACAAAGAATACCCTTCAAAAAGGAATTCAAACTGCTTTAGAAATGACAAATCGAAAAATTGTTTCATTGGAGGGATAACCCATTGAGAAGTCATCCGAAGATTCCAATCTTAAAATTATATAATTGTCTTCTAATCTCCATACAGTGGGAGCTTGATGACCAAACTGCTCTTCACTTTCAAGAAGACTTGCTGAATAAAATCCATGAAACAGGAGCGAACGGTGTTGTCATTGACCTAACGTCTGTTGATATGATTGATTCATTTATCGCAAAAGTATTAGGCGATGTGATTACCATGTCTAAGCTCATGGGGGCAAAAGTGGTATTAACAGGAATACAACCTGCTGTCGCTGTGACTCTGATTGAACTTGGTATATCACTAGAAGAAATTCAGACAGCATTAGATCTTGAACAAGGGCTTGAGACACTGAAGCGGGAATTGGGGGAATAGGTATGAAAAACCAATCCTGTGTAAAAATTTTGACGGAATGGGACATAGTTGCGGCAAGACAACTGGGACGAAATGTTGCAAAAGAACTGGGTTTTGGAACAGTTGACCAAGCAAGAATTACGACGGCCATTTCAGAGTTAGCTCGAAACATCTATTTATACGCTGGTAAAGGTCAGATTTGTATAGAAGAAGTGATGGAGCGTGGAAAGCGTGGACTCAAAGTCATCGCAGCCGATGAGGGGCCCGGTATTATGGATATTCGCAAAGTGATGGAAGATGGATTTTCCACATCAGGCGGACTCGGAGCAGGTCTTCCAGGAGTTAGAAGACTGATGGATGATTTTAAACTGGATTCTGCACCTAAACAAGGAACGGAGATACAAGCTGTCAAGTGGCTTCGCTAGGAGGGAAACCATGGATTTTAAGGAGGTAATGGAGCAGCGGTATTATCAGCTGCTCAGTCGTTATATCAGTGATTTAACTGAAACATCACTTTATCAGGCTCAAAAATTTAGCCGAAAAACCATTGAGCATCAAATACCTCCTGAAGAAATAGTAAGTGTTCACCGAAAAGTGATTCAGGAGCTTTACCCTGATTTGCCGAAAGATGTCTTTCATTCACTAGACTTCCTAATCGAAGTTATGATAGGATACGGACTTGCTTATCAAGAGCATTTAACACTCAGAGGCATTCAGCAAGAAATTAAATCAGAAATCGAAATCGCTGCGAATGTTCAGCAGACCCTTCTGGAAACTAAAATTCCAGAAGGAGATACATTTGATATCGGAGCCATTAGTGTGCCTGCAAAACAGATGAGCGGAGATTATTACCACTTTGTGACAGATCACGATACGATCAATATCGCAATTGCTGATGTCATCGGGAAGGGTATACCCGCAGCGTTATGTATGTCGATGATTAAGTATGCGATGGATTCCCTGCCAGAGTCAGGAAGCGGTCCAACAAAGGTGTTAAAAACCCTTAATCGTGTGGTCGAACAAAATGTGGACCCAAGTATGTTTATCACCATGTTCTATGGTAGCTATAATACAGTGACCCATGAATTTAAATATGCATCGGCTGGTCATGAGCCGGGCTTTTTCTATTCCAAAAAAGAGAATCAATTTTACGATGTAGACGCTAAAGGACTTGTACTTGGTATAGCCCCAGACTTTGAATACAGACAGTATGAGAAGCATTTGGATGAAGGAGATATGGTGATCCTATTCTCAGACGGCGTAACAGAATCAAAGTCAGAGGATGGTTTTTTAGATCGGGAGGATATCAAAACGCTCATATCAGAGCATCTATCTTACTCTGCTCAGGAAATGGTCGATGCCATCTATGCTAGTTTATTAAAGCTGCAAGATTTTCAGTTGCATGATGACTTTACATTACTTGTTCTCAAAAGAAAGGTTTAGAAAGTGACTATGCGGGTATATAAAATTCAAGCAAACAAGAATCTTGAGGTGAATGCATAATGAATATGGCTGTGAAAGAGCATCAAATAGATCAAAAAACGAAAATCAGTGTCAGCGGAGAAATCGATGTTTACTCCGCTCCTGAACTAAGAGAAACGCTTATGCCTAAAGCAGAGCGAGGGGAGCATCTTGAAATCTGTTTGAAGGATGTTTCTTATATGGACAGTACTGGTTTAGGTGTATTTGTTGGATTGTTTAAAGCGGCTCAAAAAGCTGGTGGAACGTTGAAGCTTGAGAACTTGTCAGATCGGCTTGTAAGGTTGTTCGAAATTACTGGATTAAAGAGCATCATTGACATATCTGCAAAGTCAGAGGGTGGGGTATAATGAACGAATCAGTGGATCTAATTGAGATGAAAGTACCGGCAAAACCAGAATACGTAGGCATTATTCGTCTGACTCTTTCAGGCATCGCAAGCAGAATGGGCTATGCTTATGAAGAGATTGAGGACTTAAAAATTGCGGTCAGTGAGGCTTGCACAAATGCTGTCCAGCATGCCTACAAAGATGAAGGTGGTGAAGAAGGCGAGGTAGCGGTTCGCTTTCTTGTCTATGATGATCGACTAGAAATCATTGTCGCTGATCAAGGCGGAAGCTTTGACTTTAAACAAAAGCAGGAAAACCTTGGACCTTACACATCTGCTCATACAGTTGATCAATTGGCAGAAGGAGGTCTTGGTCTATATTTAATGCAAACATTGATGGATGAAGTCGAGGTGCAAGCGAACTCCGGAGTTACTGTGGCGATGACAAAGTTTTTAAACAGGGAGCGAGTTGACCATGACACAACCATCCAAAACTACGAAACTAACTAAAGATGAAGTAGATCGCCTGATCCAAAGCTATCAAATGAATCAAGACGAAAAGGCGCAACTAACGCTCGTAGAATGCTACACAAATCTTGTAGATATGCTAGCGAAGAAATACTCTAAAGGAAGAAGCTTTCATGAGGACCTAAGGCAAGTTGGAATGATTGGCTTACTCGGCGCAATGAAGCGTTATGACCCGCTTGTCGGTAAATCATTTGAAGCCTTTGCGATTCCAACCATTATTGGGGAAATCAAACGCTTTTTACGAGATAAAACATGGAGTGTCCATGTGCCAAGGCGTATTAAAGAGCTTGGACCGAGAATTAAAATGGCGGTCGATCACCTGACAACGGAGAAGCAAAAATCACCAAAAGTACAGGAGATTGCTGAATATCTCGATGTGACTGAAGAAGAAGTTCTTGAAACAATGGAGATGGGCAAAAGCTATCAGGCGCTGTCTGTTGATCAAAGCGTAGAGGCTGATTCTGAGGGCAGTACTGTGACCATTTTAGATGTTGTCGGCTCACAAGAAGAAGGATACGAACGAGTGAACCAAAAATTGATGCTTGAGAGTGTGCTGCATGTTTTGACTGACAGAGAAAAAGATATTATTAATTTAACGTATCTGCAAAACAAAAGTCAGAAAGAAACAGGCGATTTACTCGGAATATCACAAATGCATGTATCGAGACTGCAACGGAAGGCAGTTAAAAAGCTACGAGATGCATTATCAGAAGATGCGTCTATGGAGCTAGGGTGATGAGACATTTTGAACAACATGAGCATGTAAATGCTATCATCTATCAATCAAGCAAAGAAGGTAAATCATGCTGTGGGGACAGTTTTTTTATTAAAGCAGATGATGAAGAACTAATTTGTGCTGTAGCAGACGGATTAGGCAGCGGCCAGTTCGCCAATGAATCATCTTCTTTAGTCAGCGAAATTGTCGAAGAATATGGACATGAAGATGTCACAACCCTCATTGACCGATGCAATCAAGCCATGAAAAATAAACGGGGGGCTACTGTCGCCATTTTAAAGGTACATTTTCCACAGCAGCAATTTACCTATTGTTCGGTTGGCAATATCCGATTTATCTTGAATGCACCATCAGGCCACTATATTTACCCACTTCCGACATTGGGATACTTGTCCGGTAAACCGAGAAAATATAAAACATACACCTATTCTTATGAAAAAGGATCGACATTCATTATGTATTCAGACGGACTGAATGTACCAAACATGCGTATGTGTTTGAAAAATGGTCAGTCAGTTGCAGACATCGCAAAACAGCTTGAAACATACACACAAGATAAAAAGGACGATCTTACCTATGTACTTGGTCAGCTCATGTAAAATAGCTGACCTTTTTTCTGTTTTGCCGTTTTTTTGATACACTAAAAGAGAAGACACAGTGAGGGGATGCAAAGAATGAAGACATCTGATTTTTTATTGAAACAAATTGCAACAGAATTAAAGCTTTCAACGAAACAAATTGAAAGCGTGATCCAGCTATTAGAGGATGGGAACACCGTCCCGTTTATTGCACGTTACCGAAAAGAGCAGACAGGTTCACTGGACGAAGTGCAGATTCAAACCATTTCGGAACGCTATACATATATCCAAAATGTCACGAACCGAAAAGAAGAAGTCATACGCTTAATAGCTGAACAAGACAAACTCACAGAAGAATTAAAACAAAAAATCGAACATGCTCATAAGCTTCAAGAGGTCGAAGATTTATACAGACCATTCAAACAGAAACGCAAAACAAAGGCAAATGTAGCAAAAGCAAAAGGATTGGAGCCGCTAGCAGAATATTTGCTGACACTGCCGCGCGAGGGCGACATCAGGAAGCAAGCATCTGCTTATGTCAATGAAGAAAAAGAAGTGACAAGTGTAGAAGAAGCGCTAGAAGGAGCGCAGCACATCATTGCAGAACAACTTGCAGACGATCCTGATATGCGAAAGTGGATTCGCAGTGAAACGTATCAAAAGGGTACCTTGATCACCAAAGGGAAAGACGTTGAAAATGATGAGAAGAACGTGTATGAAATGTACTATGATTATCAAGAGCCGATCAAAAAGATTGTGCCCCATCGTGTACTTGCAGTGAATCGAGGAGAGAAAGAAGGTATTTTAAAAGCCACGATCGAACCACCTGCTGAAAATATCCGCCATTATCTTGAAAAGCAAGTCATCAAAGGTAAACAGACGGCAGCAAGAACGTATATGGAAGCAGCGATTGACGATGCTTACAAACGATTGATTCAACCTTCAATCGAACGTGAAATACGAAAAGAGCTCACAGAAAAAGCAGAAGAACAAGCCATTCATATTTTTGCAGAAAACTTAAGAAAACTCCTACTTCAGCCGCCGATGAAAGGGAAGCGTGTGCTTGGTATTGATCCTGCATTTAGAACAGGCTGTAAATTAGCTGTCGTTGATGATACGGGGAAAGTACATCATATTAGTGTGATCTATCCGCATCCACCCGTACAAAAACAAGCGGAAGCAAAACAAAAAGTAAAAGACATCATTCAATCATTCAAGATTGATGTCATTGCGATTGGAAACGGAACAGCATCAAGAGAGACCGAACAATTCATTGCAGAACTCATTCAGGAAATAGATCAACCGGTTTCATATTTGATTGTAAATGAAGCAGGGGCAAGTGTATATTCTGCATCTGCATTAGCGAGAGAAGAGTTTCCAGACTTACAAGTGGAGGAAAGAAGTGCGATTTCAATTGCGAGAAGATTACAGGATCCATTAGCAGAGCTTGTGAAAATTGATCCAAAATCAGTCGGGGTAGGTCAATATCAGCACGACGTCAGTCAAAAGCAATTAAACAGCTCATTAACCTTTGTGGTTGAAACGGTGGTAAATCAAGTCGGCGTGAACGTGAATACAGCCTCACAGGCACTTTTGCAATATGTTGCGGGTTTGTCAAAAGCAGTAGCTGGTCACATTGTGAAACGCCGTGAAGAAATTGGAAAATTCACAAGCAGAAAAGAGCTGAAGGATATTCCGAGACTTGGGGCCAAAACATACGAGCAGTGTATCGGATTTCTGCGTATCTTAGATGGACAAGATCCACTTGATCGTACAGGGATTCACCCAGAAAGCTATAAGGAAACAAAACAATTCCTTCGCATGATAAAGATGACACCAGCTGACATTGGAACGGAACAATTAAAAGAGAAAATTGCTGAGGTGAATCTGGATGAAGCAGCAGAACAGCTTCAAATTGGTCACATTACATTACAAGATATCATCGATCAGCTGACAAGACCTGAGCGAGATCCGCGTGATGAAGTACCAAAACCGCTTTTAAAAACTGATGTGTTGAAATTGGAGGACTTGAAGCAAGGAATGGAGCTTCAAGGAACTGTGAGAAACGTTGTAGACTTTGGCGCATTTGTGGATATTGGTGTGAAGCAGGATGGACTAGTCCATATTTCGAAACTGAGCAATCGTTTTGTCAAGCATCCGCTTGACATCGTGTCTGTCGGTGACATTGTGACAGTATGGGTTGACTCGGTTGATCAGGCAAAAGGACGTGTCGCCCTCTCCATGCTGAAGCCAGAGTAAACAAAAAACGAGGCGCACCTTAGGATGGGGTGTGCCTTGATGCAACTGAATGCTTTCTTCTATAGAAGTACCAACACTGATTGAGCAATTTAATCTGATAATGATTTTTTTCATAAAATGCTTTCTGCATCTGATTTTTCAGCCAGTTGGGCATCTCCCATTCCTCCTTTGATCGAAACAGTGGGTTACCTCCAATGTATGCAAAGGAGAAATTGTCCCGTTCAATGTTTTTTAGGAAAGGAACGATCTTGATTGAACCAGCCCGAATTGCAACAACTGACAGAGCAAATTTCCCGTCAATTGTTTGGAAAAGAATTCCTTCATCAGGCAGTCTTTAATGACCGTTTAAAAACGACTGGTGGAAGATATTTACTTGCAACACACGATATTGAATTGAACCGTCAATACTTAGAGGAGCATGGAAGAGATGAATTAATCGGTATCATTAAACACGAGCTATGCCATTATCATCTGCACTTAGAAGGTAAAGGCTATCAGCACCGTGATCGCGAGTTTAAAGAGTTATTGAAACAAGTAGGAGCCCCGCGCTTTTGTACACCATTAAAAGCTGTACAAAACAAGCGTCGTGTGCAAAAACGCCATGACTACGTTTGTACAGGGTGCGGCCAGCATTTTATAAGGAAAAGACGGTTTGATACCTCTCGCTATGTTTGCGGTAGCTGTCAGGGAAAATTGAAGTGGCATCGTACGATCAAATAAGTGTGATAAGCATTCCTATTGGGGATGCTTTTTTTCTTTGTGTACAAATAACTTACCCATATAGGAACGAAAAAGAGACATATCGAGACAAAAAGAGACTCAAGTCTCTTTTTGTCTCTTTTTAAACCAGTTTGAATCGTTTAAAGCCCATGTTTAACGTTTCATCATGTTGGCACGCTTTTTGCTTATAGATAAGTGTAAGAAAAAAAGATAGGAGGTTTTACAATATGGAAGTCGTATTGACAAAAGAAAAAGCGGTATGGATGTATCAAAAAATGCTGGAGATCCGCCAGTTTGAAGATCAAGTACACACACTTTTTACGAAAGGAATTTTGCCAGGATTTGTCCATCTTTACGCTGGTGAAGAAGCTGTCGCTGTAGGAGTATGCGCCCACCTGAACGAAAAAGACAGTATCACAAGTACACACCGTGGTCATGGGCACTGTATAGCAAAAGGCTGTGATCTAAAAGGAATGATGGCAGAAATCTATGGAAAAGCCACAGGTCTCTGTAAAGGAAAAGGAGGGTCAATGCACATCGCAGATTTTGATAAAGGAATGCTTGGTGCCAATGGAATAGTCGGAGGTGGCTTTCCGCTGGCGTGTGGAGCAGCACTAACTGCCAAATATAAAAAGACAAAAAATGTAAGCGTTTGCTTTTTTGGGGATGGTGCAAACAATCAAGGCACATTTCACGAAGGAATCAATCTTGCTGCCATCTGGAAACTGCCTGTCATCTTCATCGCAGAAAACAATGGCTATGGGGAAGCCACACCGTTTTCCTATGCTTCAAGCTGTAAAGCAATTGTGGATCGAGCCGCCGGCTATAACATCCCGGGTATTCAAGTAGATGGCAAAGATGTGCTGGCAGTTTATCAAGCAGCAGAACAAGCAATTGAACGAGCGAAAAATGGAGAAGGGCCAACATTGATTGAATGCATGACATATCGGAATTATGGTCATTTTGAAGGAGATGCCCAGCGTTACAAAACAAATAAGGAAAAAACAGAACATCAAGAAGAAAAAGATGCTATTGCTCTTTTTAGAAATGAATTGTTAAAGAAACAATGGCTTACTGATGCAGAGATGTCTAGCATTGAAGCGGCTGTAGCGGAAGCGATAGAGGAAGCCGTTAGATTTAGTGAAGAAAGTGAATATCCAGATCCGACAGAATTACTGAAAGACGTGTATGTTTCATATCAATAAATCAGAAAGGGGAAGAGAAAATGACAAGAGAATTAAGTATGTCTAGTGCATTGAATGAAGCGATCAAACTTGCGATGAGAAGAGACGAATATGTCATTTTAATGGGAGAAGATGTTGCCGGAGGCGCTAATGTGGATCACTTGCAGGATGATGAAGCATGGGGCGGTGTTCTCGGTGTAACAAAAGGTCTTGTACAGGAGTTTGGACGTGAACGCGTCCTTGACACACCGATTAGTGAAGCTGGCTATATCGGCGCCGCTATGGCTGCTGCATCAACAGGGCTAAGACCGATTGCAGAACTCATGTTTAATGATTTTATCGGCACCTGTCTGGACCAAGTGCTAAACCAAGGGGCGAAATTCCGTTACATGTTTGGCGGAAAAGCAGAGGTGCCCATTACAATCAGAACGACACATGGAGCGGGTTTCAGAGCAGCCGCACAACATTCACAAAGTTTGTATGCACTATTTACAAGCATTCCTGGATTGAAAGTGGTTGTCCCTTCATCTCCGTACGATGCCAAAGGGTTGCTACTGGCAGCGATTGAGGATCAGGACCCAGTCATCTTTTTTGAAGACAAAACGCTGTACAATATCACAGGAGACGTTCCAGAGAAATATTACACACTACCGCTCGGCAAAGCAGATGTAAAGCGGGAGGGCACTGATGTCACCATCTTTGCAGTAGGCAAACAGGTCCATACATCACTTGAAGCGGCAGAACAATTAGCAGCTCAAGGAATTGAAGCTGAGGTCATTGATCCAAGATGCTTGTCACCACTTGATGAAGAGGCCATTCTTGCTTCTGTAGAAAAAACAAATCGGCTTGTCATTGTGGATGAAGCGAACCCAAGATGCGGGATTGCCGCAGATATTGCCTCTTTAGTAGCTGATAAAGGATTTGACTTACTTGATGCCCCAATCAAAAAAGTGACGGCGCCTCATACACCGGTTCCATTTTCACCACCTCTTGAAGATATCTATTTGCCGACACCTGATAAGGTTGTGAGCACCGTATTAGAAATGATTGGCCAAAATCAAGACAAGATACTGAACTAAAGAAAGGAGAGAGGAATATGGCTGTCGAGGTTGTGATGCCGAAATTGGGAATGTCAATGAAAGAAGGCACGGTTTCCATATGGAATAAACAAGTCGGAGAAACCGTAAATAAAGGGGAAAGCATTGCAAGCATCAACTCAGAAAAAATTGAAATGGAGATCGAATCGCCTGCTAAAGGAACCGTGTTGGATATCAAAGTGCCAGAAGGAGAAGGTGTACCGCCTGGCACCGTCATCTGCTATATCGGTGAAGTAGATGAAAAGGTTAAAGAAAAGACAGAAAGAGACTCACAGCCAAAAGCAAAGAAAGAGAGGAAGAAAATCTCCCCTGTTGCTCGAAAAATCGCTAACGGCGCAAACCTAGACATTGATACGCTAGTGGGGACAGGACCAGGCGGGAGAATTACGAAAGCGGACGTGCTTCAGGCACTTCATGATCAGAAAGAGAAACAAACAAATCAGATGGAGCATCAACCTGTCAACACGATGCGAAAAACAATTGCCTCACGGATGATGGAAAGCCTACAAACAAGTGCACAACTAACGATTACGATGAAAGCGGATGTGACAAAACTCATCAAATTACAACAACAGTTGAATGAAACAGCCATAGCACGACACGATACAAAACTGACTATGACCGATTTTGTAGCCAAAGCAACCATTCTTTCATTATTAGAGCATTCTAATATGAACAGTCAATATCAAGATGGGAAAGTAGTAGCTTTTGAGCATGTTCATCTCGGGATAGCTACTGCTTTAGATAACGGCTTGGCTGTTCCGGTTATTCGACATGCGGAACGACTATCACTCATTGAGCTAGCGAAGAATATCAAATTGTATGGCAAAAAAGCACGTGAAGGCAAGCTTGTTCATGATGAAATCAAAGGTTCTACCTTTACAATCACCAACCTTGGTGCTTATGGTGTAGAGTATTTCACACCGATTTTGAATCCACCGGAAGTAGGTATTCTTGGCGTCGGAAAAACGTATGAGACACCTGTTTATCAAGATGAGGAATTATGCAAAGGCACCATACTTCCACTCAGTCTGACATTTGACCATCGTGCACTGGACGGGGCACCAGCTTCCGCATTTTTATCAACGGTGAAAGCATATTTAGAAGAACCGGTATCCATTCTTTTATAGAAAGAAGGTGTAAGAAGCATGACTCTTGCCATTATAGGAGGCGGACCTGCAGGATATGTGGCGGCGATTACAGCCGCTCGTTTCGGAAGGAAAGTCGTGTTGATTGAGCAAGGCCCACTGGGAGGTACCTGTCTCAATGAAGGCTGTATTCCAACCAAATCGCTTTTACAGAGCGCAGATATGTATGAAAATGTGAAGTCAGCAGCAGATTTTGGAATTGAGCTTCCGGGGGAAAGGCCAGTCATCCAATGGGCTACCGTTCAAAACCGGAAACATTCGGTCGTCAAGCAACTGACAGACGGCATTCACTATTTAATGAATAAAAACAAGATTAACGTCGTGAAAGGGAAGGCATCATTTTTATCTGAGCATGAGATCTTAGTTGAAAGTGAAGGGAAGTCTGAAGTCATTCAAGCAAAACAAATCATCATTGCATCAGGATCAGCACCTGCTGCCTTACCTTTTGCACCATTTGACGGAAAATGGATAATCCACAGTAGGGAGGCGATGTCGCTTCCATCAATACCAGCATCACTTTGTATCATTGGTGGAGGCATTATCGGCTGTGAATTTGCAAGTATCTTCAGTAGAATGGGTACAAAAGTTGTCATGGTTGAACAGGCAGAACACATTTTACCTGAAGAAGATGATGATATTGCACAATGTCTTCACGATACACTTGCGGAAGCAGGAGTGGAAATCTTGACAAAAGCGATTGTAAAACAGCTTGATACAGCCTCTAAGAAAATTGTAATTGAGAGAAAAGAAGCTGAACGATTTGAAATCCAGTCTGACCTTTGTTTAGTGGCAGTTGGTAGAAAGCCGCGGTTTAACGAATTGAACCTTGACCAGATTGGCATTCAATTTGACAGCAACGGGATCTGGGTCAATGAACATATGCAAACAAATCTCCCGCATATATATGCATGCGGAGACGTCACTGGAGGAGTCCAACTTGCACACGTTGCTTTTCATGAAGGCACGATAGCTGCATCTCACGCATCAGGCGAAGATGTAAGAGTCAATGATCACGCCATTCCTAGATGCATCTATACTTCCCCAGAAATCGCAAGTGTTGGTTTAAATGAAGAAAAGGCTAGACATCAGTATGGGGATATTCGGGTAGGTAAATTTTCATTTTCTGCAAACGGAAAAGCATTGATTCTCAATAAGCCGATTGGTCAAGTGAAGGTCATTGTAGAGCCGCAATACCAAGAAATTCTAGGTATATCAATAATTGGTCCGAATGCAACAGAATTGATCGGACAGGCGGCGGTGATGATGCATACAGAGTTGACTGCTGATACGTTAGAGCAATATATTGCTGCACATCCGACACTTTCAGAGGCGATTCACGAAGCCTTATTGCAAACAAGTGGACGAGCGGTGCACTGCTGAAACAGTAAACACACTTCACATCACTCATCTCGATGTGTTATGACAGCGACTAATGTCTTTGAAAGCGCTTTTATAATGATCTATAATGAGAAAAAAGCACTTGAGGAGAGGATGGAATGAATCCGACGCCTTGCTATTTAAATACATGGAAACGTTTTGTTCGAGAAGGTTTGCTTGACAGATCCCGTCTGAATAAAAGAGTGATGGAATCATGGCACAGATGTAAAAAGGCAAATGTAAATCCGTATTTAGATAAAGGACAGTCGATTTTAAAAAAGGAATTATTCAACGCTCAAAAAAAGAAGCACTCATTATTTCTAGATGTCGCTCTTCCTTACTTAAATAAAATCAGTCAACAATTAAAAGAATCTGAAATGATGGCGTTACTCATTGATGCAGATGGCTATGTACTAAGTCTGACCGGAAGTCAAAGGACTCTGTCAGAAGCAAGAAAAATTAATTTCGTTGAAGGGGTGCGCTGGACTGAAGCAGATGTAGGAACGAACGCTATCGGAACTGCGCTAGTAATCGGGGAGGCTGTAACAATTAACGGTACGGAACATTTTTCTGTTGCTTCCCATCAATGGAGTTGTTCAGCCGCCCCCATTCGGGATGCGGACGGCATGATCATAGGGATTATCAATATTTCCTGTATGACAGATAAAAGACACCCTATTATGCTTGGAATGGCTGCAACAATTGCCCATGCCATAGAACGAGAAATACAAGTTCACACAAAAAGGAAAGAGATAGAACTGATCAGCCATTGTCTCCATCAGGTTGAAGCTGACGAGCTGTTTGTAGTCTGTAATGAGAAAAAACAAATTGTTTCAGCGAGCAGACCAATAAGGGAACGATTTTCAGACTGGTACGGTATGAATGTCGAGCAGCTCATAGAAGATACATTTGTTACACTGGACAAGCAAATCATTCAGTCGGAACAAGACGGAAAAATGCTTGGAATGTCTTTTTCTCTCGGAAAAGTAGCACAAAGAGAATTGCCCAAAACATTTGTTTCGTATTTTCAGTTTCCAGGGGAAACAGGAAAAAGCAAGACCTTTCAAAAAACACTAAGCGAAATGAAACTAGCAGCACAAACCGATGCAAATGTATATATTTGGGGAGAGACGGGTTCAGGAAAAGAACTGGCGGCTAGAGCCATTCATATGGGCAGCAACAGAAGTAACGAACCTTTTATTGCTGTCAATTGTGGTGCCATTCCTGAAAGCCTAATAGAAAGTGAATTATTCGGCTATGCTGAAGGGGCATTTACAGGGGCAAAACGCCACGGGGCAAAGGGGAAATTTGAACAAGCTCATAAAGGAACGATTTTTTTAGATGAAATTGGCGAAATCCCTTATGCGATGCAAGTCGCTCTACTTAGGGTCATCGAAGAAAGGAAGGTCGTACCTATTGGCGGGACACGTGAAATTCCTGTGGATATCAGAATCATCACGGCAACACACCGGAATATGAATGAATTGTTAGAGGAAGAGAAAATACGAGAAGATTTGTACTACCGCCTTCATGTCTATCCAATCAACATTCCACCACTCAGGGAAAGAAAGGAAGATATCCCTGATTTATATCGTTATTATCAAAAGAAACACAAATGGAATGCCAAGTTTCCTGAATCATTTTTTCAGAAGTTACAGGATTACCATTGGCCTGGAAACATACGAGAGCTTTTTAATCTTTTTGAACATTTAAGGGTACTGTTTCCTTCAGGAGGATGGATCGGTCCGTCTCAATATGCTTCGGTATTAGAGACGCTTCACCTGAAAAAGAAGGAACTGCATACGACCGAGTGTAACAAGGCTTCAAAAGAACTGACATATAGAGAACAAATTCAAAAGCAAATGGTCATAGAGGCACTGCACAAAACGAAAGGTCATGTGTCAGAAGCAGCGAGGTTAGCGGGGATACCGAGAAGCACTTTTTACAAGTGGCTCCGGAAGTTTAAGTTATCGTAAACCCTCTAGAGCAGGGTGACATTAAATGGATGAATGCCTCGGTCTCCCATGAGAGGTTGGGGCCTTTCTATCATGTATAAACAGAAGACAAAAAGGAAGGGGAAAAGGCTTGACTGTTATATCAGTATATGTTAAATTATAAAAGCCGTCGCAAATGAGACAGGAATGAAACGCTTAAAAATTCTTGACACATTTTTCTGGCATAGATATAATATAATGAAACATGTCTCATTATTCCGCAGTAGCTCAGTGGTAGAGCTATCGGCTGTTAACCGATCGGTCGTAGGTTCGAATCCTACCTGCGGAGCCATAATGGAGAAGTACTCAAGTGGCTGAAGAGGCGCCCCTGCTAAGGGTGTAGGTCGCGCAAGCGGCGCGAGGGTTCAAATCCCTCCTTCTCCGCCATTGTTTATTGTATGGCCCGTTGGTCAAGCGGTTAAGACACCGCCCTTTCACGGCGGTAACACGGGTTCGAATCCCGTACGGGTCATGTTTGTTATATTCGTTGGGCTATAGCCAAGCGGTAAGGCAACGGACTTTGACTCCGTCATGCGTTGGTTCGAATCCAGCTAGCCCAGCCATTTTTTATATGTTTTCTGCATAGCAGATGAGCCATTAGCTCAGTTGGTAGAGCATCTGACTTTTAATCAGAGGGTCGAAGGTTCGAGTCCTTCATGGCTCACCATTGTCACGCGGGTGTGGCGGAATTGGCAGACGCGCTAGACTTAGGATCTAGTGTCTTTATGACGTGGGGGTTCAAGTCCCTTCACCCGCATTGTTTTTAAAAAAGTGTTTCACAAACAGCACATCATATAACGCGGTCGTGGCGGAATGGCAGACGCGCTAGGTTGAGGGCCTAGTGGGTGAATAACCCGTGGAGGTTCAAGTCCTCTCGGCCGCATCAATGATACCAAGGGTTTATAGACCTTTGGTATTTTTTATGTTCTTGAAGAAAATGTGCTTTATGACCAAAAAGTGTCCACTGCCTAACTTTTAGATGCAGGCAGTGCCTCAAAAGGTAATTAGACCTTCCTTAGGCTATCGAGAAAATCCCATCATCATCTGGAAGGTTCTGGTTTTCCAGTATTTGATTGGGCGTATTGGTTTCTTTTGATCTCTCCGTATTGTAAATCACTTGCTTGAACCTTGACAATTTTTCATTAATACATGACAAACAAAAACCCTCCATTAATTTGGAGGGCATTGTGTTAGTTACTTTCTTTCTTTTTTAAATAATTCAACACAGCTTCTTTATCTTCCTCGTCGTCTGGTAAAAATCCAAACGTCTCGTATTCCCATACGGCTTTTCTTTGCACTCCATTCAAGCCAATAGAGTAAATATCTTCATATCCATACTCAATAGAAAATTTCCCCGACTGCTCCGACTGGAGAGTAGCTGTTGTCCAAGCACCTAAATCATTTTTAATATATTCTTCCTTCAGTCTTTCAAAAGCTTTAATATTAATTGATCTACTGATATGCATGATGGAGCATCAAGTTTTGCCATTAACTCTTTGATTCTTCGTTTCTCTACTTCTTCTTTTTTACTTTTAGAAACTACTCAAGTCTGGAGAGATATTTTTCTAAATATTTTTTCCCAGTATTGCTTTTAGGCATAATACCAAGATGCTCATATTTCCAAATGGTTTTCCTTTCATGAGGGTTTGTCTCTGAAAGGTCTTCATAGTTAAAATCAATATTAAAATTTCCTAACTTATCAAATATCATAGTGAAATTTGTCCAAGATTCTTGACCATTATCTTTAAACTCTCTCCAAAGTTCTTGAATAAAATCAACTAATCGATGCCATTTTTCTGTGTATTCAAGTTCGCTAACTGTAAAAAATTCGGTTATTTCATGACTATATATCGGTTTATCATCATTATCTTCAGGATAATAATAAAAGTAAGCAGTCTGAGAACCTTCTACAACCTCGCCGTATAAATAAACCTTTGACCATTCATCGGGAATTGTACCTACTACAACCTCGACTATCTGCTTATATAGTATTTCAAGTTTTTCCTCATTCATTGTTTTTCCCTCCAGGCACATTATCAAATCGTCTGATTTCCCATTCATCATCACCGATTTTATACTTAATATTAAAGCTTTCTGGGCGATGTGAATCAGCCTTGTAGTTGAGATTCACCTTTACCTTTACTTCATCACCATTTTTAAGTGCATTTGCCCAAGTATTCTCAAGTTTTTTCCATTCACCTTTGTTTAGATTTCCATTCATCGGCACAAGATTATCAATATCCCCAGATCCTTTGAAAATAGAGGCAATTAAATGACCACCATCATCATCTAGTAATCGATCTGGTTTCCCAGCATTTGATTGTGCATATTGGTTTCTTTTGATCTCTCCGTATTGTAAATCCCTTGCTTCGACTTTGACAATGCGGCCATAATGATCTGTTGTGTAGGTGTAGCCTTGTTTTGTTGTATAAATGATATTTGGTTTTAACACTTTCTTTCGTTTCCATCTGACGAAATGTTCTCCATATGTAACGACTGTCGGCGGTGTTTTTGGTGCTGGTAATCGTCTGCCTGTTTTGGAGATTCCATAGCTTGGATTGTTGTCTAAACGCTTTGCCATGGAGAGAAGCTTATTTTTAATGTTTTCGCCATCAAACACGTTATATGGCAGTTTTCCGCCACCAGCTATTTGAAACTTTGGTGAGTACGGCAATAAATTCGGAATGGAGACATTATCGATTGATTTTGCCCCTTGTTCAAGTCCTTTTTTTACAGTTGTTTTAGCTACAGATGTTCCTGTTTTGTATTTTCTTTTCCTATTTAACAGGAGTAAAAAAACTCTAATCATTGGATATAATGAATTCACTTTCTTAGGAGATAAAGAAAAGTGATCCAAAAAAATCAGTTTATTGCTTTTGATCATTGGCATACTTACTTTATGAATGCCACTATTGATAATCTTGTTTGGTAGTTTAATGAAGTACATCTATGTTTTCGTGGTGATTGTCATCATTTTTATTAGTGCTCGTGTAGTTATTCGTATTTTCAAGTGAAATAAACATGTAAGCAAAAAGATGAGGTCATTTTAATGATTGTTCACTTTTTTTAATCATAAACCATGAACTTGTTAAATGAGTAAGCTCAAAAATTTCCCCTTCCCTTTTCCCCTTCAATAATGGTTAATCTGCTATCAATGATCGTAATTAAGAGTTACTGACAGTGATCAAAAAATGTTGTAAAGTCGGGATTTCAAATTATTGTATCCTCAAGGGGAGTGATTCATGTTTTCTATTTTTTGACCTCTTTGGTACTCGCAATCAAACATTCAACAGTAATGTTAAGAATAATTTTGCAATTATTTCTGATTCATGCTATAATAAAGATAGTTATTTTTGTTCGGCGTAAAGGATAGGTTGAATATATAGACTGTTCGTCTTGATGATACTTTGGGCAAGGATAGTACAATACATTGTGTGGTAACGCACTAGGAGGCAATAAAAATGGAACAAGGTACAGTGAAATGGTTTAATGCAGAAAAAGGTTTTGGATTTATCGAACGTGAAAATGGAGACGATGTATTTGTACACTTTTCTTCAATCCAAAGTGACGGATTCAAATCTTTAGACGAAGGTCAAAAAGTAACGTTTGATATTGAGCAAGGTTCTCGTGGGGCTCAAGCTGCGAACGTTCAAAAAGTGGCTTAATCTTAAATCTTATAAAAGACAGATCCTTTGTATAGGGTCTGTCTTTTTATGTTCTCTGTTTTTTCTTCAATAAAAAACCCTACTCAGCGTGCGAGTAGGGGGGTGGTACAAGGTAAAAGTAAAAAGATTTAAAACTTCAAAGGTTTATTTAAGTATAACATACTGGATTGTCAATATGCGTAATATACAAAAAATATTTTTTCATTTCTTTGTTCTTTTTCACTGATTGCAAAAATCAGGTGACTGTTTTAGCAAAATTTTATTGATGGGAATGTGATCGTAGAAAAAATGTACATTATATAAATGGATGAGATGGTTGAAATATAAAGAGGTGAATGTTCTAAAAGTAAGGTGAAGAAGTTGAACATCTTTGAAAATGTTGCTTTTAATCATAATTTTCACAAAAATTCGGATGCCACACATGGTGTATGAGAATCTTAACAGAAACTTTTTATTTGATTTTCAGTAATTCCTTTAATGACTTCCAGTTCACTCATCAAAAACTCATAAGCGTGATCCAACATTTTTTTTTCACTTGCATTAAGTGCTTTTTCTTTTTTCATTCGCATTAAATCACGTATAACTTCAACGCCTTCTTGTATGTCGCCCGTTTTTATTTTGTTCGTGTTTACTTTAAACCTTTGCTTCCATGGCAGTAACTTATCTGATTTCCCGTGCTTAAAAATGTGCATAATGCGTTTTAATGTAATAATATCAGTAACTGGTCTTATACTTGAACCTGATATTTTCCGCGTTGGAATCATCACTTTCATATTACTGATCGTCATTTTTATGACATAATACTGTTGTTTTTCATCAGAGATTTCTTTTTCTTCTATGGCTTCAATTATACCTGCTCCTTGCATTGGATAAACAATGTTATCGCCAATTTGAAACATATATCCACCTCCATATATAGTTACCTTCTTCATGTTACCATATGTTGATGGTAATAGTCAAATGTTTTATAATAACATCACGTTTTTTATTTGTCAATATAATTTTAGGAATTAGTTCTAAAAAACATTAAATATTAGGGGAAGTGTCATATTCCGAATAAAATTTCAGTGGTCCGTGTATATCCTGAAACCTAGACGCTCTAAATAGATCAATTTTTCATTGACGATTCTTGCTGCCATTGCAGTTTTTGTGTTAGCTTATTCGTTTTTTAGTTCCAATTTTAGTAAGTAAAAGTAGAAATAAACATGTGAACACACAAAAAAACGGCAGACGTTAAAGAACCACTACTCAGAGAATAGTGGTTTTTGACGTATCGTTGTGAATAAAAGATGCGGTGGTTATGATCGCAGAAAAATAAAGTGATCATGATCAATAATTTGTACACAGCCTAAACCAAGTAAACAGAAGAGTAAAGAGGCATTCGTGCTAAGTTGGTGAACGATAGGAATGTGAAGACGTTTGTGTCAAAAATAAAAAGACTAACCAATAAAACTAGCCTTTCTAGATTCTACATTTATAACGTCGCAATATCAATTACAAATCGATAGCGGACATCGCTTTTGAGTACGCGTTCGTATGCTTCATCGACTTGACTTGCGTGAATGACTTCAATTTGTGGTGCAATGTTGTGAGCTGCTGCGAAATCAAGCATTTCTTGTGTTTCCTTTATGCCGCCAACAAGAGAGCCGGCAATGCTACGTCGACCCATAATCAACGAAAAGACTCGGAATTGATCCGGTTCAGCTGGTGCACCGACGTTGACCAACGTACCGTCGACACGAAGTAAGGATAAATACGCATCCACGTTGATATTTGCAGAGACTGTATTGAGAATGACGTCAAACTGGCCAGCGAGTGTCTTGAATGTGTCTGGATCGTTTGTAGCGAAGTAGTCTTTTGCTCCAAATGACAAAGCTTCTTCTTTTTTATCCAAAGAACGGCTAAGAACGGTCACTTCAGCACCCATTGCATGGGCGAATTGGATCGCTACATGTCCAAGACCACCCATACCGACGATCGCAACTTTTTTGCCAGGTCCAACATTCCAATGCTTTAACGGAGAATAGGTCGTAATACCCGCACATAGTAGAGGACTTGCGATATCAAGATCTAGATTGTCAGGGATGCTGACCACAAAGCGTTCAGTCACGACAATCTTTTGGCTGTAGCCGCCATATGTTGGCTCTCCCTCGTAATCAAGATTATTATAGGTTTGAACGACACCTTTTGTGCAATATTGTTCGTCTCCATTCTGGCAATATTCACACGTACCGCATGAATCCACAAAACAACCGACCCCTACACGAACTCCAATCGTAAACTTGGTCACAGCATCGCCAACTGCTGCAACGACCCCAGTGATTTCATGACCTGGTACCATTGGAAAAATCCCACCGCCCCAATCGTCAAAGGCACTATGGATATCTGAATGACAAATGCCGCAATAGTGAATATCAATTAAAATATCATGCGGACGAAGCGCTCTCCGCTCGATTGTTGTCCGTTCAAAGTTTGCTTTTGCATGTGAAACACTTAATACTTGAGATTGATACGTCTGGCACATTTTCGATCATCCTTTCAAAAGTGAAATTCGTTTCTTCTACTCTACTGTAAGTCTTAAAGTGAACTCTAAGTCAAGGACGAATCCCCTAAAAGCAATGAATGAAAAAAGAAAAAATGAGATTTGAGCCGAAAGAATCTTGTGTCGTTTATCAAAATGGAGATGATGAGAACAGGGAACATAAATGATAGGTGATGTGAAAATTTTGACTTCAAGTTCACTTTACGTCGTAAGGTGAAATAAAAAAGAAGGGTGACAACAATGAAAATATCACAGGTAGCGAAGCAATTGGATTTATCCACAGCCACGCTCAGGTACTACGAAAACGTTGGATTGATTAGACCGATCAAACGTGACAAAAATGGCATCCGTGATTATACAGAAGAAGATATTCAATGGATAGAGTTTATTAAATGTATGAGAAATGCAGGGCTCTCGATCGATGCGCTCATAGAATATACTTCATTATTTACTGAGGGAGATGATCGGACATTAACGGCTAGAAAAATGATTCTGGTGAACGAAAGAGAAAGATTGATAGAAAAACAGAAAGAAATTGAAGAGACCATCAAGCGATTAGACTTTAAAATTGAAGGATATGAAGATGTAATTTTAACAAAAGAAAGAGAATGAAAGAACCAAATGAATGCAAACCCAATTTTATGAATCAATTAAACGAATGTATATTGAATAAACAAAAAGCATGAAGGGAGCTTGTGAAAATGAACATAGAAGAACAAATCAAAATAGCTGTTTCATTACGTCAACAAACAGAACGTTCTCTGACAAGTCATTCGGAGCTTAAACCATCCAACCCGCCTGAAGTGAACAAGATGGAATATTTTATTCCAACATCTGCTGGAGAAACAAGGGTTTGGGTATTCAAACCGATAGAAAAATTAACACAGGTGCTACCGGTATTTGTAAATATGCACGGTGGCGGGTTTATACTAGGCAGTGCTGACATGGATAACCACTGGTGTCCGGTGATCTCAGATCGTGCGCAATGTATGGTCGTCAATGTTGATTATCAGCTTGCGCCTGAAAATCCTTTCCCAGCGGCTCTATATGAGTGCTATGACGTAATGAAATGGCTTTATGAGAACCATGATGAGCTATGTATTGATCCAGAAAAATTGGCGGTTGGAGGACATAGTGCAGGTGGGAATTTGGCTACTTCTGTTTGTTTACTTAATATACAAAAAGGGAACAAACTGCCGATTGTTTATCAAGTGCTCGATTATCCGCCGTTAGATTTAGCGACTGATCCGAATCTGAAACCAGCTTTTAAAGAGGCGATTCCGCCTGATATGGCTAATCTCTTTAATGCACTCTATTTGCAAGAAGAAGATGCGCAAAACCCGCTCGCTTCTCCTGTCTTTGCAGATGTATCGTCTTTAGCAAATATGCCCCCCGCACTTGTGATCACAGCCGAGAAAGATTCATTAGCTGCTGAAGCCAAACATTATGCTGAAAAGTTAAAAGAAGCAGGGATTGATGTCACATATTGCCAGTATAGAGGAGTCCCTCATGGCTTCACACATGCAGGCGATTTGGAAATAGCTGAACAGGCTTGGCATTTCATGAGTGACAAATTAAAAGAGGCTTTTAACTCATAAATAAAAAGATGATGAACAAGATCATCGCTTTAATCATGTAGCGATCATGTTCAAATATCAAAGTTCCTCGAAGAGACACAATCTGATTTTTAAAATATCAAGTGATTTGATGAACGAATATATAAAATAGAGGAATTTCAGCGGTGTGTGTCTGATGCATAAAATAGTCATTTAGACATAAAGTGATGCTTATAAACATACTTTTGTACTTCATTTGCTTCCAGAACTTTTGCCTCATGCTGATGAATGAACGAATATTATAAAGTAAAACCTATAGAAATGGATAAACATCTATTAGAAACTATATGAAAAGAGATGATCAAATGAATGTAACAAAATGGCTAGGTGTGATGTTTCTTTCAATTTTGTTATTGCTAACTGCAGGCTGTGCAGGCAACAACTCACAGGAAAGTAGCCAGAACAAAAGAGAAAGCGCATTCAATCAAACACAGCAGGAAAGGAAAACACGTGCAGTGGAAACAGGGAATCATTCACTTGCCAATATTAAAGTGTTGGCAACGGGCGGTACAATTGCAGGCTCTTCAGATAGTGATACAGATACAACCGGATATAAGTCTGGTTCACTCGGTATCGATAAAGTGATAGCTTCTGTTCCACAGTTAAAAGATATTGCGAACGTGACTGGTGAACAGGTTGCGAATGTAGGGAGTGAAAATGTAGATAACGCTCTCCTTTTAAAATTAGCAAAGCGAGTCAATCAGCTATTAAAGGACGATCAAGTCGATGGTATTGTCATTACACATGGAACAGATACGCTTGAAGAGACTGCTTATTTTTTACATTTGGTTGTCAAGAGTGAAAAGCCAGTTGTGGTTGTTGGATCGATGAGACCAGCATCAGCGATTAGCGCCGATGGCCCTCTGAATCTATACCATGCAGTGAAAATTGCATCGACAAAAGATGCAAAAGGTAAAGGTGTCATGGTGACATTAAATGATCGAATTGCATCAGCTCGATTTATTACCAAAACGAACACAACGACAACAGATTCCTTCAAGTCCCTTGAGCAAGGTTACATTGGTGAAATTGCCGGTGAAGAGGTCTCATTTTATAATGAACCGACAAGAAAACATACGGTTGACAGCGAATTTGACGTGTCAAAAATGAAGGAATTGCCACAGGTGGATATCTTATATGGCTATCAAAATGATGAGAAATATTTATATGATGCCGCAGTGAAAGCCGGAGCAAAAGGTATTGTCGTAGCTGCAGCCGGAAATGGAACTATGTCAACAGAAGCCATTAAAGGTGCAGTAGATGCAGTCAAAAAAGATGTTGTCATTGTAAGATCAAGCCGTGTAGGAAGTGGGATTGTTACACATGAAAAGATGGATGACAAATATCACTTCGTTACATCTGATTCATTAAATCCACAAAAAGCACGCATCCTGCTAATGCTTGCACTCACTAAAACCAAAGATCCAAATAAAATTCAAACTTATTTTGAGCAGTATTAAAAAGGAAAAAGACCGAAGAAAGCATCTTGGGTCTTTTTTTCATAATGATGAATCTCGTCACGAGCTTTTAAAGAGAGTAAAATGTCTCGCCAAATATAGTCTAGATCGGTTAGAAAGTGACATGTATGATCAATATAATGTGTTTGGCGTACAGAATCGTTGGAGCCTGGTACTCCATTATAATCAATTTGGCGTCCATCCTGTAATTGTATGACTTCATATTTCCCTCTTAAGTACATCTGACTTAAATATTGTATAGAGAAACACTTTTTAAGGCGTTTCTTAGGTGATCGTATATATTTCCGTAAAGAGATAATAATGTTTTAGATTTTTTTTGAAAACTTTGCATAATATTTTTGAATAAGATGCAGCTATATTTATTCAGTGTTTCGTGATAATCATGTCCTATTATAGGGGTTAATTTATTTAAGCTTTGATACAAACTGACTTATGGCACTAGCCCGTATTTCTAAGCAAATCACTCATTCCATCTTATAAGAGTTTTGACACTTAAATAAATGAATAAGAGATAAATTTCAATATTTTGTTTTTATGAAACTAAATTCTCTTTTAACTACTAATAAGACTTTGGCACAATAAAAATAATTGGAGGGAGGTTGTAAAAATTGGAAGATATTATCCCGTATGATTTGGTCACAACAAAACTAAACTTTTGGTATACCGCTATTAAAAATAATCTAATCAAAGATGCGGTGAATCTAAAAAAAGAAATCGATATATTAATTAAAAATATGGAAGAAAATCAAGATGTGTTGTTATATTATCAATTATTGAATTTTCGTCATGACATTATGTTAAGTTATATGACATCAAAAAGCTTAAATGAGATAAAAGAATCCCATGACTATTTAAACTATTTAAAGAAAAAAAAGAAAAATATGAATCAAATGTTAGAATATTATTTCTATTACTTCATGGGTATGTATGAATTTAGAAGAAAAGAATTAACTACAGCTATTACTGCATATAGACGAGCTGAACAAAAGCTTGCCCAAATAGATGACGAAATTGAACATGCTGAATTTTTCTTTAAAGTATCAGAAGTTTACTATTATATGAAACAGACCTATTTCTCATTAAATTATGCAAAAAGAGCACTAAGAATTTATATGAAGAAAGATACATATGCGGATCGTATTATTCATGTTCAATGTATCATCGCTGGGAACTACTTTGATATTTTGGATTATTCGGGTGCTCTAAAAATGTTTGAAGAGAATTTGAACATATCTAAAGAAATTCAAAAAAAACACTTAATAGGTACTTCACACATGAACATTGGAATATGTAGTATTTCAATGAAAGAGTATGATAAAGCAGAGCATCATTTAAGAATTGCGTTAAAGATACTAGAAGAAGAGAAACACAGTTTTTTGACAAAAGCTCTTTTTAATATGTGTCTCATCAAATTCAAAAAGAATCAACTAAAAGAAGCCAAACAGTATTTAAAAAAAGGACAGAGAATATCTCGCCTTAATCACGATCAAGAATATTTGACTAAGTTTATGATACTCCAATCCCTTTATCTCAAAGAAAATAAAGAGTTGCTTCATCAATGTTTTGATTTTTTAAAAAAGAGAAAAATGTTTGCGGATATTGAAGAGTATTCATTAGAAGTGGCCGATTTCTTTTATGAAAAAGGAAATTATGAAGCTTCTAGTGAATATTATCGCATAATGAAATTTGCTAGAGACGAGATTAAGAAGGGAGAAATGATGAATGAAAACCACATTGATGCTTTTGGTGCTACTAGCACTAGCGGACGGGGGTACATTCGTAATTAACAGTCTGGAGCATTCAGTAGCAATTGAGCAAGAACAACTAATAGTCTCTTTAATGGATAGGGTAGGAAGTTAATCATTTCTGACAGTCATTGGCTGTCTTTTTTGATGAAGGCGTAAATGAACGTGTTGTTTGTTTTGATACGCTCTGCTTTTCTTTCAAATTGATGACTTTTTCATTGTATTATGGGAGATATCATTTTATAATAAAAAATAAACCAACTGGTCGGTTTTTGTTTTGTCCCGTTGAAGAATTGTAGGGTAGAAAGGATTGTTAGACATGACAAGTACACAAGGCGGAGTCGGAAAGAGTGAGAAGACAAAGCAAAAAATCGTGACCGCTTCGCGTGACTTATTTGCCAAAAAAGGATATTCAGAAACTTCTGTGCGAGATATTCTAGAGTCTGCTGGGGTAAGTAAAGGCAACCTTTATCATCATTTTAAAGGTAAAGAGTTTTTGTTCCTTCATATCATGGAAGAGGACCATCGTGTCATGATGGAGAAGTGGAATGACGTGAAAAAAACATTAAATGTTGCAACAGATAAGTTGGCAGGTTTTGCAGAGCTACTTAGTCAAATGAGTATCAATTACCCATTAATGAGAGCAAGCGAGGAGTTTTATGCAAGTGCTTTTACGTCAGAGGAAGTCGTGGAACGGATGAACAAGATTGATGTTGACTTCGATGACGTGATGAGAGAAATCTTACTTGAAGGAAATCAAGACGGCAGTTGGTCAATTGAGCATATAGAGTCAAAAGTGAAAATTTTACTCTCCGTTTTTTACGGATTAGATGTGTTATATAAAAATGACACCATACAACAACGAAAAAAATTGCAAAAAGAGGCCATCTCATTGTTTATTCACGGGATCAACCATCATGAGAAACAAGAGAGCCAGTAAAGGAGATACATCATGCAAAAACCGTTGAAAGAACAAAAGGCTGTACTGGTTATTTTACTAAGTAATATTTTTATTGCGTTTTTAGGCATTGGACTTATTATTCCTGTCATGCCGTTATTTATGAATGTGATGCACTTAACAGGCAGTACAATGGGATATCTTGTCGCTGCGTTTGCCGTTGCTCAATTAATCTCATCACCCTTAGCAGGAAGATGGGTGGATCGCTACGGCAGAAAAGTCATGATCGTGTCAGGACTGTTTCTATTCGCACTGTCTGAACTCGTTTTTGGATTAGGGACACATGTATACGTCCTATATGGCGCAAGGGTTCTAGGCGGCATTAGTGCGGCATTTATTATGCCTGCTGTGACAGCCTACATAGCAGATATCACGACAGTTCAAGAAAGATCAAAGGCTATGGGGTATGTGTCTGCGGCGATTAGTACGGGGTTTATCATTGGACCGGGAATTGGGGGATTTATTGCAGAATATGGCGTTCGTCTGCCATTTTTCTTTGCAGCAGGTATTGCCTTTATTGCGGTCATCTCCTCTATGTTTATGCTAAAAGAGCCATTCACAAAAGAAGAACGAGAGAAGCAAATGGAGAATGTGAAAGACTCGACCTTCTTTAAAGACTTGAAAAAATCAATCCATCCCAGCTATCTCATCGCTTTCATTATTGTATTTGTGCTATCATTCGGTTTATCAGCATATGAAACGGTATTTAGTTTGTTTACAAATCATAAGTTCGGTTTCGGACCGAAAGATATTGCAATTATTATTACCGTCAGCTCCATTGTGGCTGTGATCATTCAAGTACTTGTCTTCGGTCAACTTGTGAATTTCCTTGGTGAGAAAAGAGTGATCCAGCTTTGCTTAATCGTCGGGGCGATTTTAGCTTTCGTTTCGACTGTCGTCTCAGGGTTTATAGTCGTGCTGATTGTCACATGTATCATTTTCCTGGCATTTGATTTATTACGACCGGCATTAACGACATTTCTTTCAAAAATCGCTGGCAACCAGCAAGGATTTGTAGCGGGGATGAACTCAACGTACACAAGCCTTGGGACGATTTTTGGCCCAGCACTCGGCGGAATTTTATTTGATCAAAATATTCACTTCCCATTTCTATTTGCAGGTGTTGTCTTATTTCTAGGATTAGGCTTAACGCTTATTTGGAAGGGGAAGGTGACCGAAGAGACAGCAGCAGAATAACCTCATAGATGAAAGGCATAGGTTGAATAATCAAGCATTGGCTTTAAAACTGCGGCTTGATATGATTCAATTCCTGTGCCATTTTTTTATTTTGATGTTTTTTTATAAATTCCAGTCATGTCAAGCGTCTCTTCGTGCTGACAGCCTTTGAGAATACTCAGGGGAATTCTGTTCTCCAATTGGTCTTAAGTACAAGCGCGTCATTTCTCATCAGCCTCCTCTATATATCTAGAGATCTCAATTAAATTCATATCAGGATCACGGATATAAATGGATTCAATTGGACCTAGAGCACCAGTACGCTCAACCGGTCCCTCTTCAATTGGCACGACCTGTTTTCGAAGGTGCAGCAATAAGTCATCCATGTCCAAATCTGTGATGAAACACAAATCAGCAGATCCAGGCAGGGGATGCGATGCTTTTGGTTCAAACTCGTGTCCTGCTTCATGAAGGTTGATCTTTTGCAAACCAAAACGGAGTGCTTTTCGACCGTCTCCGAAGGTCTCTTCCTTCATCCCTAATACGTTTGTATAAAAGCGAATGGTTTCCTCTAGATGTTGAACGGTCAACACGATATGATCAAGTCGTCTTATCATCATTCTCTCCTCCAAGTACGATCATTCAAGAGATTTTGCACTTTTGTTTTGATTGAACTGCTTCTATTATATCATCACGAGAAGGCGAAACCTTGAGATATGGTTACTTGAACGAGGTTTTTGTAGTTCCAGTTTTCGATCAACGACTCTTTTCCTTGCACAGACGCTCTCATCAAACTCAATCCAGTGTAAACAGACATTCGCCTATTGCGGATGATAAAAGGAAACAGGCATTGCTATAAAAAGCCGTTTACGAGCTGTTTTATCGGTACAACAAGGGCAGTCATCAGTCTTTGCTATGAAACAAACACATTGACAAGAAAATATCCTAGTGTTAGGATAAATTTATCCTATTTTTAGGATTTATTGAAAAAGGAGTAGTTGCTATGGTGCAGCATGAACGTGAATTAGATTTAAGGCTTTTCCGAGTTTGGATGAAAGCCTACAAAGCCCTTTTTACAAATATTCAAAAAGATATTGAAAGCTATAAGATTGGATTTGAAAATTTTCAGATTCTTGAGTTGTTGTATAGCAAGGGACCGCATCCTGTTCAAAAAATTAGCGACATTTTATCCATTCCAAGTGGAAGCATCACATATGTGGTCAATAAATTAGAGAAGCAAGAGCTTGTCAAAAGGCAGTGTGCGCCTTCTGATAAGCGAGTATTTCAAGTACACCTTACGGACAAAGGGAAGCAATTATTCGATGATATATTTCCAAAACATACAGATGCTATTTCACAAAACTTGTCCTTTATTGAAAGAAAAGAAAAAGAGCAATTAATTGAATTACTGAAAAAGATCGGTTTAGGTGCGAAACAACTTCATGAAAAGGGGAAACAAGGTGACACGCAGCTTTGATACATTGGACGTGAAATAAAATCTGCAAATCTCTCTTATCAACAGACTTGAAAATGTTTAGCATTTTGAATGCGCAACAATATGAGGAGATGGTAGAGAGATCATGATCTCTTATGAGTAAAGAGGTGGAATTTTTCAAAAGGGCTATTGAAAAAAAGGCTTGGGATCCTTGTTCAATGATGGGACTTAATCCAAAAGCAATAAAGAAGTTCATGATCACATTGAGGAAGGAAAAGTAGAAAGCAGTGACTTATTTATAAGATAGGAGGTTCCATACATGGAACTAGGAATTAGTACATTCGTTGAAACAACACCTGATTTTCAAACGGGAAAAACAGTTAGCCACGCACAGCGTATTAGAGAAGTAGTAGAAGAGATTATATTAGCTGACCAAGTAGGTCTAGATGTATTTGGTGTTGGAGAGCATCACAGGAAAGATTTTGCGGCATCGAATCCAGCCGTGTTATTAGCAGCTGCGGCAACGCAAACAAAGAATATCCGCCTAACAAGTGCAGTAACGGTCCTTTCATCGGCAGATCCCGTACGTGTGTTTCAGGATTTTGCCACATTAGATGGATTGTCTAATGGCCGTGCAGAGATTATGGCAGGTCGCGGTTCATTTATAGAATCTTTTCCACTGTTTGGATATGATTTAAGTGATTATGAAGAATTGTTTGAGGAAAAGCTTGATTTGCTGTTGAAATTACAGCAGTCTGAACGTGTGACATGGAGCGGCAAGCATCGTGCATCCATTCAGGATGTTGGGGTATATCCACGACCTGTTCAAGATCCTCTTCCGATCTGGATTGGCAGTGGTGGGAATCGTGAATCAGTCGTTCGTGCAGGATTATTAGGATTGCCTCTCGTGCTCGCAATCATTGGCGGAAGCCCTAGACAATTCACGCCACTTGTCCAGTTATACAAACAAGCTGCTGTTCATGCTGGACATGATCCCGCTAAGTTGACTGTGGCATCGCATTCGCATGGCTTTGTAGCAGAAGAAACAGAGCTGGCTGCAGATCAATTTTTTCCTTCCACACAGCATGTCATGAATACATTAGCGAGAGAGCGGGGCTGGGAACCTTACACGCGTTCTACATTTGATGCAGCAAGAACATTAGAAGGTGCGTTGTATGTGGGAGATCCAGATACAGTTGCAGAAAAAGTAATCCATCTGCGAAAAAATGTAGGAATTACCCGCTTCATGCTTCATGTGCCGGTTGGCTCTATGCCACATGATCAAGTACTAAAAGCGATTGAATTATTCGGAAAAGAAGTGGCTCCTCAAGTGAGAGAAGAAGTCGCTCGCTGGGAAGCAGAGCAGAAATAAAATCAGTCGATGACGCATGGGTTAATTGCAGGGCATGAGCGGCAGAAGCAAGACCAAGTTGAAGAGAAAAACAAGTTGAAAGCAGATAATCCATTTTTTCATGTAATCATAGAAGTGATTGATAAAAATTCAGGGTCACATGTTCCAGAACGGTCGTGCGTCACCCTAGATTTATTAAAATAGAAAGCTGACAGGGAACAAGCCTGTCAGCTTTTTAATTGGGATAATAAAGGATCATTTGCAGTCGTGTTATCTGGTTTCCTAATTGTCTGTACTCATGGGGACGATCTGCTTTGAAACGGATAGAGTCACCAGCTTTTAAGGTGTATTCTTCGTCACCGATTGATAAATAAAGCTCTCCTTCAAAAACAGTAATCAATTCCTCTGTTCCTCCGATATGTTCATCAGCACTTAACGACCCGCCAAGATCAATTTCCACTTGATACACTTCAAACTTCCTTCGGACATCAAATGGAAAAGTCGTATAAACGCGATATCTTCCTTCGTCCTCTGTTAAAACCTGTCCCTCTTCTTTTCGCACCACATTGATTTCAGGTTGTGGAGCGTAAATTAACTCACTAAAAGACACCTTTAAACCATTTGCAATTTTCCACAAGGTTGTGATGGTCGGCGTCGATTCGCCTCTTTCAATCTGACCGATCATCGTCTTGCTGACACCTGTTAATTCAGCCATCTTTTCGAGGCTTAACTTTTTTTGTTCTCTGAGAAGCTTCACATTTTTAGAAATAATTGATTGCACTTCTTCCATTAAAAAGCTCCTTTCTGCATTTACTTTATAAAGACTGAATAGTACAATAAAACGTAAAATACGCAATAAAGGCTTTTTGGTCTAAATAGCGTATGAAAGGGGGAGCCAGTCTTGTTTCTTTCAATGCTGATCTATGCATTTGTTACTAGCTTTACACCTGGGCCAAACAATATCATGGCCATGGTCTTTACGAATAAGTATGGTGTAAAACAAACATTTCGATTTTGTTTAGGGGTGGGGATTGGTTTTTTCGTCATTTTGTGTATCAGTTGCTTTTTCAATATGATACTTTATCAAGTGATGCCGAAGATTAGCTGGATCATGGCTTTCATTGGAGCCGGTTATATGCTGTATTTAGCCGTAAAAATAATGAAAAGTAAAGGTGGAGAAGATGAAGTGCTAGAACGGTATAATCATTTCATACCGGGCATGCTTCTACAATTTATTAATCCTAAAGCGATCTTGTATGGGTTAACCGTCATTTCAACATTTGTGCTGCCATATGGCCAGTCTAACGTGCATCTCATCTTATTGACGCTCATTCTCGCCTTGATTGGATTTTTAGGCACCTTTAGCTGGAGTTTATTCGGCTCCATATTTAAACGTTTTATTGCAACCTATCAGCGACCGTTCCACATTCTCATGGGGCTTTTACTTGTTTATAGTGCTATTTCAATGATATGGGGCTATGTAATGTAATTTTAACCATGATAGACGTTATCTTCCCATGACAACAGTTTAGAAAAACCATCTGGCAGCTCCCATCAGCATGACACCAATAAGAACAGTGATCGACAAGCTCTTTGTCCATAAAGCAACTAGCACTGTTGGCATCAATACAGCAAGATACATCCAGTGAACAGATATTCCTTTCGTTGTTTGAACAAATAAATGCTCTGCAATCAAAGCGGTGAATATACAAATTGGGATAAACGATAACCATTTGAGTACAACTTCAGGCAACTGAATATTTTTAACAAATAAAAAAGGAACGACCCTTGGAATGACAGTCACAATCATACAACCAAAAATAAGCCACATCATAAAACTGCTTGTCATTTATCCGTCACCACCCCAATGGTTGCGACAATGATCGTTGCTATTAGAACAGCAACGTGTGATGGAACAAAATGGAGAAGAATAAACATCGCAAGCACCATATACAAAACGAGTGATAAGCGATGGGTTAACTGATTCTTTGGCACTGTTTGTAAAGAAAGAATTAATAACGCAACAAACATAGCAGAAAGGGCAAAATCAAGACCAAGTGCCTCTGGGTCTGAGATATAGTGTCCAAATAAGCCACCGAGAGTACAGGAGACAATCCAGCATAAATAAGCCGTTAAGTTTAACCCGTGCATCCACCTGTTATCCAGCTTTCCTTGCTGTGCTAATTGATTCACTGCCACTCCAAAGGATTCATCTGTGAGCAAAAGACCGAAACCAATATTTTGCTTAACCGAGTATTGTGTAAAATGAGGGGCCAGTGTAAGACTGAGCAATAGATGTCTCAAATTCACAATAAACGTGGTGAAAATAATAGCTGAAGTCGGACTACCTGTGACAAGCAGTGCACAAATAATAAACTGCGAAGCACCTGCGTAGACAAAAATAGATAAAAGCGCAATGTCCCAAATGCTTAACTGGGCACTGATCCCAACGATTCCAAAAGCAAAACCAATGCTCATATAGCCAAGTAGGGTGGGCACACAATCTTTGACTCCCTCTAAAAACGCTTCTCGATTGACATTGGGAATATGTTTCCTAGCTTCTACATCCAAAGACATCTTCTCCTTTTCTGAACGACCGCCTATAGTTGAACTTACTATATGAAAACGAATTCAGCATGTCAATGCTCATTTATCTTCTAGTATAAAAAGAAAAATGCCGACAAAAAAGGATTGAAGTGAACCAAAATTTGTTATAAGGTTCATATAATAAAATGAAAACAATAGAGGTGACTGTGATGCAATGGAATCAGTTGTTTGAAAATGATGTACCAAACTCCCTCCGTCCATAACGGAGAGTGCATCTCCGTTTGTGGATATCGCAATCAATATATCCAATAACGGAGGGGAAAAGATGAATAAAAAATATATAGGCGCACTTTTCTTAGCGATTGCAGCAAGTATTTGGGGCGGCATGTATGTAGTTGTGAAGGTAACAGTTGCTGTGGTTCCACCACTTGAGCTTGTATGGATGAGATATATAGTAGCAGGGATCGTTCTAGTTTTGACGATTTGGCGATTAGGCTATTCCTTTCGAATAGATAAAAAAGATATACCGCTCATAGCGGCCATTGGGCTGATAGGCAATTTTCTTTCTATCGTGACTCAAGAAATCGGTACCATGTACACATCTGCTCAAATGGGTGCAGTGATTACATCAGCAACACCTGCCTTTATGGTGTTTTTTGCATTCTTTCTTTTAAAAGAAACCATCACTTTTCGAAAGTGTGTATCCATTCTGCTTGCCACAGTTGGGGTATTCATAATGATTGGACGCGTCGCTATACAAACGGATGAGTTTGTTGGAGGAATCTCATTAGTCATTGCTGCCTTAACATGGGCCCTTATGTCTGTATTGCTTAAACGTGTTCCAAGAAAATATCCTCAAGTGGTGACGACAACTTATGCGATTATCATTGCCCTGATAGGATTAACACCACCTGTTCTATTTCGCCTGTCTGAACTGGATTTTGAGAAAATGGCGAGACCTGAAATTTGGGGCGGTATTCTTTATCTCGGCGTCATCTCGACAGCACTTGCTTTCTTTTTATGGAACAGAGGACTCCAACTTATGCAAGCTTCCAGCGGAGGTCTCTTTTTCTTCTTTCAGCCAGTCGTAGGTGCAGCTCTCGGTTGGCTGCTTTTAGGTGAGGAGATGGGAATCCGCTTTTTTATCGGGATTCTCTGTATCTTTGCAGGTGTTTTTATTGTCTTACGTGCGAAGGAGTAGGATGAGATGTCTCTTTCAAATGGGGCATCTTCTTTATAATCAATAGAATGACAGACACATATATGAATGGGGGTCAGCAGATGATTCAGTATCCTCTTTTACAAAAAGGACAAACCATTGGAGTGACAGCTCCTTCTTCGGGTGTGCAGTCATCCCTGCACGAGATGTTTCAGCTTTCGTGTCAGCGGATGAAGGAAAGAGGCTTTGAGGTCGTGTGCGGAGATACGGTATGGCAGCAGCAAAAGGCAAAGTCAGCACCTGCTAAAGAAAGAGCAAAAGAACTTCAGCAAATGATGACAAGTGATGACATTGACCATATCATCCCTCCGTGGGGAGGTGAGCTACTAATAGAGATTTTAGAACATCTTGATTTTTCGAACATACAAAAAAAGTGGATACTAGGTTACTCAGATACGAGTGTATTGCTGCTTGCAATCACGTTAAAAACAGGAATTGCGACAGCGCATGGTGCTAATTTCGTGGATCTTCGAGGTGAAGAACTTGATCAGACGACAGCTATGTGGGAGAGAGTGCTGGCCACCTTACCTGAGTCGAGAATCACCCAGTTTTCATCAGATATGTACCAAAAGGAGTGGCAGCATGACAACCCAAGTCGACATGTTTTTCATTTAACTGAGCCAACGGTATGGCGTTCAGTTCATCAACATGAAGTCTCTGTGAAAGGGAGATTGATGGGCGGATGCATAGATGTGATACGTCACTTAGCAGGAACACCTTTTGGAGATGTTAAAGCTTTTCAACGAACATTCATAAAAGACGAACCGATTCTATGGTATTTTGAAAACTGCGAGCTAAACGCTGCAAGCATGAAAAGATCGCTTGTCCAATTAAAATTATCTGGATGGTTTGATCATTGTTCTGGGATTATGTTCGGTCGAAGTGCAGTGGATGCTCCTGTGGAGGGGTATGATTACACAGATATATATGAAGAACTGTCAAATGAATTAAATGTACCCATTCTTTATGATATCGATTGCGGACATGTTCCGCCGCAAATGACCCTAATTAACGGAGCATATGCAGAAGTGAAGGTTGAAAAGCAAGGCAAAGCGGTGTTGACTCAGACATTTTTACCATAAGAAAAGGAAAGGGCTGACCCTTTCCTTTTACATTACATCTCTTTTGTTTTCTCACCTGCTTTTGGGATTTCCCAAGCAGACTCACGAAATCCTTTTTCCCATTTAGATACGACAATACAAGCAACGGCATGCCCAGGGACATTTACCCCCGTACGTGCCATATCCATAATTCTGTCTACACCGGCAATAATCGCAACTCCTTCAGCGGGAAGGCCTACTGCATGAGCTGTTGCCAAAAGAACGACAAGCGAACCAGATGGAACAGCTGCAATGCCTTTACTTGTTAAAACAAGAACAAGCATCATCAGAAGCTGTTGCGAAATGCTCATGTCAACTCCGAATGCTTGTGCAAGAAACACACAGGAAACAGATAAATACAAACTGGAACCATCACAGTTGAGAGAAAGACCGGACGGGATGACAAAGGAAACGACTCTTTTTGGACAACCGTACTTCTCCATACGAGACATCAGTTGAGGAAGGACAGTTTCTGTACTTGTTGTAGAAAAGGCAACTAAGAACAAATCCCAGATCATTTTTAATACTTCGAAGTACTTAAAACGGAAGATCAGTGCGACAAGAGGGAATAAAACAAATAGAATAATGAATAACCCTAAGAACACAGTCCCGACAAGTTTCATCATAGGAATTAATAAAACAATGCCATATTGACCGACAGATGCAGCCATTAGAGCTAGAACTCCGATAGGGGCGGTGACCATCACCATCTGTGTTAATTTAAACATAATTTGTGCCACTGATTCAAAGAAGGTAAGAACAGGAGCAGATGCTTTACCAATGCCGCTTGCGGCTACACCAAATAAGATGGCAAAGAAGATCACGGCAAGTAAATCATTCTGTGCCATGACATCTATGATATTGGTCGGGATGATGTCTAGTACCATTTGTTTAAAATCGACCACTTTCTCCGTATAGCCTTCTAAGTTGCCAATATCTTTTTTGGCTAATTGAGAGAAATCAAGCCCAACACCAGGCTTCAGAACATTGGCTAATAAAAGACCGATACCAAGAACGATTGTTGTGATGACCTCAAACCAGATGATCGTCTTCAATCCAAGACTGCCCATTTTCTTCATGCCGCCGCTACCAGCTGCACCAATAACAATTGTAGAGAAAACGATCGGAACAACAATCATTTTTATTAATCTGATGAATCCATCTCCAATTGGTCGAAGTGCCATTCCGAAGTCAGGAAAGAAATGACCGATAAGAGCTCCAATTACCAAAGCGATCATAATTTGAAAAGCGATAAACTTTTTCAACATCTTCTACCCCCTTTAAAATGCTCAGAAAATATTAAGAATTTTCCAATAAATAAAAATTCTAGGTGGTCATGTTTTGTCCTTCTTTGGGTGTAGAAAGATTTTATTTAAGAATCATCTAAAATATGAAGAAATAGAAGGAAATAGGGCTATCGTATTTCAATTTATATAAGGAAAAATCACCTCTAAAAAACTTTATGCTTTTTTAGGAAAATGTATTGACCTTCTTGTATCATCCATGATATATTTTTATTCGTCGCTGATGACGCATCTGAAACATTTCCTTTAAAATGCGAGTGACAAACACCTCAAAAAAGTATTGACTTAATAAGAATGATATGTTAAGATAATTAAGTCGCCTGATTAAGCGCCCGTAGCTCAATTGGATAGAGCGTTTGACTACGGATCAAAAGGTTAGGGGTTCGACTCCTCTCGGGCGCGCCAATTTACATTATGCGGGTGTAGTTTAGTGGTAAAACCTCAGCCTTCCAAGCTGATGTCGTGAGTTCGATTCTCATCACCCGCTCCATTTTAGAAAATGATCTTTGAAAACTAAACAAGACAAAACGTACCTGTTCATTCGAGATTTGATAAAAAATCCTATGATACATCATAGGTAGTCAGTCAAACT